>VBFH01000030.1 GCA_005883575.1 Chloroflexota bacterium | reverse complement strand
CCCACGTCGACGCGGAGCTGGAACGTGTAGCTGCCGTCGCGCGAGCTGGCATCGACCCGAGCTACCCCTGCGCTCAGCGCCTGGAAGGGTGGCGACCGGTCGACTTACGATCGTCTCGGTCGCATTCGGCGGGCCGGCAAACAGTAGAAAGGAGGGGGTGGCGCCCTGCTGGCGGTACGCGATCCGCGCGGTGTTGCCGGCGAAGGATTGGAACCGCAAGTCGGTTTTGCGCCGCAAGCCGGTAGCGGCTGCGCGGCAGGATGCGAACCAGGGCGGTGAGGGCTAAGTCTTCGACGCTGAACGGCAAGGCGCGCCGATGATAGGTCGCCGGATTGGGATTTGTGGGTCTTCAGCCCACGATATGGGACCAAAGTCCCAACGTGACGACGGCCGCCGTCCGCTAGAGTTGCGGCTACCAACCAGGAGGATGTCATGAAACCCGTCCCAGCCCACGTTGCAGCAGCCGCAGTTCTCCTCTCGTCAACCTTGGTGTTGCTTGCAAGCGCCACCGCGTACGCGAAAGAGAATCCAGGCAATCACTACGGAAAAGACAACAACCCCGGCAACCACTATGGTCAGCTGAGCAACCCTGGCCACCATTACGGCCAGCTGAAGCACCAGCAGATTCCGGCGCCGAGTCCGTCGCCGGCTTCGAATCCAAGCTCCAACCCCGCATCGCACCCGAGCTCGAACGGCTCGACCACGACCATCGTCGTCGCTGACTCACCTGGATTGAGCGCGGGCGACAACATCACGCTTCCCGACTTCCCGATCAACCTGCCGGCGCAGCAGCAAACGTCGAGCCGATCCATCCTCTTCGACTCGCCGTCGGCGAACCCGCTCGACTGGCTGCTTCTGCTGATCCTGCCGGCGCTGCTTGGCATCTGGCTCATGACTTTTACCCGCATCGCGGTCAGAGTTTCAAGGCGGCGAAGGACGATGCGGGCGGTCCTGGCCAGCGCACCGACCGTCTGACGCGGCTCAGGGCGCCGGGCTGAGCCGAACCTCGACTAGCCGACCTCATCGATACGCACCGGCCGGTTTTCGCGTCTCGAACGATCGGCTGCAAGCGCCACCACAAGCGCGCGGCGTGCAGCGTGCACGGTGCACGGGCTCTCGGATCCAGTTTGGGCCGCGTGCAGGAAGCCCTCGAGCTCAGCTCTGTAGGCGTCCGCGAATCGGTCGATGAAGTCGCGGTACCCAGGCTCTACCGGAGCGGCGACGCCGGGTTCGACCGACCGCATCGGGGTGCGGGGGCTCAACCCCACGACGATGCTGTCGCGGAGGCCGAATATCTCCATCCGCACGTCATAGCCGCGGGCGTCGTTGCGCATGCCGCTGGCGATGCCGAGGGTTCCACCCTCGAAGCGAAGCACCGCTCCCGCGGCATCGATGTCGTCGTGCCTGGCGAAAGCAGGCGCGTGGGCCTGGCCCGCCGCGTAAACCTCGACCACAGGCCGGTCGATCACCCACGGGGCGATGTCGAAGTCGTGGATCGCCAAGTCGCGCCAGATGCCGCCGGACACGGCGACATATTCCTCAGGAGGCGGCGCGGGGTCGTGCGTTGCCACCCGGACGAGCTGAACGTCACCCAACCCGCCCGAGCGCACAGCTTCCCTGGCGGCGCGATAACCAGCGTCAAACCGGCGCTGAAATCCGATCTGGACAAGGATCTTCGCCCGCTCCGCGTGATCGATCACCGCGTCCGTCGTCGCGAGGTCGAGCGCGATGGGTTTCTCGCAAAAAGCCGGCACCCGTGCGTCCGCGGCCATGTGGAGCAAAGGCGCATGTGCGGGAGTCGCCGCGGCGATCACAAGCGCGTCGACACCCGACTCGAGGAGCGCCTCGGGCGTCTCGACGACGCCGGCGCTGAGCCGACGCGCGACTTCGGCCGCGCGTTTCTGGTCCATGTCCGTGATGGTCAGCCGATCGACCTGCGACAGCATCGCCAGGTGCTGCGCGTGAAGGGCGCCGATTCTCCCGACGCCGATCAGACCTATATGCACTTGGGCTATTTTCGACTGTAAGGCGAGCTCGAGGCGACCCGGCACGCTGGCGCGAAACTGATACGATCGCGCCACGAATCTCTGCTCGTGAGCCCCTCCGCGAGGAGGGCCCGTTCAGCCTCAGAGGAGGTCGACATGCAACCAATCACTCGGCGTGAATTCGTCAAACGCACGGCCGTCGCCGGAGCGATGCTGACATCAATCCCAGCCATCCTCGAGGCGTGCTCGGGCTCGAGCCCGACCACTTCGAACAAGCCATCGAAGCTTACGATCGCGGCGGTCCAGGGTGCCGAGGACGGGCCACTCAAGAAGGTGGCGCCGATGTATCAGTCGCAGAGCGGCATCACGATGGAGATCGTCGAGTTTCCTTACGACCAGCTGTTCGAGAAGCTGGTGACGACGTTTCAGGCGAACGGCTCGTCCTATGACCTCTGCATGATGGACGACCCCTGGATGCCCAAATTCGGCACCATGGGCGCGCTCCAGCCGCTCGATTCGAACTTCGGCTTTACGCGCGACTCGGACATACCGAGCATCGTCTACGACGTGGGCACCTGGCCCCCGCCCCACGGGCCCGTACCGCCCTCTGAGCAGGGGAAGTCTCAGCACCTGTACGGCATCACCATCGTGGGCAACGTCGAGATGTTCATGTACCGCAAGGACCTGGCCACAACGCCACCGACGAGTTGGGATGACGTCCTGGCCAACGCCCAGAAATTCAACAAGGCGAATTTCTACGGCTACGTCATCCGCGGCAAGGCCACCAACCCCGCGAGCAGTGACTCGCTCCCCATCCTCTGGTCATTCGGCGGTGACATCTTCGACACCAGCTGGAAGGTCAAGCTCGACTCCACAGAGTCGATCGACGCCATCACATTCCTCACGCAGACGCTGAAGAAGTACGCGGAGCCGGGCGCCGCGAACATCGATGCGGCCGACCGCGACCGGTTGATTGCGATCGGGCAGGCGTTCCAGTCCACGACGTGGCCGGCGGAGGTCACCGGCGTGGTAGAGGCGCAGGGCGTCTCCCAGGTCGTGGGCAAGATGGGGTACATCCCGATCCCGAAGGGACCCGGCGGCAAGGGTCTCGGCATGATGGGCAACTGGCTGCTCGGGATCCCGAAAGGCTCGAAGAACGGATCGGCGGCAGCCGACTTCATCAAATGGCTGATCAAGACCGAGAACATGAAGACGTACGTCCAGAACGGAGGCATTCCCACCCGGACCAGCCTGCTCAACGACCCGACCCTCGGCCAGAACAATCCCTACTTCCCCGCGCTGGCGCAGTCCCTCGCGGCACAACCCAACTGGCGGCCTCGAACCGACCAGTGGAACGCCGTCGAGACCATCTACGGGACGGCCGTGAACCAGGCTGTGGCCGGGCTCAAGACGCCGAAGGATGCCTTGACAGGGGCGGCGACGCAGATTCGCACGGCGATGAAACAGGCCGGTTACCCCTCTTAGATTGACGATGTGATTCGTCCGCGGCCGGCCGACCGGTCCGCACGGCTGTGCAGGCTGTGAGGGCCGGTTGGCGGCGGCTCAGCCGGGACGAGCGCCTGGCTTACCTGATCCTCCTGCCGGCGCTCAGTGCGGTCTTCGTCATCGTCACCATCCCATTCGTCCTCGTCATCATCCAGTCGCTCAGCACCGAGGACGGAACGTTCGTCGGACCTCTCAACTACTCCCGGGCGCTCGCGAATCCTCTGCTCTACGAGGCGATCAGGGCCACCGGCGTCTACGCGCTGATCGTTCTCCCGATCGAGATCCTGCTCGGCCTCAGCTTCGCCCTGCTCGTGCATCGCACCGTGCGGAGGCCTGGCCTACGAGCCGCTATCTACGTGCTCGCCATCCTGCCGCTGGTGGTCCCGCCTGTCGCGATCGGCGTGGTGGCGCGGCTGATCTATGCCCCGGGCTACGGAGTGCTGAACGTGCTCCTCGAACGCTATGTAGGCGTCCACCAGGAGATCAACTGGCTGGGGGACCCCACGCTGGCAATGCTGGCCGTGGCAAGCGTCGACATCTGGCAGTGGACACCGTTCGTCTACCTGGTGCTCTTCTCCGGCCTGCAGACCGTGCCGCGCGAGTCGGTCGAAGCCGCCCAGATCGACGGCGCCAACTGGTGGGCGCAGTTCCGGTACATCGACCTCCACTACCTGCGCCCGCTGTTCATCCTCATCCTCTTCTTCAGGCTGGCAGACGTGCTGCGCGTCTTCGACCACGTGTTCATCCTCACGGGTGGCGGTCCGGGCACATCCACCCAGCTGCTGAGCCTCTACATGTACCGTGTTGAGTTCAAGTTCTTCGACACGGGACAGGCGGCGGCTCTTGCGGTGGTCGTGCTTGTCTCCTTCAGCCTGCTTTACACACTCATCGCCCGCGTCCTTCCGCTGGAGCGAGCATGAGACGCCTGGGGACCGCTGTCATCCTCAGGTCGGCCCTCACCACCTTCGCTTTGGGATTGGCCGGCGTCCTGTACGGCTTTCCGCTCTACTGGTTGTTCGTCACCTCCCTGAAGAGCAAGGGAGAGCTCTTCGCCAGCACGGTTCACCTGATTCCCCATAACCCGACCTTCGCCGCCTACTCCAGCGTGCTGATCGACCGAGGGTTCTGGGTCCTCCTCAAGAACAGCGTGGTCGTATGTGTCTCGACTGTCCTGGTGACGCTTGTCGTGGGCCTGGTGATCACGTATCCGCTCACGCGACTGCCGGTTCCAGCCCGACTGCGGGTGGGCGTTCTCAACTGGGCGCTCTCGCTGCGCTTTCTACCACCCATCGCCGTGGTCATCCCTTACTTCGCCATCGTGCGAACGGTGCAGATCTACGACCAGCCCATCGCGCTGATCGGCATCTATTCCTTGTTCAACCTGCCCTTTGCCATCTGGATGCTGAAGGGATTCCTGACCGAGATCCCACTCGAGCTCGAGGATGCCGCACGCGTCGATGGGGCGACGCGCTGGATCGCGTTCTGGCGCGTGCTGCTGCCGCTGGCCGCACCAGGAGTGATGGCCGCCGCGATCATCATCTTCACCTTCGCGTGGAGCGAGTTTCTCTTCGCCTTGATCTTGACCGCCACCCCCAACGCGCAAACCTTTCCGGTCGGAGTTCAGGGCCTGGTCACGCAGTTCGAGATCATCTGGAACGACATGGCAGCCGCGGGGGTCATCGCCATGGCCCTGCCGCTCGTCCTGATGGTGATCGGTCGCAGGTACATCGTCGCCGGGCTGACCTTCGGCGTCATCCGTGAGAAGTGAACGCCGTCATCTACCTCAATGGGGCCACCTTGATGACGACGAACACACAGCGTGTGCTGGAGATCGCGCGGGACACCGGCTATGCCGGCATCGAGGCACGCGTGGAGCGACTCCTTCAGAGCAGCGCCGAGGTTCGCGCGACCGCAGAGCTTGCGCGCCCGAACGAGGTCCTGACCGTGAACGGGGTCGCCTTGAGCTTGAGGTCGGACGGCCGGATGAACCGCGAGCAGCTCGACGCAGACCTGCCGCCGCGTCTGCGCATCTGCAAGGAGATTCGGTCCCGGTACCTGCTCGCCATCGTCCCGAGAGCGCCTGGTCTACAGACCAGTCGGGCGATCCCGGGCACGCGTGAGGCGCTCGAGCTCGCCCGCGAGCGTGCCGGCGCGATGGGAATTCGGATCGGGTTCGAGTTCCTGGGTTTTGCTGACTGCCCGATCAACACGCCCGCGCTCGCCGGCGAGGTCGTCGACGGTGTCGACGGGATTGAGCTCGTGCTCGACTCGTGTCACTGGCACGCGAGCGGCGCCCGGCCGCTGCGCGATTACCCGGTTGAGCGCCTCGCACTTGTCCATCTCAACGATGCTCCTGCCATGCCACCGCTGGAGATCGAGGACCGCGATCGAGTTTTTCCCGGCGAGGGGGTGATCAACCTGCGGGATCTGGCAAAGGACCTCACTGCGGACGGTTATGCGGGACCGTGGAGTCTTGAGACCTTCAACGCCTCGTATTGGGGCGAGGACCCTGCCGAGGTTGCGGGCAGGGGGCTTGCAGCCGTTCTTCGGATCGTGGGTGGGAGTCCAGAAGGACTCCCACCCAACCTCGACCTAGATCCCTAAATCCCCAAGCTCGAACGGCTGATCACACCCACAACCTGCTGCTGGTAGTACAGCGTGGATCCGTCATCCGCCTTCACATTCGAGGGATAGTGCGTCGAGACAGACAGCGTGTAGATGTTCCTCGCCGATACGGCCAGACCGAAATAGTCACCGATGAACGAGAGCCTGCAGGGGTCGTTATGCGAGGCGCAGGCCATCTGCCCGAGGCCATCGAGCGTCTGTACGTCGGTCGTGGTCCCATCAGGGTTGACCAGCAGCCCGGGCTGCTGCGGATCCCACGTGAAGTTGGACGCCCTGATGTTCGATCCGACCGGCGCCGCCCCGCTCCCGCTGTCCTTGTATGGCTGCACCGAGACGTCGATGCAGAAGTTCGATCGGCCCTTGTCCTGCGGGATGATGCTCCCATCGGACGGACACGCGGCGCGCCGGTCGTAAAACCCGACCGCGACAGCCCCGTCCGGACCGGCGGCGACGGCCGGCTGGAAGTGATCGGCCACCTTACCTGAGCCGATGTCGTCATTGACCGCAACCGGCTGGCTCCAGGTCTGGCCGCCGTCCGTCGACTGAACGAAGAAGGTGTTGTATTGGGTGCCGTTGAAGTCGTTGTAGGCGAGATAGAGATGACCCGGGAAGTCCGGCGATACGGTGAAAGCGAAGTTGATGCCGTCCCGGAAAGTGGTGTTTGTGTCCCGAACCGAGCCCACTCCGATGATGTGGCCAGACGCGGCCCTGACAGGCGTGCTGAAGGTGTTGCCGTCGTCGCTGGACCTCGTGACGAACATGTCGGCGAGGGTGCTCTTGGTCCCGATGTTCGCGTAAGCGACGTACAGATCCCCCGACGGATCGACCGCGGGCTGGCTGAACTGGTTGCGCTGCTGGTTCACCGACGCCGAAACGATGGTGGCCGCCTTGGAGAAGGTAAGTCCTCGGTCGCGCGAAACCGCAGCCTTTAGCTTGACCGTGCTGCCGACGTTGCCGTTGACGATGTCCCAGGTTGCGTAAACATGGTCCTGGAACCTGCTGCCGGGATAGTGGTTGACCGCCACCCACTGCTTGTCCTCGACGTGGCCGAGCTGGAAGGAGCTTGCGTTGGGGACCTGCTCCAGGGCCTGCCCGCCGTTGCCCGTCACCCAGTGAACGCCGAAATCGTCGCTGTAGGAAACCGTGATCTCGCCGTCGGGATGCAGGTTCGTCCAGAACGCGTTGAACGGCAGCATGGTTTGGTAGACGCGGCCCTTGGTGTCGAACGCGACATTCGGGTCGGTGGTGTTGGTCCAGCTCGGCGGCATGTTCTGGTTCAAAACTCCCGGGGTGGTCTCCGTCGTCGAGCAGTCGTAGCCCTGGACGATGTTGTTGGAGTGGGACGTTCCGTTGATGTTGAAGCTGCCCAAATAGAAGTTGTAGTTGGTCGAGAACTTGTCAAAAAAGAACTTGGATGAGCCAACGATCTGCTCGGATCCCGGCTCGACGGCCAACTCCGACTCGGAGTGATTGGCATTGAAGTTGTTGGGGCTCGGCCCGACGCAACCGCCCTTCACGGGCGGGAGTTCCGGGTAGCCGCCTCCGCTGGTCGGCGTGCTCACGACCATGTTGGTGGCTGTGATCGATGACGACCAGAGACTGGATCCAGCCGCCAGGCCTGAAGGCCAAAGAGCGAGCAGCGCGCTCAGGCCAAGGACCGCCGCCTTCAGCCTAATGGAGTGACGTAGGACCAACCACACCATGGTCGTGACCTCCCCATGCAACCCGTAGCCGGCCGGACGTCCACGGACCCAAAATCCCCCAGACAAAATAATCCTTCCAAGCAAGATCCGCATTTGCCTCGCCGAACGTGCCGCAATAGACTGATTTTTTTCGGTCACGTTTGGCAGGAGGACACCATGCGCAGGCTGCATGCACTCGGCCCCTTGATGATCATCGGGATGTTCGCTGCCACTCCGGTCAGCACGGCGAGCGCAGCAAGCGTCCCGCACAACGTTGACGCTAGCCAGCGGCACCTCAACGAGTCCGAAGAGACGATCGCCGTCAACCCGACCAACCCCGACAACATCGTCATGGTGAGCAACATCGGACACCGGGAGGCAGGACTGACCGCGGGAATGTTCGCGGCCATCAGCTTCGACGGCGGCGCCACCTGGACGCATCGCCTGATCGGCAACAACGACAGCCTCGGCGACTCCTGCTGCGATCCGAGCTTGTCGTTCGACGAGTTCGGGAATCTGTTCCTGACCTACCTGTTCGAGGCCGAGAACGAGGTCCCGATCGCGCTCAGCACGGACGGGGGCCTGACGTTCAACATCATCTCCAACGTCGTGGCACCGCCCAAAAACACGCCGACGAAGTCGGGCGGGGACAACCGCGGGCTGTTTCGATTTGTGGATCAACCAACCATCACCGCGGGCCACGGCGAGGTGTGGGTCATCGTCAACGCTGGCGGACCCATGTTCGCCACCGGCGCACCGGTGACCGGCCTGGGCCAGGTCGGTGCGTTCTTTCAGGGAGAGGTCGTCCCCGGAACGAACAACTGCACATATGGCGATATCGCGATCGGACCTGCCGGGCAGGTGATGCAGGTGTGCACGCTCACCGAGAGCGGTCAGGGCGGCGGAAAGCTGTTCATCAACGTCGACCCCGACGGTCTGGGACCGGCCAATTTCGGCGATCGAGTATTTGTCACCGCTACGCATGTCGGAGGGTTTGACTTCATCCCCGCGCAGGCGGATCGCTCGATCGACGCCGAACCGGGGCTCGCGTGGGATCGGACCGGAGGACCGCACAATGGCCGCGTCTACCTGATCAACACCAAAGAGCAGCAGAACGAGAGCGACGACACGGATATCTACGTGCGGTATTCAGACGACGACGGCGCAAGCTGGAGTCAAGGGGTGCTGGTGAATGACGACCAGACAACCAACAGCCAGTTTCTGCCGAAGATCGCGTTGGACCAGACCACGGGCGACATCGCCGCCGTTTGGTATGACGCCAGGAAGGACCTGGGCGCGGGTGGCCCTGGAGATACGGACGGGGCCCCGAATACCGACGCTCAGTTGTGGGGCGCGTTCAGCTCAAATGGGGGAACGTCGTTCAGCGAGAACATGCAGATCAGCGCCGGGACGTCGAACTCCCACGATTCGGGCAACGGGATCGACTACGGCGACTACTCCGGCCTCGCCTTCTTCGGTGGCGTCGCGCATCCGGCCTGGTCGGACAACTCCAACAGCACCGGGACGAATCCCGACGGTGCGCGGCACCAGCTCGATATCTACACGGCCGCCGTGACGGTCTCGTGAAGACTTGAATTCGGCTTAGGTCGGAGGCGACCAGCACTGGGTCCTCGGTAACCTATCGACCAATCGATGAAGCTGTACGACGAGCTGGCCGGATGGTGGCCCATCCTTGCCGAGCCGTCGGAGTATCGCGACGAAGCTGCTTTCTTCGGTCGCCTTCTGGGAAAGTCCGGTCCTCCTCGACCGCGCACGGTGCTCGACCTTGGTTCCGGCAGCGGAATCATCGCCTTCCACCTCAAGGCCCGTTACGCGATGACGTTGGTGGACAAGTCTCCTCAAATGCTCGCGGTGAGTCGAAAGAGGAATCCTGAGTGTGAGCACCTTTTGGGCGACATCCGAACAGTGCGCCTGGCCAGAACCTTTGATGCGGTCTTCGTCCACGACTCCGTGTGCCACATGACGAATGAATCGGACCTGAGTGCGCTGATGAAGACCGCTTTTGTCCACTGCCGGCCTGGTGGCGTTGCTCTGTTCGTACCCGACGAGATGCGAGAAACCTTTGTCCCCAGCACGGATCACGGGGGCTACGACTCGGACGGCCGCAGCGTGAGGTACGTGCAGTGGACCACCGACCCAGACCCCGACGACACGACGATCCGAGTCGACTTCGGAATCCTGCTACGGGACAGGCGGGGCCGGGTACGGGTCGTTCACGAGCGCCAGACGCACGGACTTTTCGCCCGCGCGGCCTGGCTGCGGATGCTGCGCCAGGTTGGATTCAAGCCGTCAGTAGTGAGGCACAATTCGATTCGAGATGTCGTTCTGTGCCGCCGGACGTGATTACTGCGTGACGTCGATCCAGACCAGGCCCGGCGGCAGCTGCAGGGACTGGCCGTTGTCGAGCGTGAACACCAGCGGGCCGTGGCTGTTGGTCGACTTCCAGGCTCCCTTGTAGCCGAGGCCTTTGTAGTAGACGCTGATAGCGCCGCTCGTGTCCAGGTCGAAATCGTGGATGTGGGCGCCATGGCCGTCGCCGACGTCGAGCAGCTGCTCCCGGGTGTGCAGGACGACCAGCATCTCGATCCGCAGCGGCTGCTTCAAGCTCGCGTCGGCGTAGCGGTGGCCCTCTTCCGTCTTCTGGTACGTGCCGGTGACCGCGTCGTATGAATAGGTCGAATAGTGCTCGCCGACGGTCACCGTGCCGGCCAGGCTGCCGCCGCTCAGGTCAGGCCGCGCCTTCGGAATCGTGAATGCGGCGATGCCGGAGTAAAAGTTGTTCTCGGCCGCCGCCACCCTGTCCCCGTCGATCATCAGGTTGTCGGGCACGAACCGAGCGTTCGTCCGGTACTGATAGCCGATCGTGTCGAAGAACTGCGGGCTCGGATCCGAGGCGGCCCGTGCGCGGGTGGCTTGTGACTCGCCCGACTGAAACAGCAAGCCCCGGTAGTGGCGTCCGATCTTCAGCGAGATGAATCTGGCCGACCTCATCGGGCCGATCAGGTTCGGAGCGTTCTGGTAGACGGCAGTGAGGCGTGTGATTCCACCCTCGGCGAGGTACTCGAAGATCATGTCCGCCGCTTGCAAGCCGTTCTGGTCGCGCGCGAACTCGTCATTGGGAATCTGGATCATCGCCGGATAGCGCAGCGAGACGGTGTGCTCGTGGTCGTGCCAGTAGATGCCGGTCTTGACGGTGAACGCCGCCGCGGCGATGTGCCCGCTCTGGTCGCGGCCACCAGGCGCGATCTGGATCGTGAGCGGTCCAGACGCGAGACCGGCGGTCGAGAAGGTCGCGCTGCGGTCGTCCTCGGCCCATTTGAGGTTGGCGACCTGTCCACCGATCGTGGCTTTGATCGTGACCGGCTCCATCGCGTCGTTGAAGGTGACCTTCAGCGACGACGACGGATCGATCTCCATGCCGTCTTTCAACTGGCTGCCGTCTCCTGAGGTGAGCCCGACCACGCGCGGGATGATGATGGTCGTAAAGCTCCACCGGCCTCCGCTCACGCGGTGATGGCCGATGTCGTAGATCGGCAGCAGCGCCGCGGTGTAGGTCGTGAGCTCGCTCAGCGGTTTGCCCGGCGTCCACGCGTACTGGGTCTGCCCCGACACCGACGTGATCGTGCCGTCGGTCGCCGGCGTGATCGAGAACGCCGCCCTGATCACGTCGGGGGAGACCGACCTCGAGAACGTGAGCGTGAAGCTGCCGTCCGTCGGAATGTCCTTCGCGCCGTTTTTGACGTTCGTGGTCACGGTGGTTGGCAGCGTGTTCTCGTAGATGAGAAATGCGCCCACGCCGATCAGGACGACGAGCAGTACGGTGCCGATAGCGGTCCAACCGCGGCGGCCAAGAGTCCGACGGCGACGCGCGGGTCGTCTCAGCGGATAGGTCGCGGGGGACGGTGGCTTGATTTCTGGCGGCGACGTGGAGATCGACAACGGGCCGCGGGAATTATTGCATCAAGTGCCGCCGGAGGTAATTGAATGTATAGAGGCCGGTCGCGTGCCCGCTCTCGAACGCGATCTGCAGCGCGTACTGACCGACGAGCGTGACGTCCTGGACCCGCAGCTCTTCCGCGCTCAATGCTTTCACGCGCGACAGGCGGCCTGGCAAACCTGCCTCGCCGCGGCACTCGGCGCACGGACATGCCCACCGCAGCTGCTCGCCCGTGTAGGTCGTGTGCGCGCCATCCTCCCACATGATCTCTACCACCTGGCGCGCGCGGTCGACATCGATGTTGGTGGGAAACGGGTCTGGGTCTTGCAGCGGCCTAACCGCCTAGTGGACGTTGATGACGGGCAGCTGCCGGTACGACTGAATCGAAGTGCGGGCGGCGACCTGCGAGGCGATCTCCACAAACGCTTTCGCGCCCGCGGATTCAGGTCGCGAGATGACGACGGGGACGCCGGAGTCGGCGTCTGCGCGGATCGCCTCTTCGAGCGGGATCGCGCCGAGGAATGGAACGCCCAGCTTCTTCGCCGCCGATTCCGCTCCACCATGGCTGAAGATCTCGTGCCGGTGGCCGCAGCTGGGGCAGACGTACCAGCTCATGTTCTCGATGAGGCCAAGCGGCGTGACGTTGAGCTTGCGAAACATCTGCAGTGCCTTGACCGCGATGTCGGTCGCCACGTCCTGCGGTGTGCAGACGATCGCCACGCCCGTCAGCGGCACGGCCTGCGCGAGCGTCAGCGACGCGTCGCCGGTCCCCGGCGGTAGGTCGATGACGAGGTAGTCGAGCCGGCCCCAGTCGACCTGGATCATCATCGCCTCGATCGCCTTGCCGACCATCGGGCCGCGATAGATGGTCGGCTCGCCCCCCGGGTTGATATGTCCGAAGGACATGAGCTTCATTCCGTGCGACTCGACCGGCAGGAGGCGGCCGTTGGCCTGTTGGGGAACGGTACGCGAGCCGGTCATCACGGGGATCGAAGGGCCGTAGATGTCCGCGTCGAGCAGCCCGACCTCGGCTCCGCTGAGGCGCAGAGCCGCCGCCAGGTTGACGGCGACCGTTGACTTGCCCACCCCGCCTTTGCCCGAGGCGACGGCGATCGTCTGCTTGACGCCGGGCAGGATCTCGGACGGTTTCGGGCGCGTGAAGGCCGGCCGGACGTTGGCGGTCATGCGGATGTCCACCGCTGTCACTCCAGGCAGCTCGTTGACCGCGTCTTCCGCCTGCGACTTGAACCGGTCGCGAACAGGACAGGCAGGCGTGGTCAGCTCGAATGTGAAGCTGACCTTGCCCTGCGGGCTCACCTCGAGCTCCTTGATCATCCCGAGGCTCACGACGTCGCGGCCGAGGTCGGGGTCCTTGATCCGCCCGAGCACGTCGAGCACCTGCTGCGAAGAAGGCATGCCCATAGGCCTCGGATCTTACCGAGGCTGCTAAGTTCAATGCGCAATGAAGCAGGTTACGGCCGCCAGTCCGGCGGCCGAGCTCATCGCCTATTACGGCGGGCCCGCCTCCGACGTCTACTTCCAGCGCGCCCGGACGACCCTGGCCGGCGCCCACGTCGACGCCGTCGTCGCCATGGATTTCTTTGCCAGCCGGCCTGGAGTCCTTTGCGGAGTCGCCGAGGCCGTGCGGCTGCTCGGCGGGGTGCTGCAGGAAGGCGACCAGGCGTGGACGATCGCCGAAGGCGCGGCTATGAGCGCAAAGGAGACTGTGCTCCGGATCCGCGGGCCTTATTCGCGCTTCGGTGTCTATGAGACGGCGCTGCTCGGCATGCTGTCCAGCTGCTCTGGCTGGGCGACCGCCGCGCGAGAGATCGTCGAGGCCGCGGGCGGCAAGCGCGTGATCAGCTTTGGCGCCCGCCACGTCCACCCTCTGATCGGTCCGACGATGGAGTATGCGGCGGTCGTCGGCGGGTGCGCCGGCTGCGCGACACCTCTCGGCGCGCAGCTCGCCGGACTGCAGGGAGCGTCGGGCACGATGCCGCACGCGATGATCCTTCTGTTCGGCGACACTGTCAAAGCGGCGCTCGCCTTCGATGAGCACATGCGCGACGACGTGCTGCGAATCGTGCTCGTCGATACGTTCAAGGACGAGGCCGAGGAGGCGCTGCGCGTCGCCGAGGCGCTGGGCAAGCGGCTGCGCGGGGTGCGGCTCGACACTCCGGGCGAGCGCGGTGGAGTGACGGTCGATCTTGTGAAAGAGGTTCGCGCTCGCCTCGACTTTGCGGGGTTTGAACATGTCGGCATCTTCGTCTCCGGGGGTCTCGACGCCGCGCGGATCCGCGAGTTCGAAGCCGCGAAATGTCCCATCCACTCCTATGGGGTGGGGATGGCGATCAGCTCAGCCTCACCCATCGCCTTCACCGCCGACATCAAAGAGATCGCGGGCAAGCCGATGACCAAGCGCGGGCGGATTCCTGGCGCCGCACCGAACTCGCGCCTGATCCGCGTCATCTGACGGCAGGCCGCTCTGACCTGCTCGCGCACCAGGCCGCGTGTCGCGCGTGCCGCGTGTGCGCCGACCAGGGCATCATCGGGGAGGCCAACCCGACGTTCGAGGGACGATGGGGTGCCCCGTTCTTTCTCATCGGACAGGCGCCCGGGCCCGCGGAGCGCGAGACCCGGCGGCCGTTCTCCGGACGTGCCGGCAGGGAGCTCGACCGCTGGATGCTGCGGGCCGGCTTCCACGACCCCGAGGAGTTCCGCCGCCTGACTTACATCGCAGCGCTGATGCGCTGCTTCCCCGGGCGCAACCGCCAGGACACGGGCGACCTGGCGCCACCCCCCGCCGGGATCGCGAACTGCGCCCACTGGCTCGACGCCGAGCTAGGGCTGCTCAAGCCCAAGGTGATCATCCTCGTCGGCCAGATGGCGATCTCGCGCTTCCTCGGCCGCGCCGCGTTGGAGGACCGCGTGGGCAAAGCCTTCGGCGCCCGGCCGGTGATGATCCCGCTGCCGCATCCGTCGGGTCAGAACCGCTGGCTCAACGCGCCGGCGAACCGCGACCGGCTCGCGCGAGCGCTCGCCCTGATCAGCGAGCAGCGATCAAACTTGGCGGGGTGAGATACCTCCTTATCCATTACGGCTGTCCGGTGATCAAAGGCGGCGCCCAGGTCGCCGTCTACGAAACCTTCAACGTGATGTAGATGCCCGCGTTCTTCGGCCGCCGCGAGGGCGAGCGGGTGGTGATCGAGGGCGGCGACGCCCTCCACCTCGCGCGCTCGCTGCGGGCCCGGCCCGGGGAGGAGATCGATGTCGTCGACCCCCGGGGGTACATGCTGACCGTCCGGCTCGACTCGGTCACGGCGGAGCGCGTCGAGGGATCGGTCGCGTCGGAGCGGAAGCATCAGCCCGAACCAGCAGCGCAGATCACGATCGCGATCGCCAACCTGCCGGCTCCCGCGCTCGAGCTGGTGCTGTCGCGCTGCACGGAAGCCGGCGCGTACGCGTTCGTCGTCTTTCAGGCCGAGCGGAGCGTGGCTCGGGGCGAGAAGCTCGAACGCTGGGCGACGATCTGCCGGGAGGCAGCGATGCTGGCCGCGCGGTTGCGCGTGCCCGAGGTTTCGGCCGCGTCGTCGCTGGATGCCGTGATCGGAGCGGAGGACTATCCGGTGATGCTCGTGCGCGACGCCCCGCGACGCCTGGCCGACATGGGTGCACCTCGCGACCTGACCATGCTGATCGGTCCGGAAGGGGGTTGGACGGAGCGGGAGCGCGAAGCCGCTTCGGTCACGGCCAGCCTCGGGCCTCGAAATCTGCGCGCGGACACCGCGGCGGTCGTTGGGCTCGCGATCGCCCTCGCCCTCAGGTCCGGCTAGCCTTGTTGCCTCTGGCGGTTGCGACCTCGCCTCGGATCGCGAGCACCGAGGCGAAGCCAAACGCCACCAGCCCGATCCCCAGCAACGCCGCGCCCGGCGTCACCGCCGAGGCGGCGACCCCGACGCCGAGAAATACGAGCCCGATCGCGAGAACGAGCAGGGCGTAGACCTGGAAACCTCCCTTGGAGGCCGCGAATCCGGGCGGAAGGGTGCCCAGGGGTTTCGATGTCAGATGCCGGATGACGTAGTCACCCGCGCCGACCAGGTTCGCGAGCAACACACCTCCCGCCACGCTGACAAGGGCGCCGATGACGAGCACCGCGTTCATGACCCCTAGCATTTTGAACGTGGCAGCGACGACAAAGCAGGCTTTGGTGCGGAATTTCTGCATCATCGCCCACATTGATCACGGTAAATCGACGCTCGCGGACCGGCTGCTCGAGCGCACCGGCTCGATCAGCCAGCGCGATATGCAGGACCAGGTGCTCGACACCATGGACCTCGAGCGCGAGCGCGGGATCACGATCAAGCTCCAGGCCGTGCGCATGGCATATCCCGCGCGCGACGGACAGACATACGAGCTCAATCTGATCGACACGCCCGGCCACGTCGATTTCGCGTACGAGGTCTCGCGTTCGCTCGCGGCCTGCGAGGGCGCGATCCTGGTCGTCGACGCTGCGCAAGGTATCGAGGCCCAGACCCTTGCCAATCTCTACCTGGCCGTCGAGGCGGGGCTGACCATCGTTCCGGTCGTGAACAAGATCGACCTCGACGCGGCGCAGCCTGAGATGGTCGCCGAGGAGATCTCCGACGTCACGGGGATTCCGCGCGACCAGGTGATCTTCGCGTCGGCCAAGCTCGGAGTCGGCACAGACGACATCCTTGAGGCCGTGGTCAACCGCGTGCCGTCGCCGCGCGGCGATCCTTCGAAGCCGCTGCGCGCCCTCATCTTCGACTCGCACTACGACCCTTACCGTGGAGTCATCACCTACGTCCGCGTGGTCGACGGCGAGATCATCCCGCGCACCCGGATCCGGATGATGAACACGGGCAAGGTGCACGAGGTCGATGAGGTCGGCTGGTTTGCGCCCCGGCCGCGACCCACCGAAAAGCTGACCGCCGGCGAGGTCGGTTACGTGACGGCGGCGATCAAGAACGTCGTCGACGCCCGCGTCGGGGACACGGTCACGACCGCGGAGCACGGCGCGACCACTGCACTGCCCGGCTACCGGCAGGTCAAGCCGATGGTTTTCGCGGGACTGTTTCCGACCGACTCAGACCAGTTCGCGGATCTCAAAGAGGCGCTGGAGAAGCTGCAGCTCAACGACGCCGCGCTGTCGTACGAACCGGAGAACTCGGCCGCGCTGGGTTTTGGTTTTCGCTGCGGTTTCCTGGGTCTCCTCCATCTCGAGATCGTCCAGGAACGACTCGAGCGCGAGTTCGAGCTGGAGCTCATCACGACCGCGCCGACGGTGGAGTACCGGGTCAAGCTGAAGCGCGGCGGAGTTGTCGAGGTCGACAACCCGGCCCTCCTGCCGGACCCGACGATGATCGAAACCATCTCCGAACCGTTCGTCAAGCTCGCGATCATCGTGCCGTCCGCATACGTCGGACCGATGATGGAGCTGTGCCAGGAGCGCCGCGGCGCGTTCAAGCACCTGGAGCACAGGCCGGGTGATCGTGTCGTGCTCGAGTACGAGATTCCTCTGGGGGAGATCATCCACGACTTTTACGACCAGCTCAAGTCACGGTCCAAGGGTTATGCGTCGATGGACTACGAGATGATCGGCTTCCGCGAAGACGAGCTCGTGAAGCTCGATGTCCTGGTGGCCGGCGAGCCGGTCGATGCCCTATCCCTGATCAGCCACCGCAGCAAGGCCCAGTCCCAGGGGCGGCGGCTGGTGGAAAAGCTCAAGGCGATCATCCCGCGCCAACTCTACGAAGTGCCGATCCAGGCCGCCATCGGCGGTAAGGTGATCGCCCGCGAAACCATCCCCGCGATGCGAAAGGACGTGCTCGCGAAATGCTATGGCGGTGACGTAACCCGGAAACGCAAACTGCTGGAGAGGCAGAAGGAAGGCAAACGACGAATGAAGCGGGTCGGATCGGTCGAGATTCCGCAAGATGCGTTCATGGCGGTGCTGAAGCTTGACTAGGCCCTGGCACGCCGCGGCTCTGGTCGCGCTCGCCGCGCTCGCCGCATCCTGCACCGCCTCATCGGGCGGTTTCAACGGCAGGCCGGCGGACATCTATTCGGTGATCCCGAGGATGGCCGACGTGCGAAGCCTGATGGGTGACAGCAACTGGTGGGCGGGCGTGCCGTCCTTCGAGGTCCGGCCTCTGGACGCGGAAACCACTCCCGCGGTCGAGCGCTATTCGGTGAGCCAGGAATATCTGCACCTGGGCACGGCCGAACAGCTGCTTGTGCGCTACACCGTCTACGACAAGGTTTCGTCCGCGACCTCGGCGATGAGCAGCTACCAGACCAACTTCGGCACCTCGCCGACGACGCCGAAGGTCGGCGACCAGGTCCTCTACTACGGCCTTGCGGGGAGCGGTGGCGCGCCTTTTGTCACGAGGACCTTCGTCCGGGTCGGCCAGATCGTGGTAGCGATCGTGTGGTCGCGCAAGGAACGCGGCACCACCGTCCAGATGCTGGCCAGGAATGCGCAGAAGTTCGCCTCCGCGCTCAAAGACGTGAGCAAGGCCCATGCGACGCCTCCCCCGGTGGACGCGAATCTCTTGCCACCCCCAGGCCTTGACATCACATTGCTGGGCGCCAGCGAGCTCCCGGTCGAGGCATTTGTGGTGATGATTCTCACGGCGCTGCCCGACACCGTTCTGGCCCTGCTGCACGAAAACGGAGTCAACACGTTCACGTATGGCGACTACGCGCTCAACAACGACACCCACATGGAGGTGCAGACCGGCCTTCTGAAGTTTCCGACGAGCGCAGACGCAGCCGATTGGGCGAGCACGTTCGGACCCGGTACTCCCGACTCGCAGGGGATCTCCTCTGGCTACATTCCTTCCGGCGGAACGCCGGCCGCCGGCGTGTATCACTACGTCTTCTCGGCAGGCCCCTACGGCGCCTTGATCATCTGCAAGTCGAGCATCGACGGCGAAGCTGCCTCGAGGGAGTGCGAGGATCCAGTGCACAACACCGCGGTGGCCTGGAAGCTCGGCCTGGGTGGTCTTCGCTAAGTTCGCGACGTCTCAGTCTTCGCCGGCGTCGCGAGGAACCACTCCCACTGCCTGGCGAGGCCCTCGCGCAATGAGACGCGCGGCTCCCACCCCAGCTTTTCGCGGGCGAGGTTGATCGAAGCCCCGGTGTGACGGGGATCGCCCGGTGCGGCGGGGAGGTATCGCCGGCGCGGCTTCAGGTGGCTGATCTCCTCGAGTGTGTCGAGAACCTTGTTGACCGTGACGCGGCTGCCGCCTCCGAGGTTGATGACCTGGCCGGCGACGTCGGCTGACGCCGCCTTGACGGTTCCATCCACGGCGTCGGAGACGAATGTGAATTCGCGGGTCTGCTCACCATCGCCGTAGATCTCGATCTCCTGCTCTTCGACCAGAGATTCCATGAAGCGGCAAAAGGCCATGTCGGGTCGCTGGCGTGGGCCATAGACCGTGAAGTACCGGAGCGACGTCGCCGGGATGCCGAAGTTGCGCATGTAGACGAAGGTGAGATGCTCGGCCGCGAGCTTGGTCATGCCGTATGGAGAGACCGGGCGGGGGAGAGCCGTCTCCTTGGTGGGGAACATCTCGGCGTTGCCGTAGACCGAAGAGCTGGAGGCGAAGACAAGCCTTTGCACCGGCGCTTCGCGCAAGGCTTCGAGCAAGCGCTGCGTGGCGACGATGTTGTCGTGCACATAGCGGTCGAAATGGCTGCCCCAGCTGGGCCGCACACCCGGTTGCCCCGCGAGGTGAAAGACGACTGCCGCGCCTCGCATCGCGCGGGTCAAATTCGCGTCGACGAGGTCTGCCTCCTCCAGCGTGAAATTGGGATTGGCGGCGGCCTCGCGCAGGTTCTGCTCCTTGCGCTCGCGGTCGTAGTAGTCGCTGAGGGAGTCGATGCCCACGACCTCGTGGCCCGCGGCGAGCAGCCGCTCGCAGAGGTGCGAGCCGATGAATCCGGCCGCACCCGTGACCACGACCCGTGTGGGCGTCTCGAGCATTCGAAGAAGAGTACCTATCGTTGAGGCCTGTGAATCGTTTCGAATCCTGGCTCGCGGCCAGCCCATTCGGCGTGACGGTGAGAGAGTTCCCGCAGGGCACGCGCACCGCCGGCGACGCCGCGATGGCCGTCGGCTGCGAGCTGGGTCAGATCGTGAAGTCGCTGGTCTTTCTCGCGGCCGGCAAGCCCGTGGTGGCGTTGGTGAGTGGAGCAAACCGGCTCGACGAGCGCCGACTGGGCGCGGTCGCCGGCGAACCGGTGGTGAAGGCAGACGCGGAGGCCGCTCGGGCGGCGACAGGCTACTCGATCGGCGGCGTCCCGCCCTTCGGCCACGCCACGGGGGTGCCTGTATTCATGGACCGCGACCTGCTCGGCTTCGGTGTGGTGTGGGCGGCGGCGGGGCGACCCGACTCGGTGTTCGAGATTGAACCCGGCCGTTTGCGGGAACTGAGTAATGCTGTGGTGATCGACCTCAAGTGAGCGCCCTCCTGATCTTCTGCCGCGATTGCGGAAAACAGGTCCCCAGCTCCCAGACCCGCAATGGCTTGTGTCTCGACTGCCAGGTGCGCCGGTCGGTGGCCGAGCTGCGGGAGGAGCACGCGCGCCTGTGGCGCAAGCGCGAGCGCTACCGCACGCAGAATGCCAACGTCGAGCAGATCGGAAGGCAGATCGCGCGCGTCGAAGACAGAATGGCGCAGCGGATCAAGGAGCTCGTGCCGAACGACCGCGAGGCGGTTGACCATCTGCGCCGCGAGCTCGAGGCGGCCCGTGGGCAGCGCTACACGATCAAAGGTGTTTGACGTTCAACCGTTCCGGCACCTCTACGTCCATGTCCCCTTCTGCAGGCACAAGTGCGGCTACTGCGACTTCAACGCGTACGCAGGCATGGACCGCCTCATGCCCGACTATGTGGATGCTCTCGAACTCGAGCTGGTCTTCGCCCGCGAGCGCTACCCGTTTCAGCAGCTCGAGACGGTTTACTTCGGCGGCGGCACGCCCAGCCTGCTGCCGCCTACCCTGGCGGCGCGCCTGCTCGCCTTCATCCGCGGCACGTTCAACGTCGCTCCCGACGCCGAGGTCACCCTGGAAGCCAACCCCGCGAGCACCGATGAGGCGAAGATCGCCTCCTGGCTGGATGGCGGCGTCAACCGGCTGAGCCTGGGCGTGCAGGGCTTCGACCCGAAAGCGCTCGCGGTGCTGGAGCGCAGGACCGACGCTTCCCAGGCGACGCGTGCATTTGCCCTCGCCCGAGCGATGGGCGTGCGCAACATCAGCATCGATTTGATCTACGCCGTCCCATACCAGAGCAAGGCAACGTGGCTGGACACGCTGGGCCGCGCGGTCGCGCTCGACCCCGACCATGTGTCCACCTATTGCCTCTCGTTCGAAGAAGGCACCCTTCTCTATCGGCGCCGCGCCGAGGGCCGTGTGCCCGAGGTCGACGCCGACCTCCAATGGGATCAGCTCGACGCCGCGTGCGTGGAGCTCGCGGCCGCGGGCTTTCGCCGCTACGAGGTATCGAACTGGGCCCGAGCCGGTTTTGAGTCCCGGCACAACCAGGCGTACTGGCGATGCCGGCCCGTCTACGGCGCGGGGGCGGGCGCCCACTCTTACGCGACCGACGGCGCCACGGCGTGGCGGTGGTGGAACGTCGCCCGACCACGCGAGTACATCGCAGCCGCGCCCACGACCAAAGCCGATGGAGAGGAGCTGGAGCCGCGGAAGGCGGCCGCCGAGTCCTTGATGCTCGGACTCCGAACCACCGACGGCATGGTCGCGCCGTCCGGCTTCGACGGCGAGCTCGTAAAGCTGGAGCGCGCAGGCCTGATCCAGCGGGTCAGCGGCCGGGTCTCGCCCACCAGGCGCGGGCTCGACCTGCACAACCAGATCGCGCTGGCCGTGCTTTGAGCCCACGCGAACCCGGCTCGGCTCCGGTGCGTTAGATTTTCGATGAGCCTGGTTCGGATGCGTGGCGGGAAGGCGTTGCTGGTGGCGATCATCGCCTTGCTGGTCCTGGGGGATCTCGTTTTCGCCGGGCAGCTCATCGCCAGGCGAGCCTCGGTCTCGGTCGTTCCGGTCGCCGCGGCCCAGGCCGGCCAGAAGGCTCACCCGTGCAACCACGGTTTTTACGTGTCTCAGGCCGCCCACTCCAAGAAGGGCGGCGCATACGTCGGCGGGATCGCAAAGAGCGACCTCGGCAAGAACGGCAGCTGCTCGGCGCCGCTGCCTGCCCAGGCGCCGGCCTCGACTCCAAAGGCTTCCGGCAGCTAGAACCTCCGCCCACGCGGTACCCTGGTTAGCACTCTCCGGCCGAGAGTGCTGAAACGAGATGGAGAACAGAAAGCAGGCGATCCTGCGGGCGGTCGTCCAGGAGTTCACGACCAGTGCCGTGCCCGTCGGCTCGCAGGCGCTGCAGACTCGGTACTTCGTCAACCTGTCCTCGGCGACCATCCGCAGCGAGCTTGCCGACCTGGCCGACCTCGGGTACCTGACGCAGCCCCATACCTCGGCCGGCCGTGTCCCGACCGATTCGGGCTACCGCTACTTCGTCGATTTCCTGATGGACCTGGAGCCGATCCCCGACCGCGTCAAGGCGTACATCCAGGACGAGGTGCGGACCGCGCCTGCGGACGTGGAGGGAATGGTCGAAAGGGTGGCGATGACCCTGGCCGAGGTCACGCGCAACGCCTCGGTGGCGAGCGCACCGCAGGGCGCTCTGGCCCGGATCAAGCACGTCGACCTCGTGTCTTTAGAGCCCAAAGAGGTGCTGCTGATCCTTCTCCTCGAGGGCAACCTGCTCCGCCAGCAGGTGGTCAACACGACGCAGCCCGCCACCCAGGCCCAGCTGACGCGGCTGGCCGCGCGGCTCAACGCCTCCATCGCGGGAAGGGCAAGCGATGAGGCGCGTCGGCATTATGAATCCGCGCCGCTCGGCCTGGAGAAGGAGCTCCTCGGTCGCGTCATCGCCGTGCTTGACGTGTACGAGAAGGGCTCTGAAAACCTGGTCGTCCACGACGGCGTGCGCAACCTGCTGCGGCAGCCGGAGTTCGCCGAGTCGTCGCGGGTGCACCAGGTGCTGGAGGTGCTGGAGGAGACGCGCTATCTGACTGTGCTGCTGCGGCAGCTCATCGGCGATTCCGACCTCCAGATCGTCATCGGCTCGGAGAACACCTCGAGCCGGCTGCAGGGCTGCGCGGTCGTGCTCACGAGCTACGGACCGTCGGAGCGGCTCAAGGGCGTGCTCGGGGTGGTGGGTCCGACCCGCATGGCGTACAGCCAGACGGTGGCGCGCCTTCAGGCCGTGGCCAGGAGCGCCAGCGACCGCATGGCGGAGCTGGGCGTTTGATCTCGCAGCCCCACGCGGTATCAAGAGACCGATGACCACTCGCAAGCATCCGCACGAGCGGGGCGAAGGCGACGCGCTCAAGCAAGCGAGCGTGACGCTGATGGAGGGCAAGATCGCCGAGCTGGAGTCGGCTCTGGCGGAGGCGAAAGACAGGCACCTTCGGCTGGCGGCCGACTTCGACAACTACAAAAAGCGCATGCGGCAGGAGCAGCTGGAGACGATCCAGCACGCGTCCGCGGAGCTCATCCACCGCCTCCTGCCGGTGCTCGACGACCTCCAGAACGTCCTCGACCACAAGCCCGCCGGCGTCGACGAATCGTGGATCAAGGGCCTCGAGCTCAGCGTGCGCAAGCTCGAGGAGGCGCTGGGCACGCACGGGCTGCAGCCGATCGAAGCCGTGGGCGAGCGCTTTGATCCGAAGCTGCACGAGGCGGTGGGCCACGAGGAGTCGACCGAGCACCCCGAGGACACCGTCGTGTCCGAGCTTCGCCGCGGATATCGCGTGCGCGACCGGGTCGTCAGGCCGGCGCTGGTCAAGGTCTCTCGGCGTCCGTCCCAGCCGACAGAAGACGACGAATCCTGACTAGCGAATAGTGGCGGTCAAGCGCGACTACTACGAGGTGCTCGGTGTTGCCCGGCAGGCATCGCCGGAGGAGCTCAAGCGGGCCTTTCGCAAGATCGCGATGGACTCGCACCCCGACCGCAACCCGGATGATGCCGCCGCAGCGGTGCGTTTCAAGGAGGCGAGCGAGGCCTACGCCGTCCTCTCCGACCCGGACCGGCGCCGGAGCTACGACCTCTTCGGCCATTCGGCGGTGGGCGCCGGCGGGCCGGCGGTCGATTTCTCCGACATGCCGTTCGCGGACATCTTCGACACGTTCTTCGGCGGCGGCTTCGGCGCGCGCGGCCGGCGCGAGCGATCGAACCGCGGCGACGACCTTCGCTACGACCTGACGATCACGTTCGAGGAGTCGTTCACCGGCGTCGAAAAGCAGATCGACGTGCCCCGGATGGCGACGTGCGACCACTGTTCCGGCAGCGGCGCCGAGCCTGGGTCAGGCCAGGAGACGTGTCCGGGATGCGGTGGCTCGGGCCAGATCCGACGCGCGGCCCAGTCATTTTTCGGCCAGGTGGTGACGACCGCCACGTGCCCGACCTGCGGCGGCGCCGGCCGGATCCTGAAGAACCCGTGCTCGATCTGTCGGGGACAGGGCCGCGTCCAGAAGACCAGGCGTCTCTCGGTGAAGATTCCTGCCGGCGTGGACATGGGCTCACAGATTCGGATCAGCGGGGAAGGCGAGGCCGGCGTCCGCGGCGGGCCGGCCGGAGACCTCTACGTCGTGCTGCGAGTCAAGCCACACGCGCAGCTTGCACGCCATGAGCAGGACATCGTGTTCGAGCTGCGCGTCAACATGGTCCAGGCCGCGCTGGGCGACCGGATCGAGATCCCGACCATCGAGGGCCCGGTCGAGATCGCCATCCCCGCCGGCACGCAGCACGGGCAATCGTTCCGGATGCAGGGGCGCGGCATGCCTGATGTTCGCGGCGGGCGGCGCGGAGACCAGTACGTGGTCGTGCAGGTGGTCGTGCCGAAAGACCTCAACCCGGAGCAGAAGGCGCTGCTGCGCAAGGTCGGGGGCCTGACGGGCAAGCCTGAGAAGGTTTCCAAGGGGTTCTTCGACAAGCTGCGGGACGCGATTTCGCTCGACTGAAGCCCCGACGGCATAACTTGAGCTCTTGCGGGGTAGTTATGAGGTTCAGTAGCTTTGAACCGTATAGAAGAGGAATACAGTGTCCAAAACCATCGATCTGGAACTGACCCGGGCCGAAGTTGAGGTCCTGGAGCTGGAGGCTCGGCTCCGGGTTGTACCCATGAACGACACCCAGCTTTCGGAAGCCCTGAAGACCGCCCTCGCGGCCAAAAAGGAGCGCCTTGCCAAGCTGCGAACCCTCCACGCGACGGCCGGTCGCCGAGCGGCCAAGGACGGCGACGGCGAGAAGGTGAATCCACTCCACGCGGGTCGCCGGCCGCCCCTCAAGCGGACGGTCCCCCAGCGCCCCCAGGCCAAAACCAGCAAGTAATCCGGCGCCCGGGCGGCGCCGGTCTGAACTCATATTCCGGTCCCGACCGTTATCTTTCTTCGAAATTGGCTGATCAGCTGAGCGCGCCGATCCCCGCGGCCGATCCTTTGTTCGGGGCGGCGTGGACCGCGGTTGGGCTTCCCCGCCCATCCCGGCCATGGAACATCCCTGTGGTCAACGGCCTCGCGGTCGCCGCCATCATCGGAGGGGTCGCATACCGGCTGTGGCAGGCGCACCTGCCGGCCGACGTACTGCGGGAGGAGGAAAGCCTGATCGCCGCCGGCGTCGTCCTGGGCGCCTTGGCGGTCTTGGTGCGGACGTCGAGATACGCCACCATGCTCCAGGTTCAACTGCCGATCATGGCCGTAGCTGCCCTCCTGGCCGTCCTAGTGCTCGGCGTCGCCGGACGGTGGCTGGGTGACGACCTGCCTCCGCTGGCCGCGGTCAGCTTCGCGGCGGTCTTCCTGCAGTTCGACGTCCGGCTCCACTCCCGCCATTTCGGCTACGTCTTCGCAGTCGCGATGGTCGGTCTTGGCCTGCTCTGGATCTACGCGGTCACCCAGCTCATGGTCTCGGTGACCGCCGTCGTCATCTGGACTCTGGTGCTGGCCGGACTCGGGATCCTCGCCATCCTAACGAGGCGCACGGTGGAACGCGACCTCGGCATCCAGGTGGAGAGGCAGAGCTCATTGCTGGCGACGCTGAGCGACCTCGGCGAAGGCCTGGTGATCACCGAAAACGGGCGGTTCGTCGTAGGCAACGACGCCTACCTGCGCCTCACCGGGTACACGCGCGAGGAGCTGGCCGGCATGCCTTCCCTGATCGACCTGGCCCCGCCGGAAGAGCGGGAGCGCCTCGCCACCAACCTGTCGCGGCGGCTATCGGGTGGCGACGCGCCGGCGCGCTACGTGTCGGCGCTGATCGCCAAGGGCGGCCGCCGGGTGGACGTCGAAGTTGCGATCCACGGGGTCGCTACCCGACGGGATCAGCTGCTGACGCTCGTAAGCGACGTCACTGAAAAGCTGCGCGCGGAGGCGGCCGAGAGCGAGAGCGAGACTCGCTTCCGCACGCTGTTCCAGCAAGCGCAGGCGGGAATGGCGTTCGCAAGCCTGGATGGCCACATCACGACCGTCAACCCCGCGTTCTGCGAGCTCGTCGGCTACAGCGACACTGAGCTGCGGACACTCTCCGTGCTCGACATCACGCACCCGGACGACGTCGCCGCGATGCAGGACGCGATGCACACCATGCTTGCCGGCGAGGAGGAGGGCTGCCGGATCGAGAAGCGCTACACGCGCAAAGACGGCGAGCACGTGTGGGTCGACCTGACGATGCGTCTGGTTCGCGGCGCCGACCAGCGGCCGAACTACTTCCAGACGGTCGCGGTCGATATTCGCGACCGGAAGCGCGCCGAGGTCTTGCAGGCAGCCAGGTTCGCGGTCACGCAGGCGCTCGTCACCTCGCCTGGTTGGGAGAAGGCGGCGCTCAGCGTCCTCGAAGGCCTGTGCCGGATGCTCGACTGGGAGCTCGCCGAGTACTGGGAGGTCGACGCCGACCGCGAGGCGATGCATTTCTCCACGTCCTGGAAGCGGCCTGGCCGCGACACCAGCGCGTTCGAGGCCACGGCCGCCAACCAGGCTTACCGGCGTGGTGAGGGATTGGCGGGACGTGTTTGGGAGGCGGGCAAGCCAATCGCCATGCCCGACCTGACGGGCGACACGTCGCCCCGCGCCGCCGCCGCGGTCGCGTCCGGGCTACACGGCATCGTCGGATTTCCGGTGCGCAGCGGCCGGCGCGTGGTCGGCATGATCTCGCTGCACACGTGGGCCGCCCGCGACCTTGACGACGGACTGGTCGCCGTGATGAACGACGTCGGTTCGCAGATCGGTGAGTTCGTCGAACGCAAGCGCGCGGAGCTCGCGCTCCAGGAAAGCGAGAAGCGGATGCGGTCGGTGCTCGACAACGTGTCCGACGGTCTGGCGACGATCGACCAGGGCGGCGTCATCGATTCAGCGAATCCGGCGGTCGGCAAGCTCTTTGGCTACATCGACCAGGAACTGGTTGGCGAGCAGGCAAACATCCTGATCGCGACCACCCATCGCAGCGCCTTCGACAACTACCTGCAGCGGAGGTTGTCGATGGACATCCCCGTGAGCGGTGCACACGAGACCATGGGCAAGCGCAAGAACGGCAGCCTGTTCCCGCTCGAGTTCGTCGTCAGTTCGATGCAGGTCGGCTCGCGCCATCTCTTCATCGCCACGCTTCGTGACATCTCGGAGCGTAAGGCCCACACCGACGCGCTCGAGTACCAGGCGCTGCATGACGCGCTGACCGGGCTGCCGAACCGCAGCCTGTTCGGCGACCGCTTGCGCCAGGCGCTGCTGGCCGCGCGCCGCAACCAGAAGATGTTCGGCGTCCTGCTTCTCGACCTCGACCGCTTCAAAGACATCAACGACGCGCTCGGGCACGACCGTGGCGACAGCTTGCTGCAGGAGGTCACGGCGCGCCTGCGCGGGGTGCTGCGCGCAACCGACACCGTCGCGCGGCTGGGGGGCGACGAGTTCGCGGTCTTGACGACCGACGCGAGGCATCCCGAGGACGTGACCGGGACCGCGAAGAAGATTCTCGCGTCGCTCGAGGGCCCGTTTGCGATCGCCGACCAGATGGTGGAGACCGGCGCGTCGATCGGGATCGCGATGTACCCCGTACACGGGGACGACCCGAGCACGCTCTTGCGCCGAGCCGACGTCGCCATGTACGTCGCGAAACGCTCGGGCGGCGGGTTCGCCCTTTACCAACCTGAGCATGAGACCCAGACGCTCCGCCGGACGGGTCTGGCTGGGGAGCTGCGGCGCTCCATCCCTCAGGGCGAGCTCGTGCTGCACTACCAGCCGCAGGTCACGCTCGCCACCGGCGCCGTCCGCGTGGTCGAGGCGCTCGTCCGCTGGAACCACCCGCGCGAAGGCCTGATGCCTCCGGATCGCTTCATCCCGATGGCCGAGGAGACCGGAATCATCCATCCGCTCACTGCCTGGGTGATCGACACGGCCCTGGAGCAGCTGTGCAAGTGGTTGGCTGAGGGCATCGACGTCTCGGTCTCCCTGAACGTGTCTCCTCGCAACATCGAAGACCACTCGCTCGAGGAGATGGTCGCCCGTGCGCTCGGCAACTTCAAGGTCGAGCCCAACCGCCTGACCCTCGAGCTCACCGAAGGCGTCGCGATGGCGGCGGCGGCGGCCAAGGCGCTGCACCGGCTCCACGATATCGGCGTGCGCATCGCACTCGACGACTTCGGCACGGGCTACTCGTCTCTCCTTTATCTGATGCGCCTTCCAGTCCACGAGATCAAGATCGACCGCTCGTTCGTGTCGGCCCTTGCGTCGGACCCGGACTCGGGTGCGATCGTCCGGTCGGCGGTCGGTCTGGGCCACAACCTCGGGCTGCGTGTGGTCGCAGAAGGCCTCCAGGACCGGATGGCCGAAGCCGTGCTGCTCGAGGCCGGCTGCGACGCGGCGCAGGGATTCCTTGTCGGCCGTCCGGTCGAGGAAACCGAGATCACCGCGCTCCTCCGCAGGCAATCCGGCCAGGCCGAACCACCGCAAGAAGAGCTCACCGAATCGCTTTGAACGCCCTCGTCTTGGGGGCGGGTGGCCAGCTGGGCGCCGAGCTGGTGCAATTACTGGGCCGCCGCGCCGGAGTAGGGCACGACAAGCTGTCGATCACCGACGCGGGCGCGGTCGAGGACCTGATCGCCGCGCGCAAGCCGCATGTCGTTTTCAACTGCGCCGCCTACAACGCGGTCGATCGCGCAGAGGGTGAGCGCGACCTGGCTTACGCGGTGAACGCGGAGGGCCCCAAGAACGTCGCCGTCGCATGCCGGCGGCACGGCGTGTCATTCGTGCATTTCTCGACGAACTTCGTCTTCGACGGAAAGCTCGCGGAACCGTACGTCGAGGCGGATGTAGCGTCGCCGCTATCGGTTTATGGGAGCTCCAAGCTGGCGGGAGAACGCCATGTGCTCCAGGCCGGCGCACACGTGTTGGTCGTACGTACTGCGGCCGTCTTCGGCGGACCGCTCAGCTTTCCGATGCGCATCCTCGAACGCGTGCGCTCGGGCGAGAAGCTGCGGGTAGTCGCCGACCAGCGTGTCAACCCGACTTATGCGCACGACCTCGCGGCCGCCGCACTCGAGCTGGCCGAGCAGGGCACGGCCGGCGTCGTCCACGCCGTCGCCGAAGGCTGCTGCGCGTGGGACGAGCTCGCGCGCGCGACCATCGCGGAGGCGGGGTTGTCGGTTGACGTGGAATCCATCCCGACCGGTGCTTATCCGGCTGCTGCCCGGCGGCCGCCCAACGGATGCCTCGCATCGTCACGATTTCGCGCTCTTCGGCCCTGGAGGGAAGCGCTGCACGACGCGCTGAGCAGCCGCCAAAAGCCATAAAAAAGGCTCGGGCCGGGCGATTTCTCGACACCGGCTCCGAGCTTGGCTGCGGGGGGTGAGGTTCTAAAGGAAGATGAGGTCGGTGATTCCTTTCTGAAGGTCCACGCGCCCAAACGCGCAGTAAAAAGTTTGGCACGAAATCTAAGAATGGGCGAGTCGGTCTCTGCACATTTTCAACGACAAAGTGCCTGCCCCACGCTCGAAAACCCAAGGGCGCGCTTCAGATGACTGTCAGGATGCCGACTGCTTTTGGATATGGATTCGTTAGTCCCAGCACAACGCCTTGCAAAGATTGATCAGTTCGAGGGATGTGGCGGCCCGGCTTGGCGTCAGCCAGGCCACCGTCGCCCGTGCCGTGGCACGGGGTCTTCTCCGCGCCGCGCTGATCACGCCCGGCGGTCACCGCCGGTTCAGCGAGGCCGACATCGAGGTGTACGCCGCCAGTCTCCAGGACGAGCCGGAAGGCGCCCGCCTGATCAGCACCGGCGAGGCCGCCCGGCTCCTGGGCGTGAGCCAGCCGACGCTGAACCGGGCGGTTCGCCGCGGCCGGCTCCAGCCCACGCTCACCACGCCCGGAGGCCACCGCCGGTTCGACAGCGCCGAGCTCAGCGCCGCGCTCTACTTCGAAGACACGCCGTAACGTGGCTGGAGAAGATCCGGCTCATTTCGCCGGGTCGCGCGCGGAGCGCGGCCTCGGGAGCTTCACCTGGAGCCTGATCCTGAATGGGGTCCTGGTCGCCGCCTTCGTCGTCGGCGCCATACCGATCGTCGCCATCGCGCACGGGTTCATCGAGCTGGTCCAACAGTCGAAGATGCGCAGCGGCGGCGACTGGATGGCATACGGCTTTGCGTTCGCCGGTCTTTTTCTCGGCGCGATCTTCTTCGCGTACGCAATCAAGTACTACCTCAGCACCGCGATGGTTCTTCTCACCACTCTCGTGGGTTCAAGTGGTCGCGGCGGGAAGACTGAAGGCAAAGGTTCCCAGCGCATCAACGGCAATGGGAACGGCAACGGCTATCACCTCGACCTCGGCTACCACCCCTTCGTCTCGGTCCACGTGGCCGCCTACAACGAGAAACGGGTCATTGAGCGTTTGCTCACAGCGCTCGCGCAGCTCGAATATCCGGAATACGAGGTCGTCGTCGTCGACGATTCAAATGACGAATCGCTGGAGATCCTCCAGCGCTGGGTCGGACGTCCTCGCTTCAAGATCTTGCACCGCAACAGCCGTGCCGGATACAAGGGTGGCGCGCTGCGCGAAGCGCTGAAGGTCATGGATCCGCGCACCGAGTATGTCGTGGTTTTCGACGCGGACTCGGACCCGTTCCCGGACTCGATCGAGCGCCTGCTTCCGCTTTTTTACCGCGTGAGCGATGGCACCCCGAACCGACGATTCGAGGCAGCGTTTGGGCGCAGCGAGCCTCCGTCCGAGCCCGGACAGGTCAGAAGACGCGCCGAGGTCGCCGCGGTGCAGAGCTACCAGTGGCACGTGCTCAACAAGTCCGAGAGCTGGCTGACCGAGGCCGTGCGCGCCGAGTACGCCGGCAGCTACATGATCGAGCGCCCGTTCCAGGACGCGATCGGCTCGCTGAAGATGATCGCCGGCACCGCGTACATGATCCGGGCCGACGTTCTGCGCGACGTCGGTTGGGGGACCAGCATCACCGAAGACTGGGAGCTCACGCTCAAGCTCTACGCGCGCGGTTACAAGGTCATCTACACGCCGTGGGCCGAGACACCGGCGGAGTGCGTCAGCACCTTTGCCCGGCTTGCCCGGCAGCGCATGCGGTGGGCCGAGGGGCATACGTACAACGTGCGCAAATGGTTCTTGACGATCATGCGGTCGCCACACGTCACCCCGCTGGAGAAGCTCGAGTTCCTCTTTGACTCCACCTACTACCTGCAGGCGGGACTTTTCCTGGTCGGCTCGATCTGCTGGCTGATCTCGGAGGTCGTCTTCCGGACGCACGTGCCAGGATGGACGGCGCTCCTCGGATGGTCTCTGCTCTTCTCGAACATCTTCGCCCTGCCCCTGATGAACCTGGGCGGCCTGATCCTCGAGGAGGCGCCGGCCCGCGACGTGCAGGGCGTTTTCGGCGCGCTCGTCCTCTCCTTTGCGCTCGTTCCGTTTCAGGGATGGGCGGCGCTCAAAGGCCTGATCAGCAAAGACGAAGGTCCGTGGTTCCGAACGCCGAAGACCGGCCGGGTCACCGACCACGTTCGGCACCTGCGCCGGCTGCACATGCTGCGGCGCTGGCTCAGAGGCAGCCGCACCAACAGGCTGCTGTGGGCGCCTCCGACCTCGCCTTCGGCGGCGCCACCCGCGCATCGAGCGACCGCGCGCAGGCGCTGGCTCGGCTGGCTCGCAATTGGCGTGCTGGCGCTCCTCTTCGGCGGGCTGGCCGCCGCTTCGACGCACGCACCCACGGTCAGCGCCGCCGGCAACCCGCTGTATCTCCACGGCTCGGGTACCGCTCCCGGCTGCACGGCCGGCTCCCTGGACGCCAACGCCGGCACCCGAACCACGTCCTGCGAGATTCAGTCCGCTGCCGGCGGCGCCACGACCACGTGGGCATGGTCCGGGCTTCCCGCGCAGACGATCGCCGCCGGAGTGTGGAGCTTCACGATGTACTGGACCGGTGGCACCGGCCTGACCAACGACACGGTCAGCATTGCCTCGGGCGTCTCCCTGACCGCGAGCTGCGCGGGCTTTGTCGCCACCGTGCCCGACGCATTGTCGACTTGGACCACCACCTACGGCGCCAACGGCGCCAACACCACCAGCCCGTTCACCGTCAGCACAAGCGGCAGCCAGCTGCCGCTCGTCATTCCGGCGGGCGGGTCGCTGTGCGTATCGGTCACGCTGACCCACAACACAGGCGGAAAGCCCTCAATGCTTTACGACGGCCCGCCCGGTGTGGGCAACACCGGCCTCGTGCCGCCAAGCATCGTCGTGCCCGAGGCGCTGCTCGGCCTCGCCGGCCTCGCGGCGTTCGTCCCTCTTTTGGCCGCGCGATTGATCAGGAGACGGCAGTGAACCCGCGCGAGCGTGACAACGTGAACCTGACGCTGATCGCGCTTACGTGCGCGCTGCTGATGGTCCTCCCGCTGGTCACGACGTTCGACGATCTGCTCACCGCCTGGGCGATGCAGATGGGCGCCGACAATCCTCTGCAGGCGATCGTGCCCGTGGAGGCGCGCATGGTGGTGAGCCTGTTGGGCCTGGCCGGCGTGCACGCGGCGGCGTCGGGCAGCCATCTCGTGGTCTGGGACGGCACAGGCTCGATGCACACGTTGTTCATCTCCTGGAACTGCATCGGCTGGCAGAGCCTGATCCTGTTCGGTGTCAGCCTGATGTCCGGCCTACGCGGTGGTCACTCGGTCGAGTCGCGCGTGCAGGTGCTATGCATCGGTCTGGCCGGCACGGTGCTCCTGAACCTCATTCGCGTCTCACTCGTGGCCCTGATCGCGGCAACAGTCGGCATCGCGCCCGCAATCTTGTTTCACGATTACGGCGGCACGATTCTGTTTGTCGGCTTCCTGTTCGCCTTCTGGGCCTTTGCGCAGCGCTGGATTCTTCGAGCGCCCGCGTCGGAGGTGGCATGAACCGCTGGGTGCGTCTGGGACTTCAGACCGCCTTCGGACTTGCCTTGCTGTGGCTGTGGCTGCGCACTGTGTCGCTGCCCGAGATCGCGGCCCACGCCCGCGTCCAGAGCTGGTGGGCGGTGGCGTTGATGATCGCCCTGTCTTTGCTCACCAGCGTGATCAGGGCGCGTCGCTGGCTGCTTCTGCTGCGCCCCCTCGCACCGGTCGGCATGGTCCGGGCTTTCGCCATGAACGCGGCGGGGAGCCTGCTCAACTACGTGCTTCCCATCAGGTCGGGAGACGCGGCGAGGACGTGGTGGCTGTGGCGCAGGCACCGCATTCCCGCCGGTTCCGCCCTGGCGACGATCGTCATCGACAAGGCGTGCGACCTGGCGGCAGTTGCCGTAGTCCTCGCGGCGCTCGAGATCGTCGCGTTGAGCGGCGCCGTGCGTGCGCCGAGGGGACTGGCCGGTGCAGCCGCCCTGGCCGTCGTCCTGCTGGCCGGGGTGCTAGGAACAGCGCTCCTCGGCCCTCGCGTCGCCCGCTCGGGACCAGCTCGTCGGCTGCTCCCCGCGCGCTTTGCCTCCGGCCTCGCCGGGCAGGCCTTTGCCTTTCGGGCCGGCGCGCGCGGGTTGTGGACGCCGCAGCTGGCGGTCCGCCTCGCGGCCCTGACGGCGCTCGCCCTCGCGATCGACGCGTTCAACTTCACGCTGCTCTTCGCCGCGGTCGGAATCCAGGTCCCGCAGCTGCAAGCGATGGCGGCGTATCCCGCCTTGCTCCTGAGCTTTGCCGTGCCGGCCGGACCCGGATATGTGGGAAACCTCGAGGTTGCGGGATCCCTCGTCCTTGGCGGAGGACTCAGCCTGGCCTCGGCGGTCGCCGCGGGCGCGATCGTCCTCTACCACGCGATCACGGCCGCGACCGCGCTCGCTTTGGGCCTGCTGAGCTTCTTCCTGGTCGGCGGCAGGCGCCGGGCGCGGGCGAGCGGCCCGCGGCGGATCGCGATCTTCCACTGCGGGTTCACCTACTCGGGCGGCGGCGAGCGGATCGTCATCGAGGAAGTGCTCGGGCTGCGCAGGCGCGGTTACGAGGTGGAGTGCTTCGCGCCCACCGTCGATGAGTCCCGCTGCTACCCCGACCTGCTCGACGACCTCCGCGTCAAAACCTTCCTACCGCAGCTTCCGGGATGGTTCCCCTATCGCGAGGCCATGCAGATGGCGGCCACGTCGCTTCTGATGCCGCTGTACGCGTGGCGATTCCGAGGCTTCGACGCGATCGTCGGCTGCAACCAGCCGAGCGCGTGGATCGCCTGGTGGGCGGCGCGGCTGATGGACGTCCCTTACGTTGTATACCTCAACCAGCCGAATCGGCTCGTTTATCCCCGCAACATCGACCGCCAGACGGGTTGGGTTTCCAACGCCGACTACCGGCTGCTCGCGGCGATCGTGCTGCGCGCGACTCGCTTTGTGGCCTGGGCCGACCGGCGCTCGGTCCAGGAGGCGGACCAGCTGCTGGTCAACGGCAACTACATCGGCGACATCATCCGCAAGACCTATCGCCGGGACGCGATCGACTGCCCGGCCGGGTGCCATGTGGCCGCGTCGGGTTTTCCGCTGCCGATCGCGTCGCGGTTCTCAGGCGGGTTGACCGTCAACGGTTACCCCGTCCGGCGCCCCTACGTGCTCCTCACGAACCGCCACTATCCGCAGAAGCGATTCGACCTTGCGATCCGTGCCATGGAGGAGGTGCGCAAGCGGCACCCGCGCACCCAGCTCGTCATCCCCGGACCGGCTACCTCCCACACCGCCGCCTTGAGGTCGCTCGTCACTGGGCTTGGCCTCGAAGACGCCGTGCTGTTCCTCGGCCCGGTCAGCGAAGAGGAGCTGCAGTCGCTCTACGAGGGCGCTGCCGTCTACGTGTACCCCGCGCCCGAAGAGGATTTCGGCATGGGGGTCATCGAGTCGATGGCCAAGGGCGTGCCGGTCGTGGCGTGGAATCAGGCCGGTCCGACGGTCACGGTGGCTGCCGACACGGGTCACCTAGCCGAAGCCCTGGACGTCGGCGACTTCGCGGCCGGGATCATCCGGCTCCTGGACGAGCGCGAGCAAAACCAGCGAACCGGCGAGCGAGCCTTCGAGTGGGCGCGGCGCTTTGACTGGGAGCGGCACATCGACATCCTCGAGCGGGCGGTGCTGGAGGTGGCGCGTGCACACGAGCAGCTGGCGGCGGAAGCGGCCAGCGCGTGAGGCTGCTGCCCCGGCTCGCCGACGAAAACGAGCTCGACCAGCCGGGGTGGCCCGTCATAAGGGCTGAGCGAGTCGAAGCTCCGGGCACGGGTCCGCCTCCGATCGGATGGCTGGGCGCGATCACCGGCACGGCTTTGATCGCGCGGCTTACCTACCTGTTCCTGGTCGGCGACCCCGAGAACGCGGGCGACGGCTTCACCGATGCCTACCACCACTGGCAGATCGCCTACCTGACCAAGGAGGTGGGGCTCGCGCACGGGCCACGCCTGTGGGATATGCGCGGCTGGGAGTACTTCTGGGGTCCCGTCCACCCGCTGCTCATGGACGCGTTGTTCTTCGCCACCGGATCGACCGACCTCGTGGTTGCGCGAATGATCAGCCTCCTCTTCGGCACCTTCGCGGCCGCGCTGATCTTCTTGCTCTGCCATCGCTACTGGGGGCTGGGCGTCGCGGTCGTCGCAGGCGCATTCGCCGCCCTGTCGCCGCCCGCGATCTTCAACGACACGGCGGGACTGCCCGAGCCGATCGCGATCGCGCTGACTTTGCTGGGAATCTGGCTGACGCCTCGACGCGGCTTCTGGGCAGGGGTGGCGTGGGCCGTGGCCGCCATGGCGAGGGTTGAGGCGTGGCTCTTCGGCGCCGGTCTGGTCGTCGCCTGGCTAATCGGCGCCGGCAAGCTCGGCGCATCGCGGGCGCCGCTGGTCATCGGTTGGCTTCTGGGCATGGGCCTGTATTCGAAGTTCCTCCTCGACCAGACCGGAAACCCGATCTATCCGCTGTACGTCAACTTCCAGTTCGTCGGGCTCGCGGCTCAAGGAACCGGCGGCCAGGCTTCGGCTCAGGCGGGTTCGTGGGTGGCCTTTGGGCTGGCGGCGATCGTCGCCATGGCTCTCGCCGCATGGACGCTGTGGAAGCGGCCCGCGTCGTATCTGCTTCTCACGTTCGGGTTCGGCTACTCAGCCCTCAGCCTGGCCACCTATCTGCGTTACGTGACCGAGTGGAAGGAGCGCCGGTTCGAGTTTCCGCTCGACTTCGCCGCCATCCTGCTTGCGGTCGCGCTGGTGAGGTGGCTGCCCGTGCGCAGGCTCGGCATGCGACCCCTGAGGTGGGCGGCTGCCGCGATCGGCCTCGTCGCCGTCCAGCTGCTGTGGATTCCGATCCAGAGCACGTACACCTCGACCGAGCCGCTGTTTACCTACGAGGTCTCCCTGGCCCGCCAGATCGGGACGGTGCACAACCGGCCCGAGCTTCGCGAAGGGGTGCTGAACATGCCAGGCGATGAGCCGACGCTGCTCTATGTGATGGCGCGCGACGAAGGCCTTCGCGGGTATGAGGTGACGAGCCAGTTCTACGACCCCTTCTACTACCTTCCGCCGGGGTACACCTACGCCGAGCACCCCGACGTGGTCGGACCGCTCCTGCAGTGCTGGCTGTCGGGCACCCATACGCGGCTGCTCTTGATCTCGCCTCCGGGGCCGTTGAGCGGATCGGTGCCCAGCTACAAGGCGTACATCGGCGACCATCCCGAGTGGTTTCAAGACACGGGCAGCCTTCCCAACGGCTGGAGTCTTTACGCCGTCGGTGTCCCGGCGCCATCGGCCGGGGCATGTGCTCAGACTGCGCGGGCCGCTCCGAGTAAGAGTTAGTTCACCGACTCGGCCCACGCGACCAGGTCGCGGAGGCCGCGGTCGAAGTCGACCTTCGGCACCCAGCCGAGGTCGCGCCTGGCCTTTTCGATGTCGCTGACGTAGAAGGCCTGGTCGCCCTCGCGCCAATCGGCGAACTTGAACTGGGGTTTCTTGCCCGTCAGCTCGCCGATCTGGTCGACGACCTCAAGCAGGTTGCGCTGGTTCTCGGTCCCGCCGCCGACGTTATAGATCTCGCCGCGGGTGATCCCGATCTTGTCGATGACGATTGCGTACAGCGCGCCGAGGTCGCGTGCGTCCAGCAGGTCGCGAACCTGGGTGCCGTCTCCATAGATGGTCAATCCTCGGTTCTTGAGGATCGAGTGCACGAAGTGGGCAACCCAACCCTGGTCCTCGGTCCCGTACTGATGGGAGCCGTAGATGCAGCTCTGGCGCAGCACGACGGTGTTCATGCCGAAGCAGCGCGCGTAGTCCCTGACGTACTGGTCGGCGGCGCCCTTGCTGCAGCCGTACGGGCTGTGGAAGTCGATCGGTTGCGTCTCTTTACAGGCTGAGTTGCTGTGATCCAGCTTTCCGTAGACCTTGTTCGTGGATGCGAAGACAAAGGGTGCGTCGTGGTTGTGAACGCGGACGGCTTCCAGCATGTTGAGCGTTCCGCGCGCGTTGACGTCGAAGTCGGTGTTGGGGTCGACGAGCGAGGTCGTGACCGCGACCTGGCCGGCGAGGTGCAGGATGGCGTCCTGGTCGCGAACGTGCTCGGCGAGCGCGGCCGCGTTCCGCACGTCCTCTTTGATAAATGTGGTGCGGTTTGGGTACCGGGTGATCAACCACTTCAGGTTCCGCTCCGTGCCCGGCCGGCTGAGGTTGTCGAGCAAAGTGGCCGCCCAGCCTTCCTTGATGAGATGGACCGCGGCGTTGACGCCCAGAAATCCGGCTCCGCCGGTGATCAGGATGCGGCGCTCGGGCTTCGTGGTCAGGGTCTCTTCCTTTTCCTGGACGTATCGGGCGTTGGGGTCCATCGCGCCGCCTACGTTAGCCCGTGAAGATACCTCGAATGTAAGCGATGCTCACGATCCACGAGGCGCCGGACAGGATCAAGGCCTCGCGGCGCGCTTCGCCGCCTCGCGCATAGACATAGGCGCCGGGGAGGAAGACCACGGCGAACGCGCCGTAAACGATATGAAGCAGCTCGGCCGGCCGGGTGCCAAGGAGCAGAAGGACCAGGCCGAGCAATCCCTGGACCGGCGTGATGCCCGCCATGATCAGGTAGGTGGACCGGAACCCCCCGCTGACGCGCTCGTTGCGAAAGTAGTGGTATGCGCCCCAAAGGCCGAGAAGCACGGCGAACACCACCAGCACGCGGGCGCCATAGCCATGCAGAAAGGCGAGGGCGTCGTTCAATCAGGCCTGGAGGCGGGCGATCTGGTCGCGAAAGTAGTCGACAGTGAGCCGCAGGCCTTCCTCGAGCAGGATGCGCGGCTGCCACGCGAGCTGCTCCGCGGCCCGAGTGTTGTCGAGGGCGATCCGGTACACGTCGCCTTTGCGCGGCGGCCCCAGCATCGGCTCGCGCTTGTACTCGGTCAGGAGCGCGAGCTTGCGGAACAGGTCGTTGACGGTGACCGGGACGCCGCTGCTCACGTGGTAGGTGCCTCCGTCTCCGCGATTCAGGGCGACGAGGTTTGCGGTCGCGACGTCGCCGACATGCAGCATGTCTCGCGACTGGTTGCCGTCGCCGTCGATGGTGACCGGCTTGTCCTCGATCATCCGGCTGGCGAAGATAGCGACCACTCGGCCTTCTTCGGCAAAGAAGTCCTGGCGTGCACCGTAGATGTTCGCGTAGCGCAGCGTAGTGAACGTGAGCCCAAATGTCCGCTCGAAGGTGCCGAGATACTGCTCGAAGGCATACTTGCTCGTGCCGTACGGGGACAGAGGACGGATCGGGTGATCCTCGTCCGCTGGCACGACGTCCGGCTCGCCATACAGCGCGCCGCCCGTCGAGCTGAAGATGACCTTGCGCACGGCGTTGTCCACGCTCGCCTTCAGCACGTTGAGCCCGCCCACCACGTTGACCTGGGCGTCGTAGCCGGGATCGGCCACTGACTTCGGCACCTCAGACTGCGCCGCGTGATGGTTCACCACCTCGGGCTTGAACGACGCGACCGCGCTTTGCACCTGCGCGAGCTCGCGCACGTCGGCGCGGAAGACGCGTGCCGAGGGATTGACGTTCTCCTCGCGTCCGCTGCTCAGGTTGTCGAGCACGGCCACCTCATGTCCGGCGGCGATGTAGGCATCGACGACGTGGGAGCCTATGAACCCCGCGCCCCCAGTGACGAGAATCTTCACGGGTCGTGACTCTACTCGATGTGGAAGTGGTCAAGGCAACGAGGTCGGCGGCGCCGGCGGCGTTCATACGCCGATCCCTCCAGCGTGCCGCGTCGCTGCCCGAGCTCGAAGCTCGACTGCCCGAGGGAAGGCCCGCGGTCGCGGTCCGGGTCACCACCCACGACGAGCTGCAGCGCCTGAATCACACCTACGCGGGCGAGGACCACGCCACCGATGTGCTTTCGTTTGCCGGCGCGGGCGAGCACCTGGGCGATATCGCCATCTCCTGGCCGGCCGTCGTCCGCCAAGCGGCGAGCTACGGACATGACGAAAGGACGGAGGTGGCGCTCCTCGCGGTGCACGGCCTCCTGCATCTGCTCGGCTGGGACCACGCCTCAGCGTCCGAGCGACGCGAGATGACTCGTCTGACTGTGTCCGCCTTACGGCTTTCCGGCGTGACCCTTGCGCGCGGACGCCTTTAGACTCGAATTCCTGTAGGTCTGCGGCGCTCGCCGCGGGCCTAGCCGTGCCTGCATGCGTCGGGCGCGCCCAGGGTGCACCGGAAATGGATGAAAGAAAGGAAAGACTGATCGTCGGCCTGGGCAACCCGGAGTCCGAGTATGCCGACACGCGCCACAACCTCGGTTTCGCATGCCTGCGCGAGCTGGCGCGCCGCCTTGATGTGAAGATCGACAAGAAGCGGTGGCAGTCGCTGGTCGGGCGCTCGGATTCGCGCGGCCTGTGGCTGGTGATGCCGCAGACCTACATGAACCTATCGGGGCAGGCCGTCGCGCGGGCGCTCAAAGACACAGGACTTCCGGCGCAAGACACCTGGGTCGTCTACGACGAGCTCGACCTACCGATGTGCCGTATGCGCATCCGGCGCGGTGGCTCGGGCGCAGGCCATAACGGAGTGCGGTCGATCATCGCCGCGCTGGCGACCGACGATTTCGTGCGCTTCCGCATCGGCATCGGCAAGCCCGCGCGGGAGGGCTCCCAGCCCGGCCGTCACTACGTCCTCGGACGGTTCACGAAAGCCGAGGCGGCGCGGCTGCCCGACGTGATCAGCGGCGTCGTCGACGCGCTCGAGCTTGCGCTCGAGGCCGGACTGGAGCGCGCGATGGACCGCTACAACCGGGCGGGCGCGCTCGGCTGCCAGGAGTTGGCGTGAAGCTCTGGGAGGCGGCAGTCAACGCCGAGCCCAGGCTAGAGCGATGGATCAGGGGCGGTTCGTCAGAGCTGGAGGTGGCGCGGCTGCCGAGGTCCGCCTGGCCCGTCGTCGCGGGTTCGGTCGCGCGCGCCGCCGCCCGAAGCGGCAGGCCGATGCTGATCCTGGTCCCGGGTCCTGAGCGCTTCGCCGACGAGCTGCGCCTGTGGCTCGCCGGGCAGCCGGCCACGCATGTGTTTGCGGAGGTCGCGGTGTCTCTCCTCGACCGCCCGCCGGCGTTCGACGAATCGGTGAACAGGCGTCTTGAAGCGCTGACGGCGCTGGCGGGCGCGGACCGAGAGCCGGTCGTGGTCGTCTCCTCGCGGCGCGCGTTGACGCGGCAGACGATCTCGCCGCGTGATCTGGTCGAAAGCACGGTGACCCTGCGCCCGGGCGACGGACCTGATCCGGTGACAGTGGCGGGTCGCATGATCGAATTGGGCTACACGCGTGAGCCCCTGGTCGAGGAGTGGGGTCAGTTCTCGCTCCGCGGCGGCATCCTCGACGTCTACCCGGCAGCGGCCGAAGCACCGATCCGGGCCGAATGGGCGGGCGATATGGTGGAGACGCTGCGCTTTTTCGACCCGGAGAACCAGCGCTCGGTGATGGCGATTCGCGAGGCCACGATCCGGACCGGACGCGAGCTGCTGATCGGACCTGAACGGGGCGCGGCCGCGGTCGAAAGGCTGCGAGCCTCCGTCTCGCTCGACACCCTACGCGGCGACGTGCGGTCGGAGTGGGAGGACGAGCTGACGCGGCTTGGCGCGGGGGCGGCGTTTGCGGGGGTGGAGTTCTATGCGGCTTACCTCGACCCGACGCGCCCGTCGCTGCTCGACCACGTTCCGGCCGATGCCGTGGTGCTCGATATCGAGCCGAAGCGACAGCTGGTGGACGCGCGGACGCTGCTCGACGAAAGCGCCATGCTCGCGGCTGCGGAGGCCGGCGGCGGCGAGCTGCCCCGGCGGTTCACGCTGCCGACCGTCGAGCGGATCGACGACTTCGGGCCGAGGCGGCGGGTCACCGTCACGGCCGGCGAAGGCCCGACCGATGCAATCGACCTCGGCTGGTTCGAGGGCGAGCCGCTGGTCGGCCAGCCGCGCGCCCTCGCGGGATTTGCGGCCCGTGCCGACGCGGCGTCGATCGTGTTCGCCAGCGAGCAGGACGAACGCCTGCGCGCGCTGCTCGACGAAGGCGGCGTGGAGGCGGCTCTGCACGAGGTCGACCTTGACCTCGACCTGGATGTCAAGCCCGCTCTCCAGCACGCGGCGGTCGACCTCGCGGCCGGCTTCTCGCAGCCATCGCTCGGGTTTGTCGTCGCGACCGACGCAGAGCTCTTCGGTCGCGTGCGCCGGCCCTCATGGGGCGGCCGCGCTCGGACGAAGGCGGAAGATCTCACCCGCGAGTTCACGCTGGACTTCGCGACAGACGAGTTGGTCGTGCATGTCGACCACGGCATCGCGCGCTTCAAGGGCATGCGCCTCATCGAATCGGATGGCGCCCACCGGGAGTACCTCGAGCTCGAATACGCGGAAGGCGACCGACTCTTCGTGCCGGTGGAGAACCTCGACCGCGTGCAGAAATATCTGGGCGGTGAGGGCGCGCCGAGCCTGCACCGTCTCGGTACCTCCGACTGGACCCGCGCGCGCGGTCGCGCACGCAAGGTCGTGCAGGACGTCGCCGAGGAGCTCCTGAAGATCTATTCGATGCGCGAGGCCCGACCCGGCATCGCATTTGCGCCGGACACCGCGTGGCAGCAGGAGCTTGAATCATCGTTTCCATATGAGGAGACGCCGGACCAGGTCGCGGCGCTGGGCGAGATCAAGGCAGACATGGAGTCCGACCGGCCGATGGACCGGCTGCTGTGCGGTGACGTCGGTTTCGGCAAGACCGAGCTCGCGCTGCGCGCGGCGTTCAAAGCCGCGATGAGCGGCAAGCAGGTTGCGGTGCTGGCCCCGACAACGGTGCTCGCCCAACAGCACTTCCATGTGTTCTGCGAGCGGCTGAAGAACTTCCCGGTCGTGGTCGAGATGCTGTCGCGCTTCGTCGACGACGAGACACAGGCGCGCACGATCGAAAGTTTGCAGACAGGCCACGTCGACATCGTCGTCGGCACACATCGGCTGCTCCAGCGCGATGTGCGCTTCAAGCGTCTCGGCTTGCTGGTGGTCGACGAAGAGCACCGATTCGGCGTCATGCAAAAGGAGCGACTCAAGAAGCTGCGCACGCAGCTCGACGTGCTGTCGCTCTCGGCGACGCCGATCCCGCGCACGCTGCACATGGCAGTCGGCGGGATCCGAGACATGAGCGTCATCCAAACGCCCCCCGAGGAGCGCCAGCCGATCAAGACCTACGTCACCGCCGACGACGACGAGCTCATCCACGAGGCGATCAGCCGCGAGCTCAATCGCAACGGCCAGGTCTACTTCGTCCACAATCGGGTGCGCACCATCCAGAAGGCCGCCGAGCGTGTCCGCCGGCTGCTGCCCGAGGCGCGGATCGCGGTCGGTCACGGCCAGATGTCAGAGAACGAGCTCGCGACCGTGATGGTGGACTTCGAGGCGGGCAAGCATGACGTGCTCGTGTGCACGACGATCATCGAGTCGGGGCTCGACATCCCGAACGTCAACACGATCATCGTCGAACGCTCCGACCGCTTCGGGCTGGCCCAGCTCTACCAGCTCCGTGGCCGCGTAGGCCGGTCGGGACGCCGCGCCTACGCCTACTTTCTCTACGACCCGCGCCGATCGCTGACCGAAGAGGCTGACAAGCGCCTGGACGTGATCTCGGGGCTTCACGAGCTGGGCCAGGGTTTCAAGATCGCCCTGCGCGACCTCGAGATCCGCGGTGCGGGGAACCTGCTCGGCACCGAGCAGCACGGCGCCATCGCCGCGGTCGGCTTCGAGATGTACCTGCAGATGCTCCAGGGTGCGGTCTCCAAGCTGCGCACTGGGTCTGAGGAAACGGCGGTCACAGACGTCCTGTCGACGGCCGAGATGAACCTGGACCTGCCCCTCGACCACTTCATCCCTCGCTCGTACATCCGCGATGAGAAGCTTCGGCTCGGCGCTTATCGCCAGCTGGCGAACGCGGAAGACGAGCAGGACCTCGACTCGATGCTTCGCTCGCTGAAGGACCGCTATGGTTCGGCGCCCGCGCAACTGGACAACCTGGTGTACTCGCTGCGCGTGAAGCTGCGTGGCCAGCGCATGGGCCTTCGCGGCGTGATCGCGGAGGGTCACGACATCCTGATCCGAGTCGATCCGCAGCGTTTTCTCGACGTCGAGGAGCTGTCGCGGCGCATGGCGGGGCGGATCGCGGTCGGTCCGAACCGCATCAAGCTGCGAAGAAAGGGGGAGGGCTGGCAGGCAGACCTGCTGAGCCTGCTCGAAGAGATAGCGGCGCTCTACGAGGCGGGCCGAGCGGCGGTTCCGGCGCCTTCATAGAATCAGGCCGCATGGACACGCCGTTCTCGGCTGGGATTGCCGCGATCTTCGAGGTCGTGCACCGGCTGCGCGCGCCAGGTGGTTGTCCCTGGGATCGCGAGCAGACGCACGAGTCGCTGCGGCCATACCTGCTCGAGGAGACATATGAGCTGCTTGAGGCGATCGACTCGTCCGACGACGCGAAGATGATGGAGGAGCTGGGCGACCTGCTCCTACAGATCGCGATGCACGCCGAGATCGCCGCCGAGGAAGGTCGGTTCGATGCGGCACAGGTATCCGAAGCCGTGGCCGCAAAGATGGTCAAGCGCCATCCGCATGTGTTCGGCGACACGTCGGTGGCCAACGCGGATGAGGTCCTGCGGAACTGGGAGCACCAGAAGATGCAGGAGTCGCGCCACGCCGGTGGCGATGAGTCGGTCGTCGACCGCGTGCCCTCGACGCTGCCCGCGCTTGCATGGGCGCTTGGTTTGCAGAAGCGCGCGGCCCGTGTCGGCTTCGACTTCGCGACGCCGGCGGCGGCAGCGGAATCGGTGGCCGAGGAGGCGCGTGAGCTGGCCGCCGACGCCGGCGACCGCGACCGCGCGTTCGAGGAGATGGGGGATCTGCTGTTCGCGATCGTGTCGCTGGCGCGGAGTCTGAAGCTCAATCCGGAGGATGCGCTGCGCGTCGCCGGGCAGCGATTCCGGAAGCGTTTTGCGGCGGCCGAATCCGCGCTTCGCAGTGAGGGCAAGACCTTCTCCGACCTCGGCGAGGCCGAGAAGTTGCGGCGTTGGGAGGGCTCGGTCTAGGGCCGGTTTGTTATAGTCGGCTCCCTCCGCCGGCTTCACAACAACATCGCAGCATGAGACACAGCAAAGCCTTGACCGTTGCGGGCAGCGTGCGCACGAACACGTTCGGCGTGCGCCAGGTCGTCATCGCCGCCGGCGTCGGCGTTGCACTGACGTGGGGCGGTGTGGCGTTCGCGCAGGAGGCGTATGTGAGCCATCGCCTCAGCCAGCAGGTGTCCGAGATCAGAAAGCAAAACACGGAGATCGCGGCCCAGAACGCGGGCTATCGCAAAGACGTGCAAGCGCTGCAGTCGGGAACCGCCGATGAGGAGGAGGCCCGGCGCAACGGCTACGCGAAACCGAACGAGAAGCTCTACCTGGTGACGACGCCGCCGACCCCGTCCCCGTCGCCCAGATCTCGATAAATTCGCGGGTATACTGGAGCCGCGGAGTGGAGCAGCGGCAGCTCGTCGGGCTCATAACCCGAAGGTCGTCGGTTCGAATCCGACCTCCGCAACCAACCTGACCGGGTCAGCCCAGGCGCGTGACCACCAGCAGGTCGGAGAAGTCATCTGTCCAGACGGGGAACTGTGGCGTGGCCGTCATCTGTCCCCAGCCCGGCCGATTGGGAAGGTCCTGGAGATTGCCGGCCTGTGACGCCATGACGACCCAAGAGGACGGGGTCTTGCCATGAGCCGCCTCGGCCGCGGTCACATCGCGGTCGACGCGGACGTACGAGACCAGGGACAGGCTCGAAGCCTCGGTGGCGAGAACCGAGGCGAGGTCGATGTACTTGTTGGAGACGTTGAAGAGCAGGACACCTCCAGGCCTTAGCTTGGCCATGTAGAGCTGGACCGCCTCCCGGGTCAGAAGGTGAACCGGCGGCGCGTCGCCGCCAAAGGCGTCGAGGACGATCAGGTCATAGCTGCGGTCAGGGACCGCGGCCATCGTGATGCGGCCATCACCGAGGGTGACGCGGGCCTGTGGCGTGCAGTCGTGCAAGAACGTGAAGAACGAGGTGTTGCGAGCGATGCCGACGACGACGGGATCGATCTCGTAGTAGGTCCAGCTTTGCCCCGGCTGCGCATAGCACCCGATCGACCCTGCCCCGAGCCCGAGCACGGCGACGTTCCATGCGGCATCCACGCCCTGCTCGGCCCGGAAGAGGTCCCCCACCGGACTGGTCGCTCCGTAGTAGGACGTGGGTACGTCGCGAAGAGACGGGTCGGTGAGCTGGACGCCATGGATGACGCCGCCGTCGATCAGCTCGTGGCGGTCACCCGAGGCATTGGTCACCACTTTGTGGACACCGAAGAAGTCGCGTGCCTGAAACAGGACAGGTTGTGAGCCCACCGGAAGAAGGCTCAGTAGAAGCATCATCGCCATCGTCAGCCCGAAGCGGACCGGACGCCAGGTGAAGGCCGCGGAGATCACAGCGGGTACGGCGAAGACGACCAGAACACGTACCAGGTCCGAAGCGCTGGCGGCGCTGGTGACGGTGATCTGATCCAGCCGCGCCATCGCCCCTGAGGCTTCGGTCACGCCCACCGCGACCAGAAGCCCGGCCGCCAGGGCGGCGGGCAGGCCGAAGTCCGCGATCAGAACGCGTTTGCCTCGACCGGCTGCCAGCGCCGGCCTGAGCAGGGCGGCGACGATGATCGCGATCGGATACTCCAGGAAGTCGTTGAAGACAAACGGCGCGATCACGGCACTGAACAATCCACCCGCAGCGCCTCCGACCGCGACCCACCAGTAGAACTCGGTGAGGTCGGTGGCGCTCGGCCGGTCGGCGGCAAGCTCACCGTGGCAAAGCAGCGCTGCGAGGAAGAACGCTCCGAAATGGAGGACGGCCAGCGCGAAGAAGGGACCGCTACCTCCGAGCAGGACCATGCCCAGAACCGGAAGCGCATAGAACGGATAGGCGCGGTTCAGCCACCGGCGCGGAACAAGCGGACGCCGAGCGAAGACGACCGCGAACGAGAGCAGATAAAGGACCAGGGGTATGACCCAAAGCAGCGGGAGCGGCCGGATCGCGGTCGTGAAGTACGAGGTCACGGCCAGCATCCAGGTCGAGGGCACCGCCGCGAGAAGGATCCACCGTGCCCGGCGGCGCCAGGTCACAGCCGACGTCCGGCTCGCGACCGTGGCAGCCACAGGCAAAGGCTCGGCCGCCGGCTGCCGTCGGCCCAAAGCCACCATCGCAAGACAAAGGACGACGAGAACGACGAACGTCACGTAGCCGGCGGTCCAGAGCTGCGCCTGGGCGCGCAGGCCGACGTGAGGTTCGATCAGCGCCGGATAGGCGAGCAGGCCGAGCGCGCTGCCGAGATTGCTGGCGCGGTACAGGAAGTACGGATCGGAGGCGTCCGGATGATCGGTACGGGAGAACAGGTGCTGGACCAGGGGCGAGGTCGTGGCAACCACGAAAAACGGAAGGCCGGCCATCGCGGAGAGGAGCAGAACCAGGTACAGAACAGGACTGCCGGAGGTCGGAGGATTCCACCCGGTGATGACGTGGATGGGCAGAACCAGGAGAGGCAGGAGAAGGACCGTCCCGTGCACCAGAGCCTGGCGGCGCCACGTCATACGCATCGCAAGCCAGTGCGAGTAGCCATACCCCGCCAGAAGCACCGTCTGGAAGAAAAGGACGGACGTGGTCCAGACGGCCGGGGTCCCACCGACAGAAGGAAGCACCATCTTGGCGACCATCGGCTCGACCAGGAACATGAGGAACGCGCTCGTGAAGATGCACAGCGCGAACACGGACACCACGGCAACGGACGCAGCTGCCGGCCGCTCGAGGGTTCGTGTGGCGGTGCCGATCAAGGCCGTATATTCTGCCCAACCGACCTCGGGTCTGAGCCCGATTAGCGGCGCTTGGCTACGATGCGTCCTGGAGAAGTCTGAACGACATGAACAAGAGAAAGAGGGTGGCGATCGACAAGCACCGCAAGAAGAAGCGCAAGCTCAAGGCGCGAGCGCAAGCTTCCAAGTAGCATCTCGCCCCGCGGTGCCGTAGCTCAGGTGGTAGAGCGCGCGACTCATAATCGCGTTGTCGGTGGTTCGAGTCCACCCGGCACCACCATGGCTGTGATTCCCGCCGGCCGAATCCTCGTCGCGGTCTCGGGCGGCCCGGATTCGACAGCCCTGCTCCTGGCCCTCCACGAGGCCGGTCGAGATATTGTGGCGGCGCATTTCGACCACGCGCTTCGCGAAGGTTCGGACGCGGTCGCGGGCGAGGTCGCGAACCTGTGCGAGGGCATCGGCGTCCCGCTGATCTCCGAACGTCGCGACGAGCCGATCCCCAAAGGTTCGCTCCAGGCTGCGGCCCGCACGCTTCGCTACGCATTCCTCGAGCGCGCACGCCTCAAGTCCGGCGCCGAGGTCGTCGCCATCGCGCACAGCGCCGACGACCTGGTTGAAAGCGTCGTCCTGCATCTGCTGCGCGGCTGTGGGATCGCCGGCTTCCGAGGCATGCCCGCCCAACGCGGGCGCTACGTGCGTCCTTTCCTGAATGTCTGGAGGCGCGAGGTGCGCCTGTTCCTCCAGGACCGGGGAATCGTCGCCCACGAAGACCCCGCCAACCTCGACACCCGATTCGCCCGCGTGCGCGCGCGTCTTTTGATCCTGCCGGCGCTCGAGCGCGACAGGCCGGGCATCACCCGGAGGTTCCACGCCGCCGCCCTCGCCGCGGCGCAGTGGCAGCAGGCCGCCGAGCAGGCGGCCGCGGGCCGGCTCACGCGACGCCGGTTGGAGCGGATGCCGGCGCCGGTGGCCGCCCAGGCGCTGAGGCAGCTTTACGTCCGTGCGGGCGGTGCTCAACCGGGCCTCTCCAGGTCCCACATCGAAGCCATGCGCCGCCTTGTTCGCCCAGGGCCGGGCGGCCGAGGCGTCGATCTTCCCGGAGGCCTGCGTTTCCGTATCGTGGGGGAGCTCATGCAGGTGATTCCGTCGCAGCAGGGGCCGCAGGCGCCGCCTCGGCTCGAGGTCAGGAGCTGCGCGGGATGCGACGATCGCGAGGCCGTCCACCTCCGTGGCGGCCTCCAGCTGCATCTTGGCCATCGTCGGCCCGGCCTCCGGATGCGTCCTGCGGGCGGCCGCGGGACCCGCAAGCTTCAGGACATCTTTGTCGACGCGCGGGTGCCGCGCGAGGATCGGGATGCCTGGCCGCTCGTGTTTGCGGGCCCTAGGCTGGCCTGGGTGCCGGGCTACGCGGTCGATGCCGACCTCGCGAGCCTCCCCGGTGAGCCGGCACAACACGTGACCCTTACACCTATGCCGGTTGCGTCGTCGCAGAAAGTTGTTAGGCTAGAAACTCCTCGAGGAGATCTGATTTGAGTCGTTTCCCCCGCTCCAGCCTGTTTTATTTCGCGTTGGTCGTCGTGCTCGGCCTCATCTTCTGGTTTACCTGGAGCTCCATCCAGAACAGTCAGAGCCAGGGGGACTGGGACTACACGACCATGCTGAACCAGGCCTCCTCCGGACACGTCAAGATCGTCGACATCAGCGGCACTGATGGTGTCGTGACCGATGACCAGGGTCACAAGCACAACGTTGTCCTGCCCGACTGTTCCGGCGAGTGCAAGTACATGGATGACCTGCGCACAAACGGCGTGACGGTGAAGTTCGAGAAGAGCCAGACCGGCAGCTACCTGATCAGCGTGCTGCTGCCGAACATCATCCTGGTGATCCTGATCGCCGCATTCATGTGGTGGGTGCTGCGCCAGACCCAGAGCGGCAACAACCAGGCGATCTCCTTCGGCCGCTCACGGGCGCGCATGATCGCCGGCGACAAGCCGGCGATCACGTTCGCCGACGTCGCCGGGGTGGACGAAGCGAAACAAGAGCTGACGGAGATCGTCGAGTTCCTGAAGTACCCGGAGAAGTTCGTCGCCCTTGGCGCGCGCATACCCAAGGGCGTGCTGCTCGTCGGTCCTCCCGGAACGGGCAAGACGCTGCTCAGCAAGGCCGTGGCCGGTGAGGCCGGCGTGCCCTTCTTCTCGATCTCGGGCTCCGAGTTCGTGGAGATGTTCGTGGGCGTCGGCGCGAGCCGCGTCCGCGACCTGTTCGACCAGGCCAAGAAGAACTCGCCCTGCATCGTGTTCGTGGACGAGATCGACGCCGTCGGCCGCCAGCGCGGCGCCGGGCTGGGCGGCGGTCACGACGAGCGCGAGCAGACCCTCAACCAGCTGCTCGTCGAGATGGACGGCTTCGACACCAACACCCACGTCATCGTCATCGCGGCGACCAACCGGCCTGACGTGCTCGACCCCGCACTGCTCCGCCCCGGCCGCTTCGACCGCCACGTCACCCTCGACCGGCCCGACATCAAGGGCCGGCGCTCGATCCTGGACGTGCACGCGCGGAACAAGCCGCTCGACTCAACTGTCGACCTCGACGTGCTGGCGCGCCAGACGCCGGGCTTCAGCGGCGCCGACCTCGCGAACCTGATCAACGAGGCCGCGATCCTCGCCGCCCGCGCCAACAAGAAGGTGATCGGCATGGACGAGCTCGAGGAGGCGATCGCGCGCGTGATCGCCGGACCCGAGCGCAAGAGCCGGCGCATCTCCGAAAAGGAGAAAGAGATCATCGCGTATCACGAGACTGGCCACGCGCTGGTCATGAAGGCACTGCCGCACACCGACCCCGTGCACAAGGTCTCGATCATCTCCCGCGGCATGGCCCTCGGCTGGACCCTGAGCCTTCCCGAAGAGGACAAGTACCTCGTCTCGCGCGACGAGCTGATGGACCAGATCGCGGGCATCATGGGCGGCCGCGTCGCGGAAGAGATCGTCTTCGGCGACATCACCTCTGGCGCCGAGAACGACATCCAGCGGGCGACGCAGATGGCCCGGCGCATGGTCACCCAGTGGGGGATGTCGGACAAGCTCGGGACTGTGACGATGGGCCACAAGGAGGAGCTCGTGTTCCTCGGCCGCGATCTTGGCGAGCAGCGGAACTACTCGGAGGAGATCGCGGCGCTCATCGACGAGGAGATCCGCAGCATCATCAGCCACGGCTACCAGACGGCCAAGACCATCCTCACGCAGCAGCGCGGCAAGATGGACGCCGTGGTCGAGCGCCTCAAGATCGTGGAGACGATCGACGGCAAAGAGCTGGACCAGATCCTGGCCCACGACGAGCCGGACTCTCGAGCCGCGGCAAGCTCGTCAGCCTCGTAACGCCTCACCCCTGCCACAACCCCCAATCACAGTCTCAGGCCGAGGCAACCTCGGCCGCAGCCTCGTACGCGCGATTCGCGCGGCAGGTCATCCCGCCCGACTGACGCCCGCGCGCAGCGGGCTAAGGTTGCCGCGAGAGGGGCTGGTTTTTCTAGCCGTCCCCGATGGCGCCGTCCGCGAGACCGCCTCACGCATCGCGGGCATGGCGCCGCGGGAGGGCGTCAGCTTCGTCCACCTCAGCGGCGCACTCGGCCTCGACGCCCTCGAGCCGCTGCACGATCACGCGGTGGGCTCGTTTCACCCCCTCCAGTCCTTTTCCGAGCCTCGCGGGCCCTCAGCGTTTCACGGGATCACAGTCGCGGTCGACGCCAGCACCGCGGCGCTGCGGCGCCGGCTCGCCAGGCTCGCCCGCGACCTCGGGGCCCGACCGAAGCACGTCGACGACAGCCGGCGGGTGCTCTACCACGCGGCGGCCGTCTTCGCCTCCAACTTCGTCGACGTGGTGATCGCGCAAGCGGTGCGGCTCCTGGAGCAGGCCGGCTGGAGCGAGGACGAGGCGACGAAAGCGTTGATGCCGTTGATCGAAGGGGGGATCGACAACATCCGCCGACGCGGTGTGGTGCGGGCACTGACGGGACCCATCCGGCGCGGCGACGCGGAGACGGTCGCGCGCCACCTGAAGTCAGTCGACCGCCCAGATCTTTATCGTATGCTCGGCCTGGTCGCGCTTCAGATCGCAAGAGAGGCTGGACTCGATCCGGCGGCGGCGGAGCGGACCAAGAGGGCGCTGACCCGAAATGTGGCAGCGACCCGAAGGAGAGGTGGCACATGACCACGGTGCTGGACGTCCAGCGATTCAAGGACGAGGGCAAGCATTTTGCCGTGCTCACCGCCTACGACTTCCTCAGCGCCCGGATCCTCGACGAGTCCGGTATCCCGATCCTTCTCGTCGGTGACAGCCTGGGCATGGTGATGCTCGGTCATCCGACGACGCTGCCCGTGACGATGGAGGACATGCTCCACCACGCCAAAGCGGTCGCCCGCGGAGCGCGACAGGCGCTGCTCGTGGGCGACATGCCATTCATGTCGTACCACGAGTCCACCGAGCAGGCGATCGCCAACGCAGGCCGGTTCGTGCAGGAGGCAGGAATGCACGCGGTCAAGCTCGAGGGCGGCGGGCGCGTGGTCGAGATCACCCGGCGGCTCACCGAGGTCGGAATCCCGGTCATGGGGCACCTCGGGCTAACTCCACAGTTCGTCCACCAGATGGGTGGCTTCAAGGTCCAGGGCAAAACCGACGCCCAGGCGGCGCAGATCCTCGCCGACGCGAAGGCGCTCGAGGAGGCGGGAGCGTTCGGCCTCGTGCTCGAAGGCGTGCCGAGCAAGCTCGCGGCCTCGGTCACGCACGCGCTTCGCATCCCGACGATCGGGATTGGCGCCGGCCCGGCCACCGACGGCCAGGTGCTCGTCTTCCACGACATGCTGGGCCTGACCACCGGCAAGGCGCCGAAGTTCGTGAAGCGTTACGCCAACCTGGCGGAGGACATCGCTCACGCGGCGACGAGCTACGCCGAAGACGTGCGGATCGGCAAGTTTCCGGGTCCAGAGCACGAGTATTCGACCAACGGTTCGGCTCCCGCCAAGGACAGGGCAGAGGTCCGGTACGGGGGATAGCGCGCCAACCGTCATCGACCGTCCCGGCGCGATGCTCGAAGCGTCGCGCCGATGGCGTCGTGATGGGAGATCGATCGGTCTCGTGCCCACGATGGGCGCGCTGCACGCCGGCCACGCACGTCTTCTCGAGAGCGCGCGCTTCGAGAACGAGGTCGTGGTCGCGAGCGTCTTCGTCAACCCGATTCAGTTCGGCCCCCATGAAGACTTCGGCCGCTACCCGGGGGACTGGGACCACGACTTGATGCTGCTCGGGCACGCCGAGGTCGATGCGGTGTATCGCCCGTCCGCCGAAGAGATGTATCCGCCGAACGCGAGCACGCGGGTGCATGTGGGCGGAGTTACGGAAGCTCTCGAGGGCCTGGCCCGCCCCGGGCATTTCGACGGCGTCGCGACCGTCGTCACCAAGCTGTTCGCGGCGGTCGCGCCGGACCGCGCGTACTTCGGCCAGAAGGACGCGCAGCAGGTCGCGGTGGTCAAGAGATTGGTCCGCGACCTTGACCTCGGCGTCGAGATCAGGGTCGTGCCAACGGTGCGGGAGCAGGACGGGCTGGCCCTCAGCTCACGCAACGTCTACCTGAGTGAGGACGAGCGCAGGGCCGCGGCCGGAATCAGCGCCGCGCTCCGCGAGGCTGCGGACGCATACGCCACTGGCGAGCGTGATCCGATTCGATTGAGAGCGCGGCTGGCCGCCCGTCTGGCCCTCGAGCCGCTGGTCAAGCTGGAGTATGCGGAGCTCGTCGACCCGGCTACCTTTCAGAAGCCTGGCACGCTTGCCGTAATGGCCGCCCGAGTTGGAAAAACGAGATTGATTGACAACCACGACCTCGCCGAACCCTTCCCGGGTTAGCGATGTTTGGTGCGGTACAATTGACGCTCGTTTTGGCGGAGGCCGTTTTGACGACCAAGACCACATCAATAACCTTTAGGGGGTTCGTATTTTGTCTACTGAGATCGGTGCTGTCCTGACCGAAGACAAGGAGGGGACCGACCAGGATTCATCGGCAGCGATGACGATGGAGGACTACCTCCACTTCGAGGAGGAGGCCTTCAAGACCCCCAACCACGGGGACATCGTGGATGGGATCGTGGTGCGAGTCGACCCGGACGAGGTCCTGGTCGACATTGGTGCCAAGGCTGAGGGGGTCATCTCGAGCAAGGAGCTCGGCCTGCGCGGAGAGATGGACTCGGCCGGCCTCGAGCCAGGGGACCAGATCAAGGTCTACGTCCTGCAGCCTGAGAACGAAGAGGGCAACGTCGTCCTCAGCCTGCGCCGGGCGCGGGCGGAGACGACCTGGCTCGTCGCCGCAGAGAAGCAGATCGACGGGACCGTCATCGACGCCGACGTGCGGGAGCAGAACAAGGGCGGGCTGATCGTCAACATCCTCGGCCTGCGCGGCTTCCTGCCTTCCAGCCAGGTCGCGCGGGCCTACGCGGGAAGTCTCGAGTCGCTGGTGGGAAAGAGGATCCCAGTCAAGATCCTCGAGGTCAACCGCAAGCGCAACCGGTTGATCGTCAGCCAGAAGGCGGCGGAGGACGAGGACCGCGCGCGCAAGCGCGAGGAGCTGTTCAGCCGACTGCAGACCGGGACGACGGTGCGTGGAACGGTCTCCGGTATCACCAGCTACGGCGCGTTCGTCGACATCGGCGGCGCCGACGGCCTGATCCACATCTCCGAGCTGTCGTGGGACCGTGTTTCCAAGGTGACCGACGTGCTGCAGCTTGGCGAGGAGGTCACGGTCAAGGTGATCAAGCTCGACCCCGAGCAGACGCGGATCTCGCTCTCGCTGCGCCAGCTGCAGCAGGATCCGTGGGAGCGGCTGGTGCAGTCGATGCCCGTCGGCTCGATCGTCGAGGGGCAGGTCACCAAGACCAAGAAGTACGGCGCCTTCCTCCAGATCATGCCCGGCATCGAGGGCCTGCTTCACATCTCGGAGCTGTCCTGGGATCACGTCGAGCGGACTGAGGACGTGCTCAAGGTCGGCGAGACGGTGCAGGTCAAGGTGATCGGCATCGACACCGCGCGGCGCCGGATCTCGCTCAGCCTGAAGCAGCTGTCGGCGCCGCCTGCGAACCTCGTGGGCGTACGCAGCGACCGGGCTCACGAGTACCCCACCGAAGACGAGGAGTAGCTAGACCCCCGCCAGGCGCTGCGCTGCCGGGGTGTAGTACGGGTCGATCGCGAGCGCGCGCTGGTACGCGCGCCTGGCCCCGTCGAAGTTTCCGAGCTGCCTCTCCCGATCGCCAAGCTCGACATACAATCCGGGATCGGTTTCGCCCAGGTCTGCGGCGCGCCGCAGCTCGGCGACGCCGCCGGGCAGGTCGCCTCGGGCCATCACGCTCAGGCCCAGGGACCGGTGGTACTGGGCCTGGAGCGGATCGAGCCGAACGGACAGTTCGGCTCGGCCCCTGATGTACCAGGTGTCGGCGAGGATCGGGAAGACGGCGAAAACTACAGCGACCACGACCAACGCTGCCGCCAACAGCGGTTGCCAGAGCGCAACCCGCCATCCGGCCCGGTCGCCAAGCGACGGATCCACTTTCCCCGGCAAGCGGGGAAGCGTAGACCAGAGCGTCCCCGCCAGGAGCCAGAACGGCCCGGTTGCCGGCGCCCAGTCGAAATTGAAGAAGACCCACACGCTGTAGCCGGCGAGCGCCCCGGCCAGGCCGGCCACGTCGCGCTCCTCGCGTCTCCTCCAAGCGCCGCGCGACAGCACCACCAGCACCCACGCGAGCGCCGCCAGCCCGAGGATGCCCTGCGTCGCGGCGACGTCGAGAGGACCGGAATGGACGCGGTCAAAGGTGACCAGGCCCGCGTAATCCTGGGTGAGGTAGTGTCCAAACGACAAACCGGTGGCGTCTTCGCCCCAGCCCGTGAGCGGGCGCGCGCCGACGAGACGAAGGCCGTCCTGCCAGAGGTTGAGGCGGAGCGACGCCGGGTCGTCGTTCAGCGCGCGCAGCGGGGAGACGAGGATGAACAGCACCGCAGCGCCCACCGCCACGGCCGAGGCCGCGCCAGCCGCGGTGCTGAGCCGGCGCGGAACGGCAAACGTGATCAACGCGAGGCAGCCTGCGATCGCACCCAACCCGCCGCTGCGCGACGTCGTCACGACCAGTCCGGACGCCATCACGACCACCGCGGCCGCCCACGGGCCGACGAACAGGCCGCCTCTCCATGCCCGCTCGACCGCCAGCGGGATGGCCATCGCGATCAAGGCCGCAAGGAGATTGGCGTTCCCCAGGTTGCCGTCCGGGCGAAAGGCGACGTGCGTGAAAGCCTGCTCCAGCGCCTCGAGCGAGGCGACGGTTGCGCCGAACACGAAAGCCGTGACGACCACGTCGCGCTGCAGGCGGCTCTTCAGCAACCAGACCGCCGAGGCCATCAAGCCGAGGTAAGCGAGGCGCATCGGCAAGGACTCGTATCGTGTGTAGGACCCCGCGACGCTCAGCGGCCAGGAGATCGAGAAGATGAACGCGAGCACGGCGGCCGCGGCCGCCGCGGCGAGAGGAAGGCGCAGCCCAGCAAGGCCAGGGCCGCGAGGGATGATGAGCGCCACACCGACGCCCAGGCTCGCGCCCCCGATTACGATCGACGCTCGCGGGAGGATGTAGCTATCGCCGGCGGAGGGTAGAAAGGCAATCGGCAGCGTTAGCGCGATGACAGCGGGAATAAAGCCACTCACTCGTTCGAGAAGGCGACTCATATGCCTCCTCATAACTGAAATCGAGTGGCGGAGTTGGACGCTATATTAGGTGCGGGGGTACCCAGGGGTACCACTGTTACGTTGAGGAGGTGCTGGCCCCACCTAGCGTCGTAGAAAGGAGTCCAGGAGGAAAGGGACCTTGTATCCGTTTGAAAGGTTTACTGAGCGGGCCAAGAAAGTTCTGACGCTCGCCCAGGAAGAAGCAGAACGATCCCACCACAGCTATATCGGCACCGAGCACCTGCTCCTGGGACTGCTCCGCGAGGGTGAAGGCCTGGCCGCCAAGGTTCTCAACAACCTTGGGGTCGAGATCGGCAAAGTCCGCCAGACCATCGAATCGGTCCTCGGCCGGAACGAGCGGATCATCATCCAGCAGATCATCCCGACGTCGCGTGTGAAGAAGGTCATCGAGATCTCCTTCGAGGAAGCGCGGCGCATGGGCCACAACTACGTCGGCACCGAGCACCTGCTGCTCGGGCTTCTCATCGAAGGCGAGGGAATCGCCGCCCACGTCCTCGAAGACCTCGGAGCGAACCTGGAGAAGGTCCGCGGCGAGATCGAGCGGCTGCTGCACGACTCCAGCGCGGAGACCGAGGCCGAGCCGGCGCCGAAGAAGCCTTCGAAGACGCCGCTCCTCGACCAGTTCGGCCGTGACCTCACCGAGCTCGCACGCCGCAATCAGCTCGACCCGGTGATCGGGCGCGAGACGGAGATCGAGCGCGTGATCCAGATCCTGAGCCGGCGCACCAAGAACAACCCGGCGCTCATCGGCGAACCAGGCGTGGGCAAGACCGCGATCGCGGAAGGTCTCGCCCAGCAGATCAACCTCGGCAACGTACCTGAGTCGCTGCAGCACAAGCGCGTGCTGACTCTCGACATGGGTGCGCTGGTCGCCGGCACGAAGTACCGCGGTGAATTCGAGGAGCGGTTGAAGAAGATCCTCGATGAGATTCGCTCGAGCCGCGAGGTCGTCCTGTTCATCGACGAGCTGCACACGCTGGTCGGCGCCGGCGCCGCGGAGGGGGCGATCGACGCCGCCAACATCCTCAAGCCCGCGCTCGCGCGTGGCGAAATCCAGTGCATCGGCGCAACGACGCTCAACGAGTACCGCAAGTACATCGAGAAAGACGCAGCGCTCGAGCGCCGCTTCCAGCCGGTCTACGTGGATCAGCCGACGCTCACCGAGACCATCGACATCCTCAACGGGGTCAAGTCCCTGTATGAGAAGCACCACCGCGTGGTGATCACCGACGCGGCCGTCCACTCAGCGGCGGTGCTGAGCGACCGGTACGTCAGCGATCGCGCGCTGCCCGACAAGGCGATCGACCTGATCGACGAGGCGTCGGCGCGCGTGCGCATGAAGCTGACCACGACTCCAGAAGACCTGAAGGACCTCCAGAAGGAGATCCGCAAGCAGCGCGTGGAGCAGGACGAGTCGGTCAACAAGCAGGACTTCGAGGCGGCCGCCAGCGTGCGCGACAAGGTCAAAAAGCTGCAGGACAAGCTCGCTCTGAAAGAAGCGGCGTGGCGGGACAAGCTGGGCGAGACGGTGCCCGAGGTGGGCGAGGAAGACATCGCCCAGATAGTGGCCGCGTGGACCGGCGTTCCGGTGTCACGTCTCGTCGAAGAGGAGAGCGCGCGCCTTCTGCGCATGGAAGATGAGATTCACAAGCGCATGGTCGGCCAGGACGAGGCGATTGTGACCGTCTCGCAGGCGGTGCGCCGCGCACGCGCGGGCCTGAAGAACCCGCGACGGCCGATCGGATCGTTCATCTTTCTCGGACCGACCGGCATCGGCAAGACCGAGCTGGCGCGCGCGCTGGCGGAGTACCTGTTCGACTCCGAGGACGCGCTGATCAAGCTCGACATGTCGGAGTTCATGGAGCGGCACACGACCGCGCGTCTGGTTGGGTCGCCTCCTGGATACGTCGGCTACGACGAGGGCGGCCAGCTCACCGAAGCGGTGCGCCGCCGGCCTTACTCGGTGATCCTCTTCGACGAGATCGAGAAGGCGCACCCCGAGGTCTTCAACATGCTCTTGCAGATCCTCGAGGACGGCCGCCTGAGCGACGCGAAGGGAAAGATCGTCAACTTCGCGAACACCGTGATCATCATGACCTCGAACCTGGGCATCCGTGACGTCAACCAGGCGGGCACCGCTCTCGGCTTTCAGCCCGCGGTCGTCGACGAGTCCGAGGAGGTCGAACGCCGTCACCAGAACACGAAGCAGAAGATCGACGATGAGCTCAAGCGGATGTTCCGGCCCGAGTTTTTGAACCGTGTTGACGCGGTCGTGGTCTTCAAGAGCCTGACCACGCATCAGATCCGCGAGATCGTCGACCTGCAGCTGCAGCGGCTGAGCAAGCACCTGGCCGAGCAGCAGATCACGATCGAGGTCACCGACGCGGCCAAGGACCTGCTCGCCAAGGAGGGCTACGACCGCACGTACGGCGCGCGCCCGCTGCGGCGCGTGATCACGAGCCGGATCGAAGATCAGCTCTCGGAGCACCTGCTCCGCGGAAAGATCGCGCGCGGGGACGTCGTCCAGATCGACGTGGAAGGCGAGGACGGGCTGAAGTTCACCCCGGTCAAGCACAAGCACAAAGAACCGGCCGCGGCTGCCCCCGGACCTGCGCCGGCCAAACCCTAAAAGCCCCAAAGCCATCCCCCTTAGGCCTTAAGCCAGTCCTTCAGGCGTTGGGAGAGCCGGGCCGGCGTCGTCTGGCTCTTGATCAGGTGGTCGAGCGCTCCGAGCTTGATCCCGCGCTCGACCAGCTCTTTTTCGTTCCAGTTCGACAAGATGACCACCGGGATGTGCTCGGTCGAGGCATCTTCGCGCAAAGCTTCGAGCACGCCCAGGCCATCGAGCTTGGGCAGCCTAATGTCCAGAAAGATGATGTCCGGGTGCAAAGTCCTTGCTTTTTCCAGCGCCACCAGACCGTCGCCGGCGACGTCGACCGAGTACCCGTCAAGCTCGAGCTTGAGCCGGTACATCTGAGCCACGGATGCATCGTCCTCGACGACGAGGATCCTTACATCATCCGGGTCTGCACTGGCCCGCTGATTCAATTCCCATCCCTTCATTTCGTGCAACGCTTAGCTGGTGGATTTACGACAGGACTTGACGCGAGAAACGTGAGCGTATCGGTTCCGCTGAGGCTGCGACCGCTCGAGGTCGGCGATCTGCTCGACGAGACGTTTCGCATGTACCGCAGGCACTTCCTTTTGTTTGCCGGAATTGCCGTGATCCTGGCCATCCCCGCGGCGGCCCTTTACGGTCTGGCGCTCGCCTGGTTTACGACCGGGCTGCAGCAAGCGGCCGGCTCCTCCGACCTGGGGCTCCTGACCGGTTTTCTTGCTGCTTTCGGCGCCGCCGCCGTCGTCAGCATCCTGATTCTTCCCTTCACCCATGGAGCGATCACGTACGCCGCCTGCGAATCGGCGCTGGGGCGCCCGGTGACCGCAAGCGGCATCTTCATCGGCGTGCTGCGGAGGTATTTCCCGCTACTGGGTTACTGGATTCTGTTCAACACCTTCACTGCCTCCATGGCCCTCTTGCTATGCCTCGCGCCGTTCGCCTTTTGGATCTGGGTGTTCGTGATGTGGATTGCGGTCACTCCGGCGATGTTTGTCGAGAACATTGGCCTCGCCGCCGCCATCACTCGCAGCCGGCAGCTCGTGCATGGCCGGTGGTGGCGTACTTTTCTCATCCTTTTTCTGACCTTTGTCGTCTACGAGGTCGTCGGGATTGCGCTCGGAGGTTTCATCCAGCTTGGGCAGGCTCTGCTTACGATCATCGTCTCGCCATTCGTCGCCACCGCGATCACTCTTGCGGCCGGCCAGCTCGTCGGCGCCCTGGTCACACCGATCGTGCAGATCGTGATCGTGCTCGTCTACTTCGACTTGCGCGTCCGGCGCGAGGCCCTGGATCTCTTTCAGATGGCGTATCGGCTCGCGGCTCCTCCGGCGGCGATCTGAGCCCCGCACGCATCTTTCGTCTGACCGCGCCCGGGCTCCTGGCCCTGTCGTTGGTGATCGCCGGCGCCACCACCGCGGTCGCCGACCCTGTTTCACCGCCGCGCTACCTGGAAGCCGTGCAGCGCGCTTACACCCTGATCCAGGATGCCTCGCCGCGAGACGTCGTGCCGGCGATCCTGGCGATACAGGTACTGGTGGCGGGCACGGGCGACACGCAGCCGGAGATCGTTCGCGACCTTCAGGCGCGTCCACCCCTCTACGACGATGCGAGGATCCGGCTGACCGCGCTCCTCGCCGCGCTCGCGCACCCCGTGACGACATCCGACCCGGAGCTGGCCCAGCAGCGGCTGCGCGAGGTCATGTCGATGAGCCGCTACGACGCGCTGCACCGGCCGCCTTCACTCCTCGACCGCTTCACGCAGTGGGTGCAGGACCGGATTTCCTCCCTGCTGCACCTGCTGTTTGGAACGCGAGGAGGGGCGCAGGCGGCGTGGTGGTTTTACCTCATCGGCGTCGCGGTCGTGGCTGCGGTCGTCTTCGTCGTCTTTCGCGCGAGCCGCGGGAGGTTCGTGCAATCGATCGGCGCCGCCCCCGAGCGACCGCGACCTGCAGCCGACTATTTCTCCGAGGCGGACCGCATGGCCGGACGCGGAGATCGGGTGGGAGCCATTCGCGCCCTTTGCGCCGGGGTCGCGGCGACGCTCGAAGGCGAGCGGTCGTGGGAGGGAAGCCCACTCACGGTGCGCGAGATCTTTCAACGCGCGCCCGACTTCGCCAGCCTGCGCCCGCTGCTCCTGCCCTTCGAGGCTGCGGTCTATGGAGGACGCGACGTCGACGCCTCCACGTACGACCGGGCCGCGCGAGTCGCCGAGCCGTTCCGCCACCCGGCGCAGGTCGCGGCGTGAGAGGAGCCCGGGGCTGGATCATCGCCGCCGCGGCTGCGATCCTGATCGCGGGCGCGGCCTACCTCGTCCGGCCCCATAACGACTCGCCGGAACACAGCTCCAACAGCGACGCCGCCGGCGGCACGTCTGCCGCGTTCCTGTTCGCGCAGGCGATGGGTCACCCGACCAGCCAGATGACAGGGGCGTTCAACCCGCCTGCGGCTTTTTCGGTGATGTTCGTGTTCACCCCGACCAGCCCGTACACCGCGGACGAGGCGGGCCAACTACGCGAGTGGGTCCGGGCGCGCGGCGGCACCCTCATCTACGCCTCCGAGCCAGGAGATCCAGAGCTCGACCGCGTCCTTGGCGTCACCCGTTTCAGCCTTGGTGCTGTCGGGGCGCCTTACCGCGCCATGCCTGTGGTCGACGGTGTGACGGCGGTCGGCGGCGGTGGTGATCTCGTGCCCCTCGACCCGGCGCCGGCGCAGGTTCCCTTTCTTCGGACCGCCGACGGTTTGACCGCCGGATACATGCAGCGAATCGGGATCGGCACGGTGGTCGTCCTGGCGGACCCACTGGTCCTCTGCAACGGCTTCCTCGAGAAGGCGGACAACGGCAGGTTGCTCGCCGACCTGATCGGTGCGGATGCCAACGCCCAGGTCACGTTCGACGAGTACCACCATGGCCTGACGGTTAGCGACTTCGCCCCCCAGGCCTGGCTCCTGACGCCCTGGGGGGCGGGGCTCCTGTGGCTGCTGGTCGCGGTGTTCTTCGGGCTCCTGCTCCGCGGCCGTCGTTTCGGGCCGTTGATCGAGCGTCGGGCCGAGGTCGCGCGCTCGGACGTCGAATGGTCGGTGGCCGTCGGCCAGTTGCTCCAGCGGTCGAGCGCCCGCGCGGTGACGCTAGGCGTGCTGGCGCGCGCGGCCGAGCGCGCGGTCGCTTCGCGCACTGGGCTTCCGCTCCAGCCGCGCGAGCGGTTCTGGAATGCTCTGTGGGTGCGAGCACCGGTGATCGCGAGCGAGCTAGCCGAAATAGAAAACTCGCTTGTCGCCCCATCCCCGTCAGAACGCGACCTGCTGAACGCTGCGCGCCGGCTGCACGAGATCGCACACCCAAGCCCGCGCCGACTGCGCAAATGACTGGGGCCGTCTCCAGCACCGCAACCGACTTCTTTAGGCGGTTTCGCGAACAGGTTGCGAAGGCGATCGTCGGCCAGGACGACGCGATTCGCCTGTGCGCGATTGCGCTGGTGGCCCAGGGGCACGTGCTCCTGGAGGGTGTCCCCGGCACCGGCAAGACCCTGCTTGCGAAGGCGATCGCCCGTGCCCTCAGGCTCGACTATGGGCGCGTCCAGTTCACGCCCGACCTCATGCCCGCGGACATCGTCGGCACCTCGGTGTTCGACCTCGCCACCCGCACATTCGCACTGAGGCGCGGGCCGATCTTCACTAACGTGCTGCTCGCCGACGAGATCAACCGCGCGCCGGCGAAGGTCCAGGCCGCCCTCCTCGAGGCGATGGAAGAGCGCGGCGTGACACTCGAAGGTCAGCAGCTCCCGCTGCCGTCACCGTTCATCGTCCTCGCCACCCAGAATCCGATCGAATACGAAGGCACCTATCCGCTGCCGGAGGCGCAGCAGGACCGCTTCCTGTTCAAGGTCCGGCTCGACTATCCGACGCCGGCAGACGAGATGGAGGTGCTGCGCCGCTGGGAGTCGGGAATCGAGCTGCGCGACCCGGCCAAGGCCGGAGTCGAGCCCACCCTCGGACCCGCTGACATCGAGGCGTGCCGCGCTCAGGTGGCGACCGTGGTGCTGGACGAAACGATCCGGCGCTATGTGGTCGACCTCGCCTCGGCGACGCGCGCAGCGCCAGAGATCGCCCTGGGCGCGAGCACGCGGGCCGAGGTCCTCCTGATGCTGGCCGCGCGGGCGTACGCGGCATTCGACGGCCACGATTTCGTGACGCCCGATCACGTCAAGGCCCTGGTGGCGCCGGCGTTTCGCCATCGCCTGATTCTTCGCCCGGAGGCGGAGGTCGCCGGTCAGACTCCCGACAGCGTCCTCGACGTGGTTGCGGGCAGAGTGGTTCCGCCGCGCTGAACTTTGTGAGGGGCCTGGCGCCCCAGCCCAAGCTGATCTGGGCGGTCGCGATCGGCGCCGGGCTCATCGCACTGGCCGTGGTCTCACCGCTGCTTGGACTCGTCGCGATCGTCTACAACGCCGGCCTGGTCGTGATCGCGTCCCGCGACCTCGCCCTCCTGCCGGACGGCTCGGGTTACGCGGTGCGGCGTGTGGTACCAGAGCCTTTCTCGCTGGGGGAGCTCGAGGAAGTGACGGTTGTGGTTCAGAATCGCGCGGCCGCCGGCCTGCTCGGCAAGATCGCGGATCACGCTCCCGACATGCTGCGCCCCTCTCCGCGTGAGCTGGTGGGCCGCTTCGACCGCGACGGCGTCTTGAAACTCACCTACCGCACCTACTCACCCAAGCGCGGGGCCTTTCGATTTGGAGCCGTCGACCTTCAGGTTTCGCGACCTGACGGCTGGTGGCGGCGCCAGGTGCGGCTTCCCGGCTCGGAACAGGTGGCTGTATTTCCCAACGTCGTCGCCATCAGGCGCATCCAGCTCTCGCTGCGTCGCGGCCTGCGGGCGATGGCCGGCATGCGGCGCGCGCGGCCGCCGGGCGCGTCGACGGCGTTCGCCGGCTTGCGGGACTACGTCCGAGGCGATGACGTGCGGCGCGTCAGCTGGACGGCGACCGCCCGCCGTGACCGGCCGGTGGTGGTCGAGGTCGAGGCGGAGCGAGGCCAGCAGGTCATCATCGCCCTCGACTGCGGACGCCTGATGACCGCGCCGGCCGGCGACCTGGACAAGCTCGACCATGCGGTCAACGCGGCCCTCATGCTCGCGTGGGTGGCACAGGCCTATGGCGATCGAGTCGGTGTGATGACGTTCGACGACCGCGTGACCGGCTTCATCAAGCCCGAGCGCGGCGCGGCTCAGCTGCGACGGATCACGGAAGCGCTGTACGCGATCCAGCCCGAGTACGTCGAGCCGGACTTCGGGCACGCGATGACCCACCTCGCGCTGCGGGTGGGACGTCGCTCGATGGTGGTGGTGCTGACCGACGTGCAGGACCCGGAGGTGTCACGCGAGCTGGTCGCGCACACGCTGCGCCTCGCGGCACGCCACCTCGTCCTCGTCGTTGCGATGTCGGACCCAGCGGTGCTCGGCGCACGCGACAGCCCGATCGACAGCACGAACCGCGCCTACGAGTGGGCCGCGGCCGAGGAGTTCGTGTCGAGCCGGCGCGAAAGCTTCGAGATGCTGCGCCGCGGCGGGGTGCTCGGGCTAGACGTGGTCGCGGGCACCTTGTCTCCCGCCCTTGTGGAGCGCTACCTGGAGCTCAAAGAGAGAGCGCTCCTGTGAGCTCCGGCCGCTGAGCAAGAGATAGGAATAGAAGAGCGTACCGGTCGTCAGGCCGATCGCGAGCTTGATCTGGAACGGCGTGGCGGAGGGTGAGATGTTGCCTTCGATGATGCCCGCGACCACGAGCAGCGGCGCGAGGCCGAGGAGGATCGTGAAGGCGCGCTGGGCCGCGATCACGAGCGCGTCGGAGCGCCGGCGGTTGCCCGGCGATACCAACGCCCAACCCATCATCAGCCCCCCCGCGCCCTGGGCGATGACGATCGAGAGCTCGAGGACGCCGTGTCCGATGACGAAATCGAACAACCCACCGGCGAGCCCGTAGGCCTGCGTGAGCCCGAAAAGTCCGCCGAGCGAGATGCCGTTCGAGACCATGACCCAGATCACAGGCAGGCCGAAGAAAACGCCGAGGGCGAAGGCCAGCATCGAGACGTAGATGTTGTTGACCGTGATCAGTCCCGCGATCTGCACACGTTCATCGGGCGGGATGTTGGTCCAGAGCTGGTGGTGATGCACCTGGTCGATGAGACGCGGATCCGCGATCGCGTACACGGCGTCGGGATCGGCCAGGACGACGAAAAAGCTGACGAGTGCGGGGACGAACATCAGCGCGGCCGCGGCGAGCAGGTAAGGCCAGGCCTGGCGATAGGTCTGAGGCAATTTCTCGGTGTAGAAGCGGCGGATGCGTTTCCCAATCTCTCCACCGCGCCGGTAAACGATGCCGTGACCGCGAGCGACGAGGCCGTTCAGGTAGCGATGTACGGGCTCGCCCGGCCAGTCCCGCTGGGCACGGGCGAGGTCGGCGGTGGCGCGGCGGTAGAGCGCCGCCATGGTGAGGACCTGCGCGGGTGAAAGCGCATTGAGGTGGGCCGCGCCGGCGCTGCCGAGCAGGTTTTCGAGACGGTTCCAGTCATCTCTGCGGATGGCCACGAAGTCCTCTGCGCGCACGGCATGACAATAACCAGGAGATGAGCCAGCCGCTTCCCGACAGCGAGCTCGTGGTCGCGACGCCAGAGCGGGTGTCGTTCGACTACCAGGTCGCCGGCCTCGCGACGCGCGGCATCGCCCAGATCCTCGACCTGCTCATCCTTTTCGGCGTCCTGGCCGGCGTCTATTTCGCGGCGATCGCGGTCGGAGCGTCGGGCCTGGACGCGGTCGCGTACCTGATCGCGATCCTGGGCAGCTTCCTCGTCATCTTCGGCTACCACTGGACGTGCGAGGCCTTCTGGTCCGGCCAGACGATCGGCAAGAAGGTGTTTCGGCTCCGCGCCGTGGGCGACCGGGGCGAGCCGATGACCTTTGTTCAGGCCGGCATCCGGAACATCGTCAGGCTCGTCGACTTCCTGCCTTACGGCTACGGCGTGGGGCTGGTGGTGCTGTTCATCAACGGTCGCGGCAAGCGCCTCGGCGACCTGGCCGCGGGCACGATCGTGGTCAAGGACTCCGACTACGTCTGGCTGTGGCAGCTGCCGGGCGGACGCCCTTCCGATCCACCCGCGCCCCCCGCCTCGCAGGCCGTTTACGCGCCGGCAACTCCGGCGGAATTGTTCTTGCGACGGCTCGACCCCGAGCTGCGGCGCTTCGTCACCTCATACGGCCGGCGCCGGCCCGAGCTGCCGCCCGTGCTGCGAGCGCAGCTGGCGAGCCAGCTGCAGGCCAGCCTCCAGGCGGCGGCGCCGGACGTGTTCAACCAGTACGGTCCGCTGGCGGCGCTCGACTACCTCGCGGACCTGGAGCGAACCGGGCGCGCGCAGGGCGCGCCTGATCAGTAGAGCCAGTCCCTGATCTGCTGCTCGGTCAGGTTCCCTCCGGTCAGGATTGCGGCCACGCGTCTGTCCGCAAACTCCTTCGCTCGGATTGCGATCGCGGCGATCCCGGCGGCGCCGGCGGGCTCGACCACCAGCCCGGCGTCGATGAACAGCCGGCGCATCGCCAACCGCATTTCCTCGTCGCTGACAAGCATCACGTCATCGACCGTCTTCGCCATCGTGGCGACAGCCTCGGCGACCGGCACGCGCACGGCGATGCCGTCGGCGATGGTCGAGCCGGGCGCGGTCATGGGCTTGCGCGACTTCCACGACAGCGCCATCGATGGGGCAGACTCGGCGCACACCGCGATCACGCGGGTTCGAGGCGATCTGTATTTGAGCCACGTGCCGACGCCGTTCACGAGCGCGCCGTTGCCGAGCGGGACAAAGACCGCATCGATCGAGTCAGGCGCTTGTGTGAGCTCGACCGCAATCGTGCCGGCTCCTTCCGCGATCGCACCGAGCAGCCCGTCCTCGACAAACAGGTGGCCGTCGTCTTCAGCGTGCCGCCTTGCGGCGTCTTTGGCTTCGTCGAAATCGTCGCCTCGCAGCTCAACCCTGGCGCCAAGCCGGCGCATGCGCTCGATCTTCAGCGGGTTTGCGTTCTGCGCCGCAAAGACGGTGAGCGCGATCCCGCGCTTCCGGCATGCGTAGGCCATGCCCTGGCCGAAGTTCCCCGCCGACGCGCACACGATCGTTCCCGCATCGGCGCCAAGCCGGTGCATCAGATAATCGGCGCCGCGGCCCTTGAAGCTCCGGATCGGGTTGACGGACTCAACCTTGAGGATCGTCTGGACGCCGATCCGCTCGCTTAGCGGCTCCGACGCGAACTGCGGCGTGTGGAGAAACACGGGATCGATCGCATCCGCGGCCTCGCGGATGCGGTCGATGGAGATCGTCGCGTCCACGGTGGGAGGATAGCCTTCAAATACTGACGCCGCCCCGGGGGTAGTCAGGGCGGCGCCTTGACGCTCAACAGATAAAACGTTTCCGTCTGTAAAAGGCTACGGACCTCCTTGTAAAAACCCCGACTTGAAAACCACGATGATGGGGTACACAGTCTTCCCATGCCCAAATCGACGATCACCTTTGTCTGTACGGAATGTGGTGGCGAAAGCCTCCGCTGGGCCGGCCAGTGCCCGCACTGCCGAGCCTGGAACACGCTGCAGGAATTTCAAGTCCGGAAGGCAGGGAAAGACCCGAGACCGAAGTCCATTCAACCGGCCCGCGCGGTCGCGCTAACCGACATGGCGACCGAGGACGCGCCTCGAACGCGTCTGGAGTGGGGCGAGCTCAACCGGGCGCTGGGCGGGGGCATCGTCGGCGGAAGCCTCGTCCTCATCGGGGGCGAGCCGGGGGTCGGCAAGTCCACTCTTCTCATGCATGCAGCGGCGCAGGTCGCCAGATCGGGCAAAGTCCTGTACGTCTCCGGCGAGGAGTCCGGACAGCAGGTCCGGATGCGCGCTCAGCGCCTGGGGGCGCTGGAGCCGGCCATCCTGCTGCTGGCAGAGAGCGATCTGGAGACGATCTGCGGGGTGATCGAGGCCGAGCGGCCCAAGCTCGCGATCATCGACTCGATCCAGACTGTGACCGACGGCGGCCTCGACGGCAGCGCCGGCAGCGTGACCCAGGTCCGCGAGTCGGCCGCGCGGCTGATGCGCCTTGCCAAGGAGATCAACGTCCCCATATTCCTCGTGGGCCACGTCACCAAGGACGGTTCCATAGCCGGACCCCGGGTCCTGGAGCATATCGTTGACACCGTGCTGTATCTGGAAGGCGACCGCCGTCAGGAGCTCCGGCTCCTTCGGGCGACGAAAAACCGCTTCGGATCGGCCGAGGAGATCGGGGTCTTCGCCATGGGCGAAAGCGGCCTCGAGGAAGTCCCGGACCCATCCGCGGCGATCCTGGCAGGCGCTGCCGCGACCGCGCCCGGGACGGCTATCGTGGCCACCCTGGAGGGCACGCGTCCTCTCCTCGTCGAGGTGCAGAGTCTCACCAACAAGAACGAAAGTGGGATGCTTCGCCGGATCGCAAACGGGATCGACGTCAATCGCCTGCACATGATCCTGGCGGTCCTGGAGAAACGCCTGAATCGATCCTTCGCCAAATCGGACGTCTTCGTCAGCGTGGCGGGTGGCATCCGGATCACGGAGCCGGCCGCCGACCTCGGTCTCGCCCTGTCGATCGTCAGCAACGAGGAGAGCAGGCCAATGCCGGACGGCCTGGTCGTGATCGGAGAGCTGGGATTGTCGGGCGAGGTGCGCCGCGTGGGCCATCTCGAACGCCGCTTGCAAGAAGCTGCGCGGCACGGCCTGACGCGCGCTTTGATTCCGGCCGGCTCGCGCGCCGGTCGACCCTCCCGCCTCGACATCGTCGAGGTGCGGTCCGTGGCGGAGGCCGTCTCCGCCGCCTTTTCTTCACCTATCCGGTCCGGCACATTCATAAAGGAGGCCACTCACGGTCTCTTGAGGAGGTAACCCGTGAAGCTTTCCGAGAGTCTCGCCCGATGGCTCGGGGGAGGGCTCGGAGTGATCGGTGGTTTTCTGCTCGGTTATTTCATGGTCCGGGGCATCTCGACCGCGCACCCGGGCTGGGCGATCATCGGGCTGACGACCCTGGAAGGCTTGATCTTTGCGTACCTCGGCACGCCGTACGTGCTGGGTGGGTGGCGAAAGTTCAACTTCCGGCTGACGAGCACTCCGCTCCCGGACCTCCTCAGCGGACTGCTGGGCTTGATTGTGGGATTGGTGGTCGCGGTCCTGATCGGCGCTTTCGTGCGCGACATCCAGCCGTATGGAATCTGGGTCTCGGCGGTGCTTGCGCTGCTGCTGGCGGCGCAAGGGGCATCGGTCGGCCTGACGCGTCGGGCCGAGCTCACCAGCCTTTTCTTGGGCCGCAGCACCGAACCTGACACACACCGTGTCCCGGCGGTGCTGCTGGACACCTCGGTCATCATCGACGGCCGCATCTTCGACATCGCGAAGACCGGTTTTCTCGACATGCCGCTGATCACGCTCAGCTCCGTGCTTCGGGAGCTACAAACGGTCGCCGACTCCGCGGACGTCACACGCCGGCGGCGGGGCCGTCGCGGTCTCGACGTGCTCACCGAGATGCAAAAGGAGCCGTCGATCGACCTGCAGGTCACCGAGGACGACTCTCCACCCAACGGCGACATCGACACGCACCTCGTGCGCACGGCCAAGCGCAAGGGCTGGGCGATCATGACCAACGACTTCAATCTCAACCGGATCGCTCGACTGGAAGGCGTCGCCGTCTTGAACCTCAACGACCTGGCGCAGGCGATGCGGCCGGTCGCCATCCCCGGCGAGGAGATCGTCGTCACCGTGGCCCGAGAAGGCAAAGAGCCGGGCCAGGGCGTCGGCAGCCTGGACGACGGGACGATGGTGGTGATCCAGAACGGACGCCGACTGCTCAATCAGACGATCACCGCGGTGGTTACGTCGGTGATCCAGACATCGGCGGGACGCATGATCTTCGCCGAGCCAAGCGGCGCGGAACCGCGTCGCCAGCCAACCAGGGTCAAGCCGCGCGAGGAATCGGCGTGAGCTGCCGCGACTGATGCGGACAGTAGGTGCAATCGTTGCCGCCGCGGGCACCGGCTCGCGTCTGGGCCGCGGCAGCAAAGCGCTGGTTCGGCTCAACGGCCGTACGACGCTGGCCCGCGTGCTCGAGCTGTTCCTGGCGCTCGACGAGGTGGACCGGATCGTGGTCGTCGGGCCACCGAGCCGGCTCGAAAGCGCCGAGCGTGAGGTGGAGGCGCTTCATCCACGCAAACCGGTCATCGTCAAGGCGGGAGGCGAGAGCCGCCAGGACTCGGTTCGGATGGGTCTGGCGGCGCTCGGCAACTGCGATTTCGTGCTCGTCCACGATGCGGCCCGCCCTCTGGTCACCGCCACGCTGGTCCGCCGCGTCCTGGCGGCCGCGATGGAGAGCGGTGCCGCGTTCCCGGCGATCAGCCCGCGGGACGCGGTCAAGCGCGTCGAAGGGAACCGCCTGGTCGAGAGCCTCGACCGCTCGCTGATCGTGCTCGCCCAGACGCCGCAGGGCTTTGCCTACGATCTCCTCGCCCGCGCCCACCGCGAGGCCGCTGACGCCGGGCTCGTCGGTGACGACGACGCGCAGCTGGTCGCGGCGACGGGCCACTTGGTCTCGGTGGTTCCTGGCGAGCCGGCCAATCTCAAGTTGACGACGCCAGAAGACCTGGAAGTCGTGGAGGCTCTGATCCGGGAGCACGAGACCGCGGTCAGGTGAGAGTCGGCATCGGGTACGACGTGCATCCGCTGGCGGCGGGCCGTCCGCTCGTGCTGGGCGGCGTGCGCATCGATCACCCGAGAGGGCTCGACGGCCATTCGGACGCGGACGTGCTGACTCACGCGGTGATCGACGCGGTTCTCGGGGCTGCAGGACTGGGCGACATCGGCGCCCTTTTTCCGGCCGACGATCCGAAATTCAAGGACGCATCGAGCCTGGACATGCTCGCGACGGCCATCGCAGAGTTGCGTGAGGCTGGTTATCGCGTAGTCAACGTGGACTGCACGGTGATCGCGCAGGAGCCGCGGCTGCAGGCGCATCTTCCCAAGATGAAGGCGCAGCTCGCGAACAGGATCGGGACGGAAAACGTGAACATCAAAGGCAAGTCTCCGGAGGGGCTTGGCGCCCTCGGCCAGAAGGCCGGCATCGCCGCGCAGGCGGTCGCCACCATCGAAGAGCTTGAGGACCCGACCGCCCGATCTCGCTGAGAGCGACCTCATCGTCGCGTTGACGAACGGCTGGGGACTGAAAGATGTCGATCTCGAGCACCTGCCGATTGGCGCCGGCAGCCACCATTGGCGCTGTACGGACGGGAAGGGAACTCGCCATTTCGTGACCGTCGACGATCTCGATCGCAAGCCCTTCCTCGGTGAGCACGCGGCTGAGGTGTTCGAACACCTCCGCAGCGCTCTGGAAACGGCGCGCACGCTGCGATCGGACGCGGAGCTCGATTTTGTGGTCTCTCCTCTCGACAACGTCGACGGCGAGGTCCTCACCCGCGTCGGGACACACTACGCGGTGGCGTTCTACCCGTTTCTCGGGGATCCGCAGCCATTCCGAAAGGTGCTCACCGGCGGGGAGCGGACGGCGCTGGTCGACATGCTCGGGCGCCTGCACGGCTCTTCTCCTGGAGTCGCGGCGACGGCACGGGTGATCGTGCCGAGCGTGCCGCTGCGTGAAGACCTCGAGAACGCTTTGCGAGACCTCGACGCGGACTGGGCCGGGGGACCTTACTCGGGTCCGGCACGGTCGATGGTCGCTCGCAACGCCGGGTTGATCATGCAGTGGCTCGAGAGGTTCGATGAGCTGGAGGCAGGAGTCGATATGACGGCCGCCAAGCCTGTTCTGACGCACGGCGAGCCGCACAGCGGGAACATCGTTCGCTCCCGTGACCGATTCCTGCTCGTCGACTGGGACACGGCCGGCCTGGCGCCGGCCGAGCGCGACCTCTGGATGATCGGCCGAGGCGATCCAACACTCTGTGAGCTCTACCGGCTGCGATGGCGCCTCGATGATCTGTCGTGGTGCGTGCACGAGCTTCGCTCGGCGCACCGTCAGGACGAGGACAGCGAAAGGGCCTGGCGGGGCCTCTGCAGCTCGATTGAACGCGAGCCGTTTACGCGAGACTAACGGCGTGACGCTGCGGCTGCACAACTCCCTCACCGGCACCAAAGACGAGTTCCAACCTCTCGAGAACCGGCACGTGCGCATGTACACGTGCGGTCCGACGGTCTGGAACTACGCCCACGTCGGCAACCTGCGCGCCTTCCTCTTCTACGACCTGGTGCGCAGGCATCTTCGCGTCTCGGGTTATCGCGTCACGCACGTGATGAACCTGACTGACATAGACGACCGCATCCTCGACCAGGCGATGCACGCCGGCACGACGATCGCCGAGTTCGTGAAGCCTTACGCCCAGGCGTTCTTTGAGGACATGGCGGCGCTTCGTGCCGAGCGGGCGGAGCACTACCCGCGGGCCACCGAGCACATCAACGAGATGGTCGACATGATCTCGACTCTCATCGAGAACGAAAACGCCTACATAGCGGACGGAGACGTGTACTTCCGGATCGCGAGCTTTCCGAAATATGGAGAGCTTTCGCACCTCGATCGAGCGGGTCTCAAGGCGGGCGCACGGGTCGCGGCCGACAAGTACGAGAAAGAATCGGTGAGCGACTTCGCGTTGTGGAAGAAGGCGCAGCCGGCCGACGAACGAATCGGGGCGGCGTGGGACGCGCCCTTCGGCCGCGGCCGGCCCGGTTGGCACATCGAATGCTCGGCGATGAGCAAGCGCTACCTCGGCGAGACGCTCGACATTCACGCCGGCGGCGTCGACCTGATGTTTCCGCACCATGAGAACGAGATCGCCCAATCGGAGGCGGCCAATCATGCGACGTTCGCCCGCGTGTGGCTCCACTCCGAGCATCTCGCCGACGCGACGGGGGACAAGATGTCCAAGAGTGCCGGCAGCTTCACGACACTGCGGCATCTCGTCAACGCCGGCCACGACCCCCTCGCGATCCGCTTCTTCTTGATCGCGAACGCACACTACCGCTCTCGCGTCCGGCTCAGCCCGGAGGCTCTGCACGCTGCGGCTGAGCAGGTGCGGCGCCTCCGCGAGTTCGCGGATCGAGTCAATCGCACGAGCCCGTCCGGCGCCGACGACGGTGAGCTTGCGCGGAAGACCGCGGATGTTCGCGCGGCTTACCGCGACGCTCTGGACGACGACCTCAACCTTCCGCAAGGAGTCGGCATTGTTTTCGAGCACATCCGCGAAGCGAACGCGGCGCTCGACGCAGGCAGAGTCGGCCCCCTCAACCAGGCGTCGCTCCTGGCCGTGATCGACGACCTCGACGCGCATCTGGACGTAGTCCGTGCGGAGGAGCCGGGACTCGCCCAAGAGGTCGAGCGACTCATCGCTGAGCGCGAGGGAGCCCGGAAGACACGAGACTTCGCGCGCGCCGACCGGATCCGCGACGAGCTGCGAGCCCGCGGCATCGCGCTCGAGGATTCGAAAGAGGGCGTGCGCTGGAGGCGCATCGCGCCGGCCGGATGATTTGAGGCAGCTCATCCACGGCCGCAACGCGGTGCTGGAGGCGGCGCGCGCAGGTCGCGTGGTCAAGGTGTACCAGGCCACGGGGCTCGGCCATGACCCACGCCTCGAGGAATTGGCCAGGCTCACTCGAGTTGAGGTGGTGCCGGCGCCCCGGCTGGACGCGATGGCGCCCGGCGTCAACCAGGGCGTCGCTGCGGAGCTCAAACCACGCCGCGAATGGACTCTCAACCAGCTCCTCGACACGCGCCCCTCACTCCTGGTCGCCCTCGACTCGATCATGGATCCACAAAACCTCGGCGCGATCTTGCGCAGCGCCGAGGTGGCCGGCGCCGGCGGCGCCATCGTCCCTGAGCATCGGAGCGCGCCTCTGTCCGCCGTCGCGATGAAAGCGAGCTCGGGCGCGAGCGAGCTTCTGCCGATCGCACGGGTCTCGGGACTGCCTTCCGCGATCGTCGAGGTGAAGCGCGCCGGGATCTGGTGCGTAGCGCTCGACCCGCGCGGCGACCTAAAGGCGTGGGAGTTCGACTTCACTCAGCACGTATGCGTCGTCGTGGGCAGCGAGGGGTCCGGTGTGCATCGATTGGTCAAAGAGCGCTGCGATGCGCGCGTGCGGCTGCCCATGGCCGGACGCCTCGCGAGCCTCAACGCCTCCGCTGCAGCCGCCGCGCTCCTGTATGAGGTGATGCGTCAGAGAGCCGTCTCTACAGAGACCCGCCCATAAACTGGTTGAGTGTCAGGCGCCCGAGTTCCGACGCAGATTCGCGTCATCGGCGGCCGAAGGCAAGGAAAGGGTGGCGCGGCCAGGAGCGCATCGCTAGATGCGTGACGACGCAGCGCCGGGCCCCTTGACGCAGCCTTCAGCGCCGAAGGCGCCCTGCAGTCGAGGACGCGAAGATGCAAGGACCTGCGGGCGCGGGACACTCTAGTGCAGAGGCTCATCGTCGACGGCTACAACGTGGTCCACGCGTGGCAGTCGCTGAAGCGGCTGCTCACTACGGCGTCATTGGAGGCCGCACGTGACGAGCTGATCAGGCGGCTCTCGGTCCTAGGCATGGTCAGCGGGGAAGAGGTGACGGTGGTGTTCGACGCACACCACTCCGAGGCCATGTCCAACTCTGAGGAGATCGTGGACGGCGTGCGCGTCGTCTTTACGCGCAAAGGCCATTCCGCAGACCACTCCATCGAACGCCTGGCCTACCGGGCCGGCGAGTCGGGCGACGTGATCACAGTCGCGACCTCGGACAGGTTTCAGCGCGACGTCGTCCGCGGGATGGGAGGAGCGGTGATCAGCTCGCTTGAGCTCGAGCGGCGCGTCATCGACGCCGAGCAGGAGATGAGCCGCCGAGTAAGGCGCTACCAGTGACACCAATCAGGCGGACCCGCATCGTCTGCACGATCGGACCGTCCAGCTCGTCGCCTCAGGTCCTGCGGTCGATGATCCAGGCCGGAATGGACGTGGCGCGGCTGAACTTCTCGCATGGCGACGCGAATGCGCATCGCGAGGCGGCCGCGAACGTCCGCGAGGCGGCGGAGGCTGTGGGGCGTCCGGTGGCGCTGCTGGGAGACCTTCAGGGACCGAAGATCCGGACGGGACCGGTCGAAGGGACCTTTCAGCGCCTCGTGCGCGGACGGTCCGTCGTTCTGGTTGCCTCCCTCCCCCCGGGCCCTTCGGGCCACCTCCCCACAGATGGGGAGGACAGGATCGAGGTCAGCCACGCGGAGCTGGTGCATGCACTTCGCGTCGGCGATCGCGTCCTCCTGGATGACGGGCGGATCGAGCTTGCGGTTCGCGCCGTCAACGACGGCCGTGCCGAAGCATCGGTCGTCCGCGGCGGGCTGCTCGGCGAGCGCAAGGGCATCAGCGTTCCCGGCCGCCCGCTGCCTCTTCCCGCGCTGACCGAGAAGGACATACAGGACCTGAAGCTCGCAGTCGACCTCGGGGTCGACTACATCGCCCTCTCATTCGTCCGCCGACCAGAAGACGTGCTCATGTGCCAGCAGCACATCACCGGGCTCAACCGAACCATTCCTGTCATCGCCAAGCTGGAGAAGCTCGAGGCCATCCGCAACCTCAGCAAGATCCTCGAGGTGGCCGATGCGGTCATGGTCGCCCGCGGCGACCTTGGGGTCGAGCTCAAGCTGGGGGACCTGCCGGCGGTGCAGAAGGACGTGATCGACCGCGCCAACCGTGCCGGCGTGCCTGTGATCACCGCGACCGAGATGCTGGAATCGATGGTCACGTCCAACCGGCCCACGCGCGCCGAGGCCTCGGACGTCGCCAATGCGATCTGGGACGGCACCGACGCGGTGATGCTGTCCCAGGAGACGTCGATCGGGGCCCACCCAATCGAGGCCGTCCGCGCGATGGCCCGGATCTGCATCGCGGCCCAAAAGCACCCCGACTTCGAGCGCGCCCGGCAGTTCTGGCGGGAGCCGGGGCAGGTGGGGAGCGCGATCGCCCACGCCGCGGCGTCGACCGCGACCGAACTGCAGGCAAAGGTCATCATCGCCTTCACCGAGTCCGGCACCACGGCGCTCCGATGCAGCAAGGCGCGCCCGCCCATGCCCGTGATCGCGGCGAGTCCGCACGAGGAGGTCCTGCGGCGGACCGCCCTCTACTCCGGCGTGATCCCTCTCCTGGTCAGGCCGGGCACCGACACGGACCAGATGATCTCGAACGCGACAGCGGCCGCCCTGGAGAGCGGCATGGTGCGGGAGGGCGATCGAGTGGTGGTCGTGGCGGGCGTCCCCGTGGGTCGCCCCGGCCAGACCAACTTGCTCAAAGTCGAGACCGTTTAAGCCGGCATAAGCCTGCGGGCTCTGCCCTGAGAATAGGGGCCGTGGCTCCCGCCTCCCATGGTCTGCTCGGCCGCATCCAGAGGGCCAACGATGTCGCCTCGCATCGCTTCGGCCCGCATACCGCGGAGGTCGAGGCGTTCATCGCCGCCGTGGGGCAGCTGACTCCGTGGCAATGGCGCCAGGTGCAGACGACGCGCCGGCTCGTCGGCTCGGTGAGCAAGGACCCAACCGGCGGCAGCGACTCCGCCCGTTCCATCCAGGCGGCGATCAGGAGCAGCGACGGCCGCATCTCCGAGCCGATGGCCCGCGCAGGCGAGGTGCTTTTCGACACGCTGGTCAAGAAGGGCGACGAGAAGCAGGTCACGGCGTGGCAGGCCATGACCGCGCTCATCATGCGCTCGCATCTCCCGGCCCTGAAGTTCGCCGTTCACTACGCGCCGTTTGCGGCGATGATTCCGCCTTCCGGCGCAGACGTCCTAGATCCGAAGACGCGGCGCTTCCTCGCCCTGCTCGAAGATCTGAGCAGGGAGCAGCTGGCCGACCTGGCCAGGCGCTGGCGCATCGAACCGGCAGCGTCGCGCGCCCTCCTTCAGGCCGTCGCCAAGCGCCGGCACGGCACAAGCGAGGAGACCGTGGCGGTGGCCGCGCTCTCGGTCATCCCGCACCATCTCGTTGGCGACGAGGGGTGGGCGGCGGTCCGAACCGCGGTCCACGGTGGGAGGGTGCTTGCCGCGCTGGGCGAGCTCACGCCGGATGAGGCGGCGCAGCTGTGGGCGCCCCTTGAGCCGGCCATTCCGCTGGCGTCGCTGAGTCAGGTCGAGCCCGCGCCGCGGACCGACGTCGTCCACACCGTCGCCAACGCCATCAAGACGATCACCAGGCCGCCGCGAAGCCGAGCGCCGGCACCCTCGGGGGTGAAGGTCGCGGCCCTATACGGGCCAAACCACGCGGAGGTGGCCGCCTTCATCAAAGGGCTGGCCGAGCTGTCTCCGATCCAGTGGCTGCGGGTGCTCGACCGGCGCAAGCTGGTAGCGAGCGTCACGCGCGAAGGGACGGTCGAGCCGGCGGGCGTGGTGCGCTCGATCCTGATCGCGCTCCAAGCCACCCGCGATCTCGACACGTACACGCGGTGCCGCGCGTTCGCGGCCGTGGAGCGTGCGGGCTTCGCGGTCGAGGCGCAAGGAGGCGTGAACCCAGACCAGGTACGCCTGGCGATGACGCCGTTCGAGCCGTCGATTGCTTTCGAGGCGCTCAACGGTGGGGGGTTCGCGCACAAGGTCGCGACGCTTGACAGGTCCGACTGGGAGCGCGTGGCCGCCGCCGCGCCCGAGGCGAACGTGGAAGCGGTGGCTCCGCTGGTCGTCGCGGGTACGGCGCTGATCGACTTCTTCGGCGGGCGCTCAGACGACGAGGCCGTGGCCACATGGCACGCGGTGTCTGCGCTGGTCCACCGCCAGCAGCTGACGCCCATCAAGTTCGCGGCGTCGTACGCGCCTTTCGCCTCAGCCATACCCGTGACGAACCCGCGCTCGTTGGGCGCTATGGTTTCGCGCTACGTGACCGCGGTAGGCCGCCTCGGTGCCAGCCAGTGCGCCACGCTGGCGCGTGCCTGGCAGCTGGACGACGAGCTGTCCAGCGTGCTCTCCCGCGCCGTGGCCGACGGCGGCGCGCGGCCGGGTGAGGAGGCGGCCGCCCTGGCCGCGGTCGTGACGGTGCCGATGCGCCTGGCGGCCGGCGGGGGATGGGCGGCGGTGAAGACGGCGGCGTTCGGTGGTCGGGTGATAGCCGTGCGCACGCGCCTGACGGCTCAGCAGCTGGAGGCGTTGTGGGAGCCGATCCAGCCGGCGATCCCCCTGTCCTCGCTCAGCGCGCCTGCACGGGCGCGTCGCTAGTCACTAACCTTTTTTGGCATGGCGACGGCGCGCAGCAACGGCAGGCTGCCGAAATTTCAAAGGGTGATGGTAGTCTCAGCCCACCCCGACGACCCCGACTTCGGCGCCGGGGGCTCGATCGCGCGGCTGGCGGACAGCGGGGCTGAGGTCACCTACGTCATCGTCACCGACGGCCGGCAGGGTGGCGAGGATCCGGCCCAGAAGGACTCCGAGCTGGTCGCCATCCGCGCCAAGGAGCAGCGGGCGGCGGCGAAGGTTCTCGGCGTCAAGCGCGTGGAGTTTCTCGGCTATAGGGACGGCCACCTGTCGCCCGATCTGAATCTCCGGCGCGACATCGTCCGCCAGATCCGCAAGTACAAGCCTGAGCTGGTGATCACGCATATCCCCGGGCGGGTGCTCGATGCGCCGATGGGCGGCTCCCACCCCGACCACCTGGCGGTGGGCGAGGCGACGATGGCGGCCGTGTACCCCGACTCGCGCAACCCGCGCGCATTTCGCTCACTGCTGAAGCAGGGGTTCAAACCGCACGAGGTGAAAGAGGTCTGGATCCCCTTCTGGACGCTGGGCGACTACCTGGTCGACATCACGCCCACTCTCGACCGCAAGATCGAGGCGCTGCGCAAGCACAAGAGCCAGGTCTCAAAACCGGGCCGGGAATGGGACTTCGAGAAGTTCATGCGCAGGCGGCACCGGGACGTGGGGAAGCGCGGGGGCTATCAGTACGCGGAGTCGTTCAAGAGGATCACGGTTTAGGCCGGACGGAGCTCGCCGCGGCTAAACGAGGTCGCGTAGTGGCGGCAGGATGACCTCGGCCCAGGCCGCGTACTGCGCGTCTCCGGGGTGGAGCCGGTCGGAAGCGATCCAGCCTCCGGTCCCGATGCGCGAAACGCTGACCGGTCCGATGTCGACCCAGGCAAATCCGCGTGCAAGGGCTTCCTCTCTTGCCACGGCGTTGAAGACTTTCGTCAGCCGGTCAACGCGATCGGCGCCGCCGAAGTCTGATGCCGCCGGGACATACGACCAGGTCGGGATGGAGATGGCGCCCACGCGCAGCCCCGAAAGCTCGCCGTAGATCGTGATCAGGGACCGCCGGTACTCATCGGGAGTCCGTCCCTGGACCAGGTCGTTGACCCCGATCAGGATGGTCACGAGGTCAGGCTTCAACTCCTCCAGGAGGGGCAGCTCGTGCCTGATCAGATCGAGCGTGGTGTACCCGTTGACCGCCGGATTGGTCAGCTGGGCGTTCAGCTTCCCGGCGATGATCGCCGGCCAGCTGTGCGATTGGTCGGAGGCGCCTGTGCCGATCGTGTACGAGTCGCCGAGCGCAAGGTATTTCAACGTTCGATGTCGGCGAGCGCGCTCCACACGTCGACTTTCGTCTTGACTCGGCGGACGACCTCAGCCGTGAAGTCAGAGGTCGAAGCCTGCCCCCCCAGATCCGCTGTCCGCACGCCATCCGACACCGCCTCGAGCGCACCCTCGTAGATCGCGCGCGACGCGCGGCGGGCGTCCTCGCCCTTCATGTAGCCGAGAAGCGAGGCCACGGCCATGATCATGGCCATCGAGTTGGCCACGTTCTTGCCCTCGAGGGCGGGTGCGGTGCCGTGGGGCGCCTCGGTCATGGCCACAGTGACGGCGCCGGCGTCGTCAAAGGCCAGAAGCGTCGATTCGGCGCCGGCGATCGTGCCGAACATCTGCATGACGAGGTCGGAGAGAGTGTCGCCATCCCGATTCAGGGCCGGGATCACCAACGCCTCACCGGTGGTGGCCAGGAGAAGGGCGTAGGTGGCGTCGATGAGGTGCGGCTCATAGCGAACCCCCGGGTGCCGCTTCGACGCCGCGTCGAGCTCCTCCTTGAACATCCCCTCGTAGACAGGGCTGACCGTGAACTTGGGACCCCCGAAGACCCGGGCTTCGATCCGGCGCGCGTGGTGGAACGCGTAGTCGGCCACGATGCGGCACGTGCGACGGCTGATCTTCTCGGTCCGGTAGGCCCACTCGTCGAGATCGTGGCCCTCGCGCCATTCCCTGGCGCCGTACGCGTCATCGACCGCCATCCGGATCACGGAGATGGGGGCGTGCACCCCGGCGAGCGGCCGCACGCCTGGGATGCGCCGCCCGGTCCGGACGATCACGCGGCCGTCGATCTGCTTGCGCAGGATCGCGTTTGGGCTGCCCACGTCGCCCGACCCCTCCGGCGTAATCGTGGCCGCCTTGATCCCAAACCCGAGCTCGCGCAGCGCCGACGCCGCGTCGAGCACGCACTGGTTGCGGGTGCGCCTACGCTCGTCGAGCGAGAGGTCGAAATCGCGAGTCTCGACGTTCACCCCAAGCACTCCGGGCTCGAGGATGCGCAGCGCCTCCTTCAGGAGCTCCTCGCCGGTCTGGTCGCCGTGCAGCACGGCGAACGCCGTCCCAGGCATCGACCGAATCATATGGCCCGATCCGCAAGGGACCGGGCCAGCAGGCCTTCTAACTCAACAGCGCGCAAATGTCCGTGACGTGGCCGTCGTGGCTTGTTATCAGCCCGGTCACGCCGTCGGCCACGACCTTGCCCTTGTACAGCCAGATGCCATCGAGGGTGGGGGCGATGTAGAAGGTGTGACCTTCGACGACCACGGTCACTGACCCGTCTGGCCGGAAGTAGATCGCACAAGGCCCGCTGGAGTTGAAGCTGAGGACCTTCCCGTTGCCGGTGACGGTGACGAGCTGGCGCCCTTCAATCATCACCTTCACGGTGCCGTCGGCGAGGGTGTACGTCTTCGCGAATTCCTTATTGAACGTTATCGAGGCGACCGCAGGGATGCCACCGCAGTTGATGTCCAGAGGTCCCCCGGACGGATTGGGCGTACGACCGGGATTGCCGGCCGCGGAGGCGGCCACCGACCCGCCGAGAATGAGCGCCGAAGAGACGGGAAAAGCGGTCAGAACACGTCTGAAACCCAGCATCGCTTCTTCTCCTTGGTGACGGAGGCAGGGTTGATCCGCCATATAGCCCTTTTGAGGCGCTTGGTCGATGGGTGGCGCAGATCGTCTGCTAGTATTGACAAGGCCTAGGAAACCTAGGCTTTTTTCTTTCTCCCCCAACCCAAGAGCCAAGCATGGAAGACATCATCACCCTCGCCTGCGGCGTCTGCAAAAGGCGCAACTACACCACCGTCAAGAACAAGAAGAACGATCCTGACCGGATCGAGCTGAGCAAGTACTGCAAGTGGTGCCACAAGCACACCGCCCACAAGGAGACAAAGTAACCAACTGATGGCAGTAACGGCACGCAAGCGCGACGAGCCCAGATCCCAGGCGGGAATCGGCCAGTTTCTGCGCGACGTATACGACGAGCTGCGCAAGGTCGTCTGGCCCACCGCCGGCGAGCTCTACCGCTACACGCTGGTAGTGATCTTCACGGTGGTGTTGCTCGGGATCTTCATCGGCGGCACCGACTACCTGCTCGGCGAAGCCGCCAAGCGGACGATCTACAACAATGGAGTGACACCCTGATGGCCATCGAGAAAGCTCAACCCACGCCCGACGACGAAGCCCAGTGGTACGTCGTCCACGCCTACTCCGGGCATGAGGACAAGGTCAAGAAGAACCTCGAGAAAAGGATCGAATCGATGGACATGCAGGACAAGATCCTCCAGGTCCTTGTCCCGATGGAAGACGAGATCGAGATCAAAGACGGCAAGCGCCGCCATGTCCAGAAGCGCATCTTCCCCGGCTACATCCTCGTGAAGATGAAGATGTCCAACGAGTCGTGGTTCGTGGTCCGGAACACACCCGGCGTCACGAGCTTCGTCGGCTCCGCCAACAGCCCGGTGCCTCTGCAGGAGAAAGAGGTACGGGCGATCCAGAAGCAGATGAAGCAGGAGGCGCCCAAGATCCGGGTCGAGTTCCAGGTCGGCGAGTCGGTGCGCGTCGTGGACGGCCCGTTCACCGACTTCCACGGCAAGGTCGACGAGATCAACCCCGAGAAGGGCAAGCTGAAGGTGCTGGTCAACATGTTCGGGCGCGAGACCCCGGTCGAGCTGGACCTCCTTCAGGTAGAGAAGGTGCACTAGCCGGGCGATGGGCAAGAAGAAAGTTCGCGCGGTGCTCAAGCTAGAGCTCCAGGCAGGCAAGGCCACGCCGGCGCCGCCGGTCGGGACGGCGCTCGGCCCGCACGGAATCAACATCATGGAGTTCACCAAGGCCTACAACGAGCGGACCGCTCAGCAGGCGGGCGACGTCGTGCCCGCGCTGATCACGATCTTCGAAGACCGCAGCTTCTCTTTCGTGCTCAAGACGCCGCCGGCGGTGCAGCTGCTGAAGCGCGCGGCCGGTGTCGAGAAGGGGTCCCCGAAGCCCAACCGGGAAAAGGTCGGCCGGGTCACGCGTCAGCAGATCCGGCAGATCGTCGACGTCAAGGGCAAGGACCTCAACGCTTACGACCCCGACGAAGCGGCAAAGATGATCGAGGGCACCGCCCGGTCGATGGGTCTCGAGGTGGTCGAGTAGATGCCGAAGAAGCGGGGAAAGAAGTACATCGAGGCGGCCAAGAAGGTCGAGGCCGCCGTTTCGAGCAACGGCAACGGGGGCCTGGACCCCGAGGCTGCCTGCCAGATCGTGCGCGACACCTCGATCTCGAAGTTCGACGCCACCGTCGAAGCACACATTCGGCTTGGTGTCGACCCGCGCCACGCGGAGCAGATGGTCCGCGGATCGGTTGTCCTCCCCAACGGGACGGGCAAGAAGGTGCGGGTCGCCGTCTTCGCCGCGGGCGATCGCGCGCGTGAGGCGCAGGACGCCGGCGCGGACGTGGTCGGGGGCGACGACCTCGTCAAGCGCGTATCGGAAGGCTGGACTGCCTTCGACGCTGCGATCGCGACCCCGGACCTGATGTCGAAGGTCGGTCCGCTTGGAAAGATCCTGGGCCCGCGTGGTTTGATGCCCAACCCGAAGTCGGGCACCGTGACGAACGACGTGGGCCGCGCGGTGCGCGACGCCAAAGGCGGCAAGGTCGAGTTCCGGACCGACAAGTTCGGCATCGTGCATGTGCCGATCGGCAAGGTGTCCTTCGATTCGCGCCAGCTGCACCAGAACCTGACCACGCTCGTCGACGCCTTGATTCGCAACAAGCCGGCGTCTTCGAAAGGCCAGTACCTGCGGACCTTCTTTCTGACCTCGACGCAAGGGCCGTCGGTGCCGGTCGACGTCAGGGAAGCCGCGAAGCTGCACGTAGCCGGCTAGCCTTGGGCGAGTTGCCCCTCGGGCAACCGCTCGCGGCGTTCATGAATCCTCACGCCCAGCTTTAACCTTTGGCGTCATGTACGGACCGGTGATTCAGGGCAAGCTCGTGAGGCTGCGTCCGCCACGGCCAGACGACGCCGAATCGATGATCACGTGGTTCGAAGACCTGGAGGTGACGCGCTTCATCAAGCTGCGCCACCCGCCCTCGATCGACTTCGAGAAGGAGTTCCTCGACCGAATGGCACGCGACCCGGATGCGATCTTCTGGGTGGTCGAGCATGAAGGTCGGACCGTCGGCGGGACCAGCATCGTCAGCATCGACTGGAAGAATGGCTTCGGCACCACCGGGACGGTCATCGGAGACAAGAGCGCTTGGGGCAAAGGCCTGGCCCGTGAGCTGATGCAGCTCCGCGCCGCTTACGCATTCACTCAGCTCCCACTCCGCAAGCTCAAGTCCGGGTACCTCGAAGGCAACGAGGCCAGCGCTCGGGCGCAGAAGGCCGCCGGCTACAAGGAGGTCGGGCGGTGGACGGGCGACCGTTTCATCGACGGCAAGTGGCACGACCACGTGCTCACCGAGCTTCTGCGCAAGGACTGGGAAAGGTCTCACGTATAATCAGCGGCCTGCCCTAGACCGTAGGCGCCGGCGCGAGCCGGCTTAATTTCCTACCGAGGCACCAGTAAGTGAAGGACACGTGGATCCTTCCTGCCTTGACGATGGAAATCGGGGCAGGGAGGGTTTTTTATTTGCCGAAGGCACGCAAAGAACAGAAGGCGGAGCAGGTCGAGCTGCTGACCGAAAAGCTGCGCAAGGCAAAGGTCGCGCTCCTGACCGACTATCGCGGTCTGACCGTCACCCAACTCCAGGACCTACGCGGCAAGCTGCGCACGGGCGACGTCGAGTACCGGGTCATCAAGAACACGCTGGCCCGGCGCGCGGCCGAGGCAGCCGGCGTGAGCGCGCTCCAGTCGGAGCTCGAGGGACCTGTCGCGATCGCGTTCGGATACGACGACCTGAGCCTCCCCTCGAAGCTGATCAACGACTGGGTCCGGACCACCCGGTTGAAGCTCGACGTCAAGGGCGGCCTGGTCGAGGGTCGCGTGTTCACGCAGGACCAGGTCAAGCAGCTGGCCGACCTGCCGTCTCGCGAAGCGCTCATCGCCCAGCTGATGGGCACACTGCAATCGCCCGTCGGTCAGCTTGTAGGAATCATGCAAACCCCGCTTCAGCAACTCCTGGGAGTGCTGAACGCGTACAAGACAAAACTGGAGGCAGCGTAACAATGGCGGCGACCAAGATCACCCCGAAGGATTTCGTCGAAGCGCTCAAAGACTGGAGCATCCTCGACGTCGTCGAGGCCGTGAAGGCCATCGAGGACGAGTTCGGCATCAAGGCGGCGGTGCCGATGGCGGTGGCGGCGGCGGCCGGACCCACGGCGGGCGGCGATGCTGCCCCCGCCGAAGAGGAACAGACCGAGTTCACGGTCACTCTGACCGCGGTCGGCGACAGCAAGATCAACGTCATCAAGGCGGTCCGAGAGCTTACGCAGCTCGGTCTGAAGGAGGCGAAGGACCTCGTCGACGCGGCGCCGAAGCCGGTGCTCGAGAACGTTTCGAAGGCCGACGCCGAGAAGGCTGTCGCGCGGCTGAAGGAAGCCGGCGCGACGGCGGAGATGAAGTAGGGCGCAGTTTTCGCGGCCGAGATTCACCCCGCCGGGCTGGTTCGCGCCCGGCGGGCTGCCTCGGTTCCCGCGGGGCTTGCAGCGCGGGGATCGCGCGGATCACCGCCGCGCGCGACTTGAGTCGAACCCGTTCGCCGAAGTGGTCGAATGTGATCGGCCGGCCGCGCAACAGTGTGTAGGTCGTCCGCTCGTGGTTCAGGCTGACCTTGATCAGCCGGCCGAGGAAGCTGACGCGGAAGGTCAGCCTGCGGATCCGCGGCGGCAGCCTGGGACTGAAGCTCAGCGACTCACCGTGGTGCCGCATCCCGCCCAGCCCGTGGACGGCGGCCAGCCACGCCCCCGCTAGCGAGCCCATGTGGACCCCGTCCCGCACGTTGTGCTCGAGGTCCTCGATGTCCATCAGGGCCGCTTCGCCAAGGTAGTCGTGCGCGAGCTGCAGGTGGCCGACCTCCGCCGCGATGATCGACTGCGTGCATGAGGACAGCGACGAGTCGCGGACGGTGATCGCCTCATAGTAGGAAAAGTTGCGGGCCTTTTCGGCCGCGCTGAACGCATCACCGCGCAGGTGCATCGCCAGCACCAGGTCCGCCTGCTTGACGACCTGCTTGCGGTACAGGTCGAAGTAGGGGAAACGCAGGAACAGCGGGTACTGGTTGGGTTTCGTCCTATGGAAATCCCACACCTCGTGGTCGGTGAACTGGCTCGCCTGCTTGTGGATGCCCAGCTCAGGCTCGAACGGGATGTACATCTTCTCCGCCGCGGTTCGCCAGGCTTTGACCTCGGCGGTCGTGACCTTCAAGCGTTTCGCGACCCCCTTGTGTCTCGCGATTGCGTCGGCTGCGGCGTTCAGGTTTCGCTGCGCCATCAGGTTGGTGTAGAGGTTGTTGTCCGCCAGAGCGCTGTACTCGTCCGGACCGGTGACTCCGTCGATGCGAAATTCGCCGCCGCGGTCAAAGTGGCCGAGCGATGCAAAGAGGCGAGCAGTTTCGATCAAGAGCTCGGCCCCGAAGGCCCGCTCGAACCGCAGGTCGCCGGTGGCGGTCACGTAGCGAAGAACCGCGTCCGCCACGTCGGCGTTGATGTGAAAAGCCGCGGTCGACGCGGGCCAGTAGCCTGAACACTCCTCGCCGTGGATCGTCCGCCACGGAAACGCGGCTCCCTTCAGCCCCAGGTCGTGAGCCCGCTTGCGCGCTCCGTCGAGGATCGAGTGCCTCCACCGCAGCGCATCGGCGACGGCGGCGGGCGCGGTGTAAGTGAGGACCGGCAGCACAAAGGTCTCCGTGTCCCAGAACGTATGGCCGTCATAGCCCGGCCCGGTCAGGCCCTTGGCCGGGATCGCCCGTTGCTCGGCGCGCGCGGCCGCCTGGAGGACGTGGAACATCCCGAACCGGATGCCCTGCTGGACCTCCTCGTCTCCGTCGAGCTCGACATCCGAGCGCGCCCAGAAGTCCGCCAGGTACTTTCGCTGGGCGCTGGCCAGGCCGTTCCAGCCGTGCTCCAGCGCGGTGGTCAGCGCGCCCTCGACCTGCGCCCGCAGGGCGGGTACCGAGCGTAGGCTCGACCAACCGTAGGCGACGAACTTGACCAGGGTCAGCCGCTGGCCCGGCTTCAGCCTCGCGGTGACGGTGAAGCGCGTGTGGTCGTCCTCGCTCTCGGACTTCAGCTCCGCGTCTCGCGGCGCCTTCACCACGTGGTCCATGGCCGCGGCTACGCGAAGCTTGCTGCGCTTGGTGGAGTGGATGAGGACACCGCCTCGCGCACTCCTGACGGCGAGCTCCGGCGCAAGAGGCTTCTCGAGGACCTCGCCCGACCGCGGGTCCTTTTGGTCCTTGCCGCCGAGGACGGGTTCGTTGGCGACGAGCTCGGACTGGAGGACGAGGTCGGCGGCCCCGTCGAGCGGCTCGACCTCGTAGAGGATCGCGGCCAGCGCGCGGTGCACCAGCGACACCATCCGCGTCGAGCGGATCCGGACAGTGCGGTGGGTCGGAGATTCCCACTCGGCGGCCCGCGTCAAGAGACCGGTCCTGAGATCGAGCGTGCGCTCGTGGGAGGTGAGAGACCCGTAGCGCACGTCGAACGGTTCGTCGTCGACGAGCAGGCGGATGACCTTGCCGTTGGTGACGTTGACGATGTTCTGCCCGGCCTCGGGATAGCCGTAGGCGGTCTCGGCGTACGGAAGGGACACCTCTTCGAAGACGCCGTTGAGATACGAGCCTGAGATCGAATGTGGCTCCCCTTCGTCGAGGTTGCCGCGCCATCCGATGTGTCCGTTCGAGAGCGCGAAGATCGACTCGGTCTGGCCGAGCACGTCCAGGTCGAGCGCGGTCTCGCGGACGCTCCACGGCTCGCAGCGGAAACGGTGGTCGCCGCTCACGGTTGCTGCAGCAGCTCGGAGAGGTCATGGACGACGACGTCGGCGCCGTGCCGGCGCAGCTCATCGGCCTGGCCGGCGCGATCGACGCCGACCACAAGCCCGAAACCCCCCGCGCGGCCGGCCTCCACGCCCGCGAGAGCGTCCTCGTACACGGCCGCCTCGTGCGCGCTTGTTTCGAGCATTCGCGCCGCGCGGAGGTACGTGTCAGGGGCCGGCTTGCCGTGGAGATGCTCGTCCTCGGCGAGGTTGCCATCGACCTGGGCGTCGAAGAGATGGTCTAGCTTGGCCGCGCGCAAGACCTCGGAGGTGTGTTTGCTCGAGGAAACGACGGCGATCTTTTTGGCCGCGTTGCGGACGGCTTCCAGGTAGCGGATGGATCCAGGGTAGGTCTGGACGCCGTGCTTGTGAATGAGGTCGAGGAAGAGGTGGTCCTTGCGGGTCGCGATCTCTTGGACGAGGTCGTCGGGAGCGGGGATGTGTCGAGCGGCCAGGACCGAACGGACGCCGTCGGCGCGCGGCTTGCCGTCGACGTAGGTGTCGTAATCCTCGACTTCGTCGAAGGGGATGTGGAATTCGTCGAAGACGCGCTTCCAGGCCTGGGCGTGGACCTTCGCGGTCTGGGTGATGACGCCGTCGAGGTCGAAGAGGCAGGCGGTGATTTGGGGTGGGAGGCCTAACGCGGGCGCCATGCTGTAGAACGTACGAGGACGGGACTGTGAAGAGGGAGTCATGGTGGGCGGGGTTGGCAAGTATCAATGTAAATTTACACTGCAATGGTGGACGAAACGAACTGAATTTCGTACACTCCTTGAGTGGAGCGCTTCGATTGCGTCAGCACGGAGAACCAGGAGCGCGCCGACGCTCTCGAGCGTGAGATCTGCCTCTCCTCCGCCCAGGCTCACGCCGCGATGGCGCGAGTCACCGCCGCGGCGGCCGAGTTCGACGAGATCGGTGGTTGGGGCGGCGGAGGCATCAAGTCGTTCCCACACTGGCTCGCGATCTGGGCCGGCTTCGATTCCAACACCGGCGCCGAGCTGCTGAGGGTCGGTCAGGCCCTCCGGGCGCTGCCGCTGCTTTCCGCGGCGTTTGCCGCCGGCGAGCTGTCCTTCGACAAGGTTCGGCAGGCCACCAGCGTGGCGACGCCAGACACCGACGAGCTGATGACCCGGATCGCGCGCGGGGCGTCAGGCTCACAACTGGCGAGGATCTGCCGGTCGCTGCGGCGCATGGTCCGTCTCGAACACTCGGAGAATCAGCGGGCCAAACGCGGCTTGTGGACGCGGATCGAAGAGGATGGCATGCTGCGGCTGGTAGCGATCCTTCCGCCGGAAGAAGGGGAGATCGTCATGAAAGCGATCGAATCCATCAGCGGCGACAAGCCGCCCGCCGAAGAGCAAGAGGATGCGGCCTACGAGCCTTGGCCGCGCGCCGGGCCGACGCCCTGGTCGCGATGTCGGAGCATGTCCTCACCGGTGGGACGCCGGCGCTCGTTGCGGCGGGCGAGGCTCGGCAGATGGTCGTGCACGTGGACGTCGGAGTTCTGACGGGCGAGTCACCCGACGGGCTTTGCAACCTCGAGAACGGAGTCCGACTGTCGGCGGCTGCGGCGCGCCGGATTGGCTGCGACGCGGAGATCATCCCGGTCATCGAGCGTTACGGCCTTCCGATCGACGTCGGCCGGAAGTACCGGACGGCGCCGCCCCGGCTGCGCCGGGCCCTGGAAGTCCGGGACCGGTTCTGCCGCTATCCCGGATGCGGAGTTCCGGCGCGCCGGACGCAGGCGCACCACCATGACCCCTGGTTCAGTGGCGGGGGCACCAATCTGGCCGCCATGATGCTGCTGTGTGGCTTTCACCACGGTCGCTATCAGGAGGGGGCGTATCGGATCGTCAAGGTCGGCAGCGAATTTCAATTCGAGACGACCGACGGAGCGGTGATCGGCCATCCACGCGGTGTCGTGATGTCAGAGTCTCCGCTGGCTGAGCGCGAGGCGGCGCGCGCGGAGTGGGGCGGCGAGCATATGGACCTCGACGAGATGATGTGGGTCCTCGGCGAGGCCTTTATGCCGGCCGAGGCCAGGGCTGGGCCCGCGAACTAAGCCGCTGTCCCCGTCGCCACGACTGGCGACGGTTTTCCGCCGTTCTGATCCTTCAGCTGGTCCTGGCTGCCGCCTGGACGTGCTCCAGGACGAGCTCCATTCCGCGCTCCAGCTCCTCCTCGGTTACGCACCAATGGGGCGACAGGCGGAGTCGGCCTGGGCGGGAGTCGACGATGACCCCGGCCGCGCGCAGCCGAGCCTCGACCTCCTCTGGGCGGTCGCACTCGAGCGTCACGATCCCGCACCGGCGCCCGCGCTCGCGCGGTGTGAAAGTCTTGACCCCTGCCGCGTCGCAGCGCTCGAGGATGCGGTCCGTCAGGTCGCGCAACCTCTCCTGGATGTTGGCCACGCCGACCTCGAGCACCGTCTCCAGGCCGGCCAGGCCCGCGTAATGGCACCCCACAGCCCACGTCCCGGTCTCCAGCCGGCGCGCGTCGTCGGCGAAGATGAGCTGCTGCAGGGTGAACGAGAAGGGGTCCCGGGTGGCGAACCAGCCGGTGCCCTGCGGCCGAACCTGCGAGATCAGCTCAGGACGGACGTAAAGGAAGGCGTTGCCCGGCCCTCCGCTGACCCACTTCAGGCACCCGCCCACGAACGCGTCGCAGTCCATGCCCGCGACGTCGAGCGGCACGCATCCGCACGTCTGGTAGCCATCGATCACGCACAGCGCGCCTGCGGCGTGAGCGGCGTCCGCGATCGCGCGGACGTCCTGCAGGTAGCCCGTCGTATAGAAGAGATGGGTCGTGGCCACGAGCGCCGTGCGGGAGTCGATCCGCTCGGCGAAGGCCTCAGGAGGGATGGTCATGGCGTCCGGGGAGGGCACGAACTCGACCTCGAAGCCCGGTCTCGAGAGCCACTGGTGTCCGATCGTCGGGAAGTCCAGCTCGCCGATCAGGATCTTGTCCCGTCCGGGCGGCAGAGGCAGCCCCGTGGCCAGGGAGGTCAGGGCAACCGAGACGGAGGGGGCGATCGCAGTCGAGCCCGCCGGCGCGGCCAGCAGCTCCCCTACCTTGTCTCGAAAACGCTCGAGCAGCGGCAGCCAGGTGGAGAACCAGACCGGCGTGCCTTGCTCATCCCAGTCCTGGGCGTACTTGGCCAGGGCCGCCCGGCCGCGGCGGGGAAGAGGGCCGAGCGAGCAGGCGTTTAGATAGATGCAGCGATCTAGGAGGGGGAACTCGGCTCGGAGAGCCTTCCAATCTGGCATCTCTGCACAGGCTAACCGGGCCCCTCCGGTGGTATAGTGCCCGGAAACCTAGGCCAGGGGCCGTTCCGTCCTGGTCCTGTTTAAGCGCCCCTATAGAGGGGTATTTGTCGTATACTCGCTGTTTGTGCACGTCCCGGCCGCTCACGAAGCCTATTAACTGAGCGCGCCCTTTTTCCTGGAAGGAGAACCGAATTGATCTCAGAGATGAGAGCCCCCTCGCGCCTCAGCTATGGCCGCATCCCGAACCTCGTCGAGCTGAAGGACCTCATCGCCACCCAGCTCGAGTCGTTCAGCTGGTTCAGAAACGAGGGCCTGCGTGAGCTGTTCGACGAAATCAACCCCATCACGGACTACACCGGCAAGAACTTCGAGCTCAAGTTCCTCGACTACGAGTTCGGCCAGCCCAAGTTCTCGGTCGAAGAGTGCCGCAACCGCGACATGACCTACGCCGCGCCGCTGCGGATCCGGACCCGCCTCACCATCAAGGAGACGGGGGAGATCAAGGAGTCCGAGGTCTACATGGGCGACTTCGCCATGATGACCGACGAGGGCACCTTCATCGTCAACGGCACCGAGCGCGTCGTCGTGTCGCAGCTGGTGCGCTCGCCCGGCGTGTACTTCACCGCGGCCGAGGACCCCAACACCGGCCGCAAGCTTTTCGGCGCCAAGCTCATCCCCAACCGCGGGGCCTGGCTGGAGATCGAGACCTCGGCCAAGGACCTGCTGACGGTCAAGATCGACCGCAAGCGCAAGGTCCCGGTGACGGTCCTGCTCAAGGCGCTCGAGCTGCCTCAGATGAAGGGCACCGAGAACGACCGCGAGGCCCAGAAGCGCGCGCTCATGGAGCTTTTCGGCGACGTCGACAACAACCCCGATCACCGCTACATAGAGCAGACGCTCGAGAAGGACACGACGACCAAGACCGAGGACGCGCTCCTCGAGCTGTACCGCCGCGTCCGGCCCGGTGACCCGCCGTCGGTCGACAACGCACGCAACCTGCTGCAGTCGCTGTTCTTCAACCCACGGCGTTTCGACCTCGGCCGCGTCGGCCGCTACAAAGTCGACAAGCGCCTGGGCCGCGACGAGGAGGACATCCTGGAGCGCGTCCGCCAGCGCGAGCTGCGCATCCTGGAGAAGGGCGACTTCATCGCCTTCATCCGCAAGCTCATCGAGCTGAACAACGCGCCGCGTGAGAAGCAGATTCCCGACGACATCGATCACCTCGGCAACCGTCGGGTGCGCGCGGTGGGCGAGCTCCTGCAGAACCAGTTCCGCATGGGCCTGATTCGGATGGAGCGGATCATCAAGGAGCGCATGACGATCAGTGACCCGCACACGGTCACGTCGGCATCGCTGATCAACGCGCGCCCCGTCGTGGCCGCGATCAAGGAGTTCTTCGGCTCCAGCCAGCTGTCGCAGTTCATGGACCAGCACAACCCGCTGTCCGAGCTGACGAACAAGCGCCGCCTGTCGGCGCTGGGTCCCGGCGGCCTGTCCCGCGAGCGCGCGGGATTCGACGTCCGCGACGTGCACCACAGCCACTACGGCCGCATCTGTCCGATCGAAACTCCCGAGGGTCCGAACATCGGCCTCATCGGCAACCTGGCGACCTACGCAAAGGTCAACGAGTTCGGCTTCATCGAGACTCCGTTCCGCCGCGTGTACAACCGCGTCGCGCTGAACGAGGATGTGGCGCCGAAGCTCGAAGGCCGCGAGCTCCGCCGGCCCGCGGTTGACGCGAAGGGCAACGAGGTCATGGCCGCGCACGAGAAGCTCGACGCCAAGGCGGTGCAGAAGCTGATCAAGGCGCGCGTCGCCTCGATCGACATCGTGCCGTGGATCTCGACCGAGGTCGAGTACCTCTCGGCCGACGAGGAGGACATGTACGGCATCGCGCAGGCGAACGCCGCGCTGACGCCCGACAGCACATTTGTAGACGCGCGCGTGCCCGCGCGGGCGCGCGGCGACTTCAAGATCGAAGAGATCCAGAACATCCAGTACATGGACGTCTCGCCGAAGCAGATCGTGTCGGTGGCGACGGCCATGATCCCGTTCCTCGAGCACGACGACGCGGGCCGCGCCCTGATGGGCGCGAACATGCAGCGCCAGGCGGTGCCTTTGCTCGTCACCGAAGCGCCGCTGGTCGGCACCGGGGTCGAGTACTACGCCGCGAAGGACTCGGGCGAGATGATCGTCGCCGACGTCGCCGGCACGGTCATCGACATCGCGCACCCGAAAGAGATGAAGGCGGTGCACGCGACGCCCGTGTTCGAGATCGTGGTCAAGCCGGACGGCGGCGGGGCCGATCGCCACTACCCGCTGCAGAAGTTCGCGCGCTCCAACCAGGGCACGTGCCTCAACCACCGCGCGGTGGTCAAGCCGGGCCAGCACGTGGAGAAGGGGGACATCCTCGCCGATGGTCCCGCGATCGACCAGGGCGAGATGGCGCTCGGGCGCAACGTGCTCGTCGCCTTCATGCCGTGGGAGGGCTACAACTTCGAGGACGCGATCCTGCTTTCGGAGCGCGTCGTGAAGGAGGACATGTACACCTCGATCCACATCGAGGAGTACGAGTCCGAGGCCCGCGAGACGAAGCTCGGACCCGAAGAGATCACCCGCGACATCCCCAACGTCGCCGACGACGCTCTGCGCAACCTCGACGAGCGCGGCATCGTCTACATCGGGGCCGAAGTCCAGCAAGGCGACATCCTGGTGGGCAAGATCACGCCGAAGGGCGAGACCGAGCTCTCGGCCGAGGAGCGCCTGCTGCGCGCGATCTTCGGCGAGAAGGCGCGCGAGGTCCGCGACTCGAGCTTGCGCGTGCCGCACGGCGAGCGCGGAATCGTGGTCGACGTGAAGGTGTTCTCGCGCGACAACAAGGACGAGCTCGGCCCGGGCATCAACGAGATGGTCCGCGTCTACATCGCCCAGAAGCGCAAGATCTCGGCCGGCGACAAGATGGCCGGCCGCCACGGCAACAAGGGCGTCGTCGCCCGGATCATGCCCGCCGAGGACATGCCGTACCTTCCTGATGGCACCCCGGTCGACATCGTGCTCAACCCGCTCGGCGTGCCGAGCCGCATGAACCTCGGCCAGGTGCTCGAGACGCACCTCGGCTGGGTCGCGAGCACGCTTGGAATCAAGATCGCGACCCCCGTTTTCGACGGCGCTCCGATGCCGACGATCGTGAAAGAGCTCGAGAAGGCGGGCCTACCGGTGGACGGAAAGGTCCGGCTGCGCGACGGGCGCACCGGTGATGAGTTCGACGAGCCTGTGACCGTGGGCATGATCTACATGCTCAAGCTGGCGCACCTGGTCGAGGACAAGATCCACGCCCGCTCGACGGGTCCGTACAGCCTCGTCACCCAGCAGCCGCTGGGCGGCAAGGCGCAGTTCGGCGGCCAGCGGTTCGGAGAGATGGAGGTCTGGGCGCTCGAGGCCTACGGCGCCGCGCACGTCCTTCAGGAGATCCTGACCGTCAAGTCGGACGACATCGTTGGCCGAGTCAAGGCCTACGAGGCGATCGTCAAGGGCGACAACACGCTCGAGGCCGGCATCCCGGAGTCCTTCCGGGTCCTGGTCAAGGAGCTGGAAGGCCTCGCGCTCGGGGTCGAGATCCTGAGCGAGGACGAGCGCCAGATCGTCCTCAGCGAAGAAGACATCCCGGAGATACCGCTCGACCTGGGCATCAGCCTGGAGCGGGAGGAGCTTGGAGAGGATTCGGCCGAATGAGGATGTCTTCTTCGCGGCATTCAAACAAGACAGGGGTCCCCGCGAAATCGCAGATTTCGTGGGGTTCCGACATCCCGGAGATCCCGCTTGACCTGGGAATCAGCCTCGAGCGCGAAGAGCTCGGGGAAGACTCTGCCGAATAGATACATAGATAGATAAGGAAGAAGAGGAAAAAGGTTGCTGAAACTCGAGAACTTTGACGCGCTGAAGCTTTCGCTGGCTTCGCCCGACACGATCATGTCGTGGTCGCACGGCGAGGTCACCAAGCCTGAGACGATCAACTACCGCACGCTCCGCCCGGAGCGCGACGGTCTTTTCTGCGAGCGCATCTTCGGTCCGACGAGGGACTGGGAATGCCACTGCGGAAAGTACAAGCGCTACCGCTACAAGGGCATCATCTGCGACAAGTGCGGCGTCGAGGTGACGCGGTCCAAGGTGCGCCGTGAGCGCATGGGTCACATCAAGCTCGCGTCGCCGGTCAGCCACGTCTGGTACTTCAAGGGCATCCCGAGCCGCATGGGTCTGCTGCTCGACATGTCGCCGCGCAACCTGGAGAAGATCCTCTACTTCGCCAACTACATCGTCACCGACGTCCACGAGGAAGTGCGGCAGGACATGCTCGCCGTCCTCAACATGGACAAGGACGAGCGGGCCGTCCGCCTGCGCGCAGACGTCGACGCCAAGGCCCGCGAGCTCCGCCAGGAGCACGAGGCGAAGTCCAAGAAGCTGAAGGGCGAGGTCGACACCGAGGTGGCGCGGCTCGAGGATGAGCTGCAAGAGGCCGTCGACGAGCTGACCACCCAGGGCAAGAAGGCGACAGAGCACATCAAGGCGGGCATCGGCACCAAGTCGCGGCGCACGATGACGATCGGTCTTGACGGCGACGAGGAGATCGTCATCGACAAGGGCGACCTGATGTCGCGCGATATGTCGCGCGGTGTGCTTGCGAAGGTGCAGGAGAAGATCGAGAAGCTCGAGGCCAACACCAAGGCCGCGCAGAAGCGCGCCAAGGAGCGGCTCGACGCGGACAAGAAGTCGCTCGAGGCTCAGATCGAGGCCGCCACGAAGACACAGCGCGACGACATCCAGGGCGAGCTCGAGCAGCTGCAGCAGGAGATCGAGGCCACGCGCACCGACCTCGAGGCCCTCCACCCGAAGCAGATCCTCACCGACACGCAGTACCGCGACTTCCAGGAGCGCTTCGGCCGAGCGTTTCGCGCCGGCATCGGCGCCGAGGCCGTCCGCGACCTGCTGTCGCGCATTGACCTGAACGCCGAGATGTACCGCCTCCGCGAGGAGTCGCGGTCGTCGAGCGGCCAGCGCAAGCAGAAGGCGATCAAACGCCTCAAGGTCGTCGAGGACTTTCGCAAGTCGAACGCCAGCCCGACGTGGATGGTGCTAGAGGTTCTTCCGGTCATCCCGCCCGAGCTTCGCCCTATGGTCCAGCTGGACGGCGGCCGGTTCGCGACCTCGGACCTGAACGACCTCTACCGGCGCGTGATCAACCGCAACAACCGCCTGAAGAGGCTGCTCGAACTCGGCGCGCCCGAGATCATCGTGCGCAACGAGAAGCGGATGCTCCAGGAGGCAGTCGACGCCTTGATCGACAACGGCCGTCGCGGCCGCGCCATCACCGGCACCGGCAACCGCAAGCTGAAGTCGCTCTCCGACATGCTCAAGGGCAAGCAGGGACGGTTCCGCCAGAACCTGCTCGGCAAGCGTGTGGACTACTCGGGCCGCTCCGTGATCGTGGTCGGTCCCGAGCTCAAGCTCCACGAGTGCGGTCTGCCCAAGAAGATGGCGCTCGAGCTCTTCAAGCCTTTCGTCATGCGAGAGCTGGTGAACAAGGGCTACACCACCAACATCAAGTCGGCCAAGCGCATGGTCGAGCGCAGCCGGCCGGAGGTCTGGGACGTCCTGGACGAGGTCATCCACGAACACCCGGTCCTGCTCAACCGCGCCCCGACCCTGCACCGCCTCGGCATCCAGGCGTTCATGCCTGTGCTGGTGGAAGGCTCGGCGATCCAGATCCACCCGCTCGTCTGCGCAGCCTTCAACGCCGACTTCGACGGCGACCAGATGGCCGTGCATGTGCCTCTGTTCAGCGGCGCCATCGCCGAGGCGAAGAACCTGATGATGTCTTCCCAGAACATCCTGTCCGCGGCGGACGGGCACCCCGTGGTCGCACCGACGCAGGACGTGGTGCTGGGATGCTACTGGCTGACCGCCACGCGTGGCGACCAGCCGTCCGACACCTCCAAGCTGCGCGCGTTCAGCTCGCAGAACGAGGTCGTGCTTGCCCTGGAGGCCAAGGTCGTCAAGCTCCAGGAGTGGATCCGGGTCAAGATCGGGGACACGCTCCTGGTCACGACCCCGGGTCGTGTGGTCTTCAACCAGCCGCTGCCCGTCGGCAAGGCGCCGATGGAGCCGACCATGGAGGCTCTGCCGTTCCAGAACGCGCACTTCGACCGCAAACTGCTGCGCGTCCTGGTCGCCGAGCTTTACCGGCTGTACGGCAGCGACGTCACCGCCAGCGTGGTCAACGACATCAAGCGCCTCGGCTTCCGCTACGCCACCCAGGCCGGAATCACGGTGTCCGCGATGGACATCCCACACCCGGACACGAAGTGGCAGGTGATCCGCAATACGGAAAAGGAAGTCGCCGACGTCGAGCGGATGTACCGCCGTGGCGTCATGACCGAAGACGAGCGCTACCGCAAGGTCATCGAGCTCTGGCAGCGCGCCTACGAAGAGGTCGGCAACGCGACGGAGCACGCCTTCGACAAGTTCAGCCCGATCTGGATGATGATGGGCTCGGGCGCCCGCGGAAACATCCAGCAGATCCGCCAGCTGGCGGGCATGCGTGGTCTGATGGCCGACCCGACAGGACGGATCATCGACCTGCCGATCCAGGCCAACTTCACTGAAGGCCTGACCGTGCTCGAGTACTTCATCTCGACGCACGGCACGCGCAAGGGTCTGGCCGACACGGCGCTGCGCACCGCCGACTCCGGTTACCTGACGCGGCGCCTCGTGGACGTCGCGCAGGACGTGATCGTGCGCGTGGAGGACTGCGGCACCACGAACGGAATCTGGATTCGCGAGATCACCCCGGAGCGGGCCAAGAACGAGCCCATCTTCGAGAAGATCGCGGGTCGCGTGGCGGCCGAGGACGTCACGGTCAAGAACAAGGTGCTGGTGCCCGCGGGCCAGTCGATCACCGACGACGTCGCGCGGCAGATCATCGCCGCCGGGGTCCCGGTGAAGATGCGGTCGGTGCTGGTGTGCGAGGCCCGCGAGGGCGTCTGCCGCACCTGCTACGGGCGCAACCTCGCGACCGGAAAGCTGGTCGAGATCGGCGAGGCGGTGGGCGTCATCGCGGCGCAGTCCATCGGTGAGCCGGGCACCCAGCTGACCATGCGCACGTTCCACACAGGTGGTGTTGCCGGCGTCGACATCACACAGGGTCTGCCCCGCGTGGAGGAGCTCTTCGAGGCTCGCATCCCCAAGGGCAAGGCCATCATCTCCGAGATCGACGGCGAGCTCGAGATCAGCCGCCTGGAAGGCGCGCGCCGCGTGCGCGTGACCTCCAAGGAGGAGTTCGAGGTCTCCTACCCTCTCCAGACGAAGATGGAGACCCTCGTCAAGAACGGCGACGACGTCATGGAGGGCCAGGAGCTGGCACACGATCCGAAGGGCGCCAACTCGGTCCGGACCCGCCACGCCGGCAAGGTCGCCGTCTCCCCCAAAGAGATCACCGTCCGGACGGTGGACGAAGAGGTGCGCGAGTACCCGATCCCGCACCAGGTCCGGATCCGGCCAGAGCTCGACCGCCGCGACGGCCAGAAAGTACTGATCAAGGCGGGCCAGCAGATCACCGAAGGCTCGATCTCACCCCAGGAGCTGCTCCACATCCTCGGCAAGGAGGCGGTGCAGACGTTCCTCGTGGACGAGGTCCAGAAGGTCTACCGGTCGCAGGGTGTCGACATCAACGACAAGCACATCGAGGTGATCGTCCGGCAGATGATGCGGAAAGTCCGCATCGACTCGGCGGGAGACACTGGACTGCTTCCGGGCGAGATCGTCTCGCAGTGGGAGTACGAAGAGTCAAACGCGCGTGCGCTGGCGGAAGGCGGCGAGCCCGCCACCGCGCAGACCGTGCTTCTCGGCCTGATCAAGGCGGCGCTGAACACCACGTCGTGGCTCTCGGCGGCGTCCTTCCAGGAGACGACGCGCGTCCTGACCGAGGCGGCGATCTCGGGCAAGGTCGATCGGCTTCGGGGCCTCAAGGAGAACGTGATCATCGGCAAGCTGATCCCCGCCGGCACCGGACTGGATTACTACAAGAAACAGAGGGAGCAGGCGGCACGAATCCTCGAAGAGGAGCCAATTGACCTGGAGACGCTTTCGGTATAGAAACTGAAGCCCGTTTGGGCTAAAGTCACTCTTACGTGCACAAGGGGGCGCCCGCCAGGGTTGCCCCTTTTTTCTAGGAGAGGGAACCTGGGTTCCCTGGAGTGAAAAGTGTTTGGGGACGGCCGGAGTGAATCCGGCCTACTCACGACGCCTGTTTAAGATGAATCCGTGAATCCAAGCCGACGGCTCGTCTGCGCCCTCGCGGTCGTGATGGTCGCGAGCTCCGCGTGCGATTCCGGGGTCACGGTCGGGCCCAAGCTCGCCAAAGACCAGGTGCTGCGCGTGATGCTGGAGGATCAGCCCGCATCGCTGGATCCGGGCCAGACGCAGTACACATACGAGACGGCGGTTCTGCGCGTCGTGTCCGAGCCCCTGATGAGGCCGTCGCCCGACCTCAGCGGGGTGGTCCCGGCGGCGGCGCAGAGCTACGAGGTCAACAGCGCGGGCACCGCGTACGTCTTTCACCTACGCCCGACCGCGAAGTACTGGGACGGCACGCCGGTCAAGGCTCAGGACTTCGTCTACGCGTGGCAGCGGCTCATCGACCCACGCCTCGCCGCTCCCAACGAGACGCTGTTCGCCGATGCGGTCGTGAACGGTGAGCGCGTTTCATTGATGGACCCGCAGCGGGACAAGGCGACGATCGACGCCGCGCTGGCCATGCTCGGCCTGAAGGCGATCGACGACCTCACGTTTCGGGTGCAGCTGGCTCGGCCGGACCCTGCCTTTCTCTGGCTTGCGGCGATGCCCGCCGCCGCCCCGATCCGCGAAGACGTGGTGACCCAGAACGGAGACAGGTGGGCGAGCTCGCCCACCACCTTCCTCACCAACGGGCCGTTCAAGGTCACCGAGATGACAAAGAACGACCACATCCGCGTCGAGCGCAATCCTTTCTACTGGGGCGGCAAGGCTTCCCTAGCGCGGATCGATTTCCCGATCGTCAATGACGGCGCGGCTGCTCTCGACAAGTACAGGCACGGGGACCTCGACGTGATGACCGTTCAACCGGCCCAGGCGGCCTCGGTCGCCGCTGACAAGACGCTCGGCCATCAGCTCGTGAAGACGCCAAACCTCACCGTGTTCTGGATCGTGTTTCGGGTCAACTCGCCACCCCTCGACAACGTCAGACTGCGGCAGGCCCTTACCCAGGCGATCGACCGCAACGCCTTCGTCCAGCAGGTCTTCCAGGGCGAGGGCACCCCGGCGACGACGTTCATTCCCAAGGGCATGCATGGTCACTCGCCCAACCTGACGACCCAGAAGTTCGACGTCGCACAGGCACGGGCTTCGCTCGCTGTATCCGGTCTCTCGGGCAAGCAGCTGTCGCTCACCTACTCGTATGACCAGACCTCCGACTTTGCCAAGGCGACGGCGAAATTCGTCCACGACCAGCTCAAGACCAACCTCGGCCTCGAGCTCAACCTCCAGGCCCTCGATGCCAACACGCTGGCTTCGCGTATCGACTCCGGTCAGTTCCAGATCACGGGCCCGCGCGGATGGACGGCCGACTATCCCGATCCCGCGGACTGGTACGACATCTTCCTCACAACAAGCTCAAACGACATCCCGTTCTGGCAGAGCCAGCAGTACGACAACTTCGTCCGCGTGGCGCGCACCGACGTGCAGCCGGCGCGGCGAGACCAGGAATATCTCCAGGCGCAGTCGATGCTGGTGAGCGAGGCGCCGGTCGCATTCCTCGCCCAGACGGTCAGCTGGTATCTCGTCCAGCCCTATGTGCGGGGGTTGGTGACGTCGCCGCTGGACGAGTGGCCGGGGGCGATCGAGCCCTCGCGGCTGTCGATCGCGCCCCATTAGCCCATTAATAAGGACGCGAGCGAACGCACGTTCGCCAACTGGTGGCCTATGCAACTTGACACTTGTGCGCTAACCACAACAGAATTCCATTTGGCCGAAGAGGCTGTGAGTAAGACCTGCTGCCGGCGCACTCTCGCCCCGCGTTTCGGGAAGAAGGCCGCAGGATCCATCTGAGAGGTAAGACGCGTATGCAGATAGGTAGTTGGAGTCGGGCGTTGACGCTCGCGATCGGCGCGGTCTTTCTGGCCGCCTGCGGCGGCGGCGGCCAGACCAGTGCCAACCTCGCTTCGCCGGACAAGCAGATCCTGCGGGCAAACGACGGCACCGAGCCGAACAGCCTGGACCCCACACAGCAGACCTACACGTATGAGCGAGCCGTCGCCATCCAGACGTACGACAGCTTGTTCCGAGCCAAGGCAGACTCGAGCGACGTCGAACCGCTCGGCGCGCAGAGCTTCGACGTATCTTCGGACGGTCTCACATACACGTTCCACCTGCGCCAGAACGCAAAGTGGAGCGACGGCAAGCCGGTCACCGCAAGCGACTGGGTGTACGGCTGGAAGCACCTGTTGAACCCGGCGCTCGCCGCCGGCTACGTCGACCCGTTCTTCGACCAGACCATCGCCGGCGCCAGCAACTACGGCAGCGTGGACACCACGAGCGCCAGCGCGGTTGACGCGTATCTCAACGGTCTCGGGCTTTCTGCGCCCGACCCGAACACGTTCGTCGTCAAGCTGGACCACCCGGCCGCGTACTTCAAGTGGGTGGCGACCCTGTGGATGGCCGCCCCGCTCCGCAAGGACGTCATCGAGCAGGCGGCGGGCGGAGCATTCTCCTCGACCGACACGACCAAGGCCGAGGCGTGGGCCAACAACGCGGCGACGATCATCGGCAACGGGCCGTACAAGATCAAAGAGATCGCGGCGAAGGACCACATCACCCTCGTGCCGAACCCAAACTATTGGGCGGCCGCACCAAAACTGCAGCAGATCACCTACTACTACATCGCTGACGGGAACACCGCTTACTCGCAGTACCAGACCGGCGCGCTTGACATCATCAACGTGCCGCTCGCAGACGTCACTGTCGTGCGCGGCGACCCCAAGCTCAGCAAGGAAGCGAAGCTGATCCCGACGCTCAGCCAGTACTGGATCTCCTTCAATACGAAGGAAGCTCCGCTGGATGACGCCAAGGTCCGCCTGGCGCTCGCCAAGTCGATCGACCGCGACAAGCTGGTCAGCGACATCGAGCACGGCAACGGGAAGCCGCTCCCAACGTTCATCCCGAAGGGCATGCCCGGCTACGACCCCTCGGACAACGCCCAGAGCTTCGACCCCGCGGCGGCCAAGAAGCTGCTCGCGGACTCGGGCAAGGCAGCCCAGCTTGCAAAGATGAAGCTGCTCACCCGCAATACCACGGGGAACAAGACGGTCAACCAGTTCCTAGCCGACCAGTGGCAGACCAACCTCGGCGTCACCATCCAGCTCGACGTCGTGGACAGCAAGACCGTGACCGGTCAGCACCTCCGCAAGGGAGTGTTCGACATCTACGGTCTAGACGGCTGGATCAGCGACTATCCCGACCAGCAAGACTGGTTCGACATCTTCCAGTCGGGGTCATGCCACAGCCTCAACTGGGGCTGTCTCAACATCCCGGGCTACGATGCTCTCATCAGCAAGGCAGACGCTGAGTCCGACAAGACCCAGCGCGCCAAGGACTACACCCAGGCTCAGAAGATGCTCATCGACACCGCAGTCGTTGCGTTCTTGTACCAGCCGTACGAGTACGACCTCGTCAAGCCGTACGTGCAGGGATTGACTGTGACGACGACCGACGACCAGTACCTTCCCGGCGACTCCAGGTACAACCAGGCGTACATCACGCAGCACTAAAGGAAACAACTGAATTGGCAGCAACAGCAGGGCGTCCCATGCGGGGCGCCCTGCTGCCTTCCCAGCTGCGGGCGATCACCAGCACCAGGTCGGGGGCCCTAACGATCTTCATCGTCCGGCGAATCCTCTGGATGATCCCGATCCTGTTCTTCGTCATCCTGATCACGTTCACGCTCATGCATCTGGCCCCCGGCAGCCCGTGGGACAAGGCGGGAGGGCGCCAGCTGTCGGACACGGTGATCAACAACCTGAACATCAGGTACGGCCTCAACAAGCCCGTCGCTCAGCAGTTCTTGCTCTACATCTGGAGCGTCGTCCACTTCGACTTCGGGCTCTCTTACCAGTACCAGAACAAGACAGTTTCCGGCCTGCTGCTCGAGAGCTGGCCCTACACCGCGACGATCGGGCTGCTTGCGTTCTTGCTGATCATCCCGGTCGGCGTCGGCCTCGGCGTCCTGGCCGCGCTCCGCCAGAACACCCGGATCGACTACATCACGATGGGCTTCGCGACCGTTGCGGCCTCGTTCCCGAACTTCGTGATCGGAGCGCTGATGGTCGTGGTGCTCTCGGTCCTCGCCTACAAGGCAACCGGCGGCAACTTCTATCTGCCAGCGGCTGGATTCGGAATCGACGACTCGCTGATCATGCCCGTGGTAACGCTTGCGCTGCTTCCGATCGCCTACACGGCGCGGCTCACGCGGGCGAGCACGCTCGACACAATCCGGCAGGACTTCGTACGCACCGCTTGGGCCAAGGGCTTGCCTGAGCGGCTCGTCGTGATCAGACACATCTTGAAGAACTCGCTGATCCCTGTGGTCACGACCCTCGGGCCGACGTTTGCGTTCCTGGTCACCGGCTCCGTGATCGTCGAGACGGTGTTCAGCATCCCCGGGATCGGCCGCGCATTCGTCGTCGCCATCGAGTCGCGCGACTACCCGATGATCCTCGGCACCACCGTGCTCTTCTCGCTGGTCATCGCGGTCGCGAACCTCGTCGTCGACGTCGCCTACGTGTTCATCGATCCTCGTGTGAGGCTGACCTAGGTGGCCGTCCCCGCAGCGACCGTCGAGCAGCTGAGCCAGTGGGAGGTCCCCGAACAGCAGATCGGCCTGTGGAGCGATGCCGCCCAGCGCTTCCGTCGTAATCGGCTGGCCATCGCCGGCGCAGTCCTCGTCGTCCTGCTGATCCTGATCGCTTTCGGTTCGCCGCTGCTCGTGCAGCTCGGCATCATTCACGACCCGCTGAAGCAAAACGTCGAGTTCATTGAATCCGGCCCGGGCCAGAACGGCTACCTTTTCGGCTCTGACGAGCTCGGCCGGGACACCCTGAGCCGCCTGCTGTTCGGCAGCAGAATCTCGCTGGCGGTCGGCATCTTCGTCCAGGGCATCATCCTGCCCATCGGCCTCTTGATCGGCTTGACCGCGGGTTACTTCGGCGGCCGCGTCGACAACCTGCTGATGCGCTTCACCGACGTTTGGTACGCGTTTCCCGACCTGCTCTTCGTGCTCGTGGTGGTCTCGGTCTTCGGACCGAGCCTGCTGACGATCTTCGGCGCGATCGCGCTTGTGAACTGGGTCGGACTCGCTCGGCTGGTTCGCGGCCAAGTGCTGTCCATCAAGGAGAAGGAGTTCATCGAGGCCGCGCGCTCGTCGGGATCATCGCCGCCAAAGCTGATTCTCAAGCACCTGCTGCCCAACTCTCTGGGCCCGATCATCGTCACCCTGACGTTTGGCATCCCGAACGCCATCTTCCTCGAGGCGGTGCTGAGCTTCCTGGGCGTCGGCATCCAGCCGCCCACGCCGACGTGGGGCCAGATGGTGTTCGACGGCTACGAGGCGATCTACGCCAACCCCTCGTCGGTGGTGTTCCCCGCGCTGGCGATCGGCTTCACGCTGCTCGCCTTCTCCTTCGTCGGCGACGGCCTGCGGGACGCCCTCGACCCGCGAATGCGCCGCTAGCGCTGTAGAGTTCTGCAGCCAGATTGGCACAGACGCTGCTTCAGGTCGAAGACCTGCATACCCAGTTCTACACGTCACGCGGAGTGGTCCGGGCCGTTGACGGGGTCACGCTCCATGTCGACGCCGGCGAGACGGTCGGCGTCGTCGGCGAGTCCGGATGCGGCAAGACGATGACCGCACTCTCGATCCTCCGTCTGGTGCCGGATCCGGGCCGGATCACATCGGGCAGGATCCTGTTTGCCGGCAAGAACGTCACGAAGATGACCGATGACGAGATCCGCGACTTCCGCGGCAACGACGTCGCCATGATCTTCCAGGACCCGATGACGTCGCTGAATCCGGTGACCAAGATCGGGAGCCAGATCGAAGAGGCGATGACGGCGCATCAGCGGTTCACGCAGACACTCGCCCGGGGGCGAGTCGTGGAGCTGCTGAAGCGGGTTCGCGTGCCCGCCGCCGAGTCACGGGTCAAGGACTATCCACACCAGTTCTCGGGCGGCATGCGCCAGCGCGCCATGATCGCCATGGGCCTCTCCAACGAGCCGTCGCTGCTGATCGCCGACGAGCCGACCACCGCGCTCGACGTCACCGTGCAGGCTCAGATCATCCAGCTCATGAAGCAGCTGAACCGCGAGCTCGGCACGGCGATGATGTTGATCACGCACAACATGGCTCTGGTCGCCAGCCTTTGCCAGCGGATCATCGTGATGTACGCCGGCAGGATCGTCGAAGAGGGGCCGGTCGACCAGATCTTCAAGAGCCCGCAGCATCCCTACACGTGGTCGCTCCTTCGCTCGGTGCCCCGCGTGGACGAGGCTCGCAAGGAGCGGCTGGTTTCGATCCGTGGCCTCCCGCCCGACCTGTTGAACCCGCCGCCAGGGTGCAAATTTCACCCACGCTGCCCGTTCGTGATCGACAAGTGCAAGGTCGATCCTGAGCCGAACCTTGGCGAGGTCGACGTCAACCAGGTAGCGCGCTGCTGGGTGCTGATGAGGAACGTGAAGGATGAAAGCCTCGAGGCGGCCAAGACGAGCGCCCTGTCCAAAGAGGCGGCGGAGAAGCTGAAGGCCCCGGTGGCGGAGGTGGGGGGCGGTGCAGGCGGCTGAGAGGACGCCGATCACGGCGGTCAAGGCGGACCCGGTGCTCTTGCGCATCAACGGGGCCGTCAAGCACTTCCCGATCAGCGGCTTCGGAGGCCTCTCGGTGCGGGCGGTGGACGGCGTCGACCTCCAGATCAACCGGGGCGAGACGCTGGGGCTCGTCGGCGAGTCCGGCTGCGGCAAGTCGACGCTCGCGCGCCTCGTTACGGGTCTCCTGCCGGCCACCGCCGGGTCGATCATCTTCGATGGTCAGGACCTCACCAAGCTGCACGGCGGCCGCCTGCGCCGGGTGCGGCGAAAGATGCAGATGATCTTTCAGGACCCGTTTGCCTCGCTCGACCCCCGGATGACGGTGGGCGACATAATCCAGGAGCCGCTCGACAACTTCGCCATCGGCACGGTGCGCGACCGCCGCCGGCGTGTCCAGGAGCTGCTTCGCCTTGTCGGCTTGAACCCCAACTTCACAAACCGGTACCCGCATGAGTTCTCGGGTGGCCAGCGACAGCGCATCGGCATCGCCCGGGCGCTCGCCGTGAACCCGTCTTTCATCGTGTGCGACGAACCGGTCTCGGCGCTGGACGTTTCGATCCAGGCCCAGATCATCAACCTGCTGCAGGACCTGCAGCGGGAGTTCGACCTGACGTATCTCTTCATCGCGCATGACCTTGCCGTTGTCCGACACCTGTCAGACCGGATCGCGGTGATGTATCTCGGCAAGGTCGTGGAGACCGCCGACCGGAACGACATCTACGACCGGCCCCAGCACCCGTACACCAAGGCCCTGCTGAGCTCGATCCCGGTGCCGGACCCGATCGTGGAGAAGGAGCGGGCGCCGATCACACTCAAGGGAGAGATTCCGTCACCGGTCAACCCGCCGTCCGGATGCCGGTTCCACACGCGCTGCCCGATCGCGCGGGTGCCCGGGGTCTGCAGCGAGGTCGAGCCGCCGCTCGAGGCGCACGGCGCGCCGGACCAGATCGCGGCGTGCCACTTCGCCGGGCAGGCCTAGCTCCCTGCTGTTGGCTCGGTGACCTTGACCTTGAACACCCGGTAGCCCTTCTTCGACTTCAGGCGCGCGACGCTCCAACCCTGCCCCCGCATCCAGGACGCCAGCGAGTCCGCGCCCAGGTTTCGCTGCACGACAAGGTAGGCCGCGCCGCCGGGCGTCAGCCGCGGCAGCCACTCCAGGAGCAGCCGGTGCAGCGGCGCCTTCCCGACCCGTACCGGCGGGTTGGAGTAGATGGCGTCGAACTGAAGCTCAGCGGGGATCTGCTCCGGGGTGCCGGCCGTCACGTTGGAGGTGCCAGCCGAGGCGGCGTTGGCCCGCGCCAGCTCGACGGCGCGCTCGTTGACGTCCACCGCCCAGACCCGCGCCCCTGGCGCCCGGCGAGCGAGCGTGATCGCGATGGGGCCGTAGCCGCACCCCAGATCGAGCAGATCTCCGGTCGCCGGCGCGGCCGGCGCCTCCCGCAGCAGGACCAAGGTCCCGAGATCGACCCCCTTGGAGCCGAAAACCCCGCGGTCCGACTCCAGATCCAGCTCCATGTCGGCGAGCCGGAGGTGCACCGTCCGCGGCCTCGAGGCGACGGCCGGCCGAGCTTCGAAGTAATGGGATTTGGGTATACTCATCGCTTGTCGCCCAATCGGCTAATGCCGCCTGGGAATCAAACCGCTATTCGGAGAAACGTTTGCCAACCATCCAGCAGTTGGTCCGCCTTGGGCGCAGGGCGGCCAGAGCGAAGTCTAAGGCGCCCGCGCTGCGGGGCTCGCCGCAGAGGCGGGGCGTCTGCGTGCGCGTCTACACCCAGACCCCCAAGAAGCCGAACTCGGCCCTCCGCAAGGTCGCTCGCGTCCGCCTGACCACCGGGATCGAGGTCACCGCTTACATCCCGGGCATCGGCCACAACCTGCAGGAGCACTCGGTCGTACTCATCCGCGGCGGCCGGGTCAAGGACCTGCCGGGCGTCCGCTATCACATCATCCGCGGGACGCTGGACACCGCGGGCACCAAAAACCGCAAGAAAGCTCGGTCGAAGTACGGGGCAAAGCGGGAAAAGGGCAAGGCGGCAGCCTGATGCCTCGCCGCAACCGTCCCGTCAAGCGTGTCGTCGCGCCCGACCCGGTCTATCAGTCCGAGGCGATCGCCAAGTTCGTCAACGTGGTCATGAGCCGGGGCAAGCGCTCGACCGCCGAGAAGGTCGTCTACGACGCGCTGACCCGCGCCTCCAAGCAGGCCAAGAAGGAGCCGCTCGAGGTGTTCGACCTGGCGCTCCGCAACGCCACGCCGCTGCTCGAGGTCAAGCCCCGAAGGGTCGGCGGCGCGACCTACCAGGTGCCGATCGAGATCCGGCCGGAGCGCCGGCTGGCGCTCGCGCGCCGCTGGATCGTGCGTTTCGCGCGCCAGCGGGGCGGGAAGAGTATGAGCGAGAAGCTCGCGTTCGAGATTCTGGATGCTGCGCAGAACACCGGCGGCGCGGTGAAGCGCAAAGAGGAGACCCACCGGATGGCCGAAAGCAACAAAGCTTTCAGTCATTTCAGGTACTGAGGAACGAACTTGGAATCACCCAACGGAGCACGAAACCGGGGACCCCGCGAAATCGCAGATTTCGTGGGGTGGTCACACTTCCGGTACTAAGAGAGATGAACGTGGCACTGAAGATGCAGGAGCGTCCCGTCGCCATCGACAAGGTCCGAAACATCGGGATCATGGCGCACATCGACGCCGGCAAGACAACGACGACCGAGCGGATCCTGTTCTACGCGGGCCGCATCCACAAGATGGGCGAGGTTCACGAGGGCGCCGCGACCATGGACTGGATGGTCCAGGAGAAGGAGCGGGGGATAACGATCACGTCGGCGGCCACGACCGCCAACTGGCGCGAGCACGCGGTCAACATCATAGACACACCCGGGCACGTGGACTTCACGGTGGAGGTCGAGCGAAGCCTGCGGGTGCTGGATGGCGCCGTCGCGGTGTTCGACGCGGTCGCGGGCGTCGAGCCGCAGTCGGAGACGGTTTGGCGCCAGGCCGACCGCTACGGCGTGCCCCGGATCGCCTTCATCAACAAGATGGACCGCATCGGAGCCGACTTCTACGGGTCGCTGAAGTCGATCCGCACGCGCCTGGGCGCGCGCGCGGTGCCGATCCAGCTGCCCATCGGATCCGAGGGCGGTTTCGTGGGCTATGTCGACCTGCTCAGCAAGGAGGCGGTCGTCTACACCGACGACCTCGGCACGACATCGACCGAGTCTCTGAATATCCCGGCCGAGATGCAGGACCTGGTCAGCCAGTACAGGCACGACCTGATCGAGGCGGTCGCCGACTTCGACGACAACATCATGCACAAGTACCTCGAAGAGCAGGACATCTCCGAGGAGGAGATCAAGTACGGCCTGCGCATCGGCACGGTCAAGGGAGTGCTGGTCCCCGTGCTATGCGGCGCGGCGCTGCGCAATCGCGGCGTGCAGCCGATCCTCGATGCCGTCGTCGACTACCTGCCCTCGCCGGCGGACGTGCCGGCGGTGGAAGGCAAGAACCCGAAGACCGGCGCGCTCGAGGTGCGTGAGCACGATGACAACGAGCCTTTCGCGGCGCTGGCTTTCAAGATCCAGATGGACCCGCAGGGCGTCGGCAAGCTGACGTTCTTCCGCGTCTACTCAGGACGGCTGAAGGCCGGCTCGTCAGTGATGAACACTTCGACCGGGCGCCGGGAGCGCATCGGCCGCATCCTGCGCATGCACGCCATCCGGCGCGAGGACGTCGACGAGGTCTTCACGGGTGACATCGCCGCGGCCGTCGGACTGAAGGCGACGACCACCGGCGACACGCTTTGCGACGAGGCGCACCCGATCCTGCTCGAGGCGATCACGTTCCCCGAGCCGGTCATCTCGGTCGCCATCGAACCCAAGACCAAGGCCGACCAGGAAAAGCTGGGCATGGCCCTGCAGCGGCTCTCGGAGGAGGACCCGACCTTCAAGGTCCACACGGACGAGGACACGGGCCAGACGATCATCGAGGGCATGGGCGAGCTCCACCTCGAGATCATCATCGACCGCCTGCTCCGCGAGTTCCGCGTGGACGCGAACCAGGGCAAGCCGCAGGTTGCCTACAAGGAGACGATCCGCCGGCCCGCGCACGGCGTCGGGCGCTTCATCCGCCAGACGGGCGGCAAGGGCCAGTACGGCCACGCCGAGGTCGATGTGCGACCGGGCGAGCGCGGAAGCGGTTTCGTGTTCGAGGACAAGATCACGCAGGCCCGTATCCCTCGCGACTACATCCCCGCGGTCGAGAAAGGCATCCGCGAGGCGCTGCAGAGCGGCGTCGCCGGCGGCTATCCGGTCGTGGACATTGCGGTCACGCTCGTCGACGGGTCCTACCACCCGGTCGACTCGAACGAGATGGCATTCCATGTCGCCGGCTCGATAGCCGTCAAGGACGGAATGCAGAAGGCTCAGCCCTACCTACTCGAGCCGATCATGAAGGTCGACGTCGTCATGCCCGAGGAGTACCTCGGTGACGTGATGGGCGACCTCGCGTCGCGCCGCGGTCACATCCTCGGCATGGAGGGTCGCGGCACGTCGCAGAACGTCAAGGCGAACGTGCCTCTGGCGGAGATGTTCGGGTACGCTACCGAGCTTCGATCGATGACTTCGGGGCGGGCGACGTATTCGATGGAGTTCAGTCACTACGCGGAGATGCCGGGCAACCTGGCGGAGGCTGTGGGCCGCCGCACAACTGGGCGAAGTTAGTTAGGAGGAGATAGTGGCGAAGAAGAAGTTCGAGCGGACCAAGCCCCACCTGAACGTCGGGACCATCGGTCACATCGACCATGGCAAGACGACGCTGACGGCTGCCATCACGAAAGTGCTGTCGGAGAAGGGCTTGGCCGAGTTCACACCGTTCGACCGGATTGACAAGGCGCCCGAGGAGAAGGCTCGTGGCATCACGATCTCGATCACTCACGTCGAATACGAGACCGAGAAGCGCCACTACGCCCACGTGGACTGCCCGGGCCACCAGGATTACATCAAGAACATGATCACAGGCGCCGCCCAGATGGACGGCGCGATCCTCGTCGTGGCCGCCAACGACGGCGCCATGCCGCAGACCCGCGAGCACATCATCCTGGCCCGCCAGGTCAACGTGCCGTTCCTCGTCGTCGCGCTGAACAAGTGCGACATGGTCGACGACAAGGAGTTCATCGAGCTGGTCGAGCTCGACCTCCGCGAGCTGCTCAACCGCTATGAGTTCCCCGGCGACGACATCCCGATCGTTCGCGTGTCGGCGCTCAAGGCGCTCGAGGGAGACCCGGAGTGGTCGCCCAAGATCCTCGAGCTGATGAACGCCGTCGACACCTACATTCCCGAGCCGGAGCGGCCTGTCGACAAGCCGTTCCTGATGCCGATCGAAGACGTGTTCACGATCGAGGGTCGCGGCACCGTGACCACCGGTCGCGTCGAGCGCGGCAAGCTCAAGAGGAACGAAGAGGTCGAGATCGTCGGCATCAAGCCGCAGAGCTCGAAGACGGTTGTAACCGGCATCGAGATGTTCCACAAGGATATGGACGAGTGCCAGGCCGGCGACAACGTGGGCACGCTGCTGCGCGGTATCAAGCGCGAGGACGTGGTCCGTGGCCAGGTGCTCGCCAAGCCCGGCAGCATCACGCCGCACACCAAGTTCCTCGCCCAGGTCTACGTGCTGACCAAGGAAGAGGGTGGCCGGCACACGCCGTTCCTCACCGGCTACCGTCCGCAGTTCTACATGCGGACGACCGACGTCACGGGCGAGGTCAAGCTGCCCGAGGGTGTCGAGATGACGATGCCCGGCGACAACGTGGTGATGGAGATCACGCTGGGTGAGCCGATCGGCATGGAGCAGGGGCTTCGCTTCGCCATTCGCGAAGGCGGCAAGACCGTCGGCGCGGGCGTGGTGACCGAGGTCCTCAAGTAACCCACATATAAGTAAGGAAGAGGGAAAGGAAACCGGAACGTGCGCACGGCAACTGAAATGCTTCAACCAACGACCGAGGTAGACAGGCCCGATGGGCTGCTTTGTCGCGGGGATGTGGCCTGGATTAACGAGGCCACCTGTTGCCGTGGGCACTTCGGCCCGAAATCCGCACCCGAACGCCACGATTTCGGGCCGGGAAAGGTAGAGGTCTTTTAGGAGTGGCGCAGAAGATTCGGATCCGGCTGAAGGCCTACGACCATCGGGTCCTGGATCAGGCGGCGGACAAGATCGTGGACACCGCCCGCCGTACGAACGCGCGCACCGCCGGTCCCATCCCGCTCCCGACCGAGATCTCCAAGCTGACCGTGATCCGCAGTCCGTTCATCGACAAGGACTCGCGCGAGCAGTTCGAGATGCGCACCCATAAGCGCATCGTCGACATCCTGGACCCCAATCCGCGCGTCGTCGACGCGCTGATGCGCCTCAGCCTTCCGGCGGGCGTGAGCATCGAGATCAAGAGCTGATGAAGGGTCTGCTTGCGCGGAAGCTGGGCATGACACAGCTCTTCAACCCCGACGGCACGACGTCTGCTGTAACGGTGCTCGAGGCCGGGCCGTGCAGGGTGCTCGGGCTGCGCACGGCAGAGAAGGACGGCTACAGCGCGGTCCGGATCGCGTTTGCGCCGGCGAAGGAGGGAAAGCTCAACGGACCTCAGCTGGGCGAGTTCAAGAAGGCGGGCGTGGCCCCGCACCGCCACGTCGTCGAAATCCGCAACTACGACGGGGTCGAGCAGGGTCAGGAGCTGAAGGCCGAGATCTTCGCGGCCGGCGAGCTCGTCGACGTGACCTCGACCAGCAAGGGAAAGGGCTTCCAGGGACTCATCAAGCGGCACAAGTTCAGCCGCGGACCGGAGTCGCATGGCTCGATGAACGTTCGCCAACCTGGCGCCATCGGAGCCACCGACGCGGCGCGGGTGTTCAAAGGCGTGCGTATGTCCGGACAGATGGGTAACGAGCGCACCACCGCCCGTGCGTACAGGATCGTGAGGGTCGACGCGGAGCGAAACCTGCTCATGGTCAGAGGGGGAGTGCCTGGCGCCAAAGGAGCGCTCGTGCTCGTCCGCCAGTCGACCAAGAAGTTGAAGCCCAAGGGTCCCGCAGGCAAACCAAACCCGAGGAAGGTCTGATGGCAGCCACGGCAACCAAGAGCAAAACGCGCGCCAGGAAGGCCGGCGCGCAAGCCGCAGAGCCGAAACCGCTTCAGGCCCCATTCTTCGACGCGCTCGGCGAGCGCAACGGAGATGTTGACCTGCCGGAGGCGATCTTCGCCGAGACTCCCAACGTCCCGGTGATGCACCAGGCCTACCTGCGCCAGCTGGCGAACGCCCGCCAGGGCACGGCGAGCACGAAGACGCGCGCGACGGTCAGGGGCGGCGGCGCCAAGCCGTACCGCCAGAAAGGCACCGGCCGCGCACGCCACGGCTCGATCCGAGAGCCGAGCATGAAGGGCGGCGCGAACGTGTTCGGCCCGCGCCCGCGCGACTACTCGCAGCGCATGCCCAAGCAGATGCGCCGTCTCGCGCTGCGGAGCGCGCTGAGCCAGAAGGCGATCGACGGCCAGATCCGTGTGATCGAGAACTTTGTCTTCGACGAGCCGAAGACCAGCCACGCCGTGGAGCTGATGGACGCAATCGGCTTCGACCACACAACACTCGTCGTCCTGCCGGCGGCGAACTATACGGTCAGCCGCTCGTTCGAGAACCTGGCCGGGGTCAAGATCGTGCTGGCGCGGAACCTGAACATTCGCGACCTCTTCAGCCACACGCACCTGCTGCTCGCGAAGGACTCGATCGATCTGCTGGAGGAAAACTTCAGCCCACGCCACAAGGAAGCGGCGGTATGACCACGCGAGCAGCGAGCGAGATCGTGATAGGGCCGCTCATCACCGAGCGCACCTATCACCTCTACACGCAGGGGCGGTACACCTTCAAGGTCTATGCGCATGCCTCCAAGACAGAGATCAAGAAGGCGCTCGAAGAGCAGTACGAGTCGCAGAACATCCAGGTCAAGAACATCAACACTGTGACCATGCGCGGGAAGACTCGTCGCAGCTTCCGGCGCATCGGCTCGGGCACGGTGGGAAAGACGGCCGACTGGAAGAAGGCCATCGTCACGCTGGGCGAGGGTCAAAAGATTGAAGGGTTGTTCGGGAGCGTATAGCGAGATCATGGTGCCTGCCCTGCAATCCCTAGTCGTGGTCCAGGAGCGACATGCCGTGTTTTCGAGCACGGTTGAAATCGCCTGGATGAACCAGGCCACTTGGCGCCCGTGTCACTTCGGCCCGAAATCCGCACCCCGACACCGCGATTTCGGGCCGGAAAAGGTGGGAGTCAACTAGAAGTGCCGATAAGAAAGTTCAACCCCACCAGCCCAGGACGCCGCTTCATGTCGATCTCGGGCTTCGACGAGATCACGGCATCCAGGCCGGAGAAGACCTTGCTCGAGTCGCTGCCTACGCACGCGGGCCGCAACAATCAGGGTCGCATCACCACCCGGCACCAGGGCGGCGGCTACCGAAAGCTCTACCGCAAAATCGACTTTAAGCGCGACAAGACGGGCATCGAGGGCAAGGTCGCGACCATCGAGTATGACCCCAACCGCAGCGCGCGGATCGCGCTGATCCACTACAAGGACGGCGAGAAGCGCTACATCCTCGCCCCGCTCGGCCTCAAGGTCGGCGATCCGATAGAGGCGGGGCCCGAGGCGCCGGTGAGGATCGGCAACGCGATTCCGCTGGAGCGCATCCCGGTCGGTTCGACGGTGCACAACATCGAGCTCACGCTTGGCCGCGGCGGCCAGCTGGTGCGCTCCGCCGGCGCCAGCGCCCAGTTGCTCGCGAAGGAAGGCGACTATGCCGTCATTCGCATGCCGAGTGGCGAGCTGCGTCGCATCCACATCCGCTGCCGGGCCACCATCGGCCAGGTCGGTAACATCGAGCACGAGAACGAGTCGGGCGGCAAGGCCGGCCGCAGCCGCTGGTTGGGCCAGCGCCCCGAGGTCCGCGGCTCGACGATGAACCCCCGCGACCATCCACATGGCGGTGGCGAGGGCAAGACGGGACCTGGTGGCAACCCGAAGACGCCCTGGGGCAAGCCGGCGCTCGGCTACCGCACGCGCAAGCGGAACAAGGCCTCGAGCAAGCTGATCATCCGCCGGCGGGAGAAGAAAGGCAGGAAGAAGTAAGCGTGATCATGGCGCCTGTTGTGCAATGTCGAACGGAATTGGGCGATCACTCCGCCTTGGCTTCGGCCACGGTGGAGGTGGCCTGGATGAACCAGGCCACCTGGCGCCATTGTCACTTCGGCCTGAAATCCGCATCCCAACACCGCGATTTCAGGCCGGGAAAGGTAGAGGTCATTTAAGAAGTGTCACGTTCGACCAAGAAAGGGCCGTTCATCAGCCCTTCGCTCCGGGACAAGATCGAGAAGATGAACCAGACACGCGACAAGAAGGTGATCCGCACCTGGGCGCGCGCGTCGGTCATCTATCCCGACATGGTCGGGCACACGATTGCGGTCCACGACGGACGCAAGCATGTGCCCGTCTTCATCAGCGAGAACATGGTCGGTCACCGGCTTGGCGAGTTCGCGCCAACGCGGCACTTCCGCGGCCATGGGACTCACACCGAAAAGACGACGACGGTCAAGTAGAGAAATAGTGGCAACGATGGAAGTCTCCGCAGTTCAGAAGTTTGTGCGCCGAACGCCTCGCAAGGCGCGGCTCGTGGCCGACTCCGTGAAGGGCATGAAGGTGTCGGACGCCCTTGCCTACCTGGAGTTCTCGCCGAAGCATGCCGCACGCGACGTTGCCAAGGCGATCAAGTCGGCGGCCGCCAACGCGGAGCACAACTTCAACCTCAACCGCGACGACCTCGTGCTCAAGCAGCTGCTCATCGACGAGGGCCCCACCTTCCGGCGCCGCCGCCCGGTGAGTCGCAGCATGGCGCACGAGTACTTCCACCGCACGTGCCACATCACGGCGGTCGTCGAAGATCAGCCCGAACCACAAAAGACAGGAGCTCGCACGTAATTGGGTCACAAAGTCCACCCGAACGCATTCCGCCTAGGTGTCTTCCGTCCGTGGGAGGCGAACTGGTTCGCCAGCCCCAAGGACTACACGAACATGCTCCACGAAGACCTCGAGATGCGCCGCATCATCCTCGCGCGCCTTCGCAACGCGGGCATCGCGAAGATCGAGACGGAGCGCTCGTCGAACGCGCAGCTCACGGTCACGATCCACACGGCCAAGCCCGGCATCGTGATCGGAAAAGGCGGATCGAGCGTGGATCAGCTGCGGGAAGACCTCGAAAAGCGATTCGGCAACCGCGTACGGATCTCCATCCAGGAGATCAAGCAGCCCGAGCTCGACGCGCAGCTTGTAGCCGAGAACATCGCCTCCCAGATCGAGCGCCGCATCAGCTACAAGCGCGCGATGAAGCAGGCGATCCTCCGCACCATGCGCTCGGGCGCGAAAGGCGTGCGCATCTACTGCGGCGGGCGACTGCGCGGGGCTGAGATGGCGCGCCGAGAGCAGGACCGCGAGGGCCGAGTCCCGCTCCACACCCTGCGGGCCGACATCGACTTCGGCCGCGCCACCGCCAAGACCACCTTCGGTGCGATCGGCTGCAAGGTCTGGATCTACAAACAGGAGATCTCGCCCGCGCAGCGCCGACTCACGCCGATCCCCGAGGAGCCCACACCCGTGGCCGAGCCGGTCACACCGCAGGCCGAGATCATCGAGGCCACGCCTGAGCCGGCCGCTGCGCAAGTGGAGGTGCCGACGCCCGAAGCCGCCGCCAGCGTCGCGCCTCGTCGCACTCGAACGGCCACGGCCAAGGTCGAAGAGAAGGTCGCCGCACCGGCGCGGCCCAAGGCTGCCCCCAAGCCGAAGGCCGAAGCGAAGACCGAGGTCAAGAAGACCGCGGTCCGGACAAAGTCGACACCGGCCGCGGTCAGGAAGACCGGCACCACTCGAAACACCAAGAAGGCAGACAGCTGATGCTGATCCCGAAGCGAGTCAAGTACCGCAAGATGCACCGCGGCCGCCGCCAGGGCATCGCCACTCGCGGCGCGACGGTCGCCTTCGGCGACTTCGGGCTGCAGGCGATGGAGGCAGCCTGGATGTCGAACCGGCAGATCGAGGCCGCGCGGCGTGCCATGACTCGCCACGTCAAGCGCGGCGGCCAGATCTGGATCCGCGTCTTTCCGGACAAGTCGATCACCAAGAAACCGGCCGAGACCCGCATGGGCTCGGGCAAGGGCAACCCGGAGGGATGGGTTGCGGTGATCAAGCCTGGTCGCGTTCTCTTCGAGATGGGCGGCGTCACGCCACAGGTGGCGAAGGAAGCCATGAAGCTGGCCGCGGCCAAGCTGCCGATCAAGACGCGCTTCGTCAGCGCGGCTGACGGCGGGGGTCCGAGATGAAGGTCGACGAGCTGCGCGTCCTGGAAGCCGACGAGCTCGGTGTTCGCCTGCGCACGGCGCGGCGCGAGCTCTACGAGCTGCGTTTCAAGCACGCCGTCGGCCAGCTGGAAAACTCGAGCCAGATCTCCAAGGTCCGGCACGACATCGCGCGCATCATGACCGTGATCCGCGAGCGCGACTTCGGCGTCGGCCCGTCCGTAGAAGAGTTCACCTCCCCACCCAGTGGGGAGGTCGTGGCGTCAGCCGCGGGTGGGGACGAGCCTGAAGCAGAGGCTGTGGAGGAGGAGCCGAAGCCGAAGCGAGGACGTCGTGTCAAGAAGGAGGAGGCTGAATGAGCGACACCGCCACGCAGTCAGCTCCGACCACGGCAACTCGCGGCCGGCGGAAGGTCCGTCTCGGCACCGTGATCTCGGACAAGATGGACAAGACGGTCATCGTCCAGGTCGGCTCGTCCAAGGCCCACCGCCTGTATCGGAAGACCGTGCAGCAGCGCAGCCGCTTCAAAGTCCACGACGAGAAGAACGAATGCGGCGTGGGCGACCTGGTCCGCATCACCGAGACCCGACCGCTATCCAAGGAGAAGCGCTGGCGGGTCCTTGAGATCGTGGAGAAAGCGAAATAACGCATGGTCCAGCAGGAAACCCGGCTCAAGGTCGCGGACAACTCGGGAGCGAAGGAGCTCCTGGTCATCCGCGTGGCCGGCGGCCACTATCGCAAGTACGCCTACGTGGGTGACATCATCACGGCCACGGTCAAGTCCGCCCAGCCGGGCGGGCAGGTGAAGAAGGGCGAGGTGGTCAAGGCCGTCGTGGTCCGGGTGAACAAGGAGTACAAGCGCCCGGACGGCTCGCTGATCCGATTCGATGAAAACGCGGCCGTCCTTCTCGCGACGGCCAACAACCCGCGCGGCACCCGTATCTTCGGGCCGGTCGCGCGCGAGCTGCGCGAGCGCAACTTCATGAAGATCATCTCGCTCGCTCCGGAGGTTCTCTAACCCAATGCTGAAAAACAAACTGCAGCCGAAGCGCCGCTGGCTCGACCTTGCGCCGGGCGATCCCGTGATCGTCGTGGCGGGCAAGGACAAGGGCAAGCAGGGCGAGGTGCTGCGTACGCTTCCTGACAAGCACAAGATCGTGGTCAAGGGCGTCAACATCCTCAAGCGCCACTCTAAGGCCGGCCAGAGGCGCGGCGGCGTGCAGGTCGCGCAGGGTGGCATCGTCGACTTCGAGGCGCCGCTCGACTACTCCAACGTGATGCTCGTCTGCCCGTCATGCGGCCGGCCGACCCGCACCAAGCACACGGTCCTCGAGTCCGGGGCGCGTGCCCTGGTTTGTCGCCACTGTGGCGAGCCCTACGAGCGCGTGCGCAAGACGGAGGCCCAGTGATGGCTAAGGCCAAGCAGCAAGCCCCCAAGAAGGAACAGGCCCCGAAGGCTCCCGGCACGAAGTCGGAGGCCCCGCCGCGAATGCTCCTGGCCTATCGCGACACCGTCATGCCGCAGCTCACAAAAGAGTTCGACTACGGCAACGTGATGCAGGTGCCCAGGATCGAGAAGGTCGTCGTCAACATCGGCATCGGCGAGGCCAAGGACAACGACAAGGCGCTCGACGCCGCGGTCGGCGACGTCACGACGATTACCGGCCAGAAGCCGCAGCTCGTGAAGGCGAAGAAGTCCGTAGCCGCGTTCAAGCTGCGCGCGGGACAGATCGTGGGCATCAAGACGACGCTGCGCGGCCGCCGCATGTGGTACTTCCTGGACAAGCTGCTGAACGTCGCGCTGCCGCGCATCCGCGACTTCCGCGGCGTCAGCCCGGACGGATTCGACGGCCGTGGCAACTACTCGCTCGGTCTTCGCGAGCAAGTCGTCTTCCCCGAGATCGACTACGACAAGATCGACAAGCTTCGCGGGTTGGAGGTCAGCATCGTCACCACCGCCCGTTCGGACGACGAGGCGCGCAGCCTCCTGACCCGGCTCGGAATGCCATTTAGGAAGAGGTAGAGGGAGAGAGTTTGGCCAAGAAATCATCGATCGAGCGCTGGAAGCGAGACCTCGCAACGCCGAAGTTCAAGGTGCGATTTCACAATCGCTGCCGCATCTGCGGGCGGCCGCGCGCTTACCTCCGCAAGTTCGGCATGTGCCGAATCTGCTTCAGAACCCACGCCGCCGAAGGACGCATCCCCGGCATTACGAAGTCGAGCTGGTGATGATGGCTACAGCAATCGCCAAAACCCCGACCAAGACCCTGAAGAAAGCCCCGGCGGGGATCGTCAGCGATCCCATCGCGGACATGCTCACGCGCATCCGCAACTCCAACGCGGCGCGCCATCCCGAGGTGAAGGTTCCGGCGTCCAGGCTCAAGCTCGAGATCGCTCGCGTCCTGAAGGACGAGGGCTACATCGCGGGCTTCGACGTGGAGGCGGACGGCTCGACGCAGACGATGCGTATCATCTTCAAGTCCCGTCCCGATCGCACCCGGGTGATCTCGGGTGTGAAGAGGATCAGCCGCCCCGGACTGCGCGTCTACGCGCGCAAGACCGAGATCCCGAGAGTCCTCGGTGGGCTCGGGATCGCCATCCTCAGCACTGCTGAGGGAGTCATGAGCGGAAGGCAGGCGCTGCGCCGGGGTCTCGGCGGCGAAGTGCTCGCGTACATCTGGTAGGAGAAGAGAAAAGAGTTGTCGCGGATCGGAAAGCTGCCCGTCAAAGTGCCGAGCTCGGTGAAGGTGACGCTGGGGCCGGGCCATGTGAAGGTCGAGGGGCCGAAGGGCCAGCTTGAACGCACCCTGCCCGCCGACATCAAGGTCAGGCAGGCCGATGGCGAGCTCGTCTTCGAGCGGCCCTCGGATGATTTCCAGCATCGCGCGCTGCACGGACTTGTGCGCAGCCTGGTCGCGAACATGGTCGAGGGCGTGGAGCGGGGCTTCACCAAGCACCTCGAGCTGGTCGGCGTCGGCTACCGCGTCGCCAAGCAAGGCGAGGAGCTCGTGCTCAACCTCGGCTACTCGCACCCGGTCAGGTTCAAGCCCCCGACGGGAATCTCGATCGACGTCCAGGACCCGACCAAGTTCTCGGTGACGGGCATCTCGATCGAAGACGTCGGCCAGGTCGCCGCCAACCTCCGCGGCCTCCGCCCCCCCGAGCCCTACAAGGGCAAGGGCGTGATGTACCGGGGCGAGAAGGTCCGGCGCAAGCCGGGCAAGGCCGGCAAGGGGGCCAAAACAACCGCATGATCAAGCGACAGGACCGCAAGGTGAACCGGCTCAAGCGGCACAAGCGCGTGCGGGTGCACGTCGCGGGCACGCCCGAGCGGCCGCGGCTGGCGGTGTTTCGCAGCCTGAACCACCTGTACGCCCAGCTCATCGACGATGGCGCCAGCCGCACCCTCGCGGCTGCTTCTACGGTCGAGATCAAAGCGAAGGGCAACGGCGTGGCGCAGGCGGCCGAGGTCGGCAAGGCGATCGCCGCCAAGGCGAAGGCCGCGGGTGTGAACAGCGTGGTGTTCGACCGCGGCGGTTTTCTCTATCACGGAAGAATCAAGGCGCTGGCCGATGCCGCGCGCGAAGCTGGGTTGGAGTTTTAGCGCGAGCATGACGCCTGTATTGCAGTTCACGATTCGCATCGATGGTCGTGACGCTTCTGCGGTTCCGACCGTGGAGTCGGCCTGGGAAACCAAGGCCTCCCGACGCCATGGTCGGGAAAGGTAGGGGGCCTTAACTGATGTCTAGGAATATGGGTGGTGGTCGATATGGCGATCGCGGCGAGCGGTCGGAGCTTGCCGATCGCGTGGTCCGCGTCAACCGCGTCGCCAAGGTCGTCAAGGGCGGGCGCAAGTTCTCGTTTAGCGCGCTGATCGTCGTCGGCGACATGAACGGTCGCGTCGGCGCCGGCATCGGGAAGGCACGCGAGGTGACCGAGGCTATCCGCAAGGGGATGGAGGTCGCCAAGCGCAACATGATCACGGTGCCGATGGTCGGCACGACGATTCCCCACGCGGTCGAGTACAAGTGGGGGGCAGCCCGCATCATGCTCAAGCCGGCCGCGCCCGGTACAGGCGTGATCTCGGGCGGCGCGATGCGAGCGGTCATCGAGACGGCCGGCATCAAGGACATCCTCACCAAGTCGCACGGCACGAACAACCCGATCAACACCGTCCGCGCGACGCTTGCGGCGCTGCAGACGTTGAAGACGGCGGCGCAGGTGGCCGAGCTGCGCGGCAAGGATGTCGAGCAGATGGTGGGAAAGCGGCTGGCCGCGGCCTACAAGGGCGTCGAGCCGGCCAGCTCCTCTCCGCAAAGCGGGGAGGTGACGGCTAAAGCCGCCGGAGCAGCTACCCGTGGCTGACAAGAGCCTCGCCGGGCGCGCGCAGGGCGCACAGACAATCAAGGCGACGTTGATGAAGAGCCCGATCGGCGCGCGGCCGGAGATCCGCGCCACCGTCGAGTCCCTTGGTTTTCGCAAGATGAACCAGACCCGCGAGCTGCCGGACAACCCGGCGGTGCGCGGGATGCTGAGGCGAGTGAACTTCCTGGTCGCGGTCGATGGCGAGCCCTGGGAGCGGCCCGAGCGGAGCCGCTACAAGATCTGGCGCGCCCGCTCCACGAAGAAGCATCACAGGGGTCATTAGCAAGCGATGCAGCTCCACGATCTCAAGTCCGCCCCCGGCTCGCGCCGCCGCCGGCAGCGTATCGGCCGCGGTACCGGCTCAGGCCGTGGCAAGACCTCTGGCCGCGGTCAGAAGGGACAGAACGCGCGCAGCGAAGGCTTCCGTCTCGGTTTCGAGGGCGGCCAGATGCCGCTCTCGCAGCGCATCCCCAAGCTGCCCGGGTTCAAAAACCCGTTCAAGAAGGTCTATACGATCGTCAACGTCTCCAAGCTCAGCCGCTTCAGGGACGGCTCGAAGGTCGACGCCCAGTCGCTTGCGGACGCGGGTCTGGCCCGCGGGGGAGAGGAGATCAAGATTTTGGGCGCAGGCCGGATCAGGCGGAAGCTGACGGTGGAGGCTCACGCGATCAGCAACAGCGCGCGCGAGGCGATCGAGAAGGCCGGCGGGTCTGTGAAGCTGCTGGGCGAGCCAAGGGCAGCCAAGGCGCCAGTGCCCGAAAAAAAGACTGAGAGCGTTTCTCCCGAAGACGCGTAGCCGATGAACCTCCTCGAGGCGCTCATCAACTCGATCCGGCTGCCGGAGCTTCGCAACAAGATCCTGTTCACCGGCGGCATCCTTGTCGTGTTCCGGCTCTTCTCCAACATCGCGATTCCCGAGGCGAACAAGACCGCGCTCGGCCTCCTCTTCAACCAGCAGGCCTTGCTGGGCCTGCTCGACCTCTTCTCGGGTGGCGGCCTGTCGCGGTTCAGCATCGTCGCGATGGGCATGAACCCCTATATCAACGCCACGATCATCATGCAGCTGATGACGGTGATCTCCGTCCGCATCAAGGAGATCCAGAAGGAAGGCGAGATGGGGCGCCGGCGGATCCAGCGGTGGAGCCGCTACCTCACGGTGGCGCTCGGCGCAGGCCAGGCTTACGGCTTTACCGTCCTCTTCCAGAACACGCAGCCCGCGATCCTCGGACCGCTCGAGTGGTTCCAGCGACTGCAGATCATCCTGGTGTTGACCGCGGGCACGGTCATGTTGATGTGGTTCGGCGAGCTGATCACCGAGTACGGAATCGGCAACGGCGTGTCGCTGATCATCTTCGCCGGCATCATCGGGCGTGGACCCCAGGGCGTCGCCGCCGTCTTCGGCGCCCACACCACGGGCGGCGGCCTCGCCGACTACGTGCCGTTCATCCTGTTTGGCCTGGTGGCCTTGGTGATGACCGCGGTGATCATCGAGGTGCAGCAGGCGGTGCGCAAGATCCCGATCCAGTCGGCCCAGCGCGTGGCGGGTGGGCGCGAGGTGGGGCGGAGGGCGAGCTTCTTGCCGCTGCGCGTCAACCACGCAGGCGTGATCCCGATCATCTTCGCCATCTCCGTGATGTTCCTGCCGACGATCGTCGCCAACTACTTCACCGGCGCGCCGCCGGACACCTGGTACTACAAAGCCGCGGCGTGGGTCCGAGGCAACTTCTCACCGAGCACGGCGAACGTCCCGATGGCGATCACCTACAACGCCCTCTACTTTCTGTTCACGTTCGGCTTCACGTACTTCTACACCGCGATCACATTCGACGTGCAGGACGTGGCCGACAACCTCAAACGCTACTCGAGCTTCATCCCGGGAATCCGCCCGGGCCGTCCGACCGCGGACTACCTGCAGGCGGTGATGAATCGCGTCACGTTCGTGGGCGCGATCTTCCTCGGCTTCATCACGGTCATCCTGCCCATCGCCACATCCAAGATCTCCGGCATCAATCAGCAGCAGATGTACCTGGGGGGAACGGCCATCCTCATCGTGGTCGGGGTCGCCCTGGACACCATGAAACAGCTGCAGACGCAGCTGGTGATGCGGCAGTACCGCGGCTTTATCAAGTGAACCTGTTGTTGTATGGGGCCCCTGGCTCCGGCAAGGGGACACAGGCCAACATGCTGCGCTCACATTTCGGTATCCCCCACATCGCGACCGGCGACATGCTGCGGGCCGAGATCGCCGCCGACACCGAGCTCGGGCGCCAGGCGCAGCCCATCCTGGCGGCCGGGAAGTACGTCTCCGACGAGATCATGATCGGCATCGTCCGCCATCGCCTCGGCGAGCCTGACTGCGTCCCCGGATTCATCATGGACGGCTTCCCGCGCACGGTTCCTCAAGCCGAGGCCCTCGACGACCTCATGGCCGAGCTGGGCAAGCGGTTTGACCGCGTCATCTACCTGAAGGTGCCGGTCGAGGAACTGCTCCGCCGCCTTTCGGGGCGCCTGGTCTGCCCGACCTGCCAGCGCACGTACCCGCCTGGAACCGCCTCCTGCCAGGCGGACGCGAGCTCGCTTGTTCAGCGCGAGGACGACCGCCCGGCAGCCGTCCGTCCCAGGATCGAGATCTACCTGGAGAAGACCGTCCCCGTGCTCGATCACTACCGGATCGGAGGGCTGGTTTCCGAGATCGACGGCCGGGGGACAATCGAGGAGATAAGCCGCCAGGTGTTGGCCGCGGCCAACGGCCGGGTGGTGAAAAAGCAAACCGCATGATCAACCTCAAGACCGCCCACGAGATCGACCTCATGGCCCGCGCGGGCAGCCTGCTCGCCTCGGTGCTGCCACCGCTCAGGGAGGCGTGCCGGGCGGGGGTTAAAACCGTGGAGCTCGACCGGATCGCCGACCGCCTGATCCGCGGCGGGGGTGCCACACCGGGCTTCCTCGGCTATCACGGCTTCCCGAAATCGATCTGCGTCTCCATCAACGACGAGGCCGTCCACGGGATCCCGAGCAACCGCAAGATCGCCGAGGGTGATCTGGTGAGCCTGGACCTCGGGCTGGTGCTGGAGGGCTTCTGGGCCGACGTCGGGATCACAGTCGGTGTGGGCAAGATCACGCCTGAGGCCGCCCGGCTCCTCAAGGTCACCGAGCAGGCGCTCTACATCGGCATCGACAAGGCCCGGCCGGGCGGATTCCTGGGTGACATCTCCTCAGCGATCCAAAAGCACGTCGAGGCGTCGGGGTTCTCGGTGATCCGCCAGTTCGTCGGCCACGGGATCGGTCGCCAGATGCACGAAGACCCGCAGGTGCCCAACTTCGGCGCCCCGGGCACGCCGCCGCGGCTGAAGCCCGGCATGACGCTTGCGATCGAGCCGATGGTCAACGCCGGGACCCACGAGGTGTACATGAAGCCGGACGGCTGGACGATCTGCACGGTCGACGGTGCCCTGTCCGCCTACTTTGAGCACACCGTCGCTATCACAGAAAAGGGGCCCATCGTGCTCACGAAGGGAGCCTTCGACTGAGGGCCCGATCGAGTTTGGTACAATCGCCGTTCGTGCCCCAACGCCCCTCACTCGTAAAGGGGGTCGTGGTGGAGCCTCTTCCCAACGGTGTCTACAGGGTTGAGCTCGAGAACGGGGCGAAGGTCCTCGCCCACGTCGCCGATCGCGCCGGCACCCACTTCACCCGGCTTCTCGCCGGGGACAAGGTGGGCGTCGAGCTGGCGTCAAGCGACCGGTCGCGAGGGCGAATTCGAGAGATTTGGAGATGAAGGTACGTCCGTCCGTCAAGAAGATGTGTCCCAGCTGCAGAGTGATCAAGCGCAACGGGGTGGTCCGCGTGATCTGCTCCAAGACGCCGAAGCACAAGCAGAGGCAGGGCTAGGAGACTAGATGGCGAGAATCGCCGGCGTCGACATACCCCCGTCCAAGCGCGTCGTCGTGTCCCTTACGTACATCCACGGCATCGGCGACACGACCGCCCAGAAGATCCTCAAGATGGCCAACATCGACGGCAACAAGCGGACCAGGGACCTTCCGGAAGACGAGGTCGGCCGTCTTCGCCAGGTCATCGACCGCCTGACGACGGCCAAGGACATCCTGATCGAGGGCGACCTCCGCCGCGAGGTCGCGATGAACATCAAGCGCCTGACCGAGATCGGCTCATACCGCGGCCAGCGTCACCGCCGCGGCTTGCCGGTGCGGGGCCAGCGGACCCGCACCAACGCCCGCAGCCGACGCGGACCCAAGCGCGCGGTGGCGGGCAAGAAGAAGGTCAAGGCAGGCAAGTAGTGGCGAAGCAGAAGAAGGTCGTCCGCACGCGGCGCCGCGAGCGCAAGAACGTGGTCAACGGGCAGGCCCACATCCAGAGCACCTTCAACAACACGATCATCTCGATCAGCGACATCGAAGGGAACGTCATCGCCTGGGGCTCTGCCGGTGCGCAGGGTTTCAAGGGCAGCCGGAAGTCGACGCCGTTCGCCGCCCAGACGACCGCCGAGGCCACGGCCAAGAAGGCGCTCGAGCACGGCATGCGCTCGATCGAGGTATTCGTCCGCGGGCCGGGTGCGGGTCGCGAGGCGGCGATTCGCTCCCTGCAGGCGACGGGCCTCGAGGTCAGCGCGATCACCGACGTCACGCCGATCCCGCACAACGGCTGCCGACCGCCCAAGCGGCGGAGGGTCTAGCGCATGGCGAACTACAGCGGACCCGTCTGCCGCTTCTGCCGCCGCGAGGGCGCCAAGCTCTACCTCAAGGGCGAGCGCTGCTACACGCCGAAATGCGCGATCGAGCGCCGCGCGTTCGCGCCAGGCATGCACGGCCAGGCGCGCAAGCGCAAGACGTCGGACTACGGATTGCAGCTGCGGGCGAAGCAGAAGGCTCGCCGCATCTACGGCCTGCTCGAGAAGCAGTTCCGCAACTATTTCGACCAGGCGTCGAACGAGCCGGGAGTGACGGGTCTCAACCTGCTGCGCCACCTCGAGCTGCGCCTGGACAACGTGATCTACCGTATCGGGCTCGGGTCCTCCCGAAAGCAGGCGCGCCAGCTCGTCACGCACCGGCACTTCGAGGTGAACGGCAAGCTCGTGAACGTGCCTTCCTTCCAGGTCAAGCCTGGGGACGAGCTCAAGGTGAAGGGCTCGGACGGTGTTTTCGACGTGGTGCTCGAGGCGTCGAAAGTGCGCCCGGTGCCCTCATGGCTTTCCTTCAACACGGACGAAAAGTCCGCCAGGGTCCTCGCCCGCCCGGAGCGCCACGAGATGGAGTCGGGCGTCGAGGAGCAGCTGATCGTCGAGTTCTATTCAAGATAAGTAAGTGCACGGAGGCTAGGTAGTTCAGTTGGCGATTGACACTCAGATGACCGTGACCCCACAGGTCCGCAAGCTCGAAACGAGCGCGAATTACGGCAAGTTCGAGATCGAGCCGCTCGACCCTGGGTTTGGCACCACGCTTGGCAACACGCTGCGTCGCGTGCTGCTCTCCTCGCTGTGGGGTGCGGCGGTGACGTCGATCCAGATCGACGGCGTCGCCCATGAGTTCACCGCGATCCCACACGTCAAGGAAGACGTGACCGAGGTGATCCTCAACCTGAAGAAGCTTCGGTTGAAGAGCTTCACTGAGGACCCGATCACATTGCTCCTCGACGTCAAGGGGCCGGCCGAGGTGCGCGCGTCGCACATCCAGGCCACGTCCGACGTCGAGATCGTCAACCCCGACCTCTACATCTGCACACTGGCTGCCAAAGGCCACCTGCGCATAGAGCTCAACGTCGAGCGCGGGAAGGGTTACGTCCCGGCCGATCGGAACAAGCGCGAGGGGCAGCCCATCGGCGTGATCCCGATCGACTCGATCTTCTCCCCGGTGGAGAAGGCGAACTTCGTCGTCGAGAAGACGCGCGTGGGCCAGTCGACCGACTACGACCGGCTGATCATCGAGGTCTGGACCGACGGCACGATGTCTCCCGAGGAGGCGGTCAGCCACTCGGCCGAGCTGTTCACTCAGCATCTGAGCCTGTTCGTCGGTTTCAACGCCGCGATCCAGAAGCACGAGCAGGAGCTGCGCGGCGAGAAGACCGGACAGAGCCGGCTGATGGACACGCCAATCGAGGAGCTCGACCTCTCCGTGCGCGCGTTCAACTGTCTGAAGGCGAATGAGATCCAGACCGTCGGCCAGCTGCTCCAGAAGCGTGAGGAGGAGCTGCTCGCGCTGCGCAACTTCGGGCGCAAGTCGCTAGACGAGATCAAGGAAAAGCTCGTCGAGAAGGGATTCATCAAGCCCGACGAGATGGGCACGGTTCTTCGCGGCTAGGAGAGCTCATTGCGTCATCTGAAGAGCGGCCGGCGCTTCAACCGCGACACCGACGCCCGCAAGGCGCTGATGCGCAACCTGTGCACGTCGCTGCTCGAGAGCCCCAGCGGACGAATCACGACCACGGAGGCCCGCGCCAAGGAGCTGCGGCGCTGGGTGGAAAGACTGATCACGACGGCCAAGGACGGCGACGTCAACGCGCGCCGTCGGGTGAGCCGCGAGATCTCCAAGCCGGAGGTGGTCGAGCGGCTTTTCTCCAACCTGATGCCGCGACTGTCCGAGCGGCCTGGAGGCTACACGCGAATCATCCACAAGGGCCCGCGTCTGGGCGACGCGGCACCGATGGTGATCATCGAATTAGTTGACTAGTCTTAAAAACTGAATATCAAAATCGTGCTGGAGTACGACGGGTCGAACTTCGCCGGGTGGCAGCAACAGGCCCACGGCAGGACGGTGGAGGCAGAGCTCAAGAAGGCTCTGCGCGCCGTCACAGGTAAGGACCACACGGTGTACGCCGCTGGGCGCACCGACGCGGGTGCGCATGCGGAAGGCCAGGTGGCAAACTTCCACACCGACGGGCGGATTTCGCCGCGGCGGTTGACGGCGGCGCTGAATGCCCGATTGCCGGGGGACGTGTCGGTTCTGTCCGCCGAGGCCGTAGCGGACGATTTCCACGCTCGCTACTCGGCGCGGTGGCGGAGATACCGGTACCGGTATGTCGACCGCACGTCGCGCCCTGCGCTCGAGCGCGGACGCTGCTGGCACATCCCGGCCCCCCTTGATGTCGAAACGATGTCGGTGGGGGCAAGGGCGCTCATCGGCAAGCACGACTGGACCAGCTACTGCTCGGCCTCCGAGCCGGCCCGCGATCGGGTGCGCGAGATGCGCTCCGCCCAGGTCGCGCGGCGCGGGGACTTCGTCGAGCTGGAGCTGGTGGCGGAGGGCTTCCTGCGTGGGCTGGTGCGGAGCATCGCGGGCGCGCTGGCCGAGGTGGGCCGCGGACAGCGTCCGCCCGAGTGGGTGGGGCAGGTCCTCGAAGCGCGGGATCGCCGTCAGGCGCCACGCACGGCTCCTGCCGGGGGGCTGACTTTGATGGAAGTGATTTACTAGGAAATTCAATTGAGCAAACAGAAGACATGGACGGCGAAAGCCGCGGATCTGAAAAGTGATTGGTACGTGGTAGATGCCACGGACCAGGTTTTGGGTCGCCTGGCCTCAGGTGTGGCCGCGATCCTGCGCGGCAAGCACAAGCCGACCTACACACCGCACCTGAACAGCGGCGACCATGTGGTCGTGATCAACGCCTCGAAGGTCAAGGTCACGGGCAGCAAGCTGCAGAGCAAGGAGTACACGCGCTACACGGGCTACCCAGGCGGCCTGCGGAAGCGGACCATGGAGCGCGCCCAGCAACACGATCCGACGTTCCCGGTGACGACCGCCGTCCGCGGCATGCTGCAGCGGAACACGCTCGGCGCCGATATGCTGAAGCGCCTTCGCGTCTACGCGGGCGCCGAACACGGGCATACGGCCCAGAAACCGAAGGTTCTCACCTTCGATGCAAAAGGAAATCTGAAGATTGGCTGACACGCTGAACAGAGGCACCGGCCGGCGCAAGAACGCGATCGCGCGCGTACGGCTGTCGCCGGGCGAAGGCCGAGTGACCGTCAACGACAAAGACCCGCTCGCGTATCTGGGCCGCCGCGTGCTCGAGATGGCGGCGCTCGCTCCGCTGCGGGTCACCGGCACGCAGCGCAAGTTCGACATCACGATCAAGGTCATCGGCGGCGGGACGAGCGGCCAGGCCGGTGCGATCGCGCACGGTATCGCTCGTGCACTCTGCCGCTACGATCCCGATCTTCGCCCGCCTCTCAAGAAAGCCGGTCTGCTCACGCGGGACGCGCGCATGAAGGAGCGCAAGAAGTACGGACTGAAGCGGGCGCGCAAGGCTCCCCAGTACACGAAGCGGTAAGCCGCCGGCTCGACTGGCCGGACTGCCTCAACACGCGCGACCTTGGTGGTCTTCCGCGTCGTGGTGGCTTGACAAGATCGCGGGTCTGTATTCGGTCGGATCACCTCGGCCACCTCAACGCCTCCGGCCGCGAAGCCATGAGAGCTTACGGTGTGACCACGGTCATCGACCTGCGAAGCACCTCGGAAACCATAAAGAGCCCGAGTCCGTATGCCGAGGACTCAGCCGCCGCTTACATCCACCGCGAGCTCGTGGACGACGCGAACATGAACAACATCGGCGACTCGGAGAGCATGTTCGAGCGCTACCTGTTCATCGTTAACAACCGGCCGCACGCCTTTGGCGACGTTTTCAACGCGCTGGCCGAAAGCGAGGGCGCGGTGCTGTTCCACTGCTTTGCCGGCAAGGATCGCACGGGCCTTGTCGCGGCGATGCTGCTGGCACTGAACGATGTGCCACCTGAGCACATCGCGGCCGACTACGGCGAAACCGACGCCCAGCTCGCCAAGCAATACGACGTGTGGGTCGCGGAAGCCCCGGCCGAGAAGCGCGACGCGTTTCGTGAAGAACTGCGGTGCCCGCCTGAAAGGATCCTTGGGGTGCTTGAGCATATACAGACGAAGTGGGGTGGAGTCGAGGGCTACCTCGAAGCAGCCGGGATGAAAGCCTCGAGCATCGTTCGCCTCGGCGCAAAGCTTGCGTAGGAGCTGTTAACAGGCGGGGTAGTCGCTGGTCTGCCTGCCGGCCAGAATCCTGCCCATGAAAGAAAAAACCGTGACCAAGCAGCTCTATCGCCTGAACGTCGAACCGCGTGTGATCGACCAGCTCAGCAAACTTGCCGCGCGTACCGGAGAACCGAAGACCCGGATCGCGACCCGATTGTTCACCGAGGCCGTGATGAGCTTCAAGCCGTCCGCGACCAGGTCCAGGAACGGCTCTAGGGCTTAGCCGGCCTCCCTCTCGGGATCGACGGCGTGGCCGCCGGGTGGGTTGCTGTACATGGCCTCGATCTGAGGCTGGTACTTGCTGTGGATGACCCGGCGCTTCAGCTTCATCGTGGGAGTCAGCTCCTCCGATTCCGGCGACCACTCGGTCGGGAGGATCGTAAAGCGCTTGAACTGCTCCACCCGGGAGAGGTGCGTGTTGGCAGAGGTCAGCGCGCGCCGGACCTCCTCTATGACAAGGGGATGCTCGACCAACTCGGCCATCGACGTGGCCGCGATGCCGCGCGCTTTCGCCCACGCCGGGGCGACCTGTGGATCAAGCACGACCAGCACCGAGATGAAGTTGCGCGCGTCGCCCACGGCAACCGCCTGGCCGATGATCGGGCTCGACTTGGCGAGGGCTTCGAGATTGGCCGGCGAGATGTTCTTGCCCGCCGAGGTGATGATCAGCTCTTTCTTCCGGTCGATGATCTTGAACTGCCCGTTCGGGCCATGCTCGGCGATGTCTCCACTGTGCACCCAGCCCTCCGCGTCGATGATGTCCGCGGTCTTGGCCGGCTCTTTGTAGTACCCAACCATCACGTTGCCGCCCCGGACCAGCAGCTCGCCATCCTCGCCGAGTCGCACTTCAACGCCGGGCATCGGCTTGCCGATCGAGGGCGCCTGGTGGTCGTCCATGGGCACGACCGTCGCGGGTCCGGTGAGCTCGCTCATGCCCCAGACTTCGTACAAGGGCAAACCCAGCGCGGCCCAGAACTCGTGTACTTCCGGCCGGCAGGGCGCAGTCGATGTGATTGCGGTCGCGCAGCGATCCAGACCGACCTTGGAGCGCAGGAGCGTGAAGAGCGGCGTCGCGCGTTCTACGACCGCCGCCACATCGGGCGGAACGGGTTGACCTTCATGGCGCAAGCGGTATGCGGAGATCGACGTCGAGAGCGCGCCCTGCGCCATGTGGCGCTTGCTCTCGTCAGGCTCCGCAGCGATGCCCGCCTGCAGTCCCGCCATCAGCTTTTCCCAGACCCTTGGCACCCCGACGAACAACGTCGGCCGCGCTTCCAGCAGGAAAGGAAGCAGGAGGTTCGGATCCGGGCACAGCCACACCTCGTGACCAAGGTGGATGCCGCGCCACTGCGAGGTGAACCGCTCGGCCACATGGGCGAGAGGGAGGTAGCTCACCAAGGTCTCCGGCTCGATCTCCCAGAAGCGCTGCACCGATTCGAGCGTCCAGAGGATGTTGTTGTGGGAATAGACGACGCCTTTCGGAGGCCCGGTGGTGCCCGAGGTGTAGATCAACGACACGGTGTCCTCCGGTCCAACGCCTCGCCATGACTGCTCGAAGCTCTTCGGCTCGGCCTCCATCAGCTCATGGCCTTTTGCCAGCAGAGACTCCCATGTCATCACGCCTTCGGGCGCCGACCCGCGCACTAGAACAAGGTGGCGAAGGTGCGGCGTGGAGGGCCGGATGGCGAGGAACTTCTCCAGCAAGCCCTCGTCCTCGGCAAAGGCAACCGTCGCCTCCGAGTGGTTGGCCACATACTGGATTTGCTCCGGGGCAAGCGTGTTGTAGACGCTGATCGCGGCGCCGCCGGCGTGGACGATGCCGAGGTCGGCGATCACATGCTCCGGGGCGTTCCTGGCCATGATCAGGCCGAATTGTCCCGGCCCGAACCCCAACGACCGCAGCGCGAGCGTGACGGCCGCCACCAGGTCGCGGTAACCGCGCCAGGTCAGGGTCTCCCAGTCGCCGTTGCTTTTCCAGTGAAGTGCGGGCCGGTCACTCCACTTTTCGACCGCGTCTGCGAAGAGGGTGCAGATCGTTTTCCCGGACACCGCGGCATCGATCGCAGCCCGCTCCGCGAGCACGTCCATTACCGGGAATACACTACTTGATGGTGGTGGGGAGAGCCTGATCTACGTTCGCTCGCACAGGTCGATATTGGCGCTGGGAGCGGCGGCCCTGGCCTGGACAGCCGTGTTCAGCGTGCTGGCCATCGGCGCTTTCAGTCTGCCCGAAGGCGGGGTTGCGGGCCTGGCGCTCGCCGTCGGCGCGATCGGCGGCGCGGTGCTGGCCGGGCGGGCGGCGCTGCAGCTCCTGAGCTGGCCGCCGGCGAGGCTTTGCCTCTTCCGGGACCGGCTGTTGGTGATCGAAGGCCGGCACGAGATGCGCGCGGTGTGGACGGCGATGGAGGCGGTCACGCTCTCCGAGCCCCATTCCTGGCCGCACGTCAGGGTCACCGACCACCTGACGATCCAGCTCAAGAATGAGCCGCCGCTGGTCTTGAAACCAGCCAGCTTCGGGCTCGCGCCGGCAACGTGCCGCGATCTGATCGTCCGCCTGCGTGACGAGCCCAAGGTCCGGGCCAGGCTGCCCGAGTTCGACTCCGTGCGCGACCTGTCGATCTCGCCGGTCGTGGCCGGGGAGCTAATAGAGCCCCGACTCTAGTCTGAAAGTGCGCCCTGCGCGCGCTCGGCGGTCCGTCGAGCGATCATGATCGCTCTTGTGATCTCGTTGAGAGGACTGGACTTCATCGACGTGGCCGACCTCGAGCCTGGCGACCTGCGGCGGCTTCTGGACCGGGCCCACGAGATCAAAGCCGGCCGCTGGGCGGAAAAGGCTCTCAAGGGGAAGCACGTCGCCATGCTCTTCCAGCGCCCTTCGCACCGCACCCGGGTCTCCTTCGAGGTCGGGATCGCCCGGCTGGGTGGCACGACGACGACGCTCACGGGCCAGGATGTGCAGCTTGGGTTTCGCGAGTCAGTCGGAGACGCGGCTCGCGTGCTCGACCGTTACGTCGACGCCGTGGTTGCACGTTTGCGCTCGCATGCGGACCTGCTCCAGCTGGCGCGATCGTCCGTGAAGCCGGTGATCAATGCCCTGACCGACCACTCGCACCCGTGCCAGGTGCTCGCCGACCTGATGACGCTCGAAGAGCTCCGCGGCGACCTGGCCCAGCAGCACGTCGTCTACATCGGCGACGGAAACAACATCGCGAACTCTTTGATCCAAGCTTCGGTACTGACTGGCCTGGCGCTGACTGTGATCACGCCGCCCGGCTACGACCCCGACGCATCGGTCGTGGAGAGGGCTCGTAGGATCAACTCGGGAAAGAATCACGTCACGCTGACGAGCCAGATCAATGTGCAGCACGCGACCGCCATCTACACCGACGTTTGGGCCTCCATGGGACAGGAAGACGAGCGGGCGGTGCGTCAGAAGGTGTTCAGCGCCTATCAGGTCAATCAGCGGTTGATGGACTCCGCAAGGGATGCCGTTTTCATGCACTGCCTTCCTGCTCACCGTGGGGAGGAGGTGACCGACGAGGTCATGGACGGCCCGCGGTCGGTCGTGTTCCAGCAGGCTGAGAACCGGCTCTACGCGCAGATGGCCTTGCTGGCGGGTTTGCTCGGCGGATGAGCTTCATCGAGTCTTTCTGGCTGCAGCTGCTCGAGGTGATCCGTCACCTCGGCCCCCTCGAGATCATCGATGTCGCGGTTGTCACCTTCGTCCTCTACCAATTGCTCCGGCTATTGCGGGGAACGCAGGGCACGCAGATCCTGGTCGGGCTCATCCTGCTCGCGGTCGTTGGAGTGGTGTCCACCACCTTCAACCTCATCTTGCTTTCGTGGTTGTTCCGCAACGCGACCTTCTTCATCGTCATCGCGGTCATCGTCATGTTCCAGCCAGAGCTGCGCCGGGCGCTCGACCAACTGGGTCGTATCGGCCACATAGGCCGGCCGTTGTCCCGCTACAACACGCGCCAATACAACCAGGCCATCTCGGAAGCGATCCGTGCCGCCGAGCGTCTGAGCAACAAGCACACGGGAGCGCTGATCGCGTTCGAACGGGATGTCGGGCTCGAGGACTACGCCGCCACGGGTGTCCGCATCAACGGCGAGATCTCCGCCGAGATGCTGCAGTCGATCTTCTATCCGAACTCGCCGTTGCACGACGGCGCCGTGATCGTTCGCGGGGACCGGATCATTGCGGCCGGTTGCCTGCTGCCGCTGCCCGAGGAAGGCACTGTGCGTGAACGGTTGGGGACGCGGCACCGCGCGGCGCTCGGACTCTCGCTCGCGTCGGACGCGCTGGTGCTCGTCGTCTCCGAGGAGACAGGAAACATCTCGGTCATAGAAGAGGGAAAGATCAGCCGCAACCTCGACCCCGACAGTCTTCGCCGGAGGGTGGCGATCAAGGTCGCGTCGGAGAACGGCAACGGCCGCTTCAGGTTCCGCAGGTGAGCTGGAGCCTCGTCACCAACGAGTGGCGGTTGAAGCTGCTGGCGTTCGGCCTTGGCATTCTGATGCTGGGCGCGGTCGCGTTCTCGCAGAATCCGCCGACAACTGGAAGCAAGACCGTGCCTTTGAGCTATACGGTCCCGCCAAACATCGTCCTCGTTAATCCGCCCGTCAAGACAGACGTGACCTACTCAGGTCTCGCAGACGTGATCAAGCGCGTTGATGCGAGCAACCTCATCGCCACGGTCGACGCCACGCGCGCTCTGCCCGGATCGGCGGTGCGGCTGAATGTCACCGCAAGATCGTTGATTCCTGGCGTTCAGGTCCAGAACCCTTCGCCGATCGCGGTCACGGTCGACACGTTCCAGACGGTGGCGCTCCGCGTCCAGGTCAACGCGCGTGCTGCACCCGGCTGGAGCATCGATCCGACCAAGACTCTGGCGACGTGCCCTGGTGCGCCCAACCAGAACCCGTGCACAGTCCACTTCAGCGGGCCCGTCAGCTGGGAAACCGGCTTGAGAGCGGTTGCCACCCTTCCGGGTCTGGCGATCGGCAAGCAGGATTCGCTGAACCAACCTCTTCAGCTGCAAACCCCGAATGGCAATCTCGACCTGTCGGTGCGTACCGTACCTACTTTTGTCGTTGACGTGACCACAGCTGACATTCATGTGGAAGCAGTCGCCGGAACCACCAGCGCGTCGGTTCCGCTGGTTGACTCGCCGCCTTCCCACCCGCAGCCGCCGGGCTACCGGGTGACCGCGATCACCATCACGCCGCTCCTGGTAACGATCAGCGGCGATCCCACCGTGCTGCTGCGGGTACGCAACATCGCTTTGCCGCCGGTCGACCTAAGCAACAGCACGTCAGACGCCACCTTCCCGGTGACGATCACGTATCCGAACGGCGTCAGCGGATCGGTTGCCAACGCCACCGTCAAATACTCGATCTCGCGGAACCCGAACGTTACCCCCAGCCCTTAGGAGTAACCTGACCCCCTCCACAGCCGTTTCACCCCAGTCGAAATAACCGCCCCAGGTGTTCTAGTAGAGGTAAAAAGAGAATGTGCGGGATCATCGGCTACCTCGGCGACCGCGAAGCGACGCCGATCCTCATGGAGAGCCTCAAGCGCCTCGAGTACCGGGGCTATGACTCCGCGGGCGTAGCCGTCCTCGAGCTCCCAAAAAACGGGGACCCCACCCGGACCAGTGTCACCAAGTCAGAGGCCAAGGTCGACACGCTGATCGAAAAGCTCGAGTCCAACATGCCTTCAGGCAGGCTGGGCATCGGACACACCCGCTGGGCAACCCACGGCAAGCCGACCTACATCAACGCCCATCCGCACACCGACTGCCACGGCAAGATCTTCGTTGTCCACAACGGCATCATTGAGAACTTTGCCGAGCTCAAGGCCGAGCTCGAGGCGGCGGGCCACGAGTTCCCTTCCGAGACCGACACCGAGGTCGTCCCGCACCTCATCGAGGCCAACTACAAAGGCGACTTCCTGGCCGCCGTGCGTGCGGCCCTTAAGCGCATCAAGGGCGCCTACGCGCTGGCGATGTTCTCGAGCGACGACCCCGAGCTGCTGGTCGGCGCGCGGCTCAACGCGCCGCTGGTCGTCGGTCTGGGTGAGAAGGAGTACTACATCGCCTCCGACATCACCGCGATCATCCCCTACACCAAGCGCGTGCTCGTGCTGGGCGAGGGCGAGGTCGCCGCGGTGACGCCGCTCGGCGCCGAGGTCTCGACCTTAGACGGCGTGACCATCAAGCCGAAGATCGTGCATGTCGACTGGGACGTGACCCAGGCGCAGAAGGGCGGCTTTGCCCACTTCATGCTCAAAGAGATCCACGAGACTCCAGAGGCGATCGCCAACGCGATGCGGGGACGGCTCTCCGACGAAGGCCTGATCTCGTTTCGCGAGTTCGATGTTCCCAATGAGCAGCTGCGCAACCTGAACGAGGTCGTTCTCCTCGGCATGGGCACCTCGCTGCACGCGGCGATGATCGGCGAGTACGTGCTCGAGGACTGGGTCGGCCTTCCGGCCCGGGCAGCGGACGCGTCGGAGTTCCGCTACCGCCGTCCGACCTTCGGCGACAAGGCGCTCAGCGTGGTGATCACGCAGTCCGGCGAGACTGCGGATACGCTCGTAGCGCTGCATCAGGCGAAGGCTCGCGGAGCGCTCAGCGTCGCCGTGACGAACGTCATCGCCAGCTCCGCAGCGCGTGACTCGGACGGAGCCATCTATCTGCACGCCGGACCGGAGATCGGCGTGGCGTCGACCAAGACCTTCAACTCACACCTCGTCAGCCTTTATCTGCTTGCGATGCAGCTGGCTTCGGCCAACGGGCGAATCTCGCTCGAGCGCCGTCGCGAGCTTGTCCAAGCGTTGCGCGTGCTGCCCGAGCAGGTGCGCGCCATCCTCGCCCGGGACAAAGAGATCGTGAAGCTGGCGCACAAGTACAGCAAGTACCGCAACTTCATGTATGCGGGCCGCGGTCTGGGCTACCCCGTGGCACTCGAGGGTGCGCTCAAGCTGAAGGAGATCTCTTATGTCCATGCGGAAGGGACTTCGGGAGGCGAGCTCAAGCATGGGCCGATCGCGCTCCTCGACGACCAGTTTCCGGTCGTCGCGGTCTGCACCGCCAGCTCAACCAAGGACAAGATGGTCAGCAACGTCCACGAGATCGTCGCCCGCAATGCTCCCGTTCTGGCGCTTGTGTCGGAAGGCGACAGGTCCCTGGACGGCGTCGCCACGGACGTGTTCGAGATGCCAGCGGTCGAGGAGGCTTCCTTGGCGATCCTCAACACCGTGATGCTGCAGCTCTTCGCCTACCACGTGGCCGTCAAGCTGGGGCAGGACGTCGACCAGCCCCGCAACCTCGCCAAGTCGGTGACCGTCGAATAATTGGCAAGTGCAGAGGATCGGCGTCGACGCAGTCTCGGTTGATCGAATCGCGCTTGCGGTCAGGCGCTCCGGTCGCGGCTTCCTCGACAAGGTCTACACACCGGCCGAGCTGACGTACTGCGCCGGCAACGACGAGCGCCTGGCCGGCCGGTGGGCCGCCAAGGAGGCCGTGATCAAGTGTTTCGACGGCACGGGCATCTGCTTCCCCCGCCGCCGCATCGAGGTGCTGCCGGGGCCGAAGGGCGCACCCCGCGCACGGCTGCTCGGCAACGACCGCGGCGCCCAGGTCGAGGTCAGCATCACCCACCACAGCCGGCTCGCGGTGGCGACCGCCCACCTCGAGATTCCCGACATCGGCACGATGCTGCCTGCGCCCGATGCCGTGGCCATCCCCGTCCGGCCGAAGGACGCGCACAAGGGCACCTTCGGTACCGCTGTCGTCCTGGCCGGCAGCCTTGGCCTGACCGGAGCCGCCTACCTTTCGTCGACGGCGGCCGCGCGCACGGGCGCCGGGCTTGTGCGGCTTCTGGTCGCGGACAGCATCTACCCGATCCTCGCCGCCAAGTGCACAGAGGTCATGGCCACGCCGGTGCCCGAGGTTGCGCCAGGCGCGGTCGGCCACGCCGCTTACGACTCGATCCTCCGCCAGCTCGCGAACGCCGAGGTGGGGATCATCGGACCAGGGCTCGGCCGCGACAGCTCGACCTGGAGACTGGCCTTGGATCTTGCCATTCACGCGAAATGCCCGCTCGTCGTCGACGCCGACGGACTCAATGCGCTCGCCGACTCGCCGCGGTCGAAGGGGAAGCTCGGTCCAACCCGCGTGCTCACCCCGCATCCTGGCGAGCTTGCGCGCCTGACCAGCAAGACCGTCGAGGCGATTAACTCCGACCGCGCGGCCGCGGCCCGCAAGGCGGCCAAGGAGTGGGGGGCCGTCGTCGTTCTCAAGGGAGCCCACACGGTGGTGGCCCATCCGGATGGCAGGCTCAGCGAAGATCCGCACGAGGTGCCCGCCCTGGCCAGCGGGGGGACGGGGGACGTGCTGTCCGGCATCATCGGCGGGCTCCTCGCGCAGGGGTCCGACCCTTTCACCGCCGCCGTGACGGGGGTCTACGTCCACGCCGCCGCGGGCCGGCGCATCTCAGAGCGGGTCGGTGACTCGGGCCTGCTGGCCGGCGACCTCCTGCCGGAGATCCCGCTGGTGATGAAAGTTCTGCGCATGGGCGGCCTCTGATCACCTCCCAGCGTTGGGCTGAGGTCGATCTCGGCGCCGTCAGCGCCAACTGCGATCTCATCCGCCGCCACCTGCCGAAGGGCACGCGGCTGTTCGCGGTGGTGAAGGCCCAAGGGTACGGGCATGGCGCCGTGCCGGTCGCCCATGCCGCGCTCGAGGGCGGAGCGACGGGCCTGGCGGTGGCGACGCTCGAAGAAGCCACGCAGCTCCGGGGCCTGGTGGATCCAGAGCAGATCCTCGTCATGGGCGGGCTGCTGCCCGCCCAGGCGGGCCGCGCCGCCGCGACTCGCTGCAGCATCGCGGTCTCGAGCCGCGAGCTCGCCGAGGCGCTGGCGGGCACGGCCGAGCAGGTGCCAGTCCATCTGAAGATTGACACCGGGATGGGCCGTTTCGGCTGCTCCCCTGAAGAGGCTCCGGGGCTTGCTCGGTACATCGACGAGTCTCCAGGTATGCGACTGGGCGGGACGTGGACGCATTTCGCGAAGTCCGAGTCGGACGAGGCGATGACGCGCCGGCAGTTCGAGCTCCTTCTTGACACGATCTCGCGGTTGGGCGTTGGACCTGGCATCCGCCATGCGTGCAACTCGGCCGGCGCGCGCAACCATCCGGACTTTGCGCTCGATGCCGTGCGGTGCGGCATATCCATCTACGGCTGCGAGTGGCCTGGGACGAAGCCCGCCCTCGCGTTGCGCTCGGTCGTCACCCACCTCAAGGCCGTCGAGAAAGGCTCGACCGTGGGCTACGGTTCCCTGTGGCGCGCCGGCGGCCAGGCAAGCGTCGCGACTGTCGCGATCGGCTACGCCGATGGTGTCCACCGAGCCCGCGCTAACCGTGGTGACGTGCTTTTGCGCGGCCGTCGGGCGCCGCTGATCGGGATGGTGAGCATGGACTCAATCACACTCGATGTGAGCGATGTGCCTGGCGTTCAGGTCGGCGACACTGCCACGCTCATCGGCCGCGACGGCGACCAGGTGATCACCGCCGAAGAGGTTGCCGAATGGTCGAACACGATCAGCTACGAGGTGCTGACCTCGATCGGCCCTCGGGTGGAACGCCGCTACTCCGAATAGCTCTTTGGACATCCCAGAACGCCTGGCGTGGCTGAGGGCATCAAGTGAGGGGCGCTCATGGCTCGAGGGTCTGCCGGCACGCGTCAACATGTGCGTTGGGAGGTGGAACCTGAGCCTCGGCCGGCCGTTTCCGACCGCCTACACGTCGCTCACGATCCCCGGCCGGCGGCCTGACGGCACCGAGGTGGTGCTCAAGATTCCCTTTCCCGGCCGCGAGAGCGAACATGAGGCGCTTGCGCTCTCCCACTGGGACGGCGATGGGGCGGTCAAGTTGCTGGAAGATGACCGGTCTCTCGGCGCATTCCTGATCGAGCGATGCGTTCCGGGGACTCCTCTCTCCAACACTGGACAGGACGTTGCCCTCGATGTCCTGTCTTCACTTCTGCCGCGCCTGTGGAAGCCGGCGACGGATCCACCATTCCGAAGCCTGGCCGACGAAGCCTCTTGGTGGGCTTCTCACCTGCGCGAAAACTGGGAGGGGGCCGGCCGGCCTTTTGATGAGCGGCTCGTCGACGCCGCGCTCGACGTCCTGGGCAGCTTGCCGGGATCGCAAGGCGAGCCGGTCCTCCTCCACCAGGACCTGCACGGCGACAACGTCCTGGCGGCGCAGCGTGAACCCTGGCTGGCGATCGACCCCAAGCCGCTGGTCGGCGAGCGAGAGTTCGGGCTCGCACCCGTCGTGAGATCCTTTGAGCTCGGCGTCGGCCGTCGCGAGGTTCGGCATCGCCTGGACCGGCTGGCGTCTGAGCTCGGCCTGGATCGAGAACGTGCTCGACTTTGGTCCGTCGCGCAAACCGTGGCGTGGTATTCGCCGTGGCACATCGAGATCGCGACGTGGCTCCTCGACATGTGAGCGCGAGCCTGGTGCAACATACCGCTCCGAGGGACATGGCTAGAAACGGAAAGATCGGTGTCGGCATCATCGGCGCGGGCAACATCGCCACCCATCACCTCCCCGGCTACCTGCAGTCAGCGGAGTCCGCCGAGGTCGTAGCGATCGCGGAGGTCCACCCCGAGAGTGCCCACAGCTTTGCGCAGACGGTCGGCAACGTCGAGATCTTTGCCGACTATCGCGACATGGTGGCGTCGCCGGACATCGACGCCGTGGACATATGTCTCCCGCACCATCTGCACAAGGACGCGGTCATCGCTGCCGCCGCCGCGGGAAAGCACATCCTCTGCGAGAAGCCTCTGTGCCTGACCCTGGACGAGGCGGACGCGGTGACCCAGGCGGTGGCGGCGTCCGGCGTGACACTGATGTGCGCCCACAACCAGTTGTTCCTGCCTTCGGTGGCGGCGGCTCGAGACCTGATCCGCCAGGGCAACCTGGGCAAGGTTTACGCGGCCCGAACGACCGACGTTTTCGCGCTAAAGGGGACGGCGGAGACTTTCGGCTGGCGGGCCCGGCGGGCGACCAGCGGCGGGGGTGAGCTCATCGACACCGGCTATCACCCGAACTACCTGCTCCTGCATCTCGTGGACAGCGTCCCGGTCAAGGTGACCGCCATGCTCAGCCGCCACCGACTGTCGTTCCTGGAGGGCGAGGACACAGCCCACGTGTTGATCGAATTTGCGGACGGTACGGTCGGGTCGATCGTTACGGGTTGGGCGTATGAACCGGCCGCATGCACCGAGCGCTTCTCGGTGGCCGGCGAGGATGGAAGCCTGTGGAGCGACGGTCGCGGGCTCTTCTTCAAGCCACGCGGCGGTGAGCAGGTGGTGGTCCAGGAGGCCGGCCCGTCGGCCCCGGACACCTACGCGCTCGAAGTGGTCGATTTCATCGCCTGCCTGCGCGATGGGCGGCGACCGCTGAACACCGAGGTAGAAGGCGTGAACGTCCTCAAGATGATCCTCGCCGCCTATGCCTCGGCGGAGAGTGGACAGGTCACGGAGCTGAAGAATCTCTAGACGCTTCTGGACGCCGCTGGCCTTCCTCGTCGTCCTGGTTGCCCTGGTCCTCGATGTGTTGAATCGCTACGAGCCGATCGGCATCGACTTCCACACGTATCTGGCGGCGGCCATCGTCGGCGTGCAGCACGGATGGCCGCTGATCTACGACCAGAACCTCGTCGCGGTCGCCCAGAAGCAGCTCGTTCCCGATCAGATCGCGCAGCCGTTCCTCAGCCCGCCGACCGACGCATGGTTGACGGCGCCGCTGACGCCGCTTCCTTACTGGGTCGCCTACTGGATCTGGGCGGCGGTCAACCTCGTCGCCTTTGCACTGGCACTGGGGTGGTCATCGCAAAGCTCCGGATCCGAGCGCTGGCTGTACGCCGCGGCCGCGCTCGCGCCCTGGTGGGTACTGCACGCCGTCAACCTGGGGCAGGTGGCGCCCTTGGTCGCGACCGGAGTGGTGCTCGCGACGCGATTTGCTCGCGAGCGGAACGACCTGGCCGCCGGTCTCGCGCTTTCTCTGCTGTATCTGAAGCCGAACACCGCCTTGCTGGTGCCTCCGGCGCTTTTGGTCGCGGGCCGTTTTCGTGCGTTTGGGTCCTGGGCCGTCGTGGGAGCGCTGATTGGCGTTGCTTCCTTGGTCACCATGGGACCGGCCGGCGTCGCTGCCTACGTCGGGCAGCTGCGTGCGACGCTGCCCGAGGGCGCGAGCAACCTGACCGTCGAGGGGGCGTTCGGCGTTACGGGTACTGTCGCCACCGCGCTGCGGGTGGTCATCGCCGCGATCGCGCTCGTCACGGCGTACCGGCTGCGCCATTCCCCGGGACTTGCGATCGCGGCCGGTGCTGTGGGCTCGTTGCTGGTCGTGCCCTATCTCCATGGCTCGGATCTGTGTCTTTTCAGCGCCGCCGCATGGATCGTGTGGGAAGAAAGGGCCGGCTGGACATGGCGGCTGCCCATCGCCGCAGGCTGGCTGGTCTCAGTTCCGTATATCAACAGCACGAGCCTGGCGATTCGGCTCAACCGTTGGACGCTGTTCGAGGTCGGGCTTCTGATCGCGCTGACCATCGCCGCGTGGTGGCCCGCCGGGCAGCGGGTCAGCGGTCTAGCTTCAGCGTCAGGATCTTGAACGGCGTGAGCTCGAGCTCGAGCTCACCGTCCCGCACCTCGATCTCCGTGCGGTTCCGCTCGAGCAGGTCGCACAGGAAAGCTCGCGACACCGGCAGCGACGTCCGGACGCGGGTCCGGCAGCGGCCGCCCCATGCTTCGTAGAGGCGCACGATCACGGCGTCTGAGTCCTCCGCGCGCTTGATCGCCTCGACCACGACCTGCGGCGCGTCCACCTCGATGAGCGCACGCTCCTCGCCTGCGCCAAGCGTCCCGCTGACCACCCTGAGCGGGTGGTTGAGGTCCTCGGCGGCCGCGACCACGCCCGCGCCGCGGAAATCGCCCGGATGAGGCATCAGCGCGTAAGTGAATCGATGCCGGCCTCGGTCGGCCGCGGGGTCGGGATGGGTAGGCGCGCGAAGCAGCGACAGACGCATCACCGAGCCGAGGATGTCGTAGCCGTACTTGGAATCGTTGAGGAGCGCGACTCCGTAGCCTGGCTCGCCAAGGTCGGCCCAGCGGTGCGCGCACACCTCGAATCGAGCCTGGTCCCAGCTCGTGTTCATGTGTGTGCTCCGTTCGACGTGGCCGAACTGGATCTCGTAGGTCGCTCGGGGCGAATGCACCGCGACCGGAAACGCGACTTTGAGGAACTTGTGCTCCTCCTGCCAGTCGACCTCCGTCTCGAATCGGAGCACCCGCGACCCTGCGTCCAGCACCATTCGCTGCTCCAGCCTCGACGAGTTGAACTCTCGCGTGAATCGCACTCCGGCCCGCAGCGGTCCGTCGATCTCAACCTTTGACGTCGCGAGCGAGTTGAGGTCGATTGAGCTCCGGCGGTAATCGGCGTCGACATCCCAGGCGTCCCAGTTCCTCGGGTTGTCATCGTGCAGCTGGAGCAGGTTTCCCGAGGACCCGGCGATGAGGACCTCGCGGTCCGCCTCTTTATCCCAGATCGAGGTGAGCCGGCCGCGCTCGTCCCAGGCCACACGAAGCAGCCCGTTTTCCATCACGCGGCCAGCCACCGAGACGGGCTGCTCCCGAGGTGCGGCGGATTCAGTCACCGATCGCCACCCACAAGACGGCGCCTCGACCATGACCTGCCGTCCGTCGACGTCGACCACTTCCCGCCTGGTGTGCGAGTTGGAGTTGAAGACGATCAAGTTGCTCCCAGCGCCTGCGAGCGCGGATTGCGCTGAGGTGCTCAATTGACTCGCGACCTCGACCACTTCAGCGAGCTCGCGCTCTGCGTCCTCGTAAACCCAGTCGATGCTCGAGCCGGGAAGGATGTCGTGGAACTGGTTGATCAGCAGACGCTTCCAGCTGGAGTCGAGGATATCTGCCGGATAACGGTTTCCGACCGCAACCGACCACATCTCAGCCTCACGCAGCGCCTGCTCCGCTCTCCGGTTTAGAAGCTTGGTCCTCGCTTGTGACGTATAGGTGCCGCGGTGCAGCTCGAAGTAAAGCTCGCCCACCCACGTCGTGATGCCGTGCGCCTCCTTTTTTGCGCGCGGAAAGAAGTCCCCGGCCCGGCCAAGCTCCACCCGCGGCGCCCCGTCAACGCTGCGCAAACGATGGGCCGACTCGATCATGTCGGGCTCTGGGCCGCCGCCGCCGTCTCCCCACCCGTACAGGTAAAGAGAGTGGGAGGAATGGTCTCGATCTTTGAAGTCCGCGGCGCTCTGCACGATCTGTCCCGCGCTGAAGTCGCCGTTGTAGGTGTCGGCCGGCGGGAAGTGGGTGAAGATGGAGGTGCCGTCGATCCCCTCCCACATGAAGGTCTGGTGGACGGGTTTGTTGGTGTCGTTCCACGACAGCTTCTGGGTCAGGAAGTACTCACCGCCCGACTCGGCGATCAGCTGTGGAAGTGACGCGGGATAGCCGAACACGTCCGGCAGCCACAGCTCGCGGGTGTCGACTCCAAACTCTTTCATGAAGAAGCGCTTTCCATACAGGAACTGGCGGACGAGCGCCTCGCCGGAAGGCAGGTTGCAGTCCGCCTCGACCCACATCGAACCGACGGGTTCCCATTGGCCGGCCGTGACCTTTCGCCGGATGCCCTCGAAGATGCTCGGGTGCGACTCCTTCATCCATGCGTACTGAGCCGGCTGCGAGCACGCAAACCGGTAGTCGGGGTATTCGTCCATCAGCGCAAGCGTGGTCGAGAACGTACGAGCGCACTTGCGGCGGGTCTCGCGCAGCGGCCAGAGCCACGCGGTGTCGATGTGGGCGTGGCCGACCGCCGTGATCAGGTGATCGGACTCGGTCGCCCGCGACAGGGCTTTGTCCAGCTCTCCTGGATCGCCGCTCATCACAAATCGGCCCAGCGCCTCGAGGATCTGGGAGCGCCGCTTGCCTTCCGGCAGGATCGAAGCGAGCTCGTAGAGGACTTTGAAATCGAGCGCCGTCTTCCGAGCGGCCTGGTCCTGGATTCGCAGCTCGGCCTGTCGCAGGACGAATGCCGGATCCGGGGAGCCGCGCAAAGCAATCATCGAAGGGGCGTTTTCCGGCCCTGACACCACCGCGGCGGCGTTGGCTGCGGCTTCCAGGTAGAAGTCAACCTCGGTGGAGGTGATCGGCAGCCAGCGATGGTTGGGGTCCACACCGCGCCACGGCTTGCCGTCCTGCCATGCGAGCGCCTCGCATGTGAATCCCGTGTGCCGGCCCTCGAAACCGATGTCGATGACGGCGACCACGGTCTGTCCGGCCCACCCGGAGGGAACGCGCCCGCGGACGCGGAACCAGGTCGTGCTCCAGGGCGGGCCCCAGGCATCGCCCACGTGGAACGGACGGTAGTCGCCCCGGGCGGCCTGGGCAAAGGTGATGGGTTCGCCCCGTACCAGGTAGGAGGTCAGCTCGAGCGGCGCGTGCTGTCGCTCGACTGCGGCCAGCAGCTCCTCCATCTTGCCGTCGAGGTCCGGGGCCGCGACAGTCTCCATCTCCTCGAGAAAGTTAGCCTGTCTGTCGGGTGACATGCTGTTGAGCGCTCCGGTCCGTTTGGGAATCGTCGGCTGCGGAATCGTAAGCAAGGCCTACCTGACGAACCTGAAAGCGTCGCCGCACGTCGAGGTGCTGGCGTGCTCCGATCAGGTGCCGGAGACGGCTCGGGAGCGGGCCGCGCAGTTCGAAGTGGCGCGCGTCTGCACGACCGATGAGCTGCTTGCCGATCCCGAGGTCGAGCTCGTGGTCAATCTAACCATCCCGACGGCTCACGCCGAGATCAGCTTGGCTGCTCTTGCGGCGGGGAAGCACGTTTACACGGAAAAGCCGCTGGCCACCACACGGGAGCTCGGTCGGCGCGTACTGGACGCGGCAGCCGAAGGCGGCCTTACGGTGGGTGGCGCGCCGGACACGTTCCTGGGGGCGGGGATTCAGACCTGTCTGCGCCTGATGGCGCAGGGCGAGGTCGGCGAGGCGCTTGCCGCCTCCGGGTTCATGCTCGAGGGCGGTCCTGAAAACTGGCATCCAAACCCGGCATTCTTCTATCAGCCAGGCGGTGGTCCTCTGCTCGACATGGGGCCGTACTACCTGACCACGCTCGTCTGCCTCCTGGGCCCGGTGCGGCGCGTCAGCGGGATGGCTCGTGTTCTCTATCCCGAGCGGACAGCTGACCGGGGGCCGAGGGCCGGCGAGACGTTCAAGGTCAACACCGACACTTTCGTGGCGGCTTTGATCGAGTTCCAGAGCGGAGCCCTGGCAACGCTTGTCACCAGCATGGGCATCACGGGCCACGACCTTCCGGACATGCAGGTCTACTGCACGAAGGGCATCCTGCGCGTGCCGGATCCGAATACCTTCGGCGGACCGATAAGGTTCCGTCCCGGCGACGAGAAGTCGAGCTGGGAAGAGGTGGGGCTGCAGTACGGTCACACCGACGGCGTCAAAAACTACCGCGGCCTCGGCGTCATCGAAATGGCCCAGGCCCTTCGCGAACGCGTGCAACCGCGGGCCTCGGGGGAGCTCGCCTATCACGTGCTTGACGTGCTCCTGTCGATACTCGAATCGAGCGCAAGCGGCCGCCGTGTGACGGTGTCGAGCACGTGCCGCCGGCCGCCGCTGCTGCCGCTGGATGTGGGACTCGTGGCCGCGCCGTGATCGCGGTTCAGCTCTACACGATTCGGGCGCTACTCCAAGATCCGTCCAGCCTCGGCGGCGTCCTGGGTCGCTTGCGCGAGATCGGCTACCGCTCGGTCGAGGTGGCCGGACTGGGCCCTGCCGTGGTCGATCGTTTCGGCGAGGAGCTGAAGCGAGCAGACCTGATCGCCTGCGCGGCGCACGTGCCGCTGGAGCGGCTGACGCGAGATCTCGATGCCGTCGCTGCCGAATGCAGGGAATGGCACTGCGAGTACGTGGTCGTCCCGAGTGTTCCGGAGAGGTACCGGTCGGAGGAGGGCTATCGCCGGTTCGCGCAGGAAGCCACGGAGCTGAGCCGGCGATTGAAGCCGTCAGGTCTGCGGCTCGTCTATCACAACCACGCGCATGAGCTCGAGCGATTCGGCGCCCAGACCGGTCTGGACACGATGTTCAGCGCAGCCACCGCCGATTCGCTGCATGCCGAGCTGGACACCTACTGGCTGCAGTTTGGCGGCGCCAGCCCGGCTGCCTGGATCCGGCGCTTCAAGGGGCGAGCGCCGCTGGTGCATCTCAAGGACATGGCGGTCGATCGCGGCAACCCGGTCGACGCCGAGATCGGCGAGGGCAACCTCGACTGGATGGACATTCTCGGTGCGTGTCGAGACGCCGGTACCACCTGGCTTGTCGTGGAGCAGGACAATCCGCGACGCGAACCCCTGGAGAGCGTGGCCATCAGCTACGCCAACCTGACAAAGCTCACCGCGAAACTGGGATGGGGAGGATGACGATGCGCAAGCGCTTGCTGGGTCGAACCGGTGTGCTTGTATCGGAGTTCGCGCTCGGGACGATGACCTTCGGGCAGGAAGCTCCGGAGAGCGCGGCGATGCAGATCCTGGACGCCTACGTCGATGGCGGCGGAAACCTGATCGACACCGCCGACGTCTATCCGCCGGTGGGCCCCAAGGGCACGTCCGAGGAGATCATCGGTCGCTGGCTGAGCGGTCGCCCCGCGGTGCGCGACTCGATCATCCTGGCGACCAAGTGTCGCGGCCGGATGGATGGTTCCGGCAACTCCGAAGGTCTGTCCCGCCGTTGGATCATTCGCGCTTGCGAGGGCAGCCTGCGGCGACTGCAGACCGACCACATCGACCTCTATCAGGCGCACCAATGGGACCCGGCGACGCCGATTGAGGAGACCCTCGCCGCATTCGACGTGCTCGTCAGGTCGGGCAAGGTTCGCTACATCGGCGTGTCCAACTTCACGGGCTGGCAGCTCGAGCGAACGGTCATGACCGCTAGGCATCTCGGATTCTCCGTGCCGGTCTCCCTGCAGCCGCAGTACAACATGCTCGCTCGCGAGATCGAGTGGGAGCTGGTGCCGGTGTGCATCGAAGAAGGTCTCGGGATCCTGCCCTGGGGCCCGCTTGCCCAGGGATGGCTTTCCGGCAAGTACACGCGCGACATGGCGCCGAGCGGGGCGACGCGCCTGGGCGAAGACCCAAACCGAGGCGTGGAGGCATACGACCGGCGCAACATCGAGCGCACCTGGGGGATCGTCGATGCCGTGCAAGTCGTCGCCACCGAGCTCGGCGTGCCACCGGCACGGGTCGCGCTGCGCTGGCTGGCGGACCGTCCCGCGGTCGCCGCGCCGCTGCTCGGGGCGCGAACCGCGGATCAGCTGCGCGACAACCTGATGGCGGCCGACATCGCACTGAGCGAGGAGCAGCGCTCGCGCCTGGACGGGGTGAGCGCGCCGGCGACCCCGGACTACCCCTACCGGCTGCTCGCCGAAGGCACCGCTGAGCGGCGCAAGCTCCTCTAGCGACGAAGCCCGAGGAAGACTTTGCCCTCGGTGCTCAGGCAGTTGCTCTTGTAGTCGAAGCGCGGTGCGTGGGCGAATAGTAAGTAGAAGTACTTCATGTTCTCAGAGAACCAATACGCGGGTGTCAGGTCGCCCAGGGACATCGGCCTGCGGGTGACATCGGTCACGATCGTGTAACCGTTGGCGACCCGGCAGTGGGCCTTCATCGCCTGGTAGAGCTGATAGGCGCGCCGTCGGTATTCCTCTGATCCACCGCTGGTGATGAACATCGCCAGGCAGGAATCGGCGTACTCGGGGCGCAGCTGATAGCTCGGGTCAAGTACCGACATGTCTTCGTAGTCCCACTCCTCTGGAAACAGCACGAAACGATCGAGCACCGACTGATAGGAATCGAGAAATCGCCGGGCGTCGGTCGGCATGCCGGCCTCGGCCAGGCTGCCGGCCCAGAAGGCGGCGAGCTCGGACTCGTGGTTGTCCACGAGCGTTCCAGTCTGGAACTGGACCCTCCGGTACCATGCCCGGCCGTCCACCACATCCCACTGGCGTCTTTGGAGCGCCGAGCTCAGGGTCTGGAACCACGCCAGCAGATCGGCGTCGCCGAAGAGTCGATGACCGTCGAGCAAAGACTCGTAGTAGGAGTCGACGGGCGGCTGAGGGCCCGGGGACACCGCGTCGAGCCAACCCCCTGTCTCGACGTCGAGCGTCGTCCCAACCAGGTCGAGCGCTGAGCGCCGTTCGTAGACAGTCTGCGCTGCGCGTTTCGCGACCTTGAGATACCGGTCGTCTCCGGTCAGGCGGCTCAGCGTGCCGAGCTCGACCAGGTTGGTGCCGATCTCGGCCACATAGTTGGCAGGCGTGTCGACCGCGCCGGAGTGCAGGTTCACGAACCGGTAGGGCATCCCGGTGGGCGATCTGGTGAAGGCGGGAAGCAGGCGGTCGGCGAGCTCTTTCGCCTTGGCGAGCAGCATCGCGTCTCCGGACGCAAGGTGGCCGGCAAGTAGACCACCGAGCAAACGAATGACGGTCTCGAAGACCTGGAACCGTGCGTCGATGTCCAGGTCGAGGCTCGTCTCGATCCAGCGCACGCTGCTTGCGAGCTCGTCGTCGAGCGCCATCAGGTACAGGGTGTCGAGCGACTCGACGATGGTGAGGCCGACCGGGTGCCCGGGCGCGAAGAATTCCTGGTATGTGCCGGACAAGGGCTTGAGCTCGTCATGGCCCCAGGCGAACCGCCTGTATGACTCCCAGGCCCTGAGGAACTCTGCCCGCATGTCGGCCGCAATCTGGTCCGGATCAGGCATCGCGGGCCCAGGCCAGGGCCCTCGAACGAGCCATGCAACCGCTGCGGCAGCGCCCAAACCCGCGGCCGCGAGCCCGGCCAGGAAGCGCCTGCGCGAGATCACATCCCTCGTCCGAGTTGACATCGAGTGGCCAGTCGCGAAAATTTACCTTTGGAGTACTTCGCGGCCTCACGCCGGCGCGCTCTCGCCCCGGTCTCGTCAGATCCGGGAAGAAGGCGTGGGGTACAGGTCTCAGTGACGGAGGAAAGGCCCATGACGTTACTTCCACGATCGAGCATCAAAGCCCTGATGCTCGGGATCCTTGTGATCACAGCTTGCAGCACAGGCACCAGCAACCAGGCCGGACCGCCCCTTGCGGGCTGTAAGTCGGGTACCAGCCTGGTCACGTTCTGGACCTCGCATACGCCGCCCGACTCCGACAGCCTGAAGCGCATCGTCGACGCATACAACTCGCAGAGCAGCGTCGGCTGCGTGAAGATGGTGCAGGTCCCCGGCTCGGAAACGGACATCGCCAAGCTCACCACGGCGGTCCGCAGCGGGACCGGTCCCGACGTGTACATGCTCGACCGGTTCACGGTTGCCGAGCGAGCTGCCGCCGGCGTGCTCGAGGACTTGAGCCAGTTCGGCGCTTCCAGCTTGAGCAGCAACTACCTCGACTTCGCCTGGGCCGAGGCAAACTTCAAAGGCAAGCCCTACGCGCTTCCGTTCGACACCGACACGCGCGCCCTTTACTACCGCAAGGACCTGTTGCAGGCCGCCGGCGTTGATATCAGCGCACTCGACCCGGCCAAAGGTCCGCCTACGATCGACACGATCCGGACGATGGCCAACAAGGTGAACAAGAAGGACTCGTCTGGAAAGTACACCCAGATCGGCTTTGTGCCCTGGTTCGAGCAGGGCTGGCACTACACATGGGGCTTCGTCTATGGAGGCAGCTTCTTCGACAAGAGCGCCTGCAAGGTCACACCGACTGACCCGAAGATCGTGCAGGCCTTCACGGACATGTTCACCAACTGGTCCAAGGCTCTCGGCGTGAGCCAGGTCCAGACCTTCCTCAGCACCTACGCTCCACCCAACCTGCCGGCGCAGCAGAACGCCTTCTTGCTCGGCAAGGTTGCGTTCATGGTCAGCGGTGACTGGGTGCTCGGCAACATCGCGACATACACGCCGAACCTGCAGTACGGGGTCACCTACATCCCCGTACCAAACCAGGGCGACCAGCCGGCGACGTGGGCCGGCGGGTGGTCGATGGTCATCCCGAAGGGCGCCAAGCAGTCCAAGGCCGGCTTCGACTTCATGAAGTACATCGCCGGCGAACCGGGCCAGCGCCAGTACACGAAAGATAGCCAGCACACGCCGACGATCAAGGCGCTGGACCAGGACGCGAGCCTCTTCGCCGGTGGCCACGCGTTCTTCCAGAAGCAGCTGTCGGCGGCTCACAGCAGGCCGCCACTTCCAGTCGGCGCCTTCTACTGGGACCAGCTGAGCACGGCGCAGGACGCGGCGGTTCGCAACACGACAGCTCCGGCGACAGCGCTTGCTGCAGCAGCGAGCGCGACCAACGCCAAGCTGCAGCAGTACTGTCCGTTGCCCTGACGGTTTACTTTGCGAGTTGACTCCGCAGTGACGTGCAGAGTCAGCGGGGGGCGGCGTTGATCGCCGCTCCCCGTGTCCACCTGACCGCCAGCGAGTGGCGCCAGCTGCGGACCGCGGCCCCGTTCGTACTTCCCTGGGTCATCGGCTTTTTTGCCTTCACGCTGTACCCGATCATCTACTCGCTCTACCTGAGCTTCCAGTCGTACTCAGGCTTCGGTGACGCGGTCCCGGTCGGTTTTGCGAACTACAAGCACATGTTCACCGACCCGCTCTTTTTCAAGTCGCTCTACAACACGGCGTACTACACCCTTCTCGCCGTGCCGATCGGCCTGGTGGTGGCGATCGTCCTGGCCATGCTGATGAACCAGAACGTGCGTGAGGTCGCGATCTACCGGGCGGCCTTCTACCTGCCTTCGATCCTGCCCCTCTTTGCGCTGACGTTCATCTTCATCGTTCTTCTGAACCCAGGTTTCGGCCTGGTGAACTTCTTCCTCGGCCTGTTCCACGTGCCGACGATCAACTGGTTGGGTGACCCCAGCTGGACGAAGGTCTCGGTGGTGATCCTGGCCCAGCTGGGCGCGGGGGGGCCCGCGCTGATCTTCCTGGCGTCCCTGCGCGCGGTCCCGACTGAGCTCTACGAGTCAGCGAGGCTCGAGGGAGCGGGTCCGCTGCGTCGCTTCTGGCACATCACCGTTCCGCTCATCACTCCCGTGATCCTCTACGACCTGCTGTACGGCACCATCCTCGGGCTCCAGATCTTTACCCCTGCGTACATCCTGGTCGGGGGGACCAGCGGTGGCGCCGCGTACACGGCGGGCCCCGACAACTCGCTGCTTTTCTACGTCTTCTACCTGTACAAGAACGCCTTCCAGTACAGCGACATGGGGTACGCGTCCGCCATGGCGTGGGTGCTGTTCTTGATCAGCATCGTCCTCGCGCTGCTGATCATGAGGTGGTCCCAGTACTGGGTCCACTACGAAGGAGCCTAGCAATGGCCACAGCTCGGGAAGCAAGAGAAGCCCCAGCCCCGCCGCTGACCGTAGCGCACTTCCCAAGGCCACGCCCGCCGCTCATGGACCGCTTGGTACCGAAGGGCGTGCTGGTGCGGATCGGCCTGATCATCGCGTGCATATTCTTCCTGCTGCCCTTCTACTGGATGGTGAACTCGGCGGTGAAAACCACCGCCGAGCTGACGAACTTTCCTCCGACGCTGATTCCCCAGGTCTTCGACTTCGGCAACTTTTACAGAGCTGTCACCTACATACCCTTCGGCACGTTCCTCCTCAACTCGGTCCTCCTGACCTCGGGCGTCACCCTGGGTGCGGCGATGTCCAATCCTTTGATCGCGTATGGCTTCTCGCGCGTCAAGTGGCCGGGACGTGACTTCGTTTTCGGCATATGCATGGCGACGATCTTCCTTCCGTTCCCGGTTTTGATCGTCGCTCTTTTCGATATCTTCGCGAAGCTCGGCTGGATCAACACGTTCCTGCCGATGATCGTGCCCGCGTTCTTCGGCAGCCCGTTTTTCATCTTCCTGATGCGGCAGTTCTATCTGAGCCTGCCGAACGAGATCTCAGAGGCCGCCCGGATCGACGGCGCGAACGAGTTCCAGGTCTTCCTGCACATCATTCTTCCCCTGGCCAAGCCGGCGGTCGCGGCAGTAACCATATTTGCCGCGGTTCAGGCCTGGGGCGAGTTCCTCGCCCCTCTGCTGTTCCTGCAGGACGAGTCGAAGTATCCGCTGTCGATCGGTCTGCAGTTCTACCGGCAGTCACACGACGTGGCCTACAACCTCCTGATGGCCGCGTCGACTCTGATCGTCCTTCCGATCGTGGCTCTCTTCATCGCCTTCCAGCGTTTCTTCATCCAGGGCGTCACGGCGGGTAGCATCAAGGGCTGATTGCCCTCGAGGGTTTCAGGGAAAGATCGGCTCGAGCTGCGCGCGCTCGATCAGGCGCGACATCTCTTCATCGCTTGGACGCCTCTCGAAACGGGATGCGGCGTCGAGCACTCGAGGCAGAAGGTCGACATCGCCGACCGTGTTGAGAAAGACTGCCGGATGCCCGAGCACCCACCAGACTGCGAGGTCGATCTGAGATTGATCCTCTAACGGCTCGTACCAGGTCGTGCGGGTGTGGTCCCGTCCCATCCATGGCCGCAGCGCGATCGACTTGATCGTCTGCACGGCGACCTTGCGCTCGGCGCATGTGCTGACAAGCGCGTCGAAGTTCTTGGCGTAGTAGGGCTCCTGCATGGTCACGAAGTTGTAGGGCAGGAGGACCGCATCGAAGTCAAATCGCGTTAGCGAGCGCCGGTGATTGGCAGCGATCTGGATGCCGTGCCCGGTGACTCCGATGAACCTCACCAAGCCCCGGTCGCGCGCTTCGACGGCCGCTTCGATGACGCCCCCAGGGCTGAGCGCGGTATCCCACTCGATCGGATCGGCGAGGCTGTGCAGCTGCCACAGGTCGACGTGGTCGACGCCCAGACGGTCGAGCGAGCGATGTAGTTGTTCGCGAGCCGCGTCGGCCTTGCGTTCCCCGGTCTTGGTCGCCAGAAAGAAGTCGCCGCGCTGACGCTTGAGCCACGGCGCGATACGCAGCTCGGAATCACCGTAGCCGGCTGCCGTGTCGATGTGATTTACGCCGTAGTTCAGGAGCACCTCCAGGGTGCGATCGGCCACGGACTGCGTGACCTGGGACAGCGCGGCCGCGCCAAAGATCGCGCGGCTGCTTTCATGACCCGTCCGCCCAAACGGCGCGCGGGCGATCACAGGACCGAGAGCCCCGTCTTGGGGTCGAATAGGTGGACGAGCCTTGTGTCGACGGCGAGCCGAACACGTTCGCCCTGCGTCACCTTCACGTTCGGATCGATACGAGCCACGATTGCATCGCCTCCTACCAAGCCGTGAACAAACTGGTCCCGACCGACGTTCTCGGCCAGGTCGACCTCCATATCAATCATCGCCCCTCCGGCCGAGACCCGTTGGCTCAGCGCTTCCGGGCGAATGCCGAGGATTGCCTCGTCGAGATGGGGCCCGTACGGAAGCTCGAGCTCCAGGGCCCGCGCCTTCGCCGTTCTGCCGCTGACGCTGACGGGGATGAAGTTCATGGCTGGAGAGCCGATGAACCCGGCCACAAAGAGGTTGGCCGGATGGTCATAGACCTCTCGCGGTGTCCCCACCTGCTGAAGCACCCCGGCCTCCATGACGGCGATCCGGTCGCCCAGGGCCATCGCCTCGACCTGATCGTGAGTGACATAGATGAATGTCGAGCGCAGCGTCCGATGGATCTTTCGCAGCTCGACGCGCATCTGCTCACGTAGCTTGGCGTCGATGCTCGACAAGGGTTCGTCGAAAAGGAAGACCTGCGGATCCCGGACGATCGCGCGGGCGACCGCAACGCGCTGCTGCTGGCCGCCTGAAAGCTGGCGCGGCTTGCGATGCAGGAAAGGACCAAGCTCGAGAATCTCCGCTGCGCGGCCGACGCACGCTTCGATGTCCTCCTGAGCCATACCATGGAGCCGCATTCCGAAGGCGATGTTCTCGAACGCGGACAGGTGCGGATAAAGAGCGTACGTCTGGAAAACCATCGCCACATCGCGCTTCCTCTCTGGCACGTCGTTGACGACCCGCCCGTCGATCTTGATCACGCCCTCGCTGACGTCTTCCACTCCGGCCAGCATCCGCAGCGCCGTTGACTTCCCGCAGCCGGAGGGGCCGACGAGGACCAGGAATTCGCCGTTCCTGATCTCGAGGGATAGGTCATTGATCGCGATCTCACCACCGGGGAAGCGTTTGGTCACGTGCTCGATAGACGCGGAGGCCACGGACGCTTACTTTTCCACCTCAACCCATTCGCGCCGTTCCGTGGCCTTCACCGCGGCAGTCATGAACGCGACAGTGCCGAGGTTGTCGCGTCCGGAGGTTTCAGGCTCCCGGCGCTCGCGCAGCGACGATGCGAACTCGGCAAGGGACCCGGCGCGGTCGATGTGGGCGAGGCTTGGCAGCGCGACCGTCCTGGCCCTGCCCCGGCGTGGCCTCAGCACCACCTTGTCCTGGGGGACGTTGTCCTCCCCGCGACTGGTGAAGGAAAGCTGGCCCCTCTCGAACTCCATGGTCCACTCGCCAGCCCACGCCGTCTCAGGTCCGGCGCTGATCCAACTCCCCCGATAGCTGACCACAACTGCGCTGTCAAATCGTATCGACGCGACCGCCGCACAAGGACCCTGAAAACCGCTCCAGGGCCGGTTCCACGCCTCGCATGTGATGCTTTTCGGCTCGCTGCCGAGGATGAGACGTAGCAGATCGAAGTGGTGGATCGACATGTCGATCAGCAGTGGCTGGACGTCGTGGGTGTGATGCCGGCGGGACGGGTTGGGCGGCGACGGGTCGTTGCGGCGAAAGTCGATCGAGACCTCGTACAGCTCTCCAAGCGAGGCCTCTTTGACCAATGCGGCCGCGGTCCGGACGGCGGGGAAGAAGCGGTAGTTCTGGCTGACCATCAGCGTCGAGCCTTTGGCGGCGGCCAGGTCCACCAGCTCCTGAGCGCACTCGAGCGTATCCGTGAACGGCTTCTCGACCAGGACATGGAGACCCGCGTCCAGGGCAGCTCGGGTGATCGGAGCGTGTCCCGGCAGCGTCGTGGTCACGAGGACGGCATCGGCCGGGGTCGCGTCGAGGGCACCCTCGAGCGAGCTGAAGCATCGCCGCGGTGAGATGGGGAGCTGTTCCTGCAGCAGGCCGATGGCGCGAGCGTCGGAGTCGACGACGCCGACAAGCTCCACCTCGGGAATCTCGGGAATCACCATGCGCGCCCAGTCGCGGCCCCAGAAACCCATTCCGACCTGGATCACCCGCAATCGATCCCCAGCCAGTCGTGTCACGGGAATAGTTTCCGCCTCTGGTCATTTGCAATGGGGAGAAGGCAGGTGCTCCTACACTGGCATTACTGATGGCGGAACCAGCCGCCCAAACCGCCTTCGCGGAAGAGGCATTGACACATCTCGACACCTTGTACAGGGGCGCGCTCCGGCTCACCCATGACCCCGATCAGGCGCAGGACCTCGTACAGGAGGCCTACCTTCGCGCGCTGCGCTACCAGCACAGCTACCAGCAGGGCACGAACATGAAGGCCTGGCTCTTCGCGATCATGCGCAACCTCTTTTGGGATCGCTTCAAGGGCTCGCGCAAAGACGACGTGAGCCTTGACGACGTCGGCGAGTTCGTCCTCTACGACAAGCTCCGCGACGAGGGCGCCCGGCCCGAGTCCGACGTGCTCGACAAGATCGCCGCCTCGGAGGTCGTCGCGGCGGTGGACAAGCTGCCCCCGCTGCACCGCGAGGTCGTGGTCCTGGTCGATGTCGAAGGCTTCTCCTACAAGGACGCCGCGCAGGCCCTGGGCGTGCCCATCGGAACGGTCATGTCCCGCCTTCACCGAGCCCGCCAGCAGCTTCAAAAATCCCTCTATGACTACGCCGTCGAATCGGGTATCGTGCGGCCAGGCGGGATGACTCAGGTGTCACAGCAATGAGATGTGAAGAGTGCTCTGACAAGCTCGACCGTTTTGTCGACCGGGAGCTGACCAACACCGAAGCGCTGGAGGTTCAGCTCCATCTGGAGGGCTGCCCCGACTGCATGGAGCACTATGAGTTCCAGGAGCACCTGAAGCGCGTGGTCAAGCACTCGTGCGATTGCGACACGGCACCCAAGGCATTCCGGGACAAGCTGCGCCAGATCCTCTCCTGAAGCTCGGGACAGCCCGGCTCTACGTCATCACGCCCGACGCCACACGGGAGCGCGTCCTCGAGCTCGCGAAGGCCGCCGTCCGCGGCGGCGCCGACGCCATTCAGCTGCGGCACAAGTCGCTGCCGCGCGGCGAACTGCTCGCGCTGGCGCGGGACCTCCGCGGGATTGCCGGGGAAACGCTGTTCATCGTCAACGACCACGTCGACATCGCGCTACTCAGCGGCGCCGACGGCGTGCACCTCGGGCCGGATGACCTGTCCGTCGCCTCGGCACGCAAGGTCGCCGGGGACCGCCTGATCATCGGCGTCTCCGCGTCCAGCGCCGAAGCTGTTCAGCCCGGAGCGGATTACGTCGGCTGTGGGCCGGCTTTTGCCACGCCGCTCAAACCTCAGAAGCAGGTCATCGGCCCCGCCGGAATCGCGGCGGTCGCGGCAACGGCCAGCATGCCGGTCTTTGCGATCGGCGGCATCGATGAGACCAACCTGTCGCAGCTGACGGCGCTCGGCATCCGCCGGGCTTGCGTCATCCGGGCCGTGAGCGAGGCGGCCGACCCCGAGCAGGCCGTGCGCCGGCTGCGTGGCATGCTGACGGCGTGAACGTGCAGGGGGTAGGCGAACTCGGGCTCCTCGAGCGCATCAGGCCCTACCTCGGCGCTGGGGCCGGGCTGGACGACGCAGCGGTCATCGCGGAGGGAAGCGGTTATCTCGTCGCCAGCGCGGACATGTTCGTCGAGGGTGTGCACTTCGACCTCGAATGGACGAGCGCCGAGGACGCCGGATGGCGGGCGCTCGCGCTGGCGCTCGGTGACCTGGCCGCGAAGGGCGCCCAGCCTGACTGGGCGCTGGCGTCAATCGCCATACCGAAACACTGGAAAGTGGAGGATGTCAGCGGTCTCTACGCGGGAATGGACGCGGTCGCCGAACGCTTCAACCTGCGGATCGCGGGCGGCGACATGAGCTCGATCGCCGGCCCGGCGGTGCTGTCGCTGACAGTCGTAGGCCGGACCGATTCACGTCCGCTCGCGCGCTCAGACGCGCAGGCCGGATGGTCGGTAGGTGTCACCGGCCCGCTCGGCGGCGCGGCGGCTGCTCTGCGCGAGCATCTGGCGCACAGGCTTGTTCCCCTGATCGATGAAGGCCGCCGGCTCAACCACCTGGGCCTGTGCTGCGGCGACATCTCGGACGGCCTGGTGCGGGAGATGGAGAAGTTCGCGGCCATGTCGGGCGTCGGCTGCGAGCTGCACGCCGACAAGGTTCCATGCGCCGCCGGCGCGACGCTCGAGGAGGCGCTCACAAGTGGCGAGGAGGCGGAGTTGGTCTGCGCGGGCCCGGAGAGTGCGATCGCCAAAGCCGGCCTGCACGTGATCGGCACGATGACCGCGGGCAAAACCGTGAAGGTCGCCGGCGCTGACCTCAAGAGCACCGGCTACGACCACTTTGCCTGAGGAGGTCACCAGCTCGCCCGCCGAAACCGAGCGGGTGGGGATGCTGCTGGGCGCGAGACTGAAGCCGGGCGACATCGTCCTCCTCACCGGCGAGCTCGGAGCGGGGAAGACCACCTTCGTCCGCGGCGTCGCCCAGGGGACGGGGTCAAACGCCCAGGTCGCAAGCCCGACGTTCCAGCTGGTGCGCATCTATCCCGGCCGCGTGCAGCTGGCCCACGTCGACCTGTACCGCGTCGAGAGCAGCACCGAGCTGCGCGACCTCGGACTGGACGAGCTGGCACAGGACGGCGCCGTGGTGGTGGAGTGGGGAGACCGGCTCGACGTCGACGGTGCGGCACTCATCCAGATCGAGCACCTGGGGGGCGACCGCCGCCTGATCAGGACGAAGCATGATCTTGGTCATTGACACGTCCTCGTTCCGTTCCGCGGTTGGAATCGTGGAATCGGGTCGGGGCCGGATCCTGGAGGAGAGCTCGCAAAGGCCAGACCTGGCGCGCCTCTACCGAGATGAGCTGGCCGACAAGCACCTGACCAAGGTCGCGGTCGCGACGGGACCCGGCTCGTTCACCGGGCTGCGCGTCGGAGTCTCGTTTTCCCTGGGGCTTGCGATCGGGCTCCGGATACCGATCGTTCCCCTGCCCACCCTTGATCTCCAGGCCGCCCGCAGCGACGAGGCGGTGATCGCGGTTTCGGAGGCGGGCCGCGGCCGCGTCTACTTCCAGATGCCGGGCGGCCGGCCGCGGCTGGGTGAACCTACAGACCTCCCGACCTCGCACCGGCTCGTGGGTTGGGTTGCCCCCAGGACCGAGGCGGCGCTGACGGCGACGCAGCACGCCTTCCGGCCCGAGGATGAGCTCCGGAACCACGCCGAGGCTGCCGCAAGACTGCTCGAAACGGCGCGCGAAGTGGCCTATGGTAGTCTCGAAATCGAGTACATGCAGTCCTTCTCGGCTCGTTGATGGTTCAGATCAGGCACCAGCTCGCACTGGAGCTGATGCGCGAGGCGGACGTCAACACCGTCCAGGAGATCGAGCGCGAGATCTTTGCCACGCCGTGGCCGCGGAACGCCTATTACCGGGAACTGGCCTCACGCGCCAGCGCGCACTACGTCGTCCTGCGGCAGGAGGGCCCCGTCGAGCGGCCGTCCGGCTACCGCATCGTGGACTTCGACCCCACCATCATCGGCTATGGCGGGATGTGGCGCATGTACGACGAGGCTCATATCACGACGATCGGCGTCCGCCGCGACCTCCAGCATCAAGGCTACGGCCGCATCATCTTCGCCGGGTTGGTCCAGGCGGCCTATGACATGGGCGCCAAATGGGTGACCCTCGAGGTCCGGACCAGCAACGACAACGCGATGAAGATGTACGAGGCATTTGGGTTCAAGGTCATCGGCCGGCGAAAGGGCTACTACACGGACAACGGCGAGGACGCGATCGTGATGTGGTCGGACTCCATCCAGTCGCCGCGCTTCCGGAAGGCGTTTGAAGCCAACCTGGGGAGGATCGACTCGGAAGTGCGCGGCCTGCGCCGAGAGCTCCTAACGAAAGGGTAGTGAAGCTTCACCTCCCCACCATGTGGGGAGGTCGGCACCGCGAAGGCCGGGTGGGGGCGAACGGTTGTCACTAACGCTCGGGATCGAGACCAGCTGCGACGAAACCTCGGTCGCGGTCGTCGAGGACGGGCGCAAGGTGCTCGCCAACATCATCCACTCCCAGCTCGACCTGCACCGAGACTTCGGCGGCGTCGTTCCCGAGCTCGCGGCTCGCGATCACCTCGAGCGGCTTCCGCACATCGTGGAGGGGGCAATGGAGGAGGCCGGCGTCAGGCCGGCCGACCTCGATTTGCTCGCGGTGACGCGGGGTCCGGGACTCGTCGGCTGCCTTTTGGTCGGGGTCGGTGTGGGGGAGGGGTTGGCCGCCGCCTGGTCGAAACCGGTCACGGGCGTCAACCATCTGTGGGGCCACATCTACGCCGCGATGCTCAGCCAGCCCGACCTCGAGCCGCCGCTGCTCGGGCTCGTCGTCAGTGGCGCTCACTCGGACCTGGTCCGGATGCCGGAGCATGGTCGCTTCGAGGTGATCGGGCGGACGCGCGACGACGCGGCCGGGGAAGCCTTCGACAAAGCGGCGCGGATGCTCGGGCTCGGTTACCCCGGCGGTCCCGCGCTGGATCGGCTCGCGCGCACCGGCGATCCGCGCACCCAATCACTGCCCCGGCCCTCACTCCCTGGCTTTGAGTACAGCTTCAGCGGCCTCAAGACCGCCCTCCTCTACCGCCTGCGCGGGCTCGGCGAGGTGGACGATCAGACGCGCGCCGATCTCGCCGCGGCGTTTGAGGAGTCGGTCGTGGAGTCGCTACTCGAGAAGCTCGCCGCCGTCCTCGACCACGAGGGCTCCAGGGAGGTCGTCGTGTGCGGCGGCGTAGCGGCCAACGCGCTCCTGCGCAAGCGGGCTGCCGAGGTGGTGGGCAATCGGGCACGGCTGACCATTCCGCCCCACGAGCTCTGCACCGACAACGCGGCCATGATCGCGGCGGCCGGATTCAAAACGATCGGTCAGCCCACCAAAGTCGACCCATCCCTAAGCTGGTGAGACCGTGGGGGTCAAGGGGTGGAGCGTCGTGTTCAAGGGCGAGAGACTCCAGGCAGAGCTCCTTGCAGCGGTCCTGGAGGCGGAAGGCCTTCGAGTCGAGGTGTTCGGCGACAACGCCTACGGTGTCGGAATCGATCTCACCGCCGCGCGGCTGATGGTTCCGGACGATCAGGCTCAGACCGCCCGCCGCCTCATCCAGCAGGCCCAGGACGCCCCGATACCGCCCGACGAGGAGCAGGTTTAGCGGCTCGTCCCTGCTAAGTATTAATATTTAGCAGTCGACCTGCCAGAGTGCTAAGCGCTCGGGCTGGGAGAGTGCTAATTCAGATCAGCTGAGGAGGGCTGCACATGAACCTGAAACCGTTGGGCGACCGCGTAGTGGTCAAGCCGGTCGAGAAGGAAGAGAAGACCAAGAGCGGGATCGTCCTTCCGGACACCGCCAAGGAAAAGCCCCAGGAGGGGATCGTCGAGGCAGTGGGGACCGGAAGGATCCTGGACAACGGTACCAAGGTGCCGATGGAGCTCAAGGTCGGCGACAAGGTGCTCTACGCGAAGTACGCCGGCAACGAGTTCAAGATCGACGACATCGAGTACCTGATCGTCTCCGAGAAGGACGTCCTCGCCGTCGTCGGCGCAAACGGCAAGAAGTAACCAGAGAAAAGGGGGAACGCATATGGCAAAAACAGTCACATTCGACGTTGAGGCGCGACAGCACCTCAAGAAGGGCATCGACACGGTTGCGCAGTCCGTACGCATCACGCTCGGCCCCAAGGGCCGCAACGTGGTCCTGGAGAAGAAGTTCGGCGCTCCGACCGTCACCAACGACGGCGTGACGATCGTGCGCGAGATCGACCTCAAGGACCCGATGGAGAACACCGGCGCGCAGCTGCTGCGCGAGGTTGCGACCAAGACCAACGACGTGGCCGGTGACGGCACCACCACGGCGACGATCCTGGCCCAGACCATGATCAGCGAAGGCTTCCGCAACGTCACCGCGGGCGCCAACCCGATGCAGCTCAAAGTTGGCATCGAGAGAGCCGTCGAGGCGGTCGTCGACGAGATCAAGAAGCTCTCAGTACCGGTCAAGGGTCACGAGGACGTCGCGCACGTGGCAGCGATCTCGTCCCAGGACGCCAAGATCGGCGAGCTGATCGCCGACGCGATGGACAAGGTCGGCAAGGACGGGGTGATCACCGTCGAGGACAACCAGGCCATCGCCACCGAGCTCGAGGTGGTCGAGGGTATGCAGTTCGACCGCGGCTACATCGCCGCGTACATGGTCACCAACCCAGACCGCATGGAAGCGGTGCTCGACGAGCCCTTCGTGCTCGTCACCGACCGCAAGGTCTCGGCCATCCAGGACCTGCTTCCCGTGCTGGAGCGCGTGGTTCAGCAGGGCAAGCCCCTGCTGATCGTGGCCGAGGACGTCGAGGGTGAGGCGCTGGCCACCCTGATCGTTAACAAGCTGCGCGGCACGTTCACCGCCGTCGCCGTCAAGGCGCCGGGCTTCGGCGACCGCCGCAAGGCGATGCTCGAGGACATGGCCATCCTGACCGGCGGCACGGTCATCTCCGAGGATCTCGGCCTGAAGCTCGACCAGACCAAGGTCGAGCAGCTGGGCAAGGCCCGCAAGGTGACGGTCAACAAGGACGACACGACCATCGTCGTCGACGCCGAGAACGACCCCAAGCGCCAGGCGGCGATTCAGGGCCGCATCAAGGCGATCAAGGCTCAGATCGAGGAGACCACGTCCGACTTCGACAGGGAGAAGCTGCAGGAGCGGCTGGCCAAGCTGGCCGGCGGCGTGGCGGTGATCAAGGTCGGAGCCGCGACAGAGGTCGAGCAGAAGGAGAAGAAGCACCGGATCGAGGACGCGCTCAGCGCGACCAAGGCCGCGGTGGAAGAGGGCATCGTCGCGGGCGGCGGCACCGTGCTGCTGAACGCGCAGAAGAAGCTCGACGGCGGGCTCGGCCTGAAGGACGACCAGGCGACTGGTGTCGCGATCGTCCGCAAGGCGCTCGAGGAGCCGGTGAAGCAGATCGCGATGAACGCCGGCAAGGAAGGCTCGGTCATCGTCGAGCAGATCCGCAAGAGCAAGGCCGGTGAGGGCTACGACGCTCTCAACGACAAATTCCTCAACATGTTCGAGGCGGGCATCGTCGATCCCGCCAAGGTCACCCGGTCCGCACTGCAGAACGCGGCGTCGATCGCGGCCATGGTGCTTACCACCGAGGCCATGGTCACCGAGGTGCCGGAAGAGAGGAAGAACGCAGGGATGCCGGGCGGCATGTCGCCCGACATGATGTAACCCGGGCCTAGATCCGAGTCCTGACGGAGGGCCCCCCGCTGCGGCGGGGGGTCCTTTCTTTTCCGGGCGCTTCCTCGACGGGGATGATGCCCCCGATGCCGGCTACGCGCCGAGCGGCGACCGTGATGCCTATGGGCAGAAGGATCATGACTGTGGCGACCACCACCGACAGCACGTCAGGAAGGCGCTGCGGGTCGCGCAGACCGAGGTAGGTGAGGTAGCCGCCGGCGGCGGCGGTAAGGAGGACGATCAGCACCGAGCCGCCGATCGCCCAGATCCTGTACTCGCGGTACAGCGGCGGTGTCTGGCGGCTGACGAGTCGTAGCAGCCACCACGCGGTGAGACCGTTGAGGACCAGGCCGCTGACCACGGCGCATGCGGCGATGCCGATCCGAAAGGCGGTGAGATGGACCATCACGAACGCGGACGCGTTGACGGCCAGTATGCCGATGGGCGTGATCACGCCCAGGGCTAGGAGGACGAGCTCTCTAAGTCGTCTGCTAGTGGCCGCAGCCGCAGGCCTGAGCGCCACCCGCGTCGTCGCCGGTGTCGAACGAGTGCCCGCACGAGCACGAGTGCACGGCGTTGGGGTTGTGCACCGTGAAGCCGGCGCCCATCAGGCTGTCGACGTAGTCGATCTCCGAGCCGCGGATGTACGACACGCTGAAGTCGTCCACGATGATCTGGACGCCCTCGTGCTCGACGATCAGGTCGTCGACGCGGCGCTGGTCGTCAAAGGCCATGCCGTACTGCATGCCGGAGCAGCCGCCGCCGCTCACGAAGATGCGGAGCGCGAGCTGCGGGTTGTCCTCCTTGGAGAGCAGCTCCTTGAGGCGGGACTGGGCTTCGGGGGTGAGTGAGACGACAGCTTGTTCGATCACGATGGAGATGCTACCACGGCCTACTTTCGGCCGAGCTTGAATCCCTTCCTCTCAGACTTGGCTTCGCCGGCGGTCGAGCCGGCGATCAGCTGCGCCAGCGCCTCGACCCCGCGGGAGATCTCGCTTTTGGGGTCGGTCAGCACCAGGATCTCGCCCTTGACCGCCGCCTCGTCGGGCTTCGTGCCGTCGAAGCCGATCTCGATCGCCAGGTCCTGCTTGAGCGTTCGGACCACGTCTTCCTTGCTCACGACCGACTTTGGCACCTTGTTGTTGAGGGCGAGGATCACCCGGCCCGGAACGATGTTGAGGACGTTGGTGAAGATGTTGAGCAGCTCACCGACGTCTTTCAACGACGAGAGCTCGGGCGTCACGATGACAAGGACACGCTGCGAGTGGTCAAGCACGCTGATCACGATGTCGGTGAAGGCGACTCCGAGGTCGAAGACGATGTAGCGGAAGGCGTTGACCAGGATGCCCATCGCGCGGTTGACCAGGTCGACAGAGATCAGGTCGGCCTGCTCGGCGCGCAGCACTCCGGGCAGCAGCATCATTCCCCCGGGGTGGTGAAGGATGGCGCCCAGCACCGCCTCCTCGAAGTTCTGGGGCGGGACCTGGCTGGCAGCCGCAAGACATCCTGTCGGCGTCAGGTAGGAGATCAGCGCGGCGTGGTTGTACGGCAATGCGAGGTCGACGAGCAGCACCTCACCCGGGAAGCGCCTGGCGAGTGAGGCCGCGAGGTTGACCCCGATCGTGGTTCGGCCGGAGCCGCCCTTGGGCGAGTAGATGGCGACCGTCGAGGCGGCTTGCTCGGGCGCGACCATGCGGGCGCGAGCGATCAGGTTCGGCAGCGTGTCCTTGCGCTGCTCCACGAGCTTGGTCAGCTCGATCAGGGCGTCGGACTCCGCCGGCACGGTTTCGTAGAGGGTCTTGCGGTCGAGCGTGAGAAGCCGGCAGTCCTCGAGGGCGCGGACGCTGGCGGTTCGGGTCTCTTCGGAGATCAGGGCCATCTCGCCGAAGAAGTCGTCGGGGCCCATGAGGGCGATCGTGATCGTGTGGCCGGGCGACTCCTCGACGTAGACCTCGCAGCGGCCCGACTCGACGATGAACATCGTGTCGCCGGGGTCGCCCTGGTGGACGATGACCGAGCCGCGGGCGGCGGAAGCCGGGGCCAGGCGGCGGGCCAGGGCATGGAGGACGTTGTCCGGGAGGGTGAAGAAGATCGCCACCCGCTCGAGGATCTGGAAACGCCTCCGAAGTTCATCCGGAGAGCCGGAGGTTGGGCGGTCGTTGTCGCTCACGCCGGAGGGAATTATAGGTTTGGGGTCTCGACAGTCCTCCCTATTCAGCGGGAGGGGGATTCGGACTGGGTGGGATCCAGGCCGTTGGTAGACTTAGCCGCTGCCGGTCCCGTGGTGTAGCCTGGCCAAACACGCGGCCCTGTCAAGGCCGAGAACGCCGGTTCGAATCCGGTCGGGACCGCCATTGAGCACCGCTTCTCAGGAGAGGTGGCCGAGTGGTTGAAGGCGGCGGTCTCGAAAACCGTTATGGGTCACTGGCCCATCGAGAGTTCGAATCTCTCCCTCTCCGCTCATCCCGCGTTCCTCCGATGAATTCCGCGCGTTTTGCGCAAACCGCGCACTTCCCGCGAGGGATTCCGCCCGTTTTGCACCTGCCGCACCTGCGCAACCACAACGTCCGGACGGTGGTAGATGTCTGCGGCGGTGAACCGCAGCAGCCGAAATCCAGCGTTGACAAGTAGGTTCTGGCGGCGATTGTCCTCGACGAGGCGGTCGCGATGGTTGCCGCCGTCGTACTCGATGACGAGCCGCGCCGCCGGATAGTAGAGGTCGGCCCTACCCACGAATCGACCATCGCCGTCACGCAGATCCTTCTGAACCTCAGGGCGCGAAAGCCCGGCATCGATCAGGAGCCACCGAAGTCGGGTTTCCATTGGCGATTCGGCGGGCGCGGCCAGAGCCGCCAGGGCGCGCAATCGGCGTGTCCCGGCACACGGAAGCGCGGTTCCATCAGTGAGGCCGCGATGCAGCGCCATGTCGATCGCGACAAGCGCCTTCACCTCCGGTCGCCGCCGGCACAGGTCGGCGAGTGTCCGATTGAGCGCCGTTGCGCGCAAGCCCCGAATGACGATTGTCTCCTGGGCGTCAGTTCGGAGTGCCTTGCGCGCAGACCGTTCGGGACCGTATGCCTGAGCGAGGAGGTATCACTATGTCGACCGGGTTGATCGGATCGAGGTCGAGACCGAGCAGCCAGGCCGCGGTCGCGCCGGCGAAGACGATCGGTGCTGGGAGAGCGTGCTGCCACGCCGATAGCGACAGCCATGGATCCTCTCGTAGGCCTCTCCAACAATAGAGGCCCCGCCCGAGATGCTTCCAGGCGTTCGCCCTCAGGGAGCTCCGAGTGAGCCCAGCAGCGCGCGCCTCTTCAAGAGAAAAAGGTCGCTTCGTCAATTGCGAGGGAACGCGTGGAGTCCTGGCCATGCCGGCAGCACGCAGCAGAAGAGCGGTGCAGCCAATCCAACCGGTTAAGAATCTCGAATTGTCCGGCCACCGCCTTCAACCGACGCCAGGCGCTATCTGCCTTCACGATGGCCCGGCCCCTCACCCTGGGCGCTGCGCGAAGAACACGAACTCTCGTCCGGGCCGATCTGGCGCACCGCGGACTTCTTTGACCGCATATCCATGAGCGACCAGCGCCGTCTCGATCTCGTCACGCTCCCGAAAACGTAGCGTCGAGTCCGACGCCATTAGCTGCTCGTCCGAAGCGAACACCACCACCCAACGGAACGTCACCAGCGGACCGATGACCTCGACCACGTCTACCCAGCTCTCGACCGCGCCAACACCCTCGATCTCGGTGATCTTGTGCGACGCCGCGGGATTCCAGTCCCGCCACGCCCGTTTTGCCGGATCGCGCGTCTCGAACACGAGATGCCCGCCAGGCCGCAACGCGTCATAGACCCCACGCAACGTGCCCTCCCAATCCGATGGCTCAACGATCGCTTGGGCGACGTTGCCGGTCATGGTGGCTAGGTCGACCTGCATGGCGGGCAGGGCTTTCGCATCGCCGCAGATCCATCGCACACGCTCGCTGCCCGGCTTGGCTCGCGCAACGTCGAGCGAGGCCCGAGCCGGGTCAACGCCCGTTACCTCAAGGCCGCGATCGGCGAGAAGCTGTGCGAACGTGCCTGTTCCGCATCCGACGTCCAGCACGCGACGCGCACCGAGCTCCTCCGCAATGGCGACGTACACATCGAGGTCGCTCCGATCGGAGTCGAGCGCGTCATAGATGGCGGCCAGCCGCGGGTGCTCGAATATGGGATCAGCCACGCGGACAACAGTACGAAGTGGTGGCCGAGTCAGTTCCCTGGGCGCAGTTCCGATGGGTTTCGAGAGGCCCAAACGGGAGCAGCACGCAGCGAGAGAATCAGCAGGTCGCGCAAGATGTTGAGAGGAGACAGATCTCTCCCTCTCCTCCAGCTCGATGCCCGCTCGCAAGCGGTTCCGCGGCAAGGTGCGCTACTTCCGACCCGAGCGTGCCTCCGGCCTGGCGGTCGTCGACGTTCCGCAGGATGTCGCGACAGCGCTGGGCGGCCTCAGACAGCTGCGCGTAAAAGGCGCCATCAACGGGGTGGATTTCGTCTCCAACACCATGCCGGCAGGTGGCGGGTCCTCGCTTGAGCGTCAGCAAGAAGCTGCTCGACTCGGCCGGCCTGAACGTCGGGGACGCGGCCGAGATCGAGATCGAGCGAACGTAGAGGCCAGGCCGTCTCAACGTCCCGCATCGTCGGCATCCCCGATTCGGCTCGTTTGCATCAAGTCGCGCGCATTGCGTCTTGGTTTTCGGCGCGTTTGGCGAACAACGTGCTCAACCAAGTCAGATAAACGCGATCGCTTCGTAGATCGGGCCGCGTGTGAACCAGTCACCCGAGAACGGCACGTGCATCGCGTTTTGCTCCCACGGGTCG
>VBFH01000120.1 GCA_005883575.1 Chloroflexota bacterium | reverse complement strand
GACTCGGTCCTGATGTGCGCGGCCAATAGCGCGGGCGGCGTGATGGGCAAGATGGTGGATGCGCAGTCCATCTGCGTGGCGACCTCGGCCACGGACCAGGTGGGCAACGAGGGAATCATTTTCCGCTACGTGTTCTGGCATTCGATTGCGCTGGGCGCCATCGTCGGAGTGATCGTATTGCTGTACTCGTACGTGTTCCCGGGCGCGGTGCCGCACGGATTGACGATCGTGAAGTGAGGACGAGGAGCGCGCGCGACAGAAGCGCGGTGTGAGCTTTGGTCATGCGATCAGTGGAGCGGATGGGATTCGAACCCACGACCCCCTGGTTGCAAACCAGGTGCTCTCCCAGCTGAGCTACCGCCCCTCACCGAAAATAGGGATGGAGGTCATGGACGGGTAGCCGTGTCGGCCAGCTCCGCGCGAAACTTCGCCGCCTTCTGCGGTTGCTTGAGCGAGTCGTACGCCGCCACCAGGTCCTTCCGGGCAGCCACCAACCAGCTCACCCCCGGATCGGTCTGCTTCGTCAGGATCTGGTACCCGGCGAGCGTCTCTCTCGCCGCTTCCGCATAGCGACGCTGACGGAGCAGCGTCCGGCCGAGCTTGATCCGCGCGATGCCGGTGTTCAGGTGCGCGGCGCCTTGCGTCGTCGTGAAGATGCCGATCGCCTCCCGGAACAGCGGCTCGGCGCGGGCGTACTGCCGCTGCGCCATGTACACGCTGGCCAGATTGGCCAACGCGGTGCCAATCAGGTTGTGCTTGCCGCTGTACACCGTCCGATAGATGGCGAGCACGCGGCTGGAGAGCGCCTCCGCTTCGTCGAGCTTGCCGCGCGTCAGCGCTATGCCTCCCATCTCGTTGAGTGTCGACGCGACCTGGGGATGCACCTTTCCGAACACACGCTCCCGTATGGCGAGCGCCCGCTGGAACAGCGGCATCGCGTCGTCGTACCGCTTCTGGAAGATGAGCGCCCGGCCCAGCACGGTGAGACCGGCGGCGGTCTTGTAGTGGTCCCGGCCATAAAACGCCTGGGTGATGTCGAGCGCCTCGCGGTAATACCGCTCGGCTTCCTGGTAATGACCCCACTCGTGCTGCACGGCGCCGAGGTTGATGAGATCCTCGGCGACGAGCGGGTGACGTTCACCGGTGAGTTTGCGCGTCAGCGCGAGGACGAGCCGATCCAGCGAATCGGCGACCGCGAGGTGCCCCGCGTAGAAGTGCGTGTTTGCCAGCTCGCGCATGCTCGCGGCCAGCTCTGTAGTGGGCTGGGCTGGCGCCATCCCGCGGAGCCGAACAGCCTGCTCGAGCACCTTGATTCCTTCATCATACTTGCCGCTCTCCTCCAACACCTGCCCGAGCGCGAGCGTGGCGCTGGCGATCGCCGGGTCGCCCGGCCGACGGTGCCGCTTGCTCATCGCCAGCCCCTCCCGGATCAGGCGCTCCGCTTCTTTGTACTCCGCCTGATCGATCCGCAAGCGGCCGAGCGCCACGAGGCCCGCGCCCACCGCGGCATCGTCGGATCCCGACATTGAACGGCGCTGGTCGAGCGCGGTGCGGAGCAGCGTATCCGCCCGGTCGAGTTTGCCCAGCTTCTGGTAGAGACTTCCGAGCGTCTCGCGCAGCTCGGCCTGCACCGCAGGCTCCCCGTCCAGGCTCTGCGCCTCCTGCACCCCCCGGTCGAGCAGCGTCACGACGCGCAGGCTGTCCGCGGGGCCGACGGTCTCGTCGCCGCCCTGGAACAGGTTCAGCATAAAGTGCTGGATGCGCTGGGTCCGAGCCGCTTCCGCGACGGCGGCGTTCCGGGCGGTCGCGAGCCGCACCGTATAGAAGACCACCAGACCGAGGACGACGAGGACCGAGCCGGCCACGGCGGACACCATGCGGCGATTGCGGCGTACGTACTTGCCCAGCCGGTATCCGAAGGTGTCCGGCCGGGCCTCGAGCGGCTCGCCCGCGAGGTAGTGATCGATATCCCGGATCAGCGCCTCGACGGTTCGATACCTCCGCTGAGGCTCGATGTGCATCGCGGTGAGGCAGAGCACGTCGAGATCCGCCCATGCTCGCCTGCTAACGGACTTCTCCTTGGCGGCCGCCGACGGTCGCTCCGGGCGCTGCTCGACAATGACCGTCTCCGCCTCGCTCGGCGTCCGATTCGCCAAGTCGAACGGCAGCCGCCCGGTCAGCAACTCATACAGCACAACGCCGAGGGTGTAGATGTCGGTATGAATGCCGACAGGGTCGCCCAAGATCTGCTCGGGCGCGGCGTAGGCCGGCGTCATGAGCCGCAGTCCGGTGCGGGTCCGATCCACAGGCCCTTCAAGGCTGTCGAGCTGCTTGGCGATGCCGAAGTCGAGCAGCTTCACGCTTCCGTCCGGCTTGACCAGGATGTTCGAGGGCTTCAGGTCGCGATGCACGATCAGGTGGCGATGGGCGTGCTCCACCGCCTCGCACACCGCACGGAAGAGGCGTAGACGCTCCGTGACGGAGGAAGCGTGTTCCTCGCAGAACGTCGTCAGCGGGACACCCTCGACGTACTCCATCACGAACCACGGAGTCCCGTCGGGGAGGGTGTCCGCATCGTACAACCGCGCGATCGCGGGATGATTGAGCTGGGCGAGCGTCCGCTGTTCACTGGCGAATCGCTCCCGGCGATCGGGTGAGAGCCACGCATCGCGCAGGATCTTGATGGCGGCGACGCTGCCGAGGTCTTCCCGTTCGGCAAGGTAGACCACGCCCATCCCGCCTTGGCCGAGCATCTGTGTCATCCGATAGGGGCCGAAATGCTGATCCAGGAGGGCGGGGGGAATTCCTTCGTCGAGCACCTGACCGGCCACGTACGCCGCGTCGCGATCGAGCAGCGAATCGCCGCGGGCGTCCTCCTGGAGGAGGCCCAGCACCTCGGTCATGAGCGCCGGGTCCTCGCGGCATTGCGTTTCGAGCGATGCCCGTTGGGCGGGCTCCGGCAGGTCCGCTACGTCATGAAACAGGGCCTGGAT
>VBFH01000119.1 GCA_005883575.1 Chloroflexota bacterium | reverse complement strand
CGGTCAGGCCTCGGTGATAGCCGGATCCGTCGAGCCTTTCATGATGGCTGGAGGCGGGAGCGTTGACGGCCTCCAGGCCCTGACATCTACCCAGCATCCGCTGCGTGAGATAGGTGCTGAGCCGCATCGATTCCCACTGACTCGGATCGAGAGGTCGTGGAGTGTCCAGGGTGCCGTTCGAAACACCGGTCTTGCCTAATTCCTGCACCAGCCCAGCTGCTGCGATCGCTTGCACCTCAGCGGCATCGAGCCCGATGTTGGCGGCCGCCGCGCGCGCGAGTTTCGAGACGGCCGGTGAATGGTCACGCGTGAACCAGCATTTGATGTCTGCGAACTGCCCGCAGCATTCGAGTGCAACGGTCAAGCGATCCCCTTCCAGGGGCTCGGACGGCATGGGGTCGGCGTCGATAGCTCGGTCCCATAGCGAATCCTCTTCGATGCCGGCGAGGATCGCTGGTGCGTGGCGGCGGAAGGCGTCGGCAACAGCGGGGTCATAAGCTCGGCCCCGTCGCCGGCGGAGCATGTCCTCGGCCAGCTGCCAACCACCGACTCGGGCGATCACATCGACATCGCGTGCCACCATCACAATCCGAGCGGCAATCGGTATCTCCTCGCCGGACACGCCATTCGGCAGGCCCTTTCCGTTCCAGTACTCGAACTGATAACCAATAGCGCCCACCAGCGCGGCTCCAAACCCCAGCTCGGTGGCAAACATGCGCGCTACCTCGCACGTGGCCGTGGTGACCGCACGCGCCTGGTTCGGCCCCGCTGCCATCATTCCGGCGACGACTCGCATCCTTTTGCCGGCCGGCAGGCCAGCGCCGAGGTGCCTCACCACGTGAGACACCAACTCTGGGGGCTCGCCGCTGATCACCGGTGCCATGACTCGGCGAACAGCCATCTCATCGCCTCCGCCGCTCGCTGCGTCTTGATCGGCGTGGGAGTTGCAGCCCACGAATCTGAGTAACGCGAGGTAGTAGACGTCGGCGCATCGCTGCTGATCGAGGCCCATCTCGCGCGCCACACCAAGGGCGAGAAGGCAGGTTCTGAGAGCCTGACCCTCCGGCTGGCCCATGCCGATGTCCGTGCCAATCGATAAAGACGCGACCAGCTCGGACAGCCGCAGCGTGAGGCTCGGCGACTTCAACGTCATGCCTCCAGGAGAAATCGGTTCAGGTTTCTGTTGAAGTCTATGAAGGAGTCTCGGTCAGCGGCTTGCGATTGCAGCGAAATGTGACCGACCGATCGCCCAGCCGGTAGATAAACGGGTCGTCCGCTCGGCGCAATAAGGGTCTAAGCTGGCGGCTTGGCGCAGCGGTGGCAGGCCCGAGCGCTGATCGCCGCTTTGCTCCTGGTCGGCGTGGGCTGGGTTGCAGCGTCGTCGACGGCCTATCCGCCCGCTGCCTCTGTCCATAAGTGCAGCCTTGGCCACCCCTGCCCCTCACCCTCGCCAAGCCCGAACCCGAGCCCCTCGCCCAGCCCCTCACCCTCGCCGAGCCCCAGCCCTTCGCCCAGCCCCTCACCGTCGCCGAGCCCCAATCCTTCGCCCAGCCCCTCACCGTCCCCGAGCCCCAGTCCTTCGCCCAGCCCCTCACCCTCGCCGAGCCCCAGTCCTTCGCCTAGCCCCTCACCCAGCCCGTCGCCGAGCCCCGATCCGTCGCCGCTCCCCAGCCCGTCCCCATCACCCTCGCCCAGCCCCTCACCCTCGCCGAGCCCCAGCCCGTCGCCCGGCGGCGTTCCTGTGTACGACCACGTTTTCGTCGTCTTGATGGAGAACCACTCCTACGGCGAGATCATTGGCAACTCCTCGGCGCCCTACATCAACAACACTCTGGCGCCCCAGGGCGCGGTCGCCGGCAACTACTTCGCGGTCGGCCATCCCAGCCTGCCCAACTATCTCGAGCTGACTTCCGCCTCCAACGACGGGATCACCTCCGACTGCACTCCCTCCGCCACCTGCACCGCCAACGTGACCAACGTGGCCGACCTGGTCGAGGCCTCGGGTCGCTCCTGGAAGGCCTACGAGGAATCGGCGCCATCGAGCTGCCCGACCGCCAACAGCGGGCCGTACGTGACCAAGCACGACCCGTTCGTCTACTACGACGACATCCGCAACAACCCCGCCCGCTGTGCTCTGGTCGTCCCCTACGGGCAGCTCGCGACCGATCTCGGGTCGGCGGCGAGCACTCCCAACTACGCCTTCATCACTCCCAATCTCTGCAGCGACATGCACGATTGCTCGGTGGCGACTGGCGACGCCTGGCTCTCCCAGAATGTGCCCATCATCCTCAACTCCCCTGCCTTCACCACCCAGCACTCGCTTTTGATCGTGGTCTGGGACGAGGACGACAACTCCGCCTCCAACCATGTGGCGATGATCGCCTACGGCTTTGGCGTCAAGCCCGGCTATGTGAGCTTGATCAGCTCGAACCACTACAGCCTGCTGCGCACGATCGAGGCCAGCTGGAGCCTGACCACGCTGACCGGCAACGACGCCGGCGCAGCGGCGATGATCGACCTCTTCAACTAGCCGGGCAAGGTCCTACTCGAGATGTGATTCGGCACGTTTCGCGCCAGTGAGCCTCATGCACGCGGGCGGATTCAATCGGTCGATGCAACAATGGCTGACGGTTGGCGCCGACCTTGATGAGCTCCCATACCTGGCGCGCCACGCTTGGAGTGGATGGGTAACTCTCAAATGATGGAGAAGGGCCACCGTGGCGGCAGGTGCGCGGCCCGCACCAAATAACTGTTGCGCGCGCGTAACCACGTCCGAATGCCAGCGTTGAAGGTGATAACAGCGAGCTAGAAAGACCGCGAGGAGCGGCACAGCCTGGAATGGAGACAACGTCATGTTCACTTTTC
>VBFH01000029.1 GCA_005883575.1 Chloroflexota bacterium | reverse complement strand
CTTGGGGCTTGCCCGGTTGATCTCGTCCGCGAGCAGAATCTGGGCAAACACCGGTCCGGGGCGGAACTCGAACTCGTTGGTCTTCTGGTTGAAGGCGCGCACGCCGGTCACGTCCGAGGGCAGGAGGTCAGGGGTGAACTGGATGCGCCGGAACGTGCAGTCGAGCGAGCGGGCGAGCGACTTGGCAAGCATCGTCTTGCCGACGCCGGGAACGTCCTCGATCAGGAGGTGCCCCTCGCAGAGCAGCGTGACCAGACAGAGCTTGATCTCTTCTTCTTTGTTGACGATCGCCCGGGCGACGTTGGACATGAACGAGTCGGCGACTCTGTTCACTGTTTCGGCTGCCCCCACTCCCGCGATTATAGGTTCGCCGTTATCGCGCCCCATCTCAGGTGAATACGGCTGAGGGTTGCGTTTGGTTCCGCCGGACCTCAGCTGCTGACGAAGCTGGTCGTGGTGATCGTTTCCGTGAAGGTCGGACCGTCGATCTGGAGCCCGAGGCAGCCGCTCCAGCCTCGTGCGATGCCCTGAATGACCTCGAAGGAGCCGAACGCGGTGCTGGCGCCTCCCGACCGGGGATCGCCGGCGCGCAGCACGAGCTCTGCTCGATGCTCGGAGATGGGTCCTGCCGGGCCGTCCGTGCCCACAACGGCACCGCTCGCGTAGTCACCTATGAAAACCACCATGCCATCGCCCTTCAGATCCCGCCCGCGCACTAGGACCGGGCCGCTGACGCCTGGCGAAATCAAGTAAAGGACGGTCCAGTACTGACCCCACGCTGTCTTGCCTCCGAGCTCGCCGTCCACGTACACGGGGCCCGCGCCGTAGTCAAAGCCGATCTGGTTTCTCCCGATCGCGGGACATGGGTCAAAGGCGCTGAGGGTCGGAAGGTTCAACGGTCGTGCCTCGAGCTCGGCCAGCTGTGATGAGAAATCCGATTTATGGAGCTGGTTCCCCTGGCTCGCGTTGCGAAGCGTGTTCCAGTCCTGCAGCACATGCCCTCCGATCAGGACGCCGGCCACCAATGCGATCAACAACGTGACCGCCACCAGCGACATCGGAGCACGCAGTCGCACGAACCGCGCGGTGCGAGACCGATGATCAGCCCGCGCCGAGTGCAGCACCCGTTCGGGCAGGCCAAGCGTCGACGGGGCGATGTCGTCAAAGGCGGAATGGATGTCGTTGCGCAAGCTCACCTGAGTGCCTCCTCGATTGCGACGCCGGGCCGCAGCTTGTTGATCGCGCGATAGAGCCTCGCGCGCGCCGCGCCCGCCGAGCTTCTCGTGACCGCCGCCAGCTCGTCGAGCGGCATGTCAACATAGAAATAGAGGACGACGACGAGGCGATCGTCGTAATCAAGCCGTGCGATGGCGCGCCGCAGGTCGGCGCCCCGAAGGGTCCGCTCCTCGGGCGATGGGACCGGGAGCACGTCGGGCACGCCAAGCGTTACGCCCGCAGACCACTTGTTGCGGCGCGCGTTGCGACATTTGTTGGCGACGATGCCCAGGAACCACGGCCTCAACCGGCCCTGGTCGTGCATCCGGCCAAGCTTCCGCCAGGCGATGAAGGACGCTTCCTGGACGGCATCCTCTGCCGCCTGCGCGTCATGAAGCATTGCCAGGGCAAGGCGAAAACCCGGGTCGATCAGCGGCCGGAGGAGATCGGCAAACGTCGTTTCGCTGACAGGCAAGGTGCTGGACGGCTTGACATCGGCCACCTGCTGCATGTCTCACCTATTCCTGTCGCCGGCCGGGCGATTTGTTACAGCTAGGAGACTTCTTCGTCCACCAAACGCAGGTGGCTGCTCACGTCCAGGCCCAGGTGCCGGGCGAAGAAGCCCGCCACCCTCTCGACGTACAGCGGCCTGTCGGCGAAGTATGCGCCCGTGTGCGGCGCCCCCTGCACGATCCAGATCTCGCGTGGGCCCCGATAGGCGTCATAGAGCCGGCGGCTGTGATTGACGTTCGTGATCGCATCCGCGCCGCCGTGGATGAAGAACAGCGGCCGTGGCTCGAGCGCGCTCAGCACTTCGATGGGCCGGCACGCGGAAAGCCAGCAGCGAGTCCGCACCCAGAACATCAGCCCCGCCAGCCAAACGAACGGCGTGCCGGGTAGCTTGCTGGCGCTGCGCACGTTCTCGACCAGGAGGCGTCGCAGGTCGCTGAACGGGCTGTCCAGCACGAGCGCCTGCACGCCCGGTTCGCCGGCGGCGCCCAGGAGCGAGACGACCGCTCCCATCGAGTAACCCAACAATCCGATCCTCGCGTTGGGGATGCGTTTGCGGGCGAACGCGATCGCCGCCTGCAGCTCGAGCACCTCCTTGATGCCGAACGTGATCGGCGCCCGGTCGCTGCCGGGCATGCCGCGATAGGAGTAGAGGACGACGTTGAAGCCCTTGCGCCACAACGCGACCGCGATCCCGAGCGCGCCCTGGCGCTGCCCTTTGTGGCCGCCGGAGATGATCACGGTCTGCGGCGACCCCGGCTGCCTGAAGTGCCAGGCGCCGAAATTGATGCCGTCGGCGGTCACGAGCTCGACCTCTTCGTAGTCCGCCTGGAACTCGAATGGTGTGAAGGTGAAGTCGTCGAGCCATATCGGCCGGGGCGGCAGGAAGGCGCGCCGGTAGATCTGGAACGAGACAGCCCCGTAGAGAAGAAGGAGGCCGATGATGACAAGGCTGGCGTAGGTCAACGGCGTCATTGGAGTCGAAGCTTAATTAGAACGCCCCGGGCGCGAGCTTTTCGCGGGCTCCGCCTTCCGGCCGGTCAGGTTCTCCTCGTAGCGGCCGAGCACGAACAGCAAAAGGCTAAGCCGGTTTAGCCAGCGACCCACCTCCGGGTTGTGGACGCCGTCCCTCCGCCGCAGGGTCACCCAGCGGCGTTCCGCCCTCCTCGTGATGGAGCGCGCGAGGTCGAGCGCGGCTGACGTCGGCGTCGCGCCGGGCAGGATGAAACCGTCCGGCATCGGCGCTTCCGCCTCGAGCTCGCGCATGAGGGCCTCCAGGCGCTCCACCTCCGCCGCGCCGGTGAGCACGAACGTCTTGCGCGCCGACGGGTTGGTGCCGAGCTCAGCGCCCACCGCGTAGAGCCCACGCTGCAGCTCCTCACAGATAGAAGTGACGCGCGCGTGAGGGCTGAGCGCCCTTGCGAGCCCCAGCGCGCTCGAGGCTTCGTCGACTGTGCCGAACGCCTCGATGCGCGGGTCGTCCTTGGCCGCGCGCCCGCCGCCGAGAAGACCGGTGGTGCCGTCGTCGCCGCTGCCCGCCAGATCGAGCATCCGCTTGCGGCGCACCGCAGGCTTCCTAGACGAAGACTTGGGTGAGCTCGTACAGCTCCTTGGGCACGCGCCGTGCTTCCTTGATCACCTCCGTCAGCGGTACCACCTCGACCTGGCCGTTGCGCCGGATTGGGATCACGCCGCTCTTGCCCTGAACGATCAGCTCGATCGCCGCGACGCCGAGGCGAGTGGCCCAGATCCTGTCGACGGGTGACGGCGAGCCGCCGCGCTGCAGATGCCCCAGGACCGTGACCCTGGTCTCGAAGCCGGTGTCGCGCTCGACCGCGCTGGCGAGAATGTCGCCGACTCCGCGCTTGGCGAGCCTGACGTGCCCGAACGCGTCCTTCTCCGCCTCGCCGCCCAGCTCGCGCTCCAGCTCGGGAATGTGTGCGCCTTCGGCGACGACGATGATGCTGAAGAGCTTGCCCTCGCCGCGGCGGCGGTAGAGGTGGGCGACGACGTCCGGCAGCGTGACCTCGTACTCCGGGATGATGACCAGGTCGGCGCCGCCTGCGACTCCGCCCATCAAAGCCACCCAACCCGTGTCGCGGCCCATGACCTCCACCACCATCACGCGATGGTGCGCGGAGGCGGTTGTGTGCAGCCGATCCAGCGCCTCGGTGACGACGCCGACCGCGGTGTCGAAGCCGATGCAGAACTCCGTGACTGACAGATCGTTGTCGATGGTCTTCGGCACACCGACGGTCACGAAGCCTGCGTCGTGGAGCTTCGCCGCCACGCCCAGCGTGTCGTCGCCGCCGATCGGTACGAGCGCGTCGACGCCGTGGTGCCGCAGCGTTTTGATGACGCGCTCGATGCCGTCCCTCTCCTTGGCGGGGTTCGTGCGCGAGGTGCCGAGAATCGTACCGCCCAGCGGCAGGATGCCGCGGACGTCCGCAGGTGTGAGCTCGTCGATGAGGCCCTCCTCCAGGCAGCCCGCCCAGCCGTTCTTGATGCCGCTCACCTGATATCCGAGCTGAAAGGCTCGGCGGGCAACGGCGCGTATCGCGGCGTTGAGTCCGGGCGCGTCGCCACCCCCGGTGAGGATCCCGATGCGCACGGGAACAGATTAAGGCGAACCCGTCGGGACTCGTTCGACCCCTAATCGAGGCGCCGCAGCAGCTCGACAAGCGTGACGTCCGCGAGCGACGTGAACGTGACGTCCGCGTGGGTCAGGTCGAGGCGCGCGGTGATGGAGTTCGGGATGGCCACACATCGAAGGCCCGCACGCTTGGCCGCGGTCACGCCGTTGGGCGAGTCTTCGATCGCGATCGCGTCTTCGGCTTCGACCCCCAGGCATTCCAGCACCGCCAGATACAGATCGGGCTCCGGCTTCGCGTGCGCGACGTCGTCGCGGCAGCGCAGGCAGTCGAATCTTTCGAGGATGCCGAGCCGGGCCAGGTGACCGCGGACCCACTCCGAGGTGGAGCTCGACGCGACCCCGAGCCTCAGTCCCCGGTCTCGCGCTTCATCGAGGCGCTGGACCACGCCCGGCAACAGCTCATTGGCCAGGATCATCTCCGTCCGGCGCCCGATCCGGCGGTCGAGCACCTCCTTGGGCAGCGGCCGGCCGAGTCGTTCCTCGAGGTGGTGCTGCGGGTGGAAGCCGGTCGTCGTCGAGCCCACGATCTGCACCCACCTGTCGAAGGGCAGCTCCTCCCCGTGCGCCTGGTAGACCTCGAGCCACGAGCGGTAGACAGGTTCCTCGGTGTCGAGGATGAGGCCGTCGAAGTCGAAGACGATGGCTCGAATCACCGACGCAAAGATTAGGATCGCCGTTGCCGTGATACCGGATGCGTCGCATGCCTGAGACCAAGTCGAAGCCGCATCCGTCTGCCCAGCAGCAGGCGTCCTCCATCGGCTGGCTCGGCGCCCTGCTCTCGGGCCTCGCCCTCGTGACCGTCGCCCTCATGCTGGTCGTGCTCTTCGGCTTCCTGGACGCTCTCCACTACCGCTCAATCGCGGACTTCTTCACCCCGGACCCGACCGCCGCGGCCGGCACCCTCGCGCTGGTGGGAGGCGCCGAAGGAGTGACTCTGAGCATCGTCCTCTTGGGCGTGATGTTCGGCATCCAGACGAGCTCCTCGCGCTACTCGCCTCGCATCATCGGCATCTTCACCCGGAATCCGATGAACGCCCTCGTCCTCAGCTTCTCTCTCGCGTCGATCCTCTATACCTTCCTGGTCCGCTCGGAGGTGAAGCTCAACCACGTGCCGATGGCCAGCGTCGCCATGGCCGAGATCCTGGCGCTGATCAACTTCGCCCTCCTCTTTCCGTACGTCCTCTACACGTTTGAGGTCATGCGCGCGGAGACGCTCGTGTCAGGCATCATGCGCCGCGCCCGGCGGGAGCTGCGCGGAGGCGCCAGCGGTCGTCACAGCCAGCGCCACCGCGGGGCCCTGATGACCTGCGTCGCCCAGGTGACGGACATCGCCTACGGTTCGCTTCAGCTGGGCGATATGCCGGTCTGCATCCTGAGCATCGAGGTGCTCGGACATTTCCTCGCCCGCGATTACCTGCCCGCCAAGCAAAAGCTGAACGCCGACTGGTTCAAGGTCGGCCATGCGGAGCTGCCGGGTGCCTCGGACCAGATCATCGCCGAGGTCAACCGCGCGCGTACGTGGTTCACCTACATGGTGATGGCGAGCTTCGTCGACATGGTCAGCCTGGCGCCGATCCATCGCAAGGAGGCCGTGTACGCGATCGCCGTGGCGACACGCAACGTCGGGCTGGCTGCGATCGACGTTGGGGATTCAGAAGCTGCGGAGCTGTGCCTGCGCTTCTTCAACACTTACCTGCGCGTCACGATCAACCGCTCGGCGCCCACCTTCGCGTCCGGCATCATGAACGAGTACAGGCGCTTTGCGATCGGAGCGCTGGAGTGGCGGCGCGACCTCGCCCTGGAAGCGGCCGCGCATCTGCTGCGCTACGGCCGCCATTTCGACGAAGCGGGCATGCCTGCCATCTTCGGCGCAGCGGCTGAAGACGTTGCCGACCTGGCGATCGAAGCGCGGGTGCGGGATCCGCAGGTGTCCTTCCGCCTCGCCCAGCTCCTGGTCCGCAACCTCCTGGACCTGATCCCCAATGCCCGCCCGATCGGGCTGAACGGGCTCTTCAAAGGGGTCGCCAAGCTCACATGCTGGGCCATGGCCTCGGACCAAAAGGACATCGCACACGTGCTGGTCGAGGGCATCGCCGCCGCGCCGCCCGACTTCGTCGACGCCGCCCTCAGCCGCATGGAAGGATTGCAGAACGGCTTGTTCTGGGAGGTCAACGAGCGAGTCATCTCCTTCGACTGGCTGGAGCACCCGCTCCGCGACGAGATTCCCCGGCTGCGCGCGTCGTTGACGCGGGCCAAGGCGAGCGGCAACGGCGCGCTGGTCGACCTCGAGGACGCGCCGGTGGTGGCGAAATACCTGGTGCCCCCCGAGCCTTCTACTCAGACCGGTTGATCATCGCTGTCGACGCCGTCTCGAAGTAGTCGAGCAGCGCCTTGCGTACCGCGGGCGCAACGTCGAGTGATTCCACAGCGGCGGTCATGTGACCCAACCAGGCATCACGCTCGCGCCGGCCGATGGCGAATGGCTGGTGACGCAGCCGCAGCCGCGGATGTCCACGGCGCTCGCTGTAGGTCGATGGCCCGCCCCAGTACTGGATCAAGAAGAGCGTGAGCCTCTCGGTCGCTCCGGAGAGATCTTCTTCGGGATACACGGCGCGCAGCACGGGATCCTCTGCGACTCGCGAGTAGAAGCGCTTCACAAGCAGCCGAAAGGTGGCCTCGCCACCCGCCAGGTCATACATGCTCCGCGTCAACGCAGGCATCTCAGCGTGGCCGCCGCGCGGGGATGCCGGCGCCGGACAGGATCTCAGACGCGGGCCGGACGATCGCCTGCGCGGCCCGCAGCCCGGTCGCCGCGAGATACCGCTCGACGATCAGCCGTCCCACCGCGTAGCCGCCCATGTGCGGAACTCCGGCGGGTCGGACGCCGATGCGCTCGGCGACCAGATCGCCCAGCACATATGGAGTCCAGTCGCGAAATCCGTTGCCGGTGTCGAACGCAGCCGTCACCGTCTCGAGCGTCGCATCCAGCACCGAGCCTGTGACCTCCGCGTACCAGGCGCCGGTCGAGTCGCGCCCGCAAACCTCGGTCGTGAAGACTTCGGCCAGGCCCTCGTGCACGATCCATTCCACAAGGTTGAATCCTGTCTCGATGTTCGGGGTGCGGAGACTGTGGACCAGTTCGTGTACGCCGCATGCGCCGATTCTCGTCAGGTTGTAGTCGGTCGGCCACGCCACGAGCCAGATGTTGCCGGGCGTTGCGCCCATACCGTAGTAGCCGAGCGTGTGCTCGACGAACACGGGATCGTCGGGATTGCCCAGCGTCAGCCTGACCTCGATGCGGTCGGGGTGGCGAATCCCGGGCAGGGCAGAGCGCTGATACTCCCACGCTCGTGCAAGATCGCGGCGCAGCTGGCCCCACGCGTCGGCTTCGACGAGGCGCTGCAGCCCGCGCGCATAGCGGGGGTCGTCGACGGAGATGCGAAATCCGTCGCCGGACTCGTGGACCTGGCGCATGCGTTTCATCGCGACGTCATCGAAAGTCGACGCGCCCTGCATCTCGGCCAGCGCCTCGAGCCGGGCATGGACCGGAAGCGTGAGCAGATGAGCGAGCGCGGCCGCATCGTCCCGAACATCGATCTCGATCTGGTCGTCGGTGGTCAGTGCCATCTTCGCTATACCTGCTCCGGGGTCGCGCGCAACGGTTCTGGCCTCGCCGCATAGCGTTCGATCTCCTCCTCGCGCGGCAGGAACCAGGCGATGCCGATGGTCGCGATGACGAGTATCACGTGTGTCATCAACGACTTCTGCAGCCCGATCGCATCACCGATAGCACCGTTGATGGGCACACCGATGGCGCCGGTGACAAACCCCAGACCCATCACCAGGCCTGAGGCCAGGCCCGCACGCGAGGCCATGAGCTGCTGCGCCATCAGGAGCAGCAACGGCGCGGTGGACGCAGCCAGGAATCCGATGAGGATGGCGGTCGCGAACGCCCACGGTCCGGGATAAAGCGTGTAGAGAAGAATCGCCGGCACGGTCAGAAGCAGCGTGACTAAGATCACGACCCGCCTGCCGTACCGATCTGCCAACGAGCCGCACCCGACGGTGCCGACCGCGCTCGCAAGCACGAGGACTGTGGCGAGCGGGCCGTAGAACTCGGGGCCGTAGCCGAGCTGCCGATACCACGTCGGGGTGAAGGCCTGGAAGACGTTGACCGTCCAGCTGCGCGACATCATCACCCCGATCACGGCCGCCAGCGCAAAAACCGGCACCGCCGGCGCGGCGGCGCCTGCCTCGCGTACTGTCCCCGCCAACATCGCGACGCGATCGCGCATGCGCCACAGCAGGTAGCCGCCGGTCGCCAGGCCTGGGACGACAAGCAGGCCGGTGCCGTGGACACCGAACACGCCGAAGAGCAGGATGCCGATGAGTGGGCCGGCGGCGACACCGACAGTGCCGGCGGTGACGTAAACCGACATGCCCAGGCTGCGCCGCCAGCTGGGCAGCAGACCCCGGACGTCGAGCGCGCCGAGCGGATGGAAGGCGCCCGAACCAAGACCCGACGCCAGGGCCAGAGCCAGGAGAAGCGGAAAGCTGCTCACGAAGCCGACCACGGCGAACGTGACCGCAGTCCACGCCAGCGCGATGCCGGTGAAGCGTGTGCCGAAACGGTCGGCGAGCAGGCCGAAGAGCGGTTGCGAGATCGCCGCCATGCCGGTGTAGGCAAGGCTGACCAGGCCGACGGTGGCGAGGCTGAGGTTGAACTTTCCAATCAGCAGCGGGTAGAGGACCGGGATGACGCCGACGTAGCTGTCGACCGTGAAGTGGCCGAGCATCAGGGTCAGCAACTTTCCGTTGCGGAGGAATTCGCGCACGTGCCTCGTCTCTATGATCGCGGCGGTGGGCGAGCTGCCGCTTAGATTTCGATCAGGCGGCTCGGCACCGCATTGATGACGCGCGTCGACTGGATGCGACGCTCTGGCAGCGCCCGGCCGTACGGGTGGATGTGGCCGTGGACGGCGAGAAGAGGATGGAAGTTGCGGATCAGGCGCAGGAACGCGACGAATCCAACATGCGCCGAGTCCACGGCCTCGGCAAAGCCGTACGGCGGCGCGTGCGTGACGAGTACGTCGAGCTTGCGGCCGCCGCGAAGACGGTTCAGCCGAATGCGTAATTCCAGCTTCAGCGCACGCCGGCTCATCTGGCCCTGCGTGTATTGGTTCGCGCCCAGCTTGTAGCGAATGCTGCCGCCCAGACCGGCGATTCGCAGGCCTCGCACGTCCACCACGCGGCCGTCGATGTTGATGCACCCCTGGGGACCGGGAGGCGGCGGGAGCACGGAGCGCAGCGGCATCCACGTCATGTCGGGAGGCACGAGGCTCGCGTCGTGATTGCCCGGGACGTAGAGAAGAGGCACGTCCAGGCGGCTCACGAGGTACTCGAGGTAGTCGAAGGGGAGGTCGCCGCACCCGATGACGAGATCGGGATTGAGAGATGGCAGCCGGTCGCCGTACATCGGCTCTACGACCTCGTCGGCGACGGCGAGGATGCGCGTGGTTTCGGCTAGACCCGTTTGAAGCGGAGCGCTGTCCAGACGTCGTCGACGGCGACGAAGGCCACCGGCTTGTAGCCCTTCTCCGACGTGATCTCGCCGAGGACGTCGCGTTTGACCCACCAAGGCGTCGCCGGCAGGTCGGTGGCGCCCCGGGTTGCGCCGCCTTTCGGATAGGTGATCCACAGCAATCCGCCTGCCTTCGCAGCGCGGATCGCGGTCGAGCCAAGGCGGCGCAGCTCCCCCACGTCCTGAACGAACAACATGACCACGTCGTATTCGTGATCCGGCTGCGAGTCGGTCTTGATGTCAGCGGGCCCGGGGCTCAGCTTCGCGACGTAACCCTCGGGCGCGTTCAGGACCAGCACGCTCTGGCCGGCCAAAAGGCGGAGCTTTTTGGCCATTGGGCTGAAGCCGGTTCTGTCGGTGCCGATGACCGGGAGCGAACGCTGCGAGTCCAGATGTCCCACTAGATTGCCCCCCAGATTAATAAGGATGCGCACGTGTTGGCCTCTCTGCGCATAATCCGGCGCGATGTTGCGCCGATTTGCTGCAGCGCTCGCGGCCGCGTGGTTCATGGCCGCCTGCTCGTCATCCTCCCCGACGTTCAGCCTATCGGGCGCGACGGTCGACCCGACCTACCGGTGCCCTGGCGGCGCGAGCAACGCGCCCTACGACGTCCACGCAACGATCAAAGCGCGCAACGACACCTCGAAGGCGGTGACCATCCAGTCCGCGACCGCGGAGATGGTCCTCGCCGCGATCAAGGGCAAGTGGCTCGAGCCCGTCGGCGACCGGTATGACGCAGGCAGCGTGGCCGTGTCACCAACACGCGTGGCCGCCGGCTCCAGCGCGACGCTCACGCTGACCATCCCCAGCGCCTGTACGAGCGGACCTCACGGTTCGACGACCTCGAGCTCCGGCAGCTACCAGGTGAAGCTGCATCTGGTCACCTCAGCCGGCGCGTTCTCGATCGACGCGAGCAACCGGCACGAGATCCTAGCCGCCTGAGACCTCAGGTGCGAAGGATCGTCAGCGCGCGCGCCGCCGCCGACATCCAGCCAGGATCGTCCAACCAGGTCTCGACGCCCCACAACAGCACGACGTCAAGCGGGGCCTGGCGGTAGTCGATCGCCGCCTGGACCAGGTTTGCGGGCTCGAATGTACCTCCGTCGTTCCAGGGCTGCGCCTGCATCTCGGCCACCCAGATGTCCTTACCCTGGCTGTGCGCCCGATCCGCCCAGAAAGTGAGCGACTGCTCCTTCCACTGCGACCGCAACGGGATGCTCGTGTGACCGCGGTAGGGAACGCTCGGTCCGTCGACGTAAAGGTCGAGGCCGAAGACGTCTCCCATCCGGAGAGCTTCACTGGGGTGGCCGCTCCCGCCGCCGACGAGGCCCAGGAATATGGGTGTGTACCTCTGAATCAGGTCGAGCGTCACGTTCAAGGCGTTGTATGAGGTCACCACCGCCTTGTGGTCCGGATCGAGCCGGTGGACTTCGCCGACCTCCCAGGTCAGCTGCGCGTCGCTGATTCGATCTTCCTCGGTGTACGCGTTGACGACTTTGTCGAGCGGCTCGTTCTCCACCTGCCATGCGTAAAGCAGCGGCGAGGAGCGATAGCGAGTGATGCTCTCGTCGAAGTAGTTGCGGTAGGCCAGGCCCGCCTGAGCCAGGCCAAGCGAGGGTTGACTGCGGTCGCCCGCCCACGTCGGTTGATGCAGCTCGGGGAACAGGAAGTTGCGCGCGCCAACGGTCAGCACGACCCGCGTCTGGACTGACGAGGACCGATTGTGCTTGGCGACCACCGCCAGCAGTGGATCCACGGAGCTGAAATCGAGCTGTGTGGGAGCTGGCTGGACCAGCTCCCAGTAGATCGGAAGACGCACGAGGTCCGGTTGAGTGGCCTCGAGCAACCGATTCAGGTCGTCCGCGGGATCGCGACCTGCCTGCACCGAGGTCAAAGGGCTGAAGCTGAAGCCTGCAAGCGGAGGAGGTGGCGGGTTGGGCCACGACTCGCTTCCGAGCGCAAGCGCCGCGACCACCAGCGCGACCAGAGTCCTCATCGCGAAAGCAACGCGGGGCGGCCGCGGGGCACGGGTTTTTGGCTGCGTTCAAGCGTTGCTCGACTGGAGGGCCGGTTGTTCATATGCCACGTGTCTGGATCGTTGTCCTTGGTTTTTTCCTTGCAGGTCTGACCGGGCTGGGAGCCTACTTCCTTCCGGTCTTCCAGACTGCCGCCACTTCGACCGCGGCGCCCGGCGCGCTCCCCAACCTGAACCCGATCGAGCCTCCGACACAGCCCTTCACGGTCCTCCTGCTGGGATCGGACGACGATTCCAAGTTCGTCCCGGACCAGCTGAACACGCAGTCGATGATCTTGATCCGGGTCGATCCGGTGTCCAAGCAGGCGACGATGCTGTCGATCCCGCGCGACCTGTGGGTGCAGATCCCGAACCAGGGCTGGGGCAAGATCAGCTGGGGTTACAGGCAAGGCGGAGCGCCCGGTGCGATCGCAGCCGTGGAGAGCAACTTCAAAGTCCACATCGACGACTACGTGTGGATCGGACTCAACGGGCTCGTCAAATTGATCGACAAGCTGGGTGGCGTGAACCTTCAAGTCACCAATCCGGTCATGGACGATTACTACCCCGCTGATCTGAATAATGCCGATGATCCATATGGGTATTACCGCGTGGCGGTCCTACCGGGTGCAACACATATGGACGGCATCCACGCGCTCCAGTACGTACGTTCGCGCCATGGCGACGTGCGAGGCGACTTTGCGCGCTCCGAAAGGCAGCAACAGCTGTTGCTCGCGATCAAAGCCGAAGCGTCGCACCTCAACGTCGCCGATCTGCCGTCGCTGGCGAGCGCGTTCAACGGCGAGATCAAGACCAGCATGGGTCTTGACAAGATGCGGGCGCTGCTGACGATCGCGAACGAATTCAACGGTCCAAACGTACACCGGGTCGTGCTCGTGCCGCCTTACACGTCCGAGGGATGGGCAGGCGGCCAGAGCGTCGTTTTCCCTGATTGGAACCAGATCCGCCCGCTCGTTCACCAGACGTTTTCGTGATGCGCGGGGCAGTGGCCGCCGGCCTTGTTGCCGCGATGCTCGCCTTCGGTGTGGGTGTGTACGAGGGCGCGGGATTCCTGCGCGGCAACCACCGTGTAGTCCACCGCCCGAATGAGATCTCAGCCCCGTCGCTGCCGGGAACGATGTACGTCGCCCAGGCCGGCGCCATCTACCGCTTCCAGCACGGTTCCTTCACTGCCATCACGTCGGAGAACGGATGGATGCAACCCAGCGCGGCCCCAAACGACCAGCTCGTCGCCGTGCGGAGGCAGACCAACTATTCGGACCTCTACATCTTGTCGACCACCGGCAAAACCGTCGCGCAGCTGACGCATGACTCGTCGAGCCGGGTGGTCGAGGACAACCACTGGGCGTTCTACCCGCGGTTCAGCCCTGACGGGCAAACGCTGTTCTATGACTTCGATCCGAAGGACGCGTACGACAGCTTCCGCGTCGACCTGACGATCTTCGCCAGCCGCATCGACCCGAGCTCGCGCACCGTTCCGTGGACGCAGCCCAACGACTTCACAGGTGGCGACATCAGCCCTTCGCCGCTCCGCGACGGCGGGCTCATCTACACCAAGTATTCGATCGACAACTCTTTCCAGGTCCACTCCCAGCTGTGGATCCAGAGGCGCGCCGGCAGCAGCGGAGTGGCTCTGACCACACCGGAGGCGGGCTGCGGTCAGCCGGCGATCTCACCCGACGAAAAGCTCATCGCGATGGTGTGCACGAGAGGGTCGAGCCAGTCGGCTGAGCTTGACGTGGCGACCTTTGACGCAACGAACCTGGCGCTTGGGTCGCCGGCAACCCTGGTGAGCGGACGCATGGTCGCCTCGCCGGCTTTTTCTCCAGACGGCAAGACGATCGCGTTTCTTGCTCCAGACAACCCGGGTGGCCACTTCCAGCTCTGGACCGTAGGCTCCTCAGGCCCAGCTTCGGTTCGTGAGATCACTTCCGATCTCGGCCTCGACTCCACTTCGGCGCCCGTCTGGATGAAGGGCTAGCTGCGGAGGCCATGCAACGGTGGAATCTGAGAACCGTCCAATAGTGGTAGTAGCCAGATGGCTCGTTGCGCGTTTTCTCAGTAGGAGACGAATGGTGAGGTTCAGATCGAAGTCAGACGCGCCCGACCTGCACACCCAGCTCGAGTCGATGCTCGACCAGGTGTGGCGGTCGGAGTCCGACTGGCGGTTGTGGGACCGACTGGATGCCGCGGTGCAGCTCGAAGACCTGCGCGAGAAGCGACTGAAAGACCGCGACATCAAAAAGGCGGCCTGAAGGTGGGACCCACCCGGCAGTCGCGATGAGCACGTCCCTCGCCGCGAACGGCGCGGGGGGGCAAGGTTTATCCGCATTCGTCTTCTCGGGTGGCGGAAGCTTGGGTGCGGTCCAGATCGGGATGCTAAGAGCCCTCTTCGAGGCCGACGTCTGCCCCGACTTCCTGATCGGCACGTCCGTCGGCGCCGTCAACGCGGCGTGGGTCGCCGGTCACCCCGACCCGGATGGGGTAATGGAGCTGGGCGACATCTGGATGGGCCTTCGCCGCCATGACGTGTTTCCGATCAGTCCGATCACCGGTGCCCGAGGCTTGATCGGGCGAAGCAACCACTTCATCTCCAACGTAAACCTCCGCACCGTGCTGGAGCGGCACATCCCCTACAAGCGGCTGGAAGAGGCCCAGCTACCGGTCCACATCGTCGCTACCGAGCTGAAGAGCGGTCGGGCGACGATCCTGACATCCGGGCCTGCGGTGCCGGCGCTGCTCGCCAGCTGCGCCATTCCCGGTGTGTTTCCGCCGGTGACCATCGGCCGCCGGGACTACGTCGACGGCGGCGTTGCCAATCACACCCCGATCACGGTCGCGATCGAGCTCGGGGCGACCAAGATCTACGTCCTCCCGGTCGGCTACCCGTGGCTGAACCGGGAGCCGACCAACGCGCTCGGCATGGCGCTGCACGCGCTGGCGCGGATCGTGGAGCAGAAGCTGGACGCGGAGGTCGCCGCCAACCGCGACGTGGCGAACATCCACGTCCTCCCCGCGCTCGACCTGGCCGACGTCTCGCCCGCGGACTTCAGCCACACCAAGGAGCTGATCGATTGGGGCTACAGAGCCGCTCGTCGCTACCTCGGTTCAGCGCTCAACGGCCGCGGGGTCGTGCCCGAGAAGGCGAAGCGAACGCTGCGGCTCGACCCCGCCCGCGCCGCCTAGACCGCTTTCCTCAAGCGCTCCAACAGGTCGTCGCCCACGCCTCGGAGTTCGCGCACGCGGTCGGGCAGCGACGCCTGCAGCTCATGGAGGTCGCGCACGCGGTCAGGCAGCGACGCCTGCAGCTCACGGAGGTCGCGCACGCGGTCAGGCAGCGACGCCTGCAGCTCACGGAGGTCGCGCACGCGGTCAGGCAGCGACGCCTGCAGCTGCTGCATCAGGGTGCGCCGGCGCCGGCTGCGGTAGAGCAGCCAGCCCAGGAGGCCGAGGCCGACTATCGCCGCGCCCACTCCCGCCGCGATCACCGCCGGGGGCACGCGCCTCGGCTCCATCTCGTCGGGCTCGTCCCGGGACATCGAGAGCGTCTGCCGCCCAGAGTTGATCTTGTCGTTGACATCGTCGGGCATTGTGCTCATCTCACTCTCCTCGTTCATCTGGGGTTTCCCTCCCACAGCGAGAACGAACTCGCCTCCAGTATCGGCGATCGAGCACGCGTTTTGTAAGTGGGGCGCGCGGGCCGCAAGGTTCGAGCGCTTCAGACCTCTGCGGGAGGTGAAACCGCGATGAAGTGCGAGATCTGCAACGCCGAGGTCGCCAACTCGGAAGAGATGAAGCTTCACATGGAGCGTGAGCATCCGCTCGACGAGCGAGGCGACGAAGAGCTCGAAAAGCCGGACATGATGCCCGAGGCCGAGGAGGCCGCGCCTCCGATAGTCCCGGGCAAGAACTGAGCCCCGGTCAGGCACAGTCGAGTCCAAAGCCCGGCGGCGTAAAACGCGCCGCCGGCTTTTCTGTGCCTAGCCCACGCTGCCATACAGCTGAGGCGGCTGGGTCGGCGCGTGGGAACCGTCCGGTCCTGGCTCGTTCGTGACCGCCATGGTGGTGTACCCGGACAGAGACCGGTTGACGAGCACTACCTTCGCCCCGTTGCTGTCGGGCACAAAGACCGCGGCAGGGACCGGGTTGCCCCTGGCCGGGATGAGCCAGAGCTCGTAGACACGGTTTGCACCCGCCGGCGGCAGGCCGCGGAAATCGACCAGCGCGACCCCGTCCGTCTTCAGGTCGACCACCGCGGCCTGCGCGCCTGACATCCCATCGTGCCCAACGAGCGTGAACCGAGCGACCTGGCTCGAGGGCGCCGGCTGAGCGCCGCGGAACGCGATCTGGCCCACGAGCACACCGATCAGCAGCGCGACCAGAGCCACAGCGGCCAATGCGTAGATCGGCATCCGCCTGCCAACCGCGGCGAGAATCGACACCCTGGGCAGCGCCGCCCGCGGCCGAGCGATGCGCGCTGTGGCAGGCGCCACGGCCCGTTCTCGCGACGCGGCCGCCGCCGCGAGCACTCCGCCGCGCAGTCGGGCCGGCGGCGCCACCCCCTCGACGGCTAGGGGCAGGGCGCCGACCACACGCCGCAGCCGAGACGCGACCTCGCGGCATATCGGGCACGCCTCGACGTGCGAGCCGATCGCCGCGGCCTCCTCCGGCTCGAGGGCGCCGAGCACCCAGGCGGCGACAGAACTTTCGAGCTCGTCATCGTGTTCGCGGTCAGACATCGACCAGCCCCCGCCCGCGCAGGTAGGAACCCATCTTCTCCAGACCGAGCCGCATCCGGCCCTTGACCGTGCCCAGTGGGACTCGGGTCATGTCCGAGATCTCGTTGTGAGAGTAGCCGCCGAAGTACGCCATCTCGATCACCTGGCGCTGCTCCACAGGCAGGCTTGCCATCGCGTCGCGGACGGCCGCGCGCTCGAGCGAGAGCGACACCTCCCGCCACGGGTCGGAGGGCGACAACGCATAGGCCGCCTCCGGCTCCAGGTCCCCGACCAATTCCAATTCCTTGCGTTCCCGGCCGCCCCGACCGCGAAGGTAGTCGATGCAACGGTTGCGGACAGAGGTCAGAAGCCAGGCACGCAGCGAGCCCCGCTCCGCGTCGAAGTTTGCGGCGTGGTTCCAGACGTTCATGAACGCGTCCTGCACCGCGTCTTCGGCGCGCCCGGGGTCGCCGAGCACCCTGATCGCGACACCGTAAGCCATGCCCGCATAGCGGTCGTAGAGCTCGGCGAGCGCCTCATGATTGCCGGCCGCGAGCCCCGCGGCGAGCTCCTGGTCGCCGGCGGTGGCTACGACGCGCCCGCCTCCTGTGGCTCTCTTGTACGCCTGGTCGTCAGCTCACCCACCGGTGACTTCTTCGGCGGCTTGATCGCCCATTCCTCGTTCTCGATCAGCCGCCAGGCCCACCGTGGGTTGCTTCGCACGCGCTGCCGCGCGGCGTAGAGGGCCCTGGACATAAGCTTGATGCCGGACAGGCCTGGCAGCTTGCCGATCTTCGCGTCGAGCTCGAGCAGCTCTTCCTCTCCCTGCTCGTCGTCGAACAGGTACATGGCGAGCGCGTCCACCTCTTCTTGCTTCTTCACGCCCTGGCCGACCGGCACCCAGACGCGGTCGAGCATCCAGCGGTCGACCTTCTGCGCATGCTCATTGCCGCTGAGCCACTCCTTTGCCGAGTTGTAGTAGAAGGCGTAGTGCCGTCTCTCGTCCTTGATGATCCGGCTCAACAGGTCTTTGAGCACGGGGTGGCCGGACTTGCGGATCAGAGCCCCATAGCCGGTGAGGGTCGACAGCTCGTTGATGGCGCCGATCGACAGGTAGACGGCGGAGAAGTCCTTCATCAGCCACGATCCGGCCATGGTCGAGAGGATGCTGACGCTGTTCTGGAAACCGAGGTTCGCTCGCACGTTGGCGATGCGCTCCTGAGTGTCGAACTCAATGCCGTAGAGATTCAGCAGCCGTCCGATGTTCTCGCCGTGCCAGAGCTCCTCGTAGTTCCAGCAGGCGAGGAACGCCGTGAGGATCGGGTCCATGCAGGCCCGCGTGACGAGAAGGTGAGAGAGGTAGAGGGGAACGTGGTTTTCGATGTCCATCATGTAGTGCAGGCAAAACAGGTCGCCCTTCGAGAGCGGATAGGCCGTGACTTCGTCCCAGGCTATTCCCGTGACGTCGACCTTCCTGGACTCTTCCTTGTACCGCTCGATGCTGAAGCTCATATCAACCCCTACGAAATAGCGCTTGCGGTGGATCACTTCGACTCGGCCAACTCACAGCCTCTTCCCACGGCGCCTTGAGCGGCCGCCGCCAGTCTAGGTCTCGACGCTCGCGTTGGGCGATCAACAAAAGGAGGCCAGCATGGTAAACGGAGTTCGCAGGTTGGTTGTTGCTGGAGCAGTCGTGGGGTCGATGCTAATCGGAGGGGTTGGAGGCGCCGCCCTGTATGCGACGACCCTTTCCGCCGCGGCGGCTTCGCCGTCGCCGAGTCCGTCGAGCGGTTCCGCCGGCACCTCATCGGGCAAGTTCGTCCCGAACGAGGACCCGGCTCACGAGGCGACCGAGAGTGCCGCGCGTGAGGCGCAGGAAAACGCCGGACAGGTCCCGACGGTCCCTTAAGGAAGCGGTGTCAGGGTAGGAGCTGCCTCGCCACGAACCAAACGTTGGCGGGGCGCTCCGCCAGGCGGCGCAGATACCAGGCGTACCACGCGTCGCCGTAGGCGATGAGGTCTTTGACAGTGAACCCTTCTCGTGCCAGGCGCAGCTGCTCGCCGGTGCGGATGCCGTACAGCATCGCGACCTCGAAGTGCGGGCGCTCGATGGCCAGCGCCTGCGCAAACCTCCAGGCCTTGGCGATCAGCGTCGTGTCATGGGTGGCGAGCACCAGGCGCAGGTTGCGCCGCTTGACCTCGGGCAGCATGAGCCCGCAAAGCGCGAGGTAGTTCTCATCCACCTCGCGCTTGGCGGTGAAGGCGACCTGCGGCGATTCGGCATAAGCGCCCTTCACCAACCTGATCGCAGGCTTCAGCGGCAGAAGGCTCGTGACGTCACTCACGGTGCGATGCAGGTAAGCCTGCAGCGCCACACCGACGTGGAGATGCTCCGCGCGAAGGCTCTTGTAGAGGTCGAGCGTCCGCTCCGTGTAGGCGCTGCCCTCCATGTCGACCCATAGAAAGCTCCTGGCGTTGGCTGCGGCGCGCGCCAGGCGGCGAAGGTTCGCGTAGGCAGCTTCCTGATCGATGTCGAGGCCGAGCTGGGTCGGCTTCACCGACACCTCCGCCTGGACGTCGGCCGACGCCGCGAGGACCTCTTCGTAGTGCTCGACCACGCGGTTGGCGTCGGCAAGATCGGTGACGTTCTCGCCGAGGAGGGTGAACAGAGCCCCAACCCCCTTCGCCTTGAAGTCCACCGCGGACTTGAGCGCGGCCTCAAAGCCTTCCCCGGGAAGGAACCGCCTGACGGCGCGGCGGGCAAAGCGCCAACGCGGAACGTGGGCGGCGAGCCACTGGTTCTGCGCACACCACAAAAGCAGGCTTCGCATCAGGCCCACATCAAGGTATATGACTCGCGGTCGCGCGGGGTCAATCGGCAAGGACCTCGGCGATCCGAAATCGGGCGTTCTCCGCGAGCTCCGGATTCGCGTCCTTGTAGTAGGGAAGCGCGACCAGCCCAGTCCACAGAGCCCAGCCGCGCCCGCGCGCCCAGGTGGCGTCGTCGACCTCGAGCTCCGCGCGGAAGACGCCGCGGGTCTCGGCGGACAGCAGGTTCCACGCCACCATCAGATCGCAGGCCGGATCGGCGAGGCCCATCCCTCCCCAGTCGATGACACCGCTCAGCGAGGCGCCCTGGAGCAGCAGGTTTCCAGGCATGAGGTCTCCGTGGACCCAAACCCCAGGCGCCGACCATCCAGGAGTGCGCAGAGCCGCGTCCCACACCGCGGTCGCCGCATCGGTGTCGACGACTCCCGAAAGAGACGCGAGGGCGGCGCGGGTTGGTTGGTCCCACGGCCGCAGCGAAGAGCCTCGAACCGCCGCGGGAGCGCCTGCGGGGTCGACCCCGTGCAGTGCCGTGACAAACCGCGCGAGTTCCTTCGCAAGAGATCTCGGATCGCTGATCGCGCCCACCGTCGGGTTCTCGCCTTCGAGCCAGGGGTAGACACCCCACTCGTACGGGTAGTCGCCCGCGGGCATGCCTTTGGCGAGCGGCACCGGGACCCGAACCGGAAGCCGGGGCGCCAGGCGCGGGAGCCAGCGGATCTCTCGCTCCACTGCGCCTATCCCCCAGTCAGTCCGCGGGAGCCGGACGAGCAGGTCCGTGCCGAGCCTGTAGAGGGCGTTGACGGTCCCGGCGGTCTGGAGCCGCTCGAGAGGCAGTGAGGCCCAGTCGGGGAACTGGGCTTCGAGCAGTCCTAGGACCAGGGCGACGTCGGTGTGCACCTCATGCGCGTGCATCTTCCGTACACCCAACCGATTTCGCATTCAGGCCCGCATCACGGTAACGCAGGCCGGATCCAGCCGGCAGCTAGTTACGCGGGTCGGTTACTCCCTAGCGAGCACTCGACGCTGCAGAACGCCTCCTCCCCCCGCCAGACCGCGCCGAAGTCGATCGGCGCCGCGCAAGCCGCGCAGTACGTCGGTGTCGGCCCCTTCGCCACCACACGGAGCGGCGGCCGGCCCGGGTTGAGCCGGGCCGCTCCTTGACGAAAAGCGATTCGCTCCCCACGCCCCGGCAGCCTCCCGACAGGGAACTGCACGATCCCCATTCCCGCCTCCAAGCCCAGAACTCCAGGCGACATGGCAAGTATCGACGTCGCACGAATTCTGTCACCGTACGGATGTAGGAGACAAGACTCCTACGAGACGTAAGCGGATATTTAAGAAAATGAAAAAAAGGGCGCCGGCGTGAAGCAGGCGCCTCTCACCGCTGCCGTTTCGCTACCAGTAATACCAGCGACCGCCTTCGGCGGCTCTGACGAAGAAGCCGAGCGCCCAGAGGATCAGCCCGATGACGAGCAGAATCCAGAGGATGTGAAGCGCTGGTGCCAGCAGACCGCCTCCACCGAGAAGCAGCAGCAGCAGGATCAAGACGATCAACGCAACCACTTTGGATTTACCTCCTTTCGAGCTGGATCACCCAGCCGCGTTTAGCTCCTCTTTCAGGAAACGCCTGTCTCCTTACTTGGGGTGAAGGCTCAGCGAGAACGCCCTGTCCGGCCGCCCTTCATCAGCGACCGCCAACCCTTCGCCTGGATCTCGACGCCGTACTTGCGGGCGGCGGCGCGGATTCGCCTCCAGGCAGCGTCCCGCTCTTTGTCGGTGACGCCCTCGACCTGGTCGAAACGCGCCACCGCGTTGCGGACATGCCGGGCGTCGTTCAACGGCTCCTTGCGCTCCTGGGGGAAGGCGAAGGTGCCGGTGGACATCCGGTTCTTCTGCGACGTGCGCAGACCCGGCGAGCGCTTTGGAATCCGCGCGCTGTTGGCGCGGCGGCTCTGCACGTTTCGAGCCTTCTTGATGTTGCGGCGCGCAGCAGCCTTCTGGCGGGTGGTGGCCATTCTGGACCTCCTTTTGGAGCGAGATTCCTCCCTAATCAGGCAACGCCTCGACGGCGGGGCCTACTTGCAAAAAAAGAGGGCCGGTCCCGAAAGACGCGGCCCCGCAGCTCCCCTGAGGAGGGTCAGGGGAGACCTCTTACGACGGAGACGGCTTGGCGCTCGGTGAAGCGTTACCGCCGCCGCTCGGGCTTTGCTGTCCTTGCTGAGGTGACGTTACGACCGGGTTGTTCTGGACGGCCGAGCGTGTGCCGAACCAGTTCCACTGCGTGAAGCCGAAGAACAGAAGCATCAGCACCAGCAGAGCGAGAATCGCGGCCGCAATACCCGCGCCTGCTCCCGAGCCGGTGTCGCCTGTCTCGACGACCTCAGAGCCCGCCGGACTCCAGTACCGGCGAACGCTGTACCCGCCCGCCCCGAGGAGCACGGCGAGAACCAGAATGACGAGCAGGATGAATAGCAGAGTTCCCAAACGCACGAACCTCCTTTGAGTTCCTGGACGACCCTTGCTTCCTCACAAGTCGCCGCGTGGGCCGCTCGTCTCGGTAACGCCCAGGGACCCGGCGACTACCTACCGGCCGAGTTCAGGCCGAATTCAGCCCTGGTTCACGGTTTTGGGCCGCCGGCGCCTCACCACGCCGGCCGCCAGGGCCACGGCCACAACCGCCGCCAGGGCCGCGCGCTGAAAGATCGAACGCCGAGGAGGCTCCGGAGGCGCGCTCTCCGCCTGCTTCTCCTTGATCGACTCCACCGGCTTGCCCTTGTTGCGCGACAGATGCATCGGGCTGGCCACGATGCCGAGGGTCGCCGGCTCGCCGAGCCGGAAGCGGTTGAACACGGCGCCGAGCAGAACGAGCTGGCTGAGCAGGTAAAACCATGTCGCGAGGAGAAAGAAGAGCGCGAACTGCGCGCCGTAGGTGTTGAAGCCGCCTGCGATCTTCGCGTAGAGAGGAAAAGCGAACGAAAGGGCCTCGATGAGCAAACCCGCCAGAACCGCGCCCGGGAGGACGTCGGTCAATCGGAATGTCCTATTGGGCACGAAGCGGTAGAGCGCAACCAGGAGCGCGATCATCACCACCGCGCCGGCGACGAAGCCGATGATCCAGGTGATCCACGACGCGAGCGGGAAGAAGGCCGGTACCGCGTTGATCGCCACCGTCACAACGATGGCGGCGACGAGGAGCAGCATCATCACGAGACCCATCAGCCGCTGGCGCAGCATGTCGCGCTGCTTGCTGCCGAAGATCTGCGTCAGGGCGAACTCCATCGTCGCGAAGATGCTGCCGGCGCTCCACAGCAGGCCAGCCAGAGAGACGATGCCCAACCATCCCCAGGACTGCTTCACCCCGTGGAGCGCTTTCTCCAGCTCCGGCTGGGCGCTCGCGGGGAACACCTGCAGCACCAGCGATTGAATGTGCGCCTCCGTGGCGGGGTCACGGATGGCGAGGCCGAGGATCGACAGCGCGCCGAGCATCATCGGAAACATGGCCATGAATCCGGCGAAGGCGAGCGCCAACGCGTAGTTGCTGGCCTGGCTCTCACCGTAGGCGATCAGAACCCGGGCCGGCAGCGTGGCCTGCGCGCGTTGAACCAACCGCTGGATGCGCGCCTTCACGGACGACAGATTATTCCGCCTGGGGCGCTGCGAACTCGCTGTCTGGCGCGCTCACCACGCGCTCGATCAGCGCCGAGCCCGCCGCACCGACCAGAGCGGGTGCAACCTTCCGCAGGATGCCCTCGACGGTGCCAGGCTCGTGCTCGGTCTTCTCGTTGACCCGCACGGTCACCGACGGAAGCTTCTCTCGCAGCCTTACCGACAGCTCATCCGCAAGGGAGCGAAGGTTGTCGACGGACAGATCGTCGAGGCGATCGCGCAGGGTCGGCCGGTGTGTGCGGCGGTAGATGAAGAACGCAACGCCCGCCAGCGCGAGCACCCCGAGCCCGATGGCGGCGATGCGACCGTAGCGCACGGCGTTCGTGGCGGCGCGCCCTTCCAGCTGGGTCAGGTTGCTGTCCATGCGCTCACGGGTCTCTTTTATCTGCCGTTCGATTTCACGCGCCGAAGCGCCCATTCCTTGTTCTCCTTCAAGCTCTCGACAGTGCGCGGGGGAAGCCGCATCTGCATGCGCGCCTTGCCGACAACCACGAGCAGCAGTCCGATGACCGCATAAGCGGCGATCCACACCGCGGCCGCCTGCCAGTGCCACGGCACAAGGATCACGACCAGAGACGGAACCGCGACGAGGATGGCGAGCATCACGAGAAGCCCGCCGAACGCGATCAGCCCGCCGGCGATGGCGTTTCCGGTCGCCAGCTCTTTGACCTCTTGCTTGGCGAGCGCGATCTCGAGCGCGACCAGGCGCTGCGCGTCGCCGATCACCGAAGCGATCAGGCCTCGCGAGCTCAGGGTCTGGTCCTTTTTGACGCTTTCTTCGACTGGCGCTCGCACTCTTGCCTCACAGGTTCAACGCCCCGCGTATTGGGCGTACGCGCGCGCGTTAGCTCTTAAGTGGGGATGAAGCCAGGGCCAGTCGAGGGTCGAGATCGGCTACTCGGCCGGTGGTGACGCCCGAGGCGATCTAGAAGGAGATCGTTTGCGGGCCTGATCCGCAGCGAAATTTCGACGGCATCGCGGAGTTCGTCAAGGACGGTTTCGACCACGTGTACGTGCGCCATGTAGGTCCGGAGCAGGAAGCCTTCATGCGCTTCTATGAGCGCGACGTCTTCCCGCACGCAGGAGCGCCGCCGCCTCGCGGACCACTAACTCGGAACGCCTTTGGCCGCGATCTGGTAGGAGAGGGCGATGTCGGCGAGCACCATCACGACGGCGGCCGCCAAACCGATGGCATTGGTCAGCCAACCGTTGACGAAGTCGCCCATGAGCTTGCGGCTCGAGGTCAGGACCAGCATGAGGATGATCATCACCGGCGCCACCAGACCGTTCAGCACCTGCGAGTAGAAGAGGGCCTTCACGGGGTCGACAGAAGATACGGCGAGTTCCATCGCGACGAGGAACGCCAGTCCGATGACGATGTAGAACTGCGGCGCGTTCTTAGGGTTGCGGCCGAGGCCACGTCGCCAACCCGCCAGACCCGCTATCCCGAACGCCGAGGACGCGGCCAGGACCGGGATCGCGAGCAGGCCTGCGCCGATGATGCCGACCGCGAAGATATCCGGCGCGTAATGGCCCGCGAAGGGTTCCAGCGCCCGCGCTGCGTCGGCGGCGGTGCGGATCTGCGTCTGGTGGGAGAAGAGAACCGCACCGGTGGCGACGATGACGAAGAACGCGGTCAGGTTCGACCAGATGATGCCGACCGTAATGTCCAGATTGGTGCGCGTGAGCTGCTGCACGCCGCGCTTCTCCTCGACCTCGCCGCTCGTCTGCCAGAAGAACAGATAGGGAGTGATCGTGGTGCCGAGCATGGCGACCGCCGCGAGCATGTAGCCGGGGGTGAGGCTGACCTGCGGCACGAAAGTGCTCCGCACAACATCCAGCCAATCCGGCTTGGCGAGGAACGCGGCCACGATGTACGTGGCCAGGAAGGCCACCAGCCCGAGCATGTAACGACTTACGACTCGGTAGTCGAGAAAGATCGTGACGACGGCCATGATCGCAGCCATCGGAACGACCCAGTAGATGTACCTGACGCCTGTGATCAACTGCAGCGCCGCCGCCATCGCGAGCAGGTCGGCGCCCATCGTGATCACGCTCGGAATCACCATCAGGAGCACGGCGGGGGTGGCGATGCGTGCGCCGAATGTGGTGCGCAACACTGTGGCGAGGTCGCTCTTCGTCACGTTGGCGACCTTGGCCGACATCTGGATGACGGCGATCAGCATCGGGGTGGCGAGCAGGAGCAGCCAGTTCTGGGCGAAACCCGCTGTCGCGCCGATGATGGAGTAGCTCGCGATCCCGGACGGGTCGTTGTCGGCGCCTCCCGTGATCACGCCCGGCCCGATCGAGCGCACGACATCTCGGACGCCGAGGTGTTCCGACACGGCTTCCCGGGCCGAAACGCGCCGCCGGACTCTAGCGCCGCGGCTGCCTAGCTCAGACATTTATTTGCCATTCCCGGAGCTGAGGCGCGGCGGAGTGGCGATGGTCCATGTGCTGCGCGTGTCCTCCTCCAGCAGCTCGCGGACCTTGAAGCCTGCCGTTTCGTCGACGCGAAGGATGAGCAGCGCGTCGCCGTGTTCGATGCGCTTTGTCGCGTCATCGACAAATTCTTTCGGCACGAGCTCGCGCAGCCGTCGCGCATCCGCGTGGTCGACGATCCCCTCCTCTTTGGGCGCGACGCGGCTGTGCTCGAGGACGAGCTTGCGCGCGAGGCCGGCGGTCGCGCGGTCGGGATAGGCGGCGACGAGCGTTTGCTCGAGGATGCCGGCCTTCTCATGTCGGTCGGCCACCCGTAGGGCGGAAGCGTCGACATGGCTGATGCCGCGCCCGATACGGGAGCTGGCCTGGCGCAAGAGCGCCGAGCGGTCTTCGCGCCGATCGAGGTCGCCCGACAGCGTCAGACGGCCTTCGCGCAGGTGCACTTTCACCTGGTCCCCAAAGATCGGATGTGCTTCCCCGGTTTCCCCGGCGAGCACCGCATCCCACCAGGCGTCGATGCGCGGTCCAGCGCGCTCTTGCCGCCTCATCCCAGAACCAGAACGCTTGCCTCCGCTGCCTTCACCGCAGGCCCGCGTTCCTTAAAGGATGCAGTCTCCTTCCCTGGAGCCACCCCGGATCCTGCCCGAGTCGGTAGATCGGCGCCTGTACCGCATGATCCACGGGCTGCCCCACTCTCCACTCGGAGACCAGTACGTGACCACCCTTTCCGACCTCGGCGAAGGGCTCGGCTGGGTCGCGGGCGGCGCCGCCCTCGCATGGCTCGGTGGGCCGAAGGGGCGAAGAGCGGGACTTGCGACCGCGGTCGCCTCTCTGGGCACAACTTACGTTGTCCAGCGACTCGTCAAACCAGTGTTCAGACGAAAGCGTCCCTGGGTCGACCGCGACGTGCTCGTCGTCGGCATCAGGACCACCGATGCCTCGTTCCCATCCGGACACTCGGCGTCATCATTCGCTGCGGCGACAGCTCTCGCGACTTTCTATCCCCACGCCGCTCCGCTCGTTTACGCGCTGGCGACAGGCGTTGGACTCTCGCGCGTGCACCTCGGCCATCACTTTCCCAGCGACGTCGCCGTGGGCGGTCTGCTCGGGGTCGCAAGCGGAACATTTCTCGCCTGGATCTTCCGCGTTCCGAAGGCGATCTAGGTCTGCGTAAGTGGAGGGCTCGGCCATTGCTGGCCAAGCGCCCCCAATTGGTTAACGGGTCAGGACTATCGACTACTTTGAGTCTTTGGTGGTCACGGACAAACGCCGGCCGCGAGTAACGCTCGATCGCTCACGCGTTTTTTCTCGTAATAGACTCATCCGACATCTGGAGGCGCTTTCATGGCCAAAACAGTTCGCGACGTTATGACGCGAGATCCGGTGTCGATGAGCTCCGAGACGTCGGTGACCGAGGCGGCCAAGGCGATGAGCGACCTGCGCATCGGTTCCGTCATCGTCATGGAGGCGGACAAGCCGTGCGGAATCGTCACCGACAGGGACATCACCGTGCGCGCGGTTGCGACCGGCAGCGATCCGTCGAAGACACGGCTCGCAGACATCTGCAGTGACGATGCCATGGACATGATGAAGTCGCACGATGTCAAGCGGGTGCTGGTGATGACGGACCACAAGCTCGAAGGCATCGTGTCCCTCGGTGACCTTTCGCGACGCGGCGAAGGGGAGGATGTCCAAGAGGACATCAGCCGGGCCGAGCCGAACAACTAGGCCGCGGAGCTTTGCTCAGCCGCCCTCCGGTCGAGGATGTCCTTTCTCGAGAGGAGCTTCGATCGGAGCCGCCTCCATGGCACCGGCCACTCTCATGATCTCCTCGGCGTCCTCCAATCCCGGCCCGGCCACGCTGACGAGATAGCGTCCAGCTTCGACCTCCTGCTCGTAGTAGAGGGCCCGGTCGCCCGATGCGGCCATGCTCACGAGCGCGCCGGCCACACCGCCGGTGGCCGCGCCCGCCACGGCGGCGAACAGGAAGGTGGCGAGGACGTTGCCGGCAATCAAGGGGTGGACGCCGGGGACCAGGCCGGTGGCGACCGCTCCGGCGAGGGCGCCCAGTAGGGTGCCGGCCACGATGCCCACACCTACCTTCAAGCCGTAGTGGCCGCGCCGGCCCCGACGGGGCGTGGCGAGCGAGATCTGGTCGGGACGGAAGCCCGCCTCCTCGAGTTTTCGAAGGGCCCGCTCGGCTTCCGGGCGGGTTCTGAACAGGCCGACGACAGTGTCTGGCATCAACTCCTCCTATCCAGTCATAACGCCCACCGGCAGCCCCTATCCTGTTTCGGCCATGGCCATCCGCTCCGAGCTCCCGGGGTTCAGCACCACCCAGGCCCGCGGGGTCCTGGAGGGCCTCCCCCGCTGCGATTACGAGATCGTGATCAAGCCGCTCCGTTACCGCTGGGCGCCCCACCTCGCCGCGCGGTGCGAGTTCGAGGAGAGGCGGATCGTGCTGCAGGTTCCGATTCCGTTCCGAGCCTTCAAAGAGCCGGTGATCTACGCTGCGCGGCGCAAGCGAGGTGCAGGCATGCGGTTCGCCTGGGCGTCCGAGACCGTTTATTTCCGCGGCCGCCGCGACGTGCTGCGATTTCTCTACTGCCACGAGTGGATGCATTGGTACCTGCATGAGGTGTTGGGCAAAGGATCCTCGGCCGAAACCGCGTGCGACCGATTCGCCCTTCGCAACTTCCGGCGCCGCTACGTGACGACGGACGACGCCGACCTGGCCCTCAAGCGGCGTTCGTTGAAGGCACGCGCGTCGGTCTGAGGCCGGCGGCAGCCGCGAGCTCGGCAAACACGACCGCGTCCCTGATTGCGTAGCCGCCGGTGTCGTTGTTGAAGTAGATGTAGACGTCGGATTCCTGCCACAACTCAGCGATGCGATCCACCCACCCGCGCAACACATCACGCTCATAGCCGGGCGCTTGCGGGCCCGTGCCCTCGTGAAAGCGGACGAAGCCCCACTCTGCAGTCCGCCATGTTGGCTGCTTGCGCCGCGGGGTGTCGCCGAGACACAGCGCCACTCCGCGACGCTCGAGCAGCGCCGCGGTTTCGGCCGTGAACCACTGCTCGTCGCGGAATTCTATGGCGACGCGGACGGAGGAGTGGAACAGCTGCAGTGTCCCATCCAGCAGCTCGAGGTCGGCGGTGTGGCGCGGGGGGAGCTGGATCAGGATCGGACCAAGCTTTGGACCGAGCCCCTCGGCGCGCTCCATGAATCGGCGGACGGGCTCTGCGGGATCGTGGAGCCGCTTCAGGTGTGTGAGGTAGCGGCTCATCTTCAGCGCGAAGATGAAATCGCTCGGCGAGTTTTGCCTCCACTGCTCGAAGACCGATCTTTCTGGGAGGCGGTAGAACGTGTTGTTGACCTCAACGGTCTGGAAACGCTCAGCAAAGAAGGGCAGCCACATGCGTGGGAGCAGCTTCTCGGGATAGAAGATGCGCTTCCAGTGTCGGTACTGCCATCCAGACGTCCCCACGTACAACACTGCCTCAATGAAAACGTCTGGGTCTCATCCAATCGATTTATGAGCCGGCGGATGTGAATTCGATAAGAGATGTCGATTTAGGCGTAGGTGGTTCGTCGTCTGAGGTGATCCCAAATTCAAGGAGGAGCAGCGATGGCGAACTTCGTTCTTCTGTACACGGGCGGCAGCGCGGGGACGACCCCAGGCGAGCGCGACAAGGTGATGCAAGCCTGGGGCGCGTGGTTCGGCAAGCTCGGCGACAAGATCGTGGACATGGGCAACCCCTTCAGCGAACACTCCAAGAACGTCGCTGACGGGGCAGTACACGACGGCGCGATCGGCACGCCGGCGACCGGCTACTCGATCCTGAAGGCCGACTCGCTGAACGCGGCCGCCGAGCTCGCAAAGGGCTGCCCGGTGCTGCAATCGGGCGGCAAGATCACGGTCTACGAAGTCACGCCCGCGATGTAGGAAGGGCGGCTACTCGATCTCGGTTAGCGACACCCGCTTGCTGGCGATCAGCCGCCCGCGAGCACCCGAGAGATAGGTCCCGGAGGTCGGCGCGACGTCGGAATAGTCCGCGCCGACCGCCACCGTCACGTACGCAATTCCGCCCCGGCTGGCGTGGGTCGGGTCGAACGCGTGGGCGATCGCGTCCCCCGTGCCGTCGTTCGCGGGCAGCACCACCTCCACCCACGCGTGCGTCCCGCCCTGGCCCAGCAGGTGGCCCGACACGTACCGGGAGGGCAAGCCAGAGGCTCGGCAGAGCGCAAGCATCACGTGCGCGTAGTCCTGGCACACCCCGGCGCCGAGCGCAAGCGCTTCCGCCGCCGTGGTCCTCACCCCGGTCACCCCATGCCTATAGGTCATCGACTGGTAGACCCAGTCATTGATCCGGTCGGCCAGGGGCAGGCCCCACTCGGCCGCCTCGAACAGGTCGTCGGCGGCGCGAAGGATCCGGTCGTCGGCCTCGGTCAGTCGCGACGGCTCGAGCAGGTACTCGTCGGCCAGCCAGCCGTCCGGCAAGCGATTCGGCTGGGACGCCTGGCGCTCGACCGAGACCTCGGCGACGAACTCGATCGCGTCCGACACGCGGGGAGCGAACACGTCCACGATCACGTTGCCGAAGCGGTCGCTGCTGTTCTCGAGCCTTGCGCCGTGCAGCGCCACCGACACGTTGTGGGACAGCCTTCGCTGGTCGCCGAACCGCTCCGGCGGGATGACGATCAGGCGATGGCTCAGGTCGCGGATCGGCTGCGGGTACTCGTAACGGAAGGTCTGCCGCAGCTGATAGGACGCCCGGCGCGCCGAGGCCCAGTCGACCGGCGCTGGATCGATCGCCATCAGGAATGCTTGTCCTTGTCGGCCCAAACCACCATGGATCTAAACGCCGCAGCGCCAAAAGTGGTCAGCATCGCCACGTCGAGTGCATCGCGTCCACGACCAATCAGAACGCGTCCGACCCGGCGCGCGTTATTCCTAGGATCGAACGTCCACCACCGGTCGCCGAGGTAAACCTCCATCCAGGCGGCGAAGTCCATTGGGCTGTCCGGCGGCGGCACGTACAGGTCCGGCAGGTATCCAAACACGTACCGCGCCGGGATGTTGAGCGCGCGGCAGAACGTGATCGCGAGATGCGCCAGGTCCCGGCACACGCCCTTGCGCTGCTCGAGCACGTCGACCGCGGTCGTCAGCGGATTGCTCGCGCCGTACTGAAAGGTGATGTTGTCGTGCACCCAGTCGCAGACCGCATGGACGCGGGCTCCGCTCGGTTCCGTCTGACCGAACAGCTCCCAAGCCATGCCCATGAGATGGTCGGACAGGCAGTACCGACTGGGAAGCGTGAAGTGGAGCAGCTCACCTGGGATGTCGTCTACGGCCAGCTGCGGCGCAGCGGTGGCGTCGAGGTCCGGCTCGTCCGGCACCGACACTACCGCGTCGTAGCGGAGCGCCAGCTCCCCCACCGGCATGACGAGCCGCTTGACCGGGTTGCCGTAGAAATCGGCATACTCGTCCATCGGCACCGGTGGGTGGGTGCCCCAGGTCTCGCTGACCAGCTGGTGGCGCGCATCTGAGCGCGGGCGCACCTGAACCGTGGCGACAGTCGGAGCGCTCACGTCGTATTTGAACTCGCAGCCGACCCGTAGGTTGAGCGTCTTCTCAGGTTGCGGGATGGCGCAGACACTATAGCGGTGGGTTTCGTGAATCTCGATGCCAACTACAAGGTCAACAGCTTCTATGACGAGATGCTTGCGGCCGCCGGCCGGCCGCGACCTGCCTACCGTCGACTCTACGAGGAGCTGAACCGGCTGGGCCCGGCCGAGCTCCAGCGCCGCTGGGCTCTGGCCATGGAGATGTTTCGTAACCACGGGATCACGTTTGCCGTCTACCCGGACGCCCAGGGCACGGAGAAAGTCTTCCCGTTCGACGTCATCCCGAGGCTGATCGAGGCGCACACCTGGCGCCGCCTGGAGGAGGGGCTCAAGCAGCGGTTGAGGGCGCTGAACCTGTTCCTGGACGACGTCTACGGGCGCAAGCTGATCCTCAAGCAGCGCGCCATCCCGACCGAGGTCGTTCTCACCAGCTCTCTCTACGTCCGCGAGATCGAGGGGCTCGCGGTTCCGCACGGCATCCACTGCCACATCGCGGGCATCGACCTGGTGAGGGATGAGAAGGGTGATTTCTTCGTTCTCGAGGACAACCTCCGCACGCCATCGGGCGCTTCGTATGTGCAGGCCAACCGCTACGTGATGAAACGCATCCTCCCTGACCTGTTTGCGGGCTATCCGGTCCGGCCGGTCGAGGGCTATGTGCACGAGCTGCTGCGTCACCTGCGCTGGCTCGCGCCGGCGGGTGTGGACGATCCGACCGTCGTCCTGCTCACGCCCGGCATCAACAACGCCGCGTACTACGAGCACCTCTACCTCGCCAAGCAGATGGGAGTCGAGCTGGTAGAGGGCAGTGACCTTGTCGTCGACGAGGACAAGGTGTTCATGCGGACCACCCGCGGCCTGCATCCCATCCACGTCATTTACAGGCGGATCGACGATGAATGGCTGGATCCGATCTTCGGCCGCCAGGAGTCGCTTGTCGGAGTCGCCGGCCTCGTCAACGCGTACCGTGCCGGCAACGTCGCGATCGCCAACGCGCTGGGCAACGGGGTCGCCGACGACAAGGCGGTCTACGCGTTCGTGCCGAAAATCGTCCGGTACTACCTCGACGAGGACCCGATCCTACCCAATGTCGAGACATACCTGTGCGCGATCGACTCCGAGCGCGAGCACGTGCTCGCACATCTGGACAGCCTGGTCGTCAAGACCACCGACGCCTCCGGCGGATACGGGATGTTGATCGGCCCAGTTTCGACCAGCGAAGAGCGCGAGGAGTTTCGGCGGCGCATCCTCGCCCGGCCGCGCGCCTTCATCGCCCAGCCCGTGATCGCGCTGTCGGTGCAGCCGGTGCTCGACGGCGGCCGGCTGCGGCCCGGCCACCAGGACCTTAGGCCGTTTGTCCTCACGGGCCCTGACATCTATGTCACGCCGGGCGGGCTTACACGCGTCGCCCTGACACCTGGTTCGCTGGTGGTCAACAGCTCGCAGGGCGGGGGCAGCCGCGACACGTGGGTGATCGCGGACGACGCGGTCGAGGATCGGGATGCTTAGCCGGGCCGCGACCTCGCTCACCCTCCTGGGGCGCCACCTCGAACGCGCTGACCACCTCGCCCGGATCCTGGGCGTGCATGTCGCGCTGTCGCTCGACCGCTCCGACGAGCCCGGACCGGAGTTCTGGGTCCGCTTCATGGAGCTTGCGGGCTGGCGGGGCAGCGACACCGGCCGCCGCGAGCAGGCGGTCGAGTTTGTCGTCGCGGGCACGCTCGGCCCCTCGGTCCGAGCGAGCATCGCCGCCGCCCGTCTGGCGGCGCAGACGGTTCGCCCGGCGCTGCCCACCGAGCTGTACGAGCAGGTCAACGCCCTGCACTGGCGGGTGCAGGAGGCCGTCTGGCAGCCGGACCTCTACCGGTTCCTCATGGACGTGCAGATGAGCATCCGACTCGTCGACGGGCTGCTCGAGGACACGATGTTTCACGACGAGGCGCGCGACTTCGTCCGGCTGGGGAAGTTCGTCGAGCGCACGGCGAACGTCACTGGGGTCGTGACTCACAAGGCGGCGGAGCTCGCGGACACACCCGAGGATGCGCTCGAGTGGACGGCTGTGCTCAAGTCCTGTTTTGCGTTCGAGTCCTTCCAGGCGCGCTATGCCGGTGGGGTGACGGCGGATCGCGTCATCGAATGCTTGATGCTGGACCGCGCCCTGCCGCGATCGGCTCGCTTTGCGGCGTCGACAGCGCTCGAGTCGGTGGCGAGAATCGAAGGCAAGTCCCGGCGCTCGAAGCCTCTGCGCCTGCTGATCCGGCTCAACGGAATTTACCAGCAGGCCAACACGCAGTCCATCGCCCAGAGTCCGCTGGAGTTCGATGGCGAATGCCGCGCCTTGCTGCGCACGCTCGAGATCGCGCTGCGCGAAACATATTTCCATCCGAGCAAGGTGCCGGCAGCGGTCGCCGGCGAAGAGGGGCGCGGGATGCCACAGCAGCAGCAGCAATGAAGCTGGACATCGTCCACAGCACCCGCTATCGGTATACGGGCCCCATCGCGGAGACCGTGATGGAGCTCCGGCTGCAGCCGATGGACGGCAACGGCCAGCGCTGTCATGACTTCAGGCTCGAGCTGAGCCACGGCGTGAAGGCGCGTGCCTACATCGACGGTTTCGGCAACCACGTCCACTACTTCAACCTCGTGCGCCCGCACTCGGGCATCAGTGTGGTCAGCCGATCCATAGTCGAGACAGGGATAAGCCCGGACGAGAACCCCGGCGAGGAGCTGGTGCAGGACTTTCTTCGCTTTCGCTCCCCGGTCAAGGACATCGACGGGGTGCACGAGCTGGCGCAACGCCACGCAATCAACGATCCAGCGTCACCCGAATCGGTCGAGCACGCCCTCGACGAGCTCACGACCACGATCAGCCGTGAGTTCACCTACGACCGCACCGTGACGAACGTCTACAGCGGCGTCGACGACGTGCTCAAGCTGCGGGCGGGCGTATGTCAGGACTTCGCGCACCTTGTCGTCGCGGTGGCGCGGGCGATGGGCGTCCCGGCACGCTATGTAAGCGGCTACATCCATTTCCCGGGCGAGAAGATCAGCACCGCGTCACACGCCTGGGCGGAGGCCTGGGTGGCGAGACGGGGATGGATCGGCTTCGACGCAACGCATCCCGTGCGCACGACCCCGCACCACGTCCGGCTTGCGGTGGGCCGGGACTACACCGACGCGGCGCCGACGCGGGGGGTCTACGTCGGGTCGGCCGCGAGCACCATGACGATCAGCGTGAGGACGCGCGAGCTCACGAACTGATCGGTCCCCGGAACTCCGCGTGGTCGCCGCTAAAAGCGGCGGCCACGCACGTGCTCGATCGAGAACTTTGCCGTGTCCGCGATCAGCATCACGGCCATGACCCCAGCCTCGACCGGGTCGCTCACCACCACGTCGGCGGCGTCGGGAACCGAGCCCGCCATGTTCGTGCAGAGAACGAGGATTCCCGCCTCCCGAATCTCCCGCACCGCGTTCGTGATCTCGCCGCCCATAAGCGCGCCGGCCAGCACAAGCGCGCGGGCGCGGTGCAGCCTCGCGACGGCGCGGACCGCATCGGCCAGCTGCTCCTCCCCGACCAGAGGGATCGTGTCGACCGAGATCCGCTCGCCGCGGATGTTGTGGCGGTCCGCCTCCGAGATCGCGCCCTGCGCGACCATGCCGACCTGGGCGCCGCCGCCGATCACAATCACGCGTTTGCCGTAGATGGTCTGGAAAGTCGGCACGACGCCGACGTGCGTCACACCTGGCACGGCCTCCAGGTCGCCGATCAGGCGGCGGCCGTCGGGGGCGCCGGAGACCTCGAGCTGGAGCTCGGCGATGGCTTCGCGCCGCGCGCCCCCGGCGACGTATGTGATGTTGGCGCCGTGGCGAAAGATCGCCTCGGTGATGCGATAAAGCACCCCCGGCTCGTCGCGGCATTCGACCAGGAGGCCAGTGGTCTCAGGCCCGATCATGGGCGAGAACGATAAAAGCTAGGCCTCCGCGGCGTAAGGCCAGCGCGGCGCGCCCAGCTCGCGCGAGATGCCGCGGGCCGCCTCGCCTAGCGCCGCCGTCAGCCCGCGCGCCAGGCCCCGCGGAAAGATTCGTTCGGTGGAATCGACGACGCCGATCGCCCCGACGGCCTGGCCGCCGTGGTCGAAGATGGGCGCGGCGAGGCTGGATTCACCAAGCACAGCCTCATCTCTCTCGGTGGCGACGCCGCTGTCCCGAATCACGTCCAGCTCTCGCCGTAGGCCCGACTCGTCGAGGGTCTGCTTCGTCAGGCGTGGGAGCGGCTCTGCGACCAGGTCGGCGAGAACCTGGGCGGGTGAGAACGCGAGCACCGCCTTGCCGAGCGCGCTCGCGTGCAAGGGCAGCTGGAGGCCGACCTCGAGGATCCCGAAGGCGGCGTCCGGCCGGAATACGTGGTGCACGATCACGACGCTGGCGCCGTGCATCACGCCGACGCGCACGGCGGCACCTGTCCGCGTCGCGAGGTGGTCGGCATAGGTGATCGAGCGCGCGCGCAGCTCGTTCAGGTCGAGGTACGAGTACCCCAGCTGCAGCAGGCCGGGACCGAGCTGATATTTGTCCGAGTGCCGGTCCTGCTCAACAAAGCCATGCGACTGGAGCGTCTGGAGCAGACCGTGCACAGTAGGCCGAGCCAGGCCGAGGCGGTCCGCCAGCTCGCTGACGCCGAGGCGCCTCGGGCCGCTTGCGAGTGCTTTCAGGATCGCTGTGGCGCGGTCGATGGACTGAATCGAGCTGCGTCTTCGATCTTCGCTAGGATTCGGCATTGCTGAATTGCTGTCGGTAGTGTAGACTAGCCCGGTCGTCTGGAATTAACGCCGCCATCGGCGGAAGGTGATTGATTGGTCGGGATTGTACTGGTCTCGCATAGCTACGAGCTGGCTCATGGCCTGGCGGCGCTGGCCTCCCAGATGGCTGGCGACGACGTCCGCGTCGAGCCGGCCGGCGGGGGTCCGGACGGGACGCTGGGCACGACCGGGGACGTGGTCTGGAACGCCATCATGCGCGCCGACCGGGGCCAGGGAGTCGTAGTGCTGGCGGATCTCGGCAGCTCGGTCCTCACGGTCCGCCACCTGATGGAAGACGGCCGTCGCAACGGCCACATCCGACTCGTCGATGCTCCGTTCGTCGAGGGGGCGATCGCGGCGGCGGTGATGTCGTCGGCCGGGCAAGACCTCGATGATGTAGCGAGGGCGGCGGAAGAGGCACGCGGTGCACACAAGTTCTGAGCTCAAGGTCGCGCTCCCAGACTCGGTGGCGCTGCACGCCCGGCCGGCCGCCAACTTCGTCAAGACTGCGATGCGGTTTCGGTCGCGCGTGACGGTCGGTGTCGACGGCAGGTTCGCGGACGCGAAGAGCATCCTCGCGGTCCTAGCTCTGGGCGCGATAGGCGGTACAACGCTGAGCCTGAGCGCCGACGGTGAGGACGCGCCGGCCGCTTTAGACGCGCTCGCGGCTTGCGTGACCGGTCTGGTGGAGTAGTTTTTCCGCCTCTTGCTGCGCTGCGACGAAGTTCAGCTCTCGCACCTGCTGACGCGCCTGCCCGACACGCGCGGCGGCGACGCTGAGCTCGTCGACACCCAGACCCACGAGAACCGGCATAGCCTTGAGGTCGGAAGCAGCCTCGCCACAGACATCGACCAGGATTCGCGCCGCGTGCGCGGCGTCAATCGTGGCGGTGATCAAACCGAGAACCCGTAGGTCCATCACCGGGGCCGTTCTGGATTGCTCGCGGTCGAGCCCGAGCACAAGCTGGGTCAGGTCGTTGGTGCCGATGCTCAGGAAATCGGCCGTCTGAGCGATGGCGCCGGCGCCAAGCGCAGCTTCAGGCGTCTCGATCATGGCTCCGAGCTGTGGTCTCGGCCGCCCATCAAGAACGCCGTCGAGCGCCTCGCGAACGGCCGCGAGCTGCGTGGTGCTCGTCACCATCGGAATGAGGATTCGCAGGTCGGTCCCCGCACCGGCCTCGACGATCGCGGCGAGCTGCGTCGTCAGAGCGCGCGGCGATTCCAGCAGCAGGTCGATGCCGCGCGCGGAGGTGCCGCGTAGGAAAGGTGGCGTCTTGTCGGCCCCGAAATCGAACAGGCGCACCGTCGCCGTGCGGCCAGCCAGCCGCGAAAGGACCGGACGCAGCGAGCTCAGCTGCTGAGCCTGGGACGGCCACTCGGACGCCTCGAGAAAGAGAAGCTCGGTCCGGAGCAGCCCCACGCCTTCTGCTCCCTGCTTGGTCGCCTCCTGCAGCTCGGCTGCGGTCGAGGCGTTGGCGAGCACGCGGACCCTGTGGCCGTCCTTTGTCTCCGCCGGTTGGTCGCGGCGCGCGACCGCGGTGTTCCGGGCGAGCCTGCGGCGTTCGGCGTCGCCGCGCGCCAGGTCGACCCGCTCTGGGTCGGGGCGGCGCACGACCAGCCCGCGGTCGCCGTCGACGACGACCTCTTCCCCGTCCTGGATATCCAGGAGCTCAGGGCCGGCGCCGACGACCATCGGCAGGCCCAGCGAGCGGGCGACGATCGCGGCGTGAGCTGTGACGCCCCCGGCCGCGAGGACTATGCCCTTCGCAGTGGGCGCCAGTTCGGCCACATCGGCCGGGCCAAGTGTGGTCGCGATGAGCACCCCATCGGTCGCGGTGCGCGCTCGACCCTCCACATATGCGGCGGCGCGCCGGCCGACGCTGCGGACGTCGTCGGCTCGCTCTGCGAGCATCGCGTCGGGGAGTCGCGAGAGCTCGAGCGCGGTCTCTTCCGCCGCCTCGGACAGTGCTTCGGCTGGCCCGAGGCCCGCATCGACGACCAGCGTTTCTACGCGGGCGATCAGCTGCGGGTCCATCGCCATCAAAACTCCTGTTTCGATGATGTCGGCCTCTTCGCCGCGGCCCTCCCGCCTCAGGGCCGAAGCAATGTCTTCGAGGTCGGTCGCGACTCGGTGCAGGGCATCGCGCGCTCGGATCGCCTCAGCCTCAGGGTCGGCGCCAAGCGCCACACGCGCGGCGCCGGGACGGTCGAGCACGACCGCGGCCCCGACCGTGATGCCCGGGGCGGCGCTCACCCCTTGGAGGGCCTTTTCGCCCATCTACTAGGTCGCCCTGGCCGCCCTCTGCAGTGCGCGGAGGATCAGCGCCGTCGACGTCGCGCCTGGATCCTGGTGGCCAACCGAACGCTCGCCGAGATACGACGCGCGTCCTTTGCGCGCCTGGAGCGGGATGGTCGAGCGCATGCCTGACTCCCCTGCCGCCCCCGCGGCGTCAAGCGCCTCGTCGAGCGATGCACCCTGGCCGAGCCGGGTCCGGAGCGCGTCGACCGCCGGCTCCAGCGCATCCACCATCGTCTTGTCGCCGACGGCCGCGGTGCCGAGGTCTTTGACCGACGCCAGCGCTGCGGCCAGGACCTCGACCAGCTCGGCACCCTCGAACGACGACTGGTCGCCGAGCACCCGACCGCCGCTGCGCAGCGCGCTGCCCCACAGCGGTCCGCTCGCCCCGCCCACGGTCGAGACGAGGGTGCGACCGGCAAGGATCAAGAGCTTGCCCGGCGGCGATCCGCCGTCAGCGTCCAGGGCCTGAACGACGGCCTCGAATCCCCTGACCATGTTGGTGCCGTGGTCGCCATCGCCGATGGCCGCGTCGAGCTGGACCAGATGGTCTTTCTCGGCGCGCACCGCGACGTCGATCTCGCGCATCCAGGAGGTGATCGTGGCCGCGTCCATGACCCTTTCGCTGATCAACTTAGCGCCTAGACGCCCCAGCGGAGCGCGGGGGTGTGAACCGGCGAGTCCCAGAACCTGGTCAAGTCTTCGTCGAGCTCGAGCACGGTCAACGAAGCGCCCGCCATCTCGAGCGAGGTGATGTAGCTGCCGACGAGATTGCGGACCGGCTCGACGCCGGCGGCGCGGAGCTTCTTGTCGACCTCGGCATAGAGGAGGTACAGCTCGAGCAGAGGAGTACCGCCCATGCCGTTGACGAAGGCGAGCACTTTCGCGCCCTTCTTCGGCTTGAGGTCGGACACGACCGCCTCGACCATGACGTCGACGATGTCGCTCGCCGACGCGAGCTGGGCGCGCTTGCGCCCGGGCTCGCCATGGATCCCGATCCCGAGCTCGATCTGTCCTTCGGGGAGCTCGAAGATCGGCTTGCCCGACGCGGGCGGTACGCAGGAGGAAAGCGCCACGCCAAATGAGCGCGAGCGCTCATTGACCTGCCTCACGGTGTCGGTCACCTTCGCCAGGTCGGCGCCACCTTCTGCGGCCGCGCCGGCGATCTTTTCCGCGAGCACGGTTGCGCCCACGCCGCGGCGCCCCGCTGTGTAGAGCGAGTCCTGGACCGCGACGTCGTCATCGATGACGATCGAGGTGACCTTGATCCCCTCGTCCGCCGCGTCCCCTGCCGCGAGCTTGAAGTTGAGGACGTCGCCCGTGTAGTTCTTGACGATGTGAACCACACCCGCGCCGCCGTCGACCGCTTTGGTGGCGGCGAGCATCTGGGCGGGCACGGGCGAGGTGAAAACTTCGCCCGGGCATGCCGCGTCGAGCATGCCGTGGCCGACGAATCCGCCGTGCAGGGGCTCGTGTCCCGACCCCCCACCCGAGATCAGGGCTACCTTGCCGCGCCGGGGCGCGTCTTTGCGGACGATGATCTGCGCCGCCGCGTCGTACCGGACGAGGTCCGGGTGCGCCGCGGCGAGCCCGGCCAGCGACTCCTTGACAACCCGGGCCGGATCGTTGAGGAACTTGCGCATCTGGTTGGTTTCGACTGCCATTCTCGATTTCTCCTTACGGTCAGCTGGCGGCGGCGCGCGCTTCTTCGCGCGTCACGGCTTCTTTGATCGGCTTCTCGACGACGCGGGGGTTGGCGAGGTAGTCGTAGGCGAATGAGGCGAGGGCCGCCCCGACGAGCCCGGGGATCAAGTAGACGGGGATGTACTGCGCCCAGAAGGTCGTTCCGCCGGCGATCGCCTGCACAAGCTCGGGACCGAAGGCGCGCGACGGGTTGAGCGATGCGCCTGTGACCGGTCCGAAGACCAGAATGATGCCGACCACCGCGCCGCCGATGACGAGACCCGCCAGTTGCTGCGGCGAGCGCCCGTCGACGATGCCGAGGATCGCGAAAAGCAGGAGCCCGGTGCCGACGGCCTCGGCGAGCGCCGCCTGCAGGTAGTAAGAGGTCGACGCATCGGCGGCGAAGTGGGTCTGGCCCATGCCAAACGCCACCGCGTGCTGGCCGAAGACTCCCCAGATCGCGAAGGCGCCGATGATCCCGCCCGCGTACTGGGCCGCCCAGTAGGTCGGGACCTCGCGCCATGGAAAACGCTTGGTCGCCGCCAGGGCGAAGGTCACGGCCGGGTTGATGTGGCATCCAGACACCTTGCCGATGGCGTAGACGAGCGCGGTGATGATGAAGCCGAAAGCGAAGCTGATCCCCAGCAGGTCGGCTTCGGTCACGGCCGGCACGGCCTTGCCCGCCAGCGTCAGAGTCGCGATCACGGATCCGGGGCCGACGAGCACCAGGGCGGCGGTGCCCAGGACCTCGGCCAGCGCACGCTGTCGAATCGAGTACATGGCGGTTGAACCCCCTCGTTAATCCTGACTACCGTTCGACATTGTCGAATCGACTTCGCAAACCGTACCCCTCCCATTTCCTTTTGTCAAGAGAAAGATTCCACAGCACGGCGAACTCCTGCCGCCACACCGCGGCTGTCGGTGTGCCACTAACGGCCAGACCCGTGCTTGGTGCCCAAGACCATGCATGCCGCGTCCGCGATGCCTTAGGCTTGCGGCCACATGCGCAATCGCCGCGCGATCGCCATCGAGATTATCCGGGGAGGTCCCCCGACGTAGCGCGCCGCGCTTATGTCGGTTGGACCTCCCGGCCAGAAGGTCGGGAGGTTTTTTTATGTCCGCCAAAAGAAGAATCGTCGTCTACGACACCACCCTGCGGGACGGCGCGCAGGGCCCGGACGTCTCCTTCTCTGCCGCGGACAAAGAGCGCATCGCGCGCCTCCTGGACGGCCTCGGCTTCGACTACGTCGAAGGTGGATTTCCCGGCTCCAACCCGAAAGACGAGGAGCTTTTCACGAGCCTTGCGAAGCAGCCGCTCGAGAGCGCGCGCCTGGCCGCGTTCGGCGCCACGCGCCGCGCCGGCGGACGCTGTGAGGACGACCCGAATCTGGATGCGCTGATCGCGAGCAAGGCGCCCGTTTGGACGCTCGTCGGCAAGAGCGACACCTGGCAGGTGGCGACGGTCCTACAGACGACGAACAACGAAAACCTCGCCATGGTCGAGGAGTCGGTCGCGTACGGAGTCGACCTCGGCCGCGAGGTCATCTTTGACGCGGAGCATTTCTTTGACGGGTACGCGCGGGACGCCGAGTACGCACTCGAGGTCTGCCTTTCCGCGTCGCGCGCGGGCGCCGCATGGGTGGTCCTGTGCGACACCAACGGCGGCAGCCAGCCTGCTGAGATCCGCTCTGGCGTCGAGGCGGTGAGGTCGGCGCTGGCCCATGCCGGGGCCTCAACGCGCGTGGGCATCCACACGCACAACGATTGCGAGCTTGCGGTCGCGAACACGCTGGAAGGGGTGATGGGCGGCGCGGACATGGTCCAGGGCACCATCAACGGCTATGGCGAGCGCTGCGGCAACGCCAACCTTGTGTCTGTGATCTCGAACCTCGTGCTCAAGCTCGACATCGAGGCACTCCCCCAGGGGTCGGTGCAGCGGTTCACTGAGCTTTCGCGCACGGTGGCAGAGATCGCCAACCTCGCGCTGCCGCTGCAGCAGCCGTTCGTCGGCCACGGCGCTTTCGCGCACAAGGGCGGGCAGCACGTGGCCGCAGTCCTGCGGCACAAGGATGCTTATCAGCACATCGATCCGGCCCGGGTGGGAAACGAGGCGCGCGTGCTCGTGTCTGAGCTCTCTGGGCGCGGCAACGTTTTGGCGAAGGCGCGAGAGTTCGGGCTCGAGCTCGACCGTGACGACCCGCAGACGCGGTGGCTCGTGAACCACCTCAAGGAGCTGGAGCACCAGGGATACGCGTACGAGGCGGCGGACGCGTCGTTTGAGATGCTCGTGCGGCGGCTTCAGCCCGGGTACGCGGCGCCATGGACGGTGGCCGATTTCACCACCCAGGTGCGCAAGAACGGTGGATCGGTTCACGCCGAGGCGACGGTCAAGGTCGAGGTCGAAGGCGCGGTCTATCACACCGCCGCGTCGGGAAACGGCCCGGTCAACGCGCTCGATGCGGCGCTGCGCAAGGCGCTGACTCCGCAGTTCCCCGCGCTCGACGGCGTGAGCTTGCACGATTACAAGGTGCGCATCCTCAACGGCGACGCCGGCACAGCCGCGACCACGCGCGTCCTGATCGAAAGCGGTAAGGGCACCGCGCGCTGGACGACCGTGGGCTGTTCGAGCAACATCATCGAGGCGTCGCTGCTCGCCCTGATCGACTCGCTCGAGTTTGCCGTCCTCTTCCCCACTCGCGGGGAAGTCGGCCTGCTCGCGTAGCGAACCGGCCTGATGGGGCAGTCGAGAGACGCTGCCCGACAGGAGATACCGCCGGAGCTGAGGCGCGACGTGCGGCTGCTCGGGGAGCTGCTGGGCAACGTCATCGCCGACTTCGGCGGCGCGAGTCTCCTGCATGACGTGGAGAAGCTGCGCGGTCTGGCGATCCGGGCGCGTGAGGACGGTCGCTTCGAGCGCGAGGCCGAGAAGCTCGTCGCCTCGTGGCCTCTTGACCGTGCCGAGCTCGTGGCTCGGGCCTTCACCTGCTACTTCCACCTCGCGAACCTGGCCGAAGAGCACCATCGCGCCCGGGTTATCCGGGATCGCGATCGGGGACCGGAGCCGCTTCCGGAGTCAATCGCGGCGACCGTCGCCGAGCTGCGGACCAAAGTGGGCAGGAAGAGGCTTGACGCTCTGCTCGCGACCCTGGAGATCCATCCTGTCTTCACGGCGCATCCGACGGAGGCGAGGCGCCGCGCGGTTGTGACCGCGATTCGGCGGATCGGCGAGCAGCTCGAGGCGATCGACGATCCGAAGATCTCGGACTCCGAGCGGGCGGAGGCGCAGCGGCGGCTCGGCGAAGAGATCGACACTCTGTGGCGCACAGCCCAGATGCGCACTGCGCACGTCCGGCCGTTGGACGAGGTGCGGTCGTTCATGGCCGTCTTCGACGAGACGCTGTTCCGCATGGTGCCCGAGGTCTTGCGTGCCCTCGACACCGCCCTCGGAACCCGCGCGCCTGCATTCCTTCGCTTCGGGAGCTGGATCGGAGGCGATCGCGACGGCAACCCAGCTGTCACGCCCCAGGTTACGGCGGAGACGATGGCGATCCACGCGGAGCACGCGCTGCTCGCGCTCGAGGCCGTGACCAATCGGGTGGGCCGCGCGATGACCGTCGATTCCGAGACGACACCACCGTCGCGCGCGCTGCGGCAGCGACTGCCTGAGACCTCGTCCGAGCCACACCGGGAGTTTCTGCTTCACGTCGTGCGCCGGATCCGCGCGACGCGCCTGGGTGAGAAGGACCTCGCATACCAAACCGCTGCGGAGCTGCTCGACGACCTGCGCGCGGTGCAGGATTCGCTCGCCGCCGCCGGCGCCCCTCGCCTCGCGTCCGGCGAGCTGCAGCACCTGGTGTGGCAGGCGCAGACCTTTGGTTTTCACCTGGCGGAGCTCGAGGTCCGGCAGCACAGCAACGTGCACGAGCGGGCGCTGATCGAGATCCGCGGCGGCGGTCAGTTGTCGGAGCCGACTCGGGATGTGCTCGACACACTCGGGGTGGTGGCGGCCCTTCAGTCAACGTACGGCGTCGAGTGCTGCCGCCGATACGTGGTCAGCTTTACGCGTGGGGCGAGCGACATAGCAGCGGTCTACCAGCTTGCGCGTCATGCCACCGGCGGCCGGGTCCCGGTGCTCGATGTTGTGCCGCTGTTCGAGACGCTCGACGACCTTGCGCGCGCGACCGAAGTCCTGGACGAGATGCTGCGGCTCAAGCCCGTCCGCAAACGTCTCGCCGCCAATGGCCAAAGGATCGAGGTCATGCTCGGCTACTCCGACTCTGCCAAGGAGATCGGGCCGCTGTCCGCAACGCTGGCGCTCCATGACGCGCAGGCCGCGCTCACCGCATGGGCGAAGAAGAATGGCTTGCGACTGACACTGTTCCATGGACGCGGCGGCGCGCTGGGCAGGGGCGGCGGTCCGGCCAACCGCGCGGTGCGCGCACAGGCGCCCGGTTCGGTCGGCGGCGTCTTCAAGGTCACCGAGCAGGGCGAGGTGATCTTCGCCCGCTACGGCAACCGCGCGATCGCTCGCCGCCACCTCGAGCAGGTGACGTCCGCGGTGCTCGAGGCATCGGCGCCTGGAGCCACCCGACGCGATCCAGCACGTGGATTTCGCCGGCTTGCCTCGCTCATCGACGCGCCGTCGCGCTCCGCGTACCGCAAGCTGGTCGAAGCGCCGGGCTTCGAGAATTGGTTCCTCCAGGTGAGCCCGGTTGAAGAGCTCGGCCGCCTGAGGATCGCTTCGAGGCCGGCGCGGCGCAGGGTCGGCGGCCGGCTCGACGACTTGAGGGCGATCCCCTGGGTGTTCGCCTGGTCGCAGATGCGTCTCAACCTTCCGGGCTGGTACGGGATCGGGAGCGGGCTCGCCGCGGCGCCGCTCCGTGAGCTGAGACGCGCCTACGCGGAGTGGCCGCTGTTCAACGCGATGCTCGACAACGCAGAGATGAGCCTGGCCAAGACCGACCGCCGGATCGCCGAACGCTACCTTGCCCTGGGCGAGCGGCCAGACCTCGAGGAGATGCTGCTGCGCGAGTACGAACTCACCTTGGACCGCGTCCTCGCCGTGACCGGGCATCGCCGGCTGCTTGAGGATCGCCGTGTCCTTTCCTGGGCGATCGAGCTGCGCAATCCATACGTCGACGCGTTGTCGCACCTGCAGCTGCGGGCGCTGCGCGCGATGCGCGAGCGCAGGACGCCGCGCTCCGACCGCGCGAGGGCGGAGCGGGTCTTTCAGCTGAGCGTGAACGGAGTAGCGGCCGGCCTGCAGAACACAGGCTGATGCCCCTCTGGCGATCGGGGAGAGGGCCTTAAGTTGTTAGGCAGCGCCGAGATGCCGGATGGTCGGCAGCTCGCTCGCCAGGAGGTCGACCGTCTCGGGGTCCCACTGCGTCCCTGCGCCCGCCCGCAGCACCGCCAGCGCTTCCTCGGTCGAGCGCCGCGTGCGGTACGGCCGGTCGTTGACCAGGGCGTCGAAGGCGTCGCAGACGGAAACGATCCTCGCGGCTCGCGGGATCTCCCGCGAGCGCAGGCCGTCCGGATAACCAGACCCGTCGAAGCGCTCGTGATGGTGGCGGATGATGGGCAGCAGTCCGGACGTCGAGTGGAGCGGACGCACGATGCTCTCGCCGATCGCCACGTGCGCCTGCATCTGCGGAAGTTCGATCGCATCCAGCGGACCCGGCTTGTGCAGGATCGAATCCGAGACGCCGATCTTGCCGATGTCGTGGATGATCCCGCCGCGGTACAGCGTGTCGAGCGTGTGCTCCGGCAGCCCCAGCTTCTGGCCGAGCAGGCGGGCCGCCTCGCCCACCCGCTGCGTGTGCCGCTCGGTGAAGGAGTCCTTCGCCTCGACCGCGGTAGCCAGCGAGAAGATGACGTGCTCGGCGCCGTCGAGCGTGTTGTAGAGCTCTTTGAGCCGGAGCGCGGACCGCACGCGAGCGATCAGCTCGGCGCCTTCGACCGGCTTGGCCATGAAATCGTCCGCGCCGGCCTCGAGTGCCATGACCCGGTGCGTGGTCTGGCTCAGCCCGGTGATCATGACCACTGGCAGCAATCGCCCGCGCGGCATCGCCTTGATGCGGCGGCACACCTCGTAACCGTCCATGCGCGGCATGCGCACGTCGAGCAGGACCAGGTCCGGCGGGGTGGTTTCGATCAACGCGAGGGCTGAGGGACCGTCGGCCGCGAGCAACACCTCGCAATCGATAGTCGACAGGTACATGCGGATCAATTCGCGGTTCGCCGCACCGTCGTCGACCACCAACACGATCGGCATCAGTTCCAAATTCCCCCAGGAGCCAAGAAATCCGCTCCTATTGTGAACCCAGCCTGGCGGCTGCTCGCAAGTAAGAACGCTGGCCGCTAGAGCGCCAACCGAACCTCGTCAGGCGATGGCGAAGCGAGCGCCCTCCACGGAGCTTGTACAGGTGCCGACGGCGGCCAGCGCCAACCTTAGCTCGCGGTTGGCCCCGACGAGGTTCCCGCGCGCCTCGAGAATCTCCGCGTAGACGGCGTGCCCACGAGCCTGCCAGTCGACAGCCTCGGCGAGATCGAACCTCTCGAATGCGATCGCAAACTCCTCGTCCGCCGCGGCCGCGTCGTTTTGAGCCGCCGCGATGCTGCCGAGCCAGACGTGGGCTTCGCCGACGTTCGTCGTCTCACCCAGCCGTTCGGCCACTTCGAGCGCGGCCGACGCGTGCCGGGTCGCCTCGTCGTGGTTCGATCTCGCGAGCTCGAGCTCACAGAGCGTCATCAGGACGTGAGCCTTTCCGGCCTCGACTCCGAGCTCTTCGATCAGCGTGATCGAGCTCTCGGCGTGCCGGAGCGCAGCGGCGAGATCGCCCTGCTTGAAGACAAGAAGCGCAAGGTTGTTTTTCGCCCAGGCCAGCGAAAGCCGGTCATGAAGAGTTTCGTAGAGCGCCATGGCGCGGTGGGCGTAATGCGCAGCTTGGCCGTGCTGACCGGTTTCTGAATAGGCGAGGCTCAGGTTGCCGTACACATAGGAGAGCCGGCGCAAATCCTGCAGGGATGAGCCGACTGCAACCGCTTCCTCGTAGGCCTGGATCGCCTTCGCGTACTCGTGTCGCGCATTGCGGACATGGCCGACGATCGCGAGCAGCTTGGCTTCGGTCGTGTTCGGCACGGGGTTGAGGGAACGGCATCTTGCGAGCGCGTCCTCGGCCAGGTCCAGCGCGACTGGGTCCTGCATCAACATCGCGCTTGCAGCCTCCCAGCTCATGGACTCGGCCGTCATTAGGACGTCCTGGGTCCGCTCGAAATAAGCTCGTGCGGCGGAAGCGTGGCTGCGTGCCCGCACAGGCTGAGCCAGCCGGACATGCGCGATCGCCAGGAGCATCCTGGCGTGTGCTGCGTTGCTGCCGTCCGAGGTCCGGGTCAGCATGGCGTCGCCGGCGGCAACTGCGCCGGCGTTGTCGCCGATTGCGACCAACCGCTCGAGCTGTCCCAGCGCGGCCTCATCGCTGAGTCCGACGGCGTCACCGAGGAAGTACTCCAGCGGCTTGCTCGTCCGCTGGGCGATGAGCTGGAGCGTTTCGAGGGAGGGTTTGGCCTTGCCCGTCTCGACGAAGTAGATGGCGGTCCGGCTGATGTCGCCCTGGGCGACCTGGCCGAGACTCAGTCCTGCCTCCATGCGGGCTTGCTTGACAGAGCCTGGCCGCACTTCTAGGCCGCGGCGGCGCCCGCGACGGCGGCCCGAGGGAGCTCTCCCTTGCTCACTCGAGCCGTCCGCCTGGGTCATCGGGTACGCGCGCACGTCTGGCACGTGGCCAGCTTAACGCAGGTCCCTTTGACTTGACGATTGTTTAGAAGGGTTTAGAGAATCAGCAACAGGGGCCGATACCATCAGCGGCGACGGTCACCGCCAGGGTCATCATCGCCGAGACCGCCAGAATGGCGGCAAACAGCAATTTGCGCATTCAACTCACCTCCTTTGCCTGCCGGCCAAGGGTTGGGACAGACGGTGTTAGACGGACCGCTACTCGATGGAGGCCGCGCCCATCCGAAGCCTTGGATGGGCCAGAACGCGAGACCCCAGGCCCCAAAGCGCCGCCGCCAACTTCCCCCCACCTATGACCGCAACCAGGCCGCCCAATCCCGCGGCCAAAGGCCCGGACACTCCGCTCGTCAGCGCGAGCGCAACGGCCGCTGGCAGCACAGCCACGACGACCACGAGAGCCACGACCACGATCAGTGCGATCGTGCGGCTGGCGCTCGCCTCGGCCACCTCCTCCTCCCGGTCGATGACCTTGCGCGCCAACCCCTGCCTCAAGATTTCCGCTGGAATCGCAGTCCTCCCGTAAGCCGTGCTCTACACCCTTGCGGCTGTGCTACAAGTAACTGCCCCGCCATGTTAAATCAAATCTCCCGCCACTTAACGACCGCGCGCGATTTTTCGTATTCACGGCCTGAGCATGTGTAGCCAGGCTTACGCTCGGGGGGTGCAGCAAGCTCCCAGCCTGACCCTTGTCCAGCGGCGGCCAATCGTCGTGACGGGCCTGGGCATCGAGGGCTGGGGGCCATTTGCCGCGTCCGCGGCCTCCGCTGTCATCGTCTCGATCCTCTTCATCGCCTGGACCGCCAATCGCTGGGTCAGCGACGACGTGACGATCGGCATCGACGACATCGGCGAGGCAGTCGCGGCATTCATCGCGGCCGGAAGCTGCGGGTTCGCGGCGTGGCGAAACAGCGGCCGGGTGCGAATGGCGTGGGCCCTGCTTGGCCTGTCCGCCCTGAGCTGGGCGGTGGGCGAGGTCATCTGGTCCTGGAACGAGGTCATCCAGGGTGAGGCCGTCCCGTTCCCCTCTTCGGCGGACGGAGCTTACCTGCTCGCGATCCCGCTTGCGATTGCTGGCGTTTTCGCGTTCACGTCGGCGCCCACCCGGCTGGCGACCCGAGGCGAAACAGTGCTCGCCGGGTCGATCGTCGCCCTTTCCCTGCTCTTCATCGCCTGGTCGTTCGGTCTGGGCAAGGTCTATGACACCTCCAGCACGAGCCCTGAGGCACAGCTGATCGGTCTCGCCTATCCGATCGGCGACATCGTCACTGCGACCGTGGTGGTCGTCGCCCTCCGGCGGGCGAGACGGGCCGAGGTGGGCCGCATGCTCTTGCTGCTCGGCGGCCTAGCGTGCAACGCGCTGGCGGACAGTGCGTTCGCGTACCTCACAGCGAACGGCACCTACGGCGCGATGGGCAGCGTCCTCGACGCCGGCTGGGTCGCGGGTTACCTGATGATCGCGCTCGCCCCGTTGTGGCCAACGCGCTCTTCCGACGAGAGGCGCGCGGAGGGTCCGATCGAGCTGTGGCAGCTGGGGCTGCCGTGGGTCGCCGTCTTCGCGGCGGCGGTGACGGCGATCAGGCAGGCCGTGATCGGTCAGAACCTGGACAGCTTCTCCACCGTGTTGGCGGGAGGGATCGGGATCCTCCTCGTCGCCAACCAGGTGCTCACCCATCGCGACTCGCTGGACCTGTTGCGGAAGAGCCAGCGCGCCGAAACTCAGCTTGGCCGCCGCAACAGCCTGCTGGACGAGATCGTCACGCATGCGCCGCTGGGTATCGCGCGCGTCGGGATCGACATGAACGTCATCGACGTCAATCCGCGGATGGCAGCGCTGCTCCGGACCGACCCCCAAAAGATGATCGGCACACCGGTCGCCAAGTACCTTCAGCCGGAGGAGTTCGCGCGCGTCTTTCAGGAATTTCAGCCACTCTGGAAGGGAGCCGTCGACACGATCGAGTCCGAGAGCCATGCCGTCAGGGCCGACAACACCGAGGTGTGGCTGCACTGGAGCGCCACCGCGGTTCGCAATGCGTCCGGCCGCATCGACTACTTCCTGGCGATGTACGAAGACGCCGACGCCGAGCACGCGGCCAACGAAGCGGCGGCCGCCCACCTCGCTGGACTCGAGCGCCTGAACCGGCTGAAGAGCGAGTTCGTCTCGCTCGTGAGTCACGAGTTCCGAACCGCGCTGGTCGGCATCTCGGGCTTCAGCGAGATGATCCGCGACGAGGACGTATCGCTCGACGAGGCCAAGACCTACGCCGGCGACATCAACAAGGATGCCGAGCGTCTGAATCGGATGATCAACGATATGCTGGACCTTGACCGCATCGAGGCCGGCCGCCTGACCCTCCACCTGCAGCAGGTCGACCTCACCACGCTGCTCGAAGACGCGGTTGACCGGGCGCGCGCCTCCAGCGCTCGCCACTTCATCGTGTGCAACTTCGACGGGACACCATCGGTCCAGTGCGACCCCGACCGAATCGCCCAGGTCGCGGCCAACCTCCTGAGCAACGCGATCAAGTACTCGCCCGACGGCGGCGAGATCGCGGTGAGCACCGTCGTCCGCGATGGGCACGTGGACGTGAGCATCCGGGACCATGGCATCGGGATCGCGCCCGAGTTCATCCAGCGCCTGTTCAGTCGCTACGAGCGATACGAGAAGACGGCGAACAAGATCCTCGGCACGGGTCTCGGCCTCGCCATCACGCGGCAGATCATCGAGATGCACGGGGGCAAGATCTGGGTGGACAGCGAGCCGGGCAGCGGCTCCGACTTCCACTTCACGGTTCCGCTGACAGCGGCGCCGACCGCGGAGGTCGCGAAAGTCTAGGCCCGGTCCAGGAACTCGGTCACCAGCGACTGGAAATGGTGCACTCCGTTCTCACGCAGCGCCGAGAAACGTCCGCGGCTGTAGGAGCGCGAGCGCAAGCCACGCTGCACCTGCTCGCAGACCCCGATGTCCTCCTGCTGGATCTGGTCGGAGAACGCGATCGTCTGCTGCATCGACTCCCAGCCGGCTCCGGTGCCAGGCTCCGCGAAATACCACTCGAAGATCGTCAACGTGCGATCGACGCCAAGGGGCAGGATGACGTTGGTGCTGAGGTTGTCCTGGTAGATGTTCAGCATCGTGTTCGGGAAGATCCAGTAGTAGAGCGCGTCTTCCTCGGCGCCCGGCATGCGGATGTATCGCCGATCGCGGCCAGGCACCTCGCCAGGCTTCAACTCCCGAATCGGCGCGTGCTGCTTGGAGTAGTAACGAAAGGTCTCGACGCGATAGTTGTCGTACTCGAGCTCTTTGAAAAGACCTGGATGCGCGATCGGCAGGTGATAGCCCTCGAGGTAGTTGTCGACGTAGACCTTCCAGTTGCACGCGATGTCGTAGTCGCGCCTTTCGATCAGGCGCATCGTGTCGATGTCGTAGCCGGCCCTGGCAATTTCTGAAGGAATGGCGCCGATCCAGTCCGCGAGAGGGGCGGCGCGGGAGTCGAGGTTGGCGAAGACGAACGGTCCCAGGGTGTCGACGCGGATCGGCACCAGGCCGAAGTCGGCCTTGTCGAAGTCTTCGGTCCCCTCCATCTCGCGCGCCGTCTGCAGCGTTCCGTCGAGGCCGTAGACCCAACCGTGGTAGCCGCACTGCAGCGATTTGCGGTTGCCGCGCGTGGTCACGACCTGCGCCGCCCGGTGCCGGCACACGTTGTAGAAGCCGCGCAGCCTTCCGTCCAGCCCGTGGGTCAGCAGGATTGGCTCGTCGAGAATCGTTGCGGGCTTGAAGTCCCCGGGTCGCGCAAGCTCGGTCCGGTGCGCGACGAGCTGCCAGGTGCGCGCAAAGATGCGGTCTTTCTCGAGCTCGAGCACGGCCGGGTCGAGGTAGACCTCCGAGGGCAGGGTCGACGCGCGTGCGACCTCACTTTCCAACTTCGCCATCGCCGCCATTGTCGCGCGGTGTGCGCTACAAATGCCGCCATGCTGCTGGTCAACGATGGCAAGGTCTGGGGGCGGGCGGATGCGACGGCGATCGCCATCAAAGGCGAGCGCATCGCCGCCGTGGGTTCCGATCTGGAGATCCCACGCGCCTCTCGAATCGTCGACGCGGGCGGAGCGTGAATCCGGCGAAGCATGAGGGGCCGGGCACGGCCCAGCCCCTCAGTTGAATTACTGCTGCCCGGTGGCTCCGGCCGGCATCGGCGTCACCCCGACCACTGCTTCCCCGGGTTGGGTGTGCACCGCGTGTCCGCGCCCGACCGCCCAGAAGACTATCGCCAGCCCAAGCAGAAAGACGATGGCGATGACGTTGTAGAGCTCGAAGGTGGTCCGGCTGACGTCAGCGTAGTCGTCGAGCCAGGCCGAGGTGAATAGACCCGGCCAGATCGAGAAAACGGTCGCGAAGAGCACCCACAGGGTAGCGAGGATCACGCAGATCCAGGCACCGGCGTTCCCTCCAGGTACCACGAACGGCCGCCGGACATTCGGATACTTCCGGCGCAACGTGATCAGCGCCGGGAAGATGAGGATGTACGAGAAGGTGGTGGTCGAGATGACCAGCCCCAGAACCGCGGCAAAGAAGCTGTGGAGCCCTCCACCGGTGACGTAGAAGGTGATGACCATAAAGATGGTGCTGATCACGCCGGACAGCACGTTCACCACGATCGGCGTGCCGAACGTCCCCGAGAAGTAACCGAGCTGCTTCGGACCCGAGCCTGCCAGCGCCCCGATGGCCATGAGCCGGTCTGAGCCCATCAGCCAGGTCGTGCCGCTCGAAAGCAGGACGAAGACAAACGCAAGCGCGGCTACGTGGTTGAAGAACGGAGCCGCGCCGCCGAACACGGTTTGTGATCCGAACTGGTACGCGTTGACGAAGCCGGAGACATTGCTCAGCTGGTTAGACGAAAGGATCAGCACGACGCCGACGATCGGGACTGCGTAAGCGATGAACGAGATCAATCCCGACGCATAGACCGCGCGGGGGATGTCGCGCTGCGGGTTCTCCATCTCCTCGCTGGCGTTGGTCTGCAGCTCGAAGCCGATCCACTGGAAGACGATGACCCCGATCACGCCGATGATCACGACAAAGTCGGTCGGAAAGAAACCGCCGAGTCCGCCGTGGAACCCGCCCTTGAGCCCGGCGATGACGACAAGGAGGGCGAAGAACGCAAGCAGCGCAAGTCGGATGATGGCGCCAAGGTTGGGCACCCACTTCATGTAGCGCAGGGACAGGATGTTCATCGTCACCGCGCCCCAGATGAACAGAAAGCCGATGACCGTCTCCCATCCCTGGTTGCCATTGAGCTGGCTGCCCCAGAGGGCGTCGAGCGCCGCGATCGTGGTCGCAGTCAGCGTGCCGCCGAGCCAGATTGGGTTGGAGAGCCAGTAGAGGACGCTGACCACCGCGCCGGCGAAGTGGCCGTACGCCAGCCGGACCCAGTCATAGGTGGCGCCTTCGGTCGGGAAGGCCGCCCCCAGCTCGGCGGTGATGAGGCCGTACGGGATGAGGAATGTGACAGCGGAGACGATCAGCCAGAAGATCGCCTGGGCTCCGTACGAGGACGACTGCCCGATGGTGTCGAGCGCCACGATGGCGCAGACCGTGAAGAAGATCATGTCGAAGCGGAAAAGCGATTTCTTGAGCTTGCGCTTCTCCGCCACCAGCTCGGCTACGGCTGCGGATTCCCCCATTGGCTACCCTCCCCTGGTTACCAACTGACTGACGCCTCAAAATCGGGACAATTACAGTCCCAGGGCAGGGACCTGTCAAGGCGGGTCTTTAGGGAGGTATTGGGATGGCGACGACGAAGACCCGCGAGGTCCCCACCGGCCGGGTTTCCGACCTGATCGCGGCCGAGGAAGACCGTTTCCGCCAGGCCCGGCCGCGCTCCCACCAGCTGTGGACCGAGGCTCGCGAAGCCCTTCCTCGCGGCGTCCCCTCGTCCTTTCAAGATGCCGCGCCCCAACCCATCTTCATGGACCGCGGCAAGGGAAGCCGGGTCTGGGACGTCGACGGTAACGAGTACGTCGACTTCCACAACGGCTTTGGGGTCATGGTCGTGGGCCACGCCCACCCCAAAATCGTCGAGGCTGTCCGGCGCCGGATCGAGCTGGGCTCCCACTTCGCCCAGCCGGTCGAGGACGACATCGTCGTCGCCCGGGAGCTGGCGCGGCGCTTTGGACAGCCGAGGTGGCGATTCACGAACTCGGGCACCGAGTCGACCCTCGACGCCGTGCGCATCGCGCGCGGATTCACCGGACGCGACCGGCTCATCAAGATCGAGGCCTCGTACCACGGGCACCACGACGCGCTGATGGTCTCGGTCGAGCCACCGCCCGACCGTATGGGACCCCCCGATCAGCCGGCTTCCTTTCCGCAGAGCGAAGGCATCCCGAGGGCGGTCGTCGAGCTGACCACGGTGGTGCCCTTCAACGACGTGCCGGCGCTCGAGAGAGCCTTCGCCGCGCACCCAGGCGAGGTGGCCGCCGTGATCGTCGAGCCGGCCATGATGAACGTCGGCATCGTGCTGCCGGACACGGGCTACCTCGACAAGATCAAGGACCTCGTGCACAAGCACGGCGCGCTGCTGATCTTCGACGAGGTCAAGACCGGTGTGACCATCGCGCCCGGCGGAGCTACCGAACGCTTCCACGTCGCGCCGGACCTGGTCGCGCTGGCCAAAGCGATCGGTGGAGGCCTGCCGTGCGGAGCCGTCGGCGGCCGGGACGATGTGATGGGCGTGATCGAGGAAAAGCGGGTGGCGCAGATGGGCACCTTCAACGGCAACCCGCTCACCATGGCCGCCTCGAAGACGACTCTGCTCGAGATCCTCGACGCCAAGGCCTACGCGCATTTCGACGCGCTCGCGGAGACGCTGCAAGGCGGGCTGGACGAGGCGATCGGCCACCATGAGCTGCCGTTCCACGTGATCACGCTCGCCGCCCGCGGTGGCGTCACGTATCGGGCGCAGCGTGTCCGCAACTATCGCGATTACCTGGAGATTGACAAGACCCTCTCGTACTTGAGCTGGCTCTACCAATCGAACCGCGGCGTGTTGATGGCGCCGGGGGCGGAGGAGAACTGGACGCTGTCGGTCCAGCATTCGGTGGACGACGTGCAGCGCTACGTCGACAACTTCACCGAGATGGCCAGAGACCTCCGCCAGTAGCGGCCCGGACCCGTGACACGCCTCGGCGGGATGTTCGGCCCGGACCTCACCTTCCTCGGCGTGCCGCGGTGCGACCTCGACCAGCCCTCGACCTTCCAGGGGGCGGACGTCGTGATCATCGGCGCCCCCTACGACGCCGGCACCTCGTACAGGGCCGGCGCGAGGTTCGGGCCGAAGATGATCCGCACCACCGACTACCTGCAGCACGATTCATCGCGCCCGCACCTCACTCTGCGCGTGGACCCGCTGCGCGACCTTCGCGTGGTCGATGCCGGCGACATCCTGATGCCGGGCGTGGAGGGCAAGGCGGCTCTCGACGCCCTGGAGCGCGCCGTGCGAACGGCTGCCGACGCGGGCGCGATCCCTTTGATCCTGGGCGGCGACCACACCATCACGTGGCCGGACGTGACAGGCGTCGCACACGCCAAGGGCTGGGGGCGCGTCGCGGTCATACATTTCGACGCACACGCCGACACGGGTGACGTGCAGTACGGCAGCCTCATCGGTCACGGTCTCCCCATGCGCCGGCTCATCGAGTCGGGCGCGTGTCGCGGTGACCGTTTCCTGCAGATCGGCCTTCGCGGCTACTGGCCGGAGCCGCCGACTCTGCAGTGGATGGCGGAGCAGGGGTTGCGCTCGTTCGAGATGCACGAGGTCGTCAAGCGAGGCCTCGACGCCGTGCTGGAGGATTCCTTCGCCATCGCGGTCGATGACTGTGATGGCGTGTTCGTGTCGGTCGACCTGGATGTGGTGGATCCTGGCATGGCGCCCGGCACCGGAACGCCCGAGCCCGGGGGCATCACGGGCCGCCAACTGCTCGACGCGGTGCGCCGGATCGCGATCGAGCTTCCGGTCGTGGGGATCGATGTGGTCGAGGTCGCGCCCGCCTACGACTCAGCGGAGATCACGTCGTTTCTGGCCAACCGGGTCGTGCTGGAGATTCTTTCGGGCATCGCCTACAGACGCAAGGGGGGCACGTGGAAGGCGATCCCCCGAACTCTGCTCGAAGGCCGCTCCTAATCCTTTAGATAAGGACGGATCAGGTTGCCCAGCTCGGCCAGCTTTTTCAGCGCCAAGTCACGGCCGTCGGGCGGGACGTACCAGATCAACCGGTCGAGCCCGACCTTGGCGAGGCGCTCGATCTCGTCGGCGCTCGCCTTCGGGTAGTAGGTCACCGGGATCGGCTCGCGGCCGGCGTCCTTGGCCAAGCGCTGCAGCTCCGGGATCCGCTCGACGACATCGCCACGGTTGGGCATCCATCCGTCGGCGTAGCGGACGACGCGCTGCAGGATCTTCGGCCCGCTGCCGCCGAGGATGATCGGCGGATGCGGTTTCTGCACCGGTTTCGGGTACGCCCACATCGGGCCGAAGTCGACCATGTCGCCGTGGTACTCCGCCACGTCATTGGTCCAGATCGTCTTGATCGCCTCGACCCTCTCCCGCAGCAGCTTCCACCGCGTGCTGAACTCCGTGCCGTGATCGGCCACCTCCTCGCGGTTCCAACCGCCGCCGATGCCGAAGATGAACCGGCCGCCCGAGATGTTGTCGACGCTGGCCACCTCCTTGGCGGTATGGATCGGGTCGCGCTGGATGAGCAAGCAGATGCCGGTCGCGACGCGGATCGTCTTGCTCGCCAACGCCGCCGCCGTCAGAGCGACGAAAGGATCCATCGTGTGCCAGTAATGCTTGGGAAGCTCGCCTCCGGCGGGCCATGGAGTCTTGCGGCTGGTGGGGATGTGGGAGTGCTCGGCGACCCACAGCGACTCGAACCCCAGCTGTTCCGCGGCGGGCGCTAGCTCGGCCATCGAGATCGCGTACTCGGTCGGGAAGATCGCGACGCCGAACTTCACCTACTCATCGTACGGAGGGCGGCGGAGCTAGAAGGCGAGGGCTCTCCTTGGCGAGACGTCGAAACGGGCGACGTCGTCATCCAGGGCGAGGAACAGAGCCGAAACGGCCTTCGCGTCGAGCCGCGATCCGGCCTCCTCGACGAGCACGCGGCGAGCCTCGGCCGGGCTGCATGCTTTGCGGTACGGGCGGTCGGACGTCAGCGCGTCATAGGTGTCGGCCACGGCCACGATGCGGGCTTCGATTGGGATCGACTCGGCCTTGAGGCCATAGGGATAGCCGCTTCCGTCCAGCCTCTCGTGGTGATAGAGAACCGCCAGCACCTCGCGCCTCGACTGGCCGGCGTGGTCGAGCAATGTGAGGCCCATCTCCGGATGAGTTCTCATCAGGCTCCACTCGGACTCGTCGAGAGGCGAGTGCTTGCCGAGCACGGTTTGCGGGATGCCGAGCTTGCCGATGTCGTGCATCAAACCGGCACGCGCGAGCACCCGGAGCTCGTAGGCGCTCATCGAAAGCTGGCGGCCGATGTGCACGCACAGGCGTGCGACGCGGAGGTTGTGCGCTCGAGACTCGCGGTCTTTGACCTTGAGGCCCAGGGCCACGACCGCGTCGAACCAACCTCGCAGCTGCTGTACCGGCGGATGTACAGACAAAGAGTCTTCCTCCCAGGAAGGCATGCTTGCTTACTAACGTCTAGTAGCTCAACGGTCGGAAGTTCCCTCGGAGTCGCCGGCTATCTTAAATAGCTTGGCGTCCGATGGGAAGACCTCTTCGAGCCCACACTCAGCCTTCGCCGAACTCCAGGCAGCGCGTCCCGGTCAGGTCGACCCAGTAGCGTCCGCCGCTTCTGACGATCTTCATGAGGACCTGCTCGCAGTCGGGGCAGCGGACCACGGTCCCAGGGGCATGGAGGTACACCTGCACCCGACCCAGCTCATTGACCGCACCGCACGAGGCGCATGTTCCCCGCGCCGCCGTCATCTCCACAGTGAAGATCTCGCGCAGGAGCCCGCCGATGGCGTTGCCGTCGAGTTTCATCTCTTGCACGCGATTTATCCTCCTGTGGCCCCGAACCTTTCCGTCTTGACCGCACGCGGGTCGTAGCCCATAGCGACCAGCAGCGACGCCGCCGCCTCGACGAACGACGTCGGGCCGCAGACGAAGACGTCCACCATGTCTTGCGTGGGCCACACCACCTCCTTCACCATCGCCTCGTCGATCCGCCTGGTGTAGCCGGTCCAGCCGGCGGGTTTCTCGCGTGTCAGCGTGTGGAAGACGCGAAGGCCGCCGTCCGCGGATGAGAGATGTTCGAGCTCTGCGTGATAGATGACATCGGCCAGCGTCCGCGACGAAAAGAGAAGCCTGGCCGGCGCCTTGCGCGCGACGTGCGAGCGGTGACGGAGCATCGACATCAGTGGCACGACACCCGAGCCACCACCGATGAGAAGGAGCGGCCGCTCCTCTTCGCCGCGCCAGACGAAGTAGCCGCCGATGGGACCGCGCAGCTCGAGCTTGTCCCCCACCCGAAGCTCCCCCACGAGGTACGGCGATACCTCGCCGTCATCCAGTCGCTCGACAGTAAGCGCGAGCCGCCGGTCTTCTGGCGCCGACGCGATCGAGTAGCTGCGCTCGGCCTGGTAGCCGTCGTCGGCGGTCAGCCGGACGTCGACGTGCTGGCCGGCAAGATGTCCCGGCCAATCGGGAGCGTCGAAGTAGAGGCTCGAGACTCTGGGAGTTTCCTGGACGATCTCGGCGAGGACGCCGAGCTGCCAGGTTATTAAACGGGGCCCCCGCGAAATCACAGGCGAAGCCTCAGATTTCGTGATCTAGTCTCCCCAGTAACGCTGCTCTCGCCAAGGATCTCCGTACATGTTGTATCCGTTCGACTCCCAGAATCCCGGATGCTCTTCGTTCTGCAGCCTGATGCCGCGAACCCACTTCGCGCTCTTCCAGAAGTAAAGGTGTGGGACGAGAAATCGGACCGGGCCGCCGTGCTCGGGATGCAGCGGCTGGCCGTCGAACTCGTATACGACCCAGGCCTTGTTTCCGGTGATGTCATCGAGCGGGATGTTCGTCGTGTAGCCAGCGTCGGAGAAGACGGTCGTGAACTCGGCGGCTGTCTCGACCCCTTCCATCAAGGTATCCACGGAGACACCTTTCCAGGTGGTGTCGAGCTTGGACCACTTGGTCACGCAGTGGATGTCTTTCGTCACGGTTTCCGCGGCCAGCGCCCGGAACTCTTTCCAGGTCCATCGCTTCGGCTCGTCGATCTCTCCCTCGATGGAAAAGGTCCATTGATCGAGGTTCACTCGCGGCGTCGGCCCGGCCGACAGCACCGGGAAGTCTGTGACCACGTACTGCCCGGGGGGGACGCGCGCGCTCGATGCGGTGTCGCGCCGTTTGCCGCGAAATCCGCGCGAGACGAAACCCATCAGCGGATGAGTATCGCGCATGATGCGGCGGCCTGGTGGCCGCCGCACACGCTGTGAAAACTAGATCGCGACGATGCCAAACGGTTTGGCTCCCACGGGAAGCAAGAAGGGCGATCCCGGCAGCTCGGTCAGGGAACCCCCATCGACGGCGAAGCCGCTAACCGCGTCCACCGCGGCGTCGACAACGTAAAGGGTCGCGCCGGACGGGTCGAGGCGCGCGTCGAAGGGGCGGATGCCTGCGCCGCTCTTGAACGGAGTCGAGCTGAGGTAGGTCAGCGAACCGTCCGCCTGGATCCGGTAGCTGGAGATCGTCGTGCTGGCGGTGTTAACCGCGAACAGGTAGGCGCCGTCGTGCGAGATCTCGACCCAGCACGGAGCGGTCTGCGTGTCCGCGTAAGGCGATGCCCCGATCGAAGTCAGCGCTCCGTTGCCGGCGACGTCGAAGACCGAAACCGATCCGTTGCCCGGGCCGGCGTGAGCGTTGGAGACGTACAGGTGCGACGGGTTGGTGGGAGAGAACTCGCTCCCGAACGGTCCCGCGGCCTCAGCCGCGAAGGGCGAGCCCGGCGCCGCGGTCAGGGTCCCATTCTTGGCCACCGTAAAACTGTCGATTCGGAACGTGCTTGGGTCGGTGGTGCCGACCTCGACGCCGATCAGCTTCGTGCCAGTCGAGTTGAAGAAGATGTCGCCGGGGCTCGCCGTGATCGGAAGCGGGACGTTCGAGCCCGCCAGCGGTGCCAGGTGCCCGCCGGCGTTCAGGCTGAAGCCCGTGTAGTTGCTGCCCGTGCCACTGGCAGCGCTGCCCTCGTTGGCGACGAAGACGAGCTCGTCGTGAACGGCGACGCTGATCGGCTCGATGCCTCCTGAGCTGACGGGGCTGCCCTGAGCCGGCACAAGCGATCCGTCGGGGCGAATGCGAAGCACCGAGATCTGGTTGCTGCCCGCGTCCGCGGCGAGCAGGTATCTTCCGTCACTGCTCACCTGCAGCGAACCTTGGGAGCCGACCAAGGTCCCCGTCCCCTGGCCGCCTGCCGCGAAAGGCGAACCCGCCATCGGCGTGAGCGAGCCGTCGCTGTGACGGTCGAAGCCGGCGATGGTGTTCTGGACGGCGGTGTTGTCGTTGACATAGACGTGCCCGGTGACATCCGAGGCGGCAGAGACGCTGAACCCGGCCGCCACCATGAGCACGGCCAGGCCGGACGCGCTTAAGGCCCGAAACACAAATCGCAAAGAACTTTCCTCCTGGGATCACTCCCTCAGCTCGCGGCCACCCACGCGGCCGCCCCCAGTTCAGTGCCGCGAGCTGCGCCGGGCGTTACGGGCCGATCAGCGAGCGGTTGAGGTCCAGGTGCGAAACGCCTCGGTCAGCTGCGCCTGCACTGGCTCGGGTATGGCCTCATCCGCCAGCCTGCTCACCGCCTTCAGGGTGAGGCGAAGCTGCTCGAGGTACGCGCGGCAGCCGTCGCATCCGGCGATGTGCTCCTCGAAGCGCTCCCGGTCGCGCGCCGACAGCGCGCCTTCGAGGTAGTCGGTCATCAGCTCGACGACGTCGCGGCACCTCATGCGAGGTACTCCTCGAGCGATTTGCGCACCGCCGCGCGAGCGCGGTGCAGCCGCACGCGCTGATTCTCCGCCGAGATTCCCAACAGGTCGCCGACGGCCGCAGCGTCGAGCTGGGCGACGTCGCGCAGGACGATCACCTCTCGATGCTTGGGAGGCAGGTCCTGGATGGCCGACCGAATCCTGTCCAGCGTCTCGGCGCCGATCAGCCTGTCCTCCGGAATGTTCTGCCACGTGGTCGGCAGCTCACGCCAGGCCCCGTCGCGCCCGAAGCGAGACGGATCGACCGTCGGACCGCGGCGGTCAGCCTCGTCCCCGCGCAGGAGCGACGTGAACGTCAAGAACCGCGACTCTTTCCGCCGTCGCGAGCGCGCGTGGTTGATGACAATGCCTGAGATCCAGGTCTTGAATGACGAGCGGCCTTCGAAGCGGTCAAGCGAGCGGATCGCAGTCAACCAGGCCTCCTGGACCACGTCCTCCGCTACGTGGTGGTCCGCGACGTAGGCCATCGCGAGCCTCAACATCGGGCCGTGAAGTCGCTGGATGAGGTCCACAAAGGCCGCCTCGTCGCCGCGGCGGAGCGCATCCAGCTCTGAGCCCTCGCCCACCGCGGATCCAGGATAAGGACGCAGGCTAGCGGGCAACGGCTGCGCAACTCGACATCACTCTTTGGTGTCGGGGCGCGCCGTTTCGTTACAAGTCGGTCGTCAGATCGCTCGCATCCGGTTGTTCTTGGGGTTGTGCTCGACCTCGGCGAGCCCGAGGGCCTCGAGCAGCGGCGGCATGTACATCCCGAAGCGGCCGCGGAGTCCCTTCTTGAGTCCGTACCAGCCGCCGGCGGGGTTCTTCGGCGAGCGGCCCCACGCTTCGACCGTGCCTTCGGCGGCCGGCTTCTGCTCGTCCGCGCTCCCGAGAGGCATCCAATCGCGGTGCTTCTTCAGCATCGCGTGCAGATCGTCGATGGCCCGGAGCTGGTAGCGCAGCTCCGTTTTGCCAACGATGCACACGATCGCGGGCGGATCTGCCGCCTCATCCCTGTACATCAGGTATTGCGACGAGCCGCTCGGCGTCGTCAGCTCCCACGGTGACTGCCTGGTGCCAGACCCCTTGATCGTCGCCTTTCCCATCCTCCCCTCCGGTGTCGTCACGAGTTCTTACGCCACAGCAGAGCCGGACCCAATTTCTTTTCGGCGAGGTCGATTATCTCTCTGGGTTTCGCGTGACGTCCCGACGACGCCTTGCTGAACAGCAGGTCGCCGTCGAGCGACACCTCGAAGCGCCCGTGCGCGGCGCTCTGCAGCTCGACGGTGCGGATGATCGGGGCCCACCTGGCGAGGAGGTCGCCGGCCAGGCTCACGGCCCGGTCAAGGTAGTCTCAAGGGACACAGAACTCGATCCGCACGTCGTGCTTCGGGTTGATCACGTCACGATGCAACCGCCCGACAAGAGATCCGATTCCGCCTCAGAAGCTCAGGCGGGTCAGCCTCCAAAGCCGGCCTGGGGGGTAGAGCGGGTCGGCCGTGACGAGGGGGACGTCCAGCTTATAGTCGCCGAGCACCAGGTGCTCAGTGCCCTCTTTCGTGCTCGAGGGCAACGGCTTGTCGACGACGAGTGGGCTTGCGTTCAGATGCTGGCGCAGGACCATGCCCGGCCACACGGCCAGATCGACGTCCACGGCCGACACAAGGTCTGTCGCCGCGCCCCATGGCAAGGAGTAGTTGGCCACCGACTGGTTGCGAGCGATGACGCGCCGCACGTGCAGCGCCGGCGACATGGCGCCGATCAGCGCCTTCGCGCCGGCGAATGCAATCGCCAGCGACGGCTGGCCCATCACACACCCGTAGATGAAGATCTCGCGATTGTCGACTGTGACGCTCGCCGCGAAGAGAAAGTTCGCGCCCGTGTTGAGCCCGGAACCGGTCTTGATGCCGACGATGCCGTTCTGCCCGAGGACGCCGTTCACGTTGAAGACGGTTCCGGCCACGGGCAGGTCCGCCTGTGCCTGGCCGACGACCTGCGCGAAGACCGGATCCTGCATCGCCACCATGCCCAAGGCCAGGAGGTCGGACGGTGTGCTGACGCTGGCGGCCGACGCGCCGCTGGTGTCCGCGAACTTCGTGTGCCTCAGATGCATCGCCGCCGCACGGGCATTCATGCGCGAGACGAAGGCATCGATCGAGCCCGCGTCCCAGCGCGCGAGGGTGTCGGCCAGGTTGTTGGCCGACGGAATCAACATGCCCTGCAGGACCTGGAACTCGGTCAGCTGCTCGCCTGTCTCGACCTTGACCACCGACTGCTCGCTCTTCAGGTCCGTCTGGTAGGCCTGCACGTCGGCATCCGTCATCGTGATCGTCGGTCCGGTCTCGCCCTTCTTCAGCGGCTTGTCCGTGAGCACGACCAACGCGGTCATCACCTTGGTCACGCTCGCGGTGGGAATCGCCTGTTCGTTGCCGGAGCTGGCGATGAAGCCGAGGCCCGAGACACCCACGGCCGCGGCGCCGCGGGCCGGCCACGGCAGAGCCGGCGCCGTACCCGCGACCACGTCAGAGTTGGGCAGGAGAGGTCTGGCCGCGACCGCGGGGATGGGTCGTAGATAGTTGAAGGCCGCCAGGCCGGCAACGATCAAGAGCAGAGCGATCCCCACCCGCACCCGCATGGCGGAAAACGTTAATCCGACGTCCGCGCGCAGCGCGCTCAGACAGGAACGGCGGCTTTGCGGAGTCCGAGCAGGTCGGCCACAGGCAGCAGCAGGCCGCCCTGCACCAGTAGCGACAGCACGACCATGCCATACGCCAGCACGGAGACCCTCGGGTCGACGCCCGCTTCCGCCGCCACCGAAAGCGCGAGGGCGATGGACAGCGCGCCCCTCAACCCGCCCCACAGCGTCATGTGCCGCCAGCGCCACGGGATCGAAGAACCCCGCAGATCCGCGAGGCCAAGCAAGGTGTAGACGGGGATGACCCGCGCCACGAACATGATCACGTAGGCGCCCAGGACCAGGCCCGCCACCGCCACCAGCCTTTGGGCGGGCAGCGCGATGCCCACCATGAGGAAGAGGATCGCGTTGAGGACGAAGGCGAGAAGGTTCCAGAAACCATGCAGCTGCGTGCCCTGAAGGCGCCCCGTCCGGCTCCCGTAGCGAGCGACCACGATGCCGGCGGTCACCACCGACACGACGCCTGACGCGTGGATGACGTCGGCCGCGAGGTACGAGCCGTACGCGAGGACGAGCGTGATCAGGATCTCGAGCTCGGCCTCCCGGACGAGTCGGAGGAGAAGGACGCCGGCGGTTCCGGCGGCCAAACCGATCGCGAGCCCCGCAACCGTCACGAAGACAAACCTCAGGCTCGCATCCCCGAGCGAGGGATGGCCTGTGAGGATCGTGCCCAGCACGGCCGAGAACACGGCGACACCGGTGCCATCGTTGAACAGGCTCTCTCCGTCGAGGATCGCCTCGAGACCACGCGGCGCGCCAAGCTGACGGAGGAGGCTGACCACGGCGATCGGGTCGGTCGCGGCCACGATCGCGCCGAGCAGAAAACCGCTTGCCCAGTCCAGGCCGAGCCCGTAGTGGGCCAGCGAGCCGATCAGGACGACCGTCAGGAAAACTCCTACCGTGGCCAGCAGGCTGATCGGGATCACACGCCGCCACATCTCACCGAGATCGAGTGACAGCGAGGCCTCGAACACAAGCCCGGGAACGAAGGCAAGCAGGATCAGATCGGGGCCGACCGGCGGCAGCCGGAGTCCCCCAATCTCCGGGCTGACGATCCCGATCAGGATGCCGCCGACGGCGAGCAGCACCGGGTAGGGGACGATGGGCGCGGTTCGGGACACGAGGCGCAAGCCCGTGGCGGCGACGCCGAGCAGGATCAGGAAGAAGAGAAAGCTCTGCGCAGTGCTCATCGGGGCGGCCGCCGACCTCCTGCCGACCAGCCTTCCCGGCACACCATAAAGTCGGCGGTCGAGCCCAACCGCCGCGCCGGGATTCTACTTTCCCGGAGCGCTTATTCTCACGAGCTAGTGAAGGCGCTGGTCAAGGCGAAGGGGGAACCAAGCCTGTGGCTTCAAGACGTCCCCGAACCGAAGCCTGGGCCCGGCGAGGTATTGATCCGCGTCCTGCGTACCGGTATTTGCGGCACAGACCTCCATATCGAGAGCTGGAACGAGTGGGCGCAGCACACCATTCATCCGCCGCTCGTGGTCGGCCATGAGTTCGTGGGCGAGGTGGTCGAGCTCGGCGACGGCGTCGAGGCGGTCTACCCCGGCGAGATCGTCGGGGCCGAAGGTCACATCGTCTGCGGGCGCTGCCGCAACTGCATGGCCGGACGGCGGGCGTTGTGCGCCAACACTGTTGGCATTGGCGTCCAGCGCGATGGCGCATTCGCGGAGTTCATCGTCATGCCCGCCGGCAACCTGTGGCCGCACCTGACGAAGATCGACCTCGACGTTGCGTCGATCTTCGATCCATTTGGCAACGCAGTCCACACAGCCACCCAGTACCGATTGGTCGCCGAGGACGTCCTGATCACCGGGGCCGGGCCTATCGGCCTGATGGCGGCGATGGTGGCACGCCACAACGGCGCGCGATTTGTCGTCATCACCGACGTCAGCGATTACCGGCTCGAGCTCGCGCGCAAGGTCGGCGTCACCCACGCGGTGGATGTGCGGAAGACGACGCTGCGCAAAGTTCAGGAGGAGCTCGGGATGAAAGAAGGCTTTGATGTCGCGTTCGAGATGTCGGGCGTTCCGAGCGCTTTGCGCGAAATGATCGACAACATGGCGCATGGCGGGCGCATCGCGGTGCTGGGACTGCCCGACCATGAGTTCGCGATCGACTGGTCGCAGGTCGTCTTCAAGATGCTCAGCGTGAAGGGTGTCTACGGCCGCCAGATCTTCGAGACCTGGTACCAGATGTCCGTGTTCGTACAGAGCGGACTCGACATCTCACCCGTGATCACGCATCGCTTCCCGTACCAGGAGTACAAGGAGGCTTTCGCCGTCGCCCACTCCGGCCTTTGCGGCAAGGTCGTACTCGATTGGAGCGTGTGATGTTCGAAAGAATGCGATCCCACCTCACCCAGCAGCTGCAGGAGATCCGCGACGCCGGTCTGGAAAAACCCGAACGCGTGATCGGCTCGCCGCAGGGCTCGACCGTCGCGGTCATGGAGCGCGATGTCTTGAATCTCTGCGCCAACAACTATCTCGGCCTCGCCGATCATCCCGAGGTCATCAAGGCGGCAAAAGAAGCGCTGGACCGCTGGGGCTACGGCATGGCGTCAGTGCGCTTCATCTGCGGCACCCAGGAGGTGCACAAGGAGCTTGAGGACGCGCTGACGGAGTTCCTGGGCACCGAAGACACGATCCTCTACTCCTCGTGCTTCGACGCCAACGGCGGGATCTTCGAGGCCCTGCTCGACGAGCGCGATGCCGTGATCTCCGACGCGCTCAACCACGCGAGCATCATCGACGGCATCCGGCTCTCCAAGGCGCAGCGCCTTCGCTACGCCAACCGCGACATGGCCGACCTCGAGCGCCAGCTCAAGGAGGCCGCCGCTGCGCGCTTCCGGATGGTGGTGACCGACGGCGTTTTCTCCATGGACGGATACATGGCGCCGCTGCCTGAGATCTGCGATCTCGCTGAGCGCTACGACGCGATGGTTATGGTGGACGACTCGCACGCGGTCGGTTTCATCGGCGAGAACGGCCGCGGCACCCACGAACACCATGGCGTGATGGGCCGGATTGACGCCATCACGGGCACGCTGGGCAAAGCGCTCGGCGGGGCGAGCGGCGGCTATGTGTCCGGCCGGAAGGAGCTCGTGGCCATGCTGCGGCAGCGCTCGCGGCCCTACCTCTTTTCCAACTCTGTGGCGCCGGCGATCGTGGCCGCGAGCCTCAAGGTCCTCGAGCTTTTGCGAAGCGCCAAAGACCTCCGCCGGCGCCTGGCGGAGAACACAAGTCTTTTCCGCGCACGGATGAGCGAGGAAGAATTCGAGATCATTCCAGGCGATCACCCGATCGTGCCGGTGATGATCGGCGATGCCGTGCTCGCGGGAAAGATGGCCGCGACGATGCTCGAGAAGGGGGTCTACGTCGTCGGCTTTTCGTATCCCGTCGTGCCCCAGGGCAAGGCGCGGATCCGGGCCCAGGTCTCGGCCGCCCACTCCCCCGAAGAGCTGGAACGTGCGGTCAGGGCCTTCGTCGAGACTCGCCAAGAGGTGAGCCGGTAGCGCGCCCCCGAAAAGCGTTTTTCGGATACATGAGCGAGCACGAGCGGATGCTGGTCCAGCTGGGAGAGATGCTGTCCAAGATCGCCCGTCCCTACAGGCCAGAGGATGACGACTTGCCCTCAGAGGTCCGCACGGGCCTGTGCCAGCTCGGCTTTCCGTGCAATGAGCTCACCTCGCGAGAGGAGCTGATCGCCAGGCTCTGGGCCCGCAAGCGCACCCTGCAGACGGCGATACAGCCGGAATGGGGCGGTCCAGGGGTAACGCCCCCAACAGCGGCATAGGGGCCAGCGGCATAGAGGCCGGCGGTGTAGACCCGGCGGCAGAAGCCGGCCTCGTCTACACCTCCGACGAGGAGCCCGGAATCCGTCGCGTGCGCAAGGGCAAGCAGTTCCAATACATCTCTCGTGAGGGCACGCGCATTCGCGACCAGGCCACGCTCGATCGCATCCGCTCCCTGGCGATCCCGCCCGCCTGGGAGCAGGTATGGATCTCGACCCGGCCGCGCGGCCATCTTCAGGCCACCGGGCGGGACGCGCGGGGGCGCAAGCAGCACCGCTACCACGCCCGCTGGCGCGAGACGCGAGACGCGAACAAGTTCGACCGCATGGCCGGGTTCGGGAAAGTGCTGCCGCGCATCAGGCGTCGCGTCACGCGCGACCTCCGTCGCGACGGGCTGCCCAAGGAGAAGGTCGTGGCGACGATCGTCCGGCTGCTCGAGACGACATTCGCGCGGGTCGGCAACGAGGAGTACGCGAAGCAGAACAACTCCTTCGGCCTGACCACGCTGCGTAACCGGCACGTCGACGTCAAGGGGGCCACGATCCGCTTTCTGTTCAAGGGCAAGAGCGGCGTTGAAGTGTCTGTCGGTGTGACGGATCGACGCGTTGCGCGCGTGATCAAGCGTTGTGAAGAGCTGCCCGGCCAGAACCTCTTTCAATACATCGATGCGGACGACGACCGGAGCACGGTCAGCTCGGACGACGTGAATCAGTATCTGCGCGACGCCACAGGTGGAGACTTCACCGCCAAGGACTTTCGTACCTGGGCCGGGACCGTGCTCGCCGCGTGCGCGCTGCGCGAAGCCGCGGGCTTCGAATCAGAGACAGAAGCCAAGCGCAAGGTAGTCGAAGCGATCGACAGCGTGGCGCGAAAGCTGGGTCATACACGCGCGGTCTGCCGCCGCTCCTACGTCCATCCGGCGGTGATCGACACCTTCATGGAAGGTGATCTCGCCGTCGCGCTGAGCATCACGATGGCGAGGACTCCCGGACGTCTGCGCGCCGACGAGGCGGCGGTCATGTTGCTCCTCCGGCGAAGGTTGGCCCGCGCACAGCGCCCCGCCAGGGCGGCGTGAAAGAGTTCGTTCTCCTGGCGATACGTGTTCTCGCGGGCGGTGCCCTGGTGGTCGCGTTCGCGATGCTCAGAGAAGGAAGGCAAGGAAGAGGCGTCTATCGACTCCCTGGGCGCCGTCCTCGGCGCCGTGGCGATGGTCGGTTTTGCCAGCGTGGTCACGCTCTGGGTCACGAGGTGGGCCGTCGTGACGACGCTGGCCGTCGCGCTGGTCGTGTGGCCGGCCGGCGCGATCGGGCTGAATGTGATCGTGGCGGCGGTCTAACGTCGGGAACCGGCCCCGCCCTAGTCCGTTTTTACCTCTCTGCCGTCCTGCGCCCAGCGGGTGTGATAAGCGCCGGCGCGGTCGGTGCGGTGATAGGTGTGCGCCCCGAAATAGTCGCGCAGCCCCTGGATCAGGTTCGCCGGTCCACGCGCGCGCCGGTAGCCGTCGTAGTAGGCGAGCGAGGACGTGAACGCGGGGATTGGAATCCCCTGGTCGATGGCTGTTTTGACGACGCGGCGCCACGCCGGCTGGGCCGTGGCGAGGGCCTCCTGGAAGAAGGGAGCCAGCATCAGGCTCGGCAGGTCCGGAGCTTGCTCGTAGGCATCTTTGATCCGGTCGAGAAACTTGGCCCGGATGATGCAGCCGCCGCGCCAGATCGTCGCCAGCGCGCCGAGGTCCAGATTCCAGCCGTGCTCCCTGGAGCCCGCCGCGAGGTGCTCAAAGCCCTGCGCGTAGGCCACGATCTTGGACGCGTAGAGGGCTGCCTGCACGTCGTCCACCAGGCCGCTCGGTGCTTTCGCCGCTGCCGGTCCGGCAAGGATTCCCGATGCCCTCACGCGCTGCGCCTTCTGGCTCGAGAGCATGCGCGCGAAGACTGCCTCGGTGATTCCGGTCAGCGGGACCCCGAGCTCAAGCGCGGACTGGCTTGTCCAGCGGCCGGTGCCCTTTTGCTCCGCCTCGTCTTCGATTGCGTCCACGAGAGATGACTTCGCGCCGTCGTCGTGTTTCCCGAGCACATGCGAAGTGATCTCGATGAGGTAGGAATGCAGCCGCCCCTCGTTCCATCCGCGGAAGACCGCCGCCAGATCATCGGGCGAGAGGTTCAGCGCGTGCCGCAGGAGGTCGTACGACTCCGCGATCAGCTGGATGTCCGCGTACTCAATGCCGTTGTGGACCATCTTCACGAAGTGCCCGGCGCCGTCCGGGCCGATGTAGGTGCAGCACGGGACGCCGTCGACCTTGGCCGCGATCGCGGTCAGCATGTCCTCCACTCGCTCGTAGGAGTGATGCGTGCCGCCGGGCATCAGGCTCGGCCCGTGCAGCGCGCCCTCTTCCCCACCCGACACGCCCGACCCGATGAAGCCAAGCCCCAGGTTCTCGACCGCAGCCGCGCGGCGCTGCGTGTCCTGAAAGAAGGAGTTGCCACCGTCGATGATCGTGTCGCCTTTCTCGAGCACCTTGGTCAGCGCGTCGATCGAGTCATCCACGGGTTTGCCCGCCTTGACCATGACCAGCACGGCGCGCGGCGGCTTGAGAATGCGCGCGAGGTCTTCGAACGAATAGGCGGCGCTGAAATCGCCGTCCCTTTCGTACGCGGACATGAACTCGTCGGTCCGCTGTCGGGTCCGGTTGTAGACGCCGACGCGCACGCCGTGCGACGCAAGGTTGCGTGCCAGGTTCATGCCCATCGTCGCCAGACCGACGACGCCCATCTCCTTCTCGGGCATCTTCCAACCTTACTCGTAAGTAGGTCTTTGGCCGCTCGCGTTTCCGGAATGAGGCGCGACCCACGGACGACGCATGGAGATCGACAGCAGGCGCATTCGCAGACTGATCCGCCAGAACCGCGCGAAGGAGCGGACGCTGGACCGAATCGTGCGCCGCCAGGGGTGGCTGGACCCGCTTGCCGAGGCGGTGCAGACGGCGGTCGGCGCGTTCTACGAGGTCCTAGGCGCACCGGGAAAAACGCTCAAGGACGCTGTGCACGGGACCTATGTCTTCGGACACCCGCTGCATCCCGCGCTGACGGACGTGCCCATCGGGGCATGGACTGTCGCGGTGCTGGCGGACTGGCTGTTCGTCGCAACCGGGCGCGTGCCTGCCGTCGCCGGCGACCTCGCTCTGGCCGTCGGCGTCGCGGCGGCCATCCTGGCCGCGATCACCGGCTTTACCGATTTTCATGAGACCAACGGGTTCGAGCGGCGGACGGCGAGCATGCACGGCCTGACCATGTCGCTCGTCCTTGTGATCGAGCTGGTGTCGCTGGGCCTGCGCTTGTGGGCGCCCGGGACGCATATGACGGCGATCGCGCTGGCGACGGGTGGATGGCTGATCGCCCTCGCGGGGGCGTACGTAGGCGGGCATCTCAGCTTTGGGATCGGCACCGCCGTGAATCACAACGCGTTCTTCGACGGTCCGATGGATTACGTGAAGGTCGGGACGCGTGACGATTTTCCGGAAGGGGAGATGCGTCGGGTCGAGTCGGAGGGGCTGCCGGTGGTGATCGTGCGGCAAAAGGGGTTGCTGCGCGCGATGGGTGCGGTGTGTGCGCATGCGGGGGGCCCGCTGGACGAGGGGAAGCTGGAAGGGGAGGTGGTCACGTGCCCGTGGCACGGCTCACGGTTTCGGTTTGGGGATGGGCGGGTGGTCGGGGGACCGGCCACCTTTGACCAGCCGCCGCTGGTGGTGCGGGAGCGGGGCGGGATCGTCGAGGTCAAGCTCGCACACCCCATCGAATAAGGGGCGCTTGGGGCAGGATTGGCGGCTTGACGCGGCGCACTTTTTGAATATAAATCTTCTGGTTTCGGCTAGACATGTCAAACATCGTTTCGTAGACTTCTGGCATGCTCCACATGGTGCCCGAGGAGGCCGAGATCGGTTATCGGCTCCTCGAGATCCGACGGTGCATCACTTCCTGGTTCACGAAGGTCACTGGCAGCTGATTCGGACCGCCGAATGCAAGATCATCACCATCCCGCCCCGGACGTTGTTCAGCTTGGCGAGAGGTCTGGACTAGTCGACGGTGGCCTCGGCGGCGTTGTTCTCGGTTTCGACCACTCGCACCTTTAGCAGGCGCGCCGGTTTGAAATGCGGTTCCAGGCGATGAAACGCCACCATCGCGATGTTTTCGGCCGTCGGTATGACACCTTGCATGAAGTCGACGTCGCGATTGAGGTGGCGGTGGTCGACCGCGTCGATGAACTCGCGGCGCAGGACGCTGTCGACGTGCTTCAGGTTCACGACCATCCCCGTTGCGGCGTCGAGCGGACCACCGACGGTGACCTCGATCACGTAGTTGTGCCCGTGGTCGGTGACGCAGGCGCCGAAGACCTCGCGGTTCTTCTCCTCACTCCAGTCGTCTCGACAGAGGATGTGAGCCGCGGCGAAGGTTGCCCGGCGGGTGATGCGAATGTTGGCGGTCATGAGCCCATACGCAAATTAGCGCCCGACAGCGGCGCCGATTCGGGTGAGGCCAGCCAGACGATCATCCGCGCCACCTCGGCCGGCTGGAGCGCCGGTCCCTCGACACCGGCGATTCGCAGCATCGCCGTGTCGACTGCGCCTGGGCTGATCGCGTTGACGCGGATGCCTGCGGAGCGGCCTTCGACCGCCAGCGCCTCGGTCAGCCCGGCGAGTCCGGACTTGGCGGCGACATAGGCGGACATGCCCGGAAATTTCTCGGCCCCGAAAACACCGGAAAAGCTCGACACCATCACGATGGTGCCTCCGCGGCCGCGCATCAACCTGAAGGCTTCGCGGGAACAGAGAAACGCGCCCCGCAAGCTCGCCCCCAGCTGGCTGTCCCACTCTGCGGCGCTCAGCTCCGCGAACGGCCGCTTGATCAGCTCCGCGGCGCAGTGGACCAGCGCGTCGAGCGAGTCGAGGTGCGCGAACGCCCTGGCGACCTGGTGCTCGTCCGACACGTCGCAGCCTTCGCGCCGGCTCAGCGAGGTCACGTCCCAGCCTTTACCGCGCAGCTGCGCAACCACCTCGCTTCCGATCCCGCCAGATCCCCCTGTGACCACCGCGACAGGATTCATTGCGCCGCACGCTCGAGCGCTTTCTCGTAGCGGTCGACTGCAACGCCAAGACCGAGCCGACGCCTTGCGCTCGCGCGCACCGCGGCGCGGTCGAGGGCCAGGCAGCGGCGGATGGCATGTGACAGGTCGCCGATGTCGTCGGGTGCGGCGAGATACCCACTCACACCTTCCTCTACGACTTCGGGCAACGCGCCACGACGGTACGCCGCGACCGGGCAGCCGGCCATCTGGGCTTCGGCCGCCACCATGCCGAACGGCTCCTCCCACCGAATCGCGCAGATCGTGACGGCCGAGCGGGCCATCACGAGCCGGAGGTCGCGGCGAGTGAGCGAGCCCAGCTGCTCGGTTGCACTCAGGTCGACCTCATAGGCCGGATCGTAGGGCGCGCCTGCGATCCGGACGGCCAACCCAGCATTTCGCGCCGCGGCCAGCGCATGCTCGATCCCTTTCTCCGGCGAGATGCGGCCCGCGATTAGGGCTGTGTGATCGGGCTTTGCCGGCACCGGCTCGTCACCAACGCCGTTGGGCAGCAGCTCGCCCACCTCCACGCCCGCTGAACGCCAAGCCGCCTGGCACGAAGCCGAGACCGTCGCCAGGCGCGCGCCTTCGACCTGCACGGCGGCTCTCACAACGCTCTCGACGATGGGCGGCAGATGCAGCGTGTGGAGGACAGGCAGGCCGCGCGCGAGCGTGAACGCAAGCGCATCGAATGCGTGCTGGCTGACCGCGTCCACACGATCGGCGGCGATGGCGTCGAACATCGCCTCGAGCGCGGCCGCGACTCCGGGCGCGGGAGGTGGAGGAGCGCCGCCGGGGATGACGAGCGCGGCGCGAGCGTCGCGCGGCGCGGGCACCATGACCAGCCGGACGCCGGCGACATCGGAACCTTCCGCGCAGTGAAGCCGGACGTCGTGGCCCCTCTCGGCGAGGCCTGTCGCGAGGTCGCATAGAAACGCTTGCGCGCCTCCCTGCTGCGCCGGGCGGAGCGGCGTAACCGGCGAGGCGACGACAGCGATCTTCACGGCCTCGCTCTAGTCTGATCGGGCTGCTCGTGGACTTTGATGAGGCGGTTGACAGGGCGCCGCCTGGCTGGCGGTACTTCACCACCGACGATGTCGCGCGTCTCCCGGATGCGGTGCGCGATCATGAGATGGCGCGCGTTCCGGCGGGAGAGACCGAGGAGCGAATCCTGCGGGGTCTTTTCTGGACGCTCGTCTATCACCTCGCCCCGGACAGGTGGGATGAGCTGGCGCGCCACGAACCGATCGCCTCGGAGCTGATCGACGTGCTGCCCCGCGGGGCCGAACTGGCGCTGGACGTGGGAGCAGGAAGTGGCCGGTTGACGGCTCATCTCGTAAGGCGCAGCACGCGGGTCATCGCGGTTGAGCCGTCCGCACCGCTGCGCGCCCTCCTCACCGCCCGCCTCCCTAGCGTGCAGGTCCTGTCGGCGTGGGCCGAGGCGCTGCCTCTCGCCGACGGTTCGTCGCAGCTGACGGCGGCGTGCGGTGCATTCGGACCCGAGCCGAACGTTCTTGATGAGCTGCGTCGAGTCACCGCCGCGGGTGGAGTGATCGCCTTGATCAGCCCCGAGCATCCGGAGTGGTTCGAGCAGCACGGATGGCGGCGGATCGTCGCGCCCGCCCCTCCGCCTCCGGAGCATCCTCAATGGTTGGACGAGTTCTTCGGTCCACTCGATCCGCCGCACGAGCTCGTGATGACGCGGGTCGACTAGATCATCTTCCGCACGCAGTCGGGACAACCTTCCGCTTCCCGGACCGCGTCGGCGCGAAACAGCACGCCCGCGAGACTGCCGTCGGACGTCGTGATCGGCGAGCTGTCCAGCTTGTGCTCACTCATGTAGTCCGCCATCTCTTTGATCGGCACGTAAGGCCGAAAGGTGCTTGGTCCCGGACGCATCGCCCGCTCGACCAGGACGTCGGCGTCTCCCGCCAGCTCTTGCGCCCGCAGCATGCCGACGACGACGCGACTCGCGTTGGTGACGACGGCCACGTCCCAACCCGCCGCTTGCGTGCGCTCGCGCACATCGCCGAGCCGATCGTCGACCCCGCAGATCGGGACGTCGGTCCGCGCCACGGTGCCCGCGCGCGGGCGAGCCGCGTTCTCTCCCTCGGTGGCAAGTCCGGCCGCCATCCAGTCGAGCTTGCCCGCACTGTACTCATGGACCTCGGTGAAGTCGAGCTGCTCGAGCCGCGCCGCGGCCCTGGGCGACATGTCTCAAGCGGCGTCCCAGCAGTACACGATCACCGCGCGATGTGGATCGAGTCGCGCCGCGCTGTCGCGGTCCAGATCCTGGAGCGGGATGCTCGCCGCACCGCGCAGATGGTCCTCGCGGAACTCCTCGGCGGGAAGCACCTCGACCAGTTGCGCGCCTCGAGCGACCAGTTCCCGGAGCCGGTCGCGATCGATCGCCGCCGCCATAACCCCATCCTAGGAGCTAGGCGGAAGTGGCCGAGACCGCTTCCTGCTCCGCGCCGCCGGCCTCCCGAGGTCGGTCCGCGCGGTTCTGGATCCCCACCGCGTTGACGATGGCGCCGGCGAGGAGCAACCCGGCGCCGACCAGGACCGCAAGGTGAAACGAGCTGGTCGATGCGTCCCGCACGACCGAGACGAGGCTCGGATCTGAAGGTGTGTTCAGGGGGCTGACCCGATTGCGGAAGCTTTCAGAAGAGACGTCGACGCCAGTCAGCCGGGAGGCGAGCGTGGCGTAGAAGTTGGCCGTCAGAAAGACGAAGATCACCGCCCCAGCCAGCTGCGGTCCCACGCGCGAGATCGCGTTGTTGATGGCCGAGCCCAATCCTGAGTGCCGGACCGGCACCGAGGTCATCAGGGCTGTCGTCAGCGGCGCGACCATGACCATGATGCCGAGCCCGAAGATGATCGACGCGGGCAAGAAGTCGGTGAAGTACGCAAGCGGCGGGAGATACGTGCTGGGGTTGTCGGGCTGCAGCTTCCAGGGCGTGCTGCTCGCCGGCACGCGAGCGTAGAGCAGCACTCCCAGCGCCATGATCGCCGGCCCCACCGCCATGAATACGCGCGGTCCGTACTTGGCCGCGAGGCTGCCGAAACGACTGGAGAAGAAGATGAGGAAGAGCGTGCCCGGAATTCCCGCGGCACCGGCGGCGGCGGCGGCGTAGCCCAGTGTCCCCTGTTGGAACAAACCGACGTAGTAGAAGGTGACATAGAGAGCGCCGTAGATCAACAGGGTCGAGATGTTGGTGACGGTGAAGTTTCGGGAGCGAAACAGCTCGAGCGGGATCAGCGGGTGCTTAGCACGCATCATCCACCACGGGAGCGCCACGGTGGCGAGAACACCGAAGGCGAGGATCGCGTAGCCGAGAGGATCGCGCCACGCGCGCTGCTGGCCGTAGATCGTGCCGAATGCGAGACCGCCGACCGAAATCGCGACGATGGCTGCGCCGATCCAGTCGAAGGTTGGCGCCTTGCCCTCCGCCCGGCTTTCGGGCACGTGCTTCCACGTCGCCCAGGCCGCAACCGCGACGAGCGGAACGTTGATGAAGAACGCCGCGCGCCAAGAAACGGTGTCGACGAGCAGGCCGCCGATCAGAGGCCCAAGGATCGTCGTCGCGCCCGACGCCCCCGCCCAAGTCCCGAACGCGCGTCCCTGATCCTCGCCCGAGAAGTTGGCTGTGATCAAAGCGAGCGAGCCCGGAACGAGCAGCGCGCCGGTCGCGCCTTGGAGGACGCGAAACAGGACGAGCAGCTCCATGTTCGGTGCGAAACCGCACAGCACCGAGGTCATGCCAAATCCGAGCAGGCCCAGCAGAAACGTCCGCTTGCGGCCGTAGAAATCGTTCACCGCGCCAGCGAGGATCAGGAGCGCGCTGAGGGTGAGCAGGTAGGCGTTGTAGACGTACGACTGTCCCTCGAGCACCCCGAGGAAGAAGCGCGGCAGGTCGCGACCGATCCGGGGCAAGGCAACGTTGACGACGGTCGAGTCGAGGAACACGATCCCCGACCCGAGCACCGCAGCGGCCAGGATCCAGCGCTTGGTGGTCAAAGCGTCAGCAGTTTCCTGGCCTCAGAAATCATGCCTGCCCAAGAAGTGTTCAAGGACGCCGGGTCGGGACGCCTCGTAGAGCGCGACGCGATGTCCGTTGGGCAACACGAACGAGGAGCATGGACCCATCGGGATCTCGAGCCGGTGCTCGCCCTTCAGGCCACGGCGTTTCAGCGCGGAGACCGTCTTGCGCAGGTCGTCGACACGATAGATGTAGATCGCGCGGTCGCCCTCGAGGTGATCCGTGAGCAAGACGTGAGGCGGCCCGTCGGTCAGCTGGACCATCGCCACGCGCGCGCCCATGCCCTCGATCGCGAACGCGAGCTTGCCGCCAAGCACGTCGGCGAAGAACTTCGCGTCCGTGGCGACGTCATTGGACGGGGTGTACAGATAGTCGAGCTGCAGAAAAGGGTTCAGGACTTCGCGATCCCGAAGAAGCAGCCCAGGTGCTCGCCGTCCTTCATCGAGAGGTAGGCAAGTCCGAGGTACAGCCCGGGCGCCACCTCACGGACCTCGTCCTTGACCTTGCGCACCAGGGGCGGGTTGCCGTCGTGGCTGTAGTCGAGATGCACGGCGTCGAAATCGCCAGCGTGGGAGGGCCCGACGAAGGTGTGGAAGCGAAACCACGTCAAGCGCTCGCCGAGGAGGCGGTTCACGCCGTGGCCGTGGTCGGCGGTCTCGTGCTTGAAGGTCTTTCCCTGCCACGGAAAGAGCGGTGAGCGCGAGAACTTTTCCAGCCACGCGCGCACATGTGGTTGCTGCGCGCGGGGAGCCGCGAGCATGCGACCAACAAGCTTGCGGTCCAGCTCTTCGAGGCTGGGAGTGCGCGCCGCAAATGTACAGGGCCATGAGCTCCTCGGGGCCCAGCGCGGCCAGGTCGTCCAGATTGCGGATCTTGGTCGTGCGCTCGGTGGTGTCCATGCTCCGGGAGGATAGTCGGAACAATTGAGGCGTGCGGATCTGCACGTGGAACATCCTCCTCGGCATGCGCCTGAGCAAGGTGCTGGAGACCGTACGGACGCGACGGGACTTTCACGACCTGGACTTGTTCGCGATCCAGGAGGCTTCGGTGCACGACGGCCGGACCGACGCGGAGGCGATCGTAGAGGCACTGGGTGACGGCTACGAGTGCTTCCAGGCGACGGCTCAGCTCTTCCGCGGACACCAGCAGGCAAATGCATTGGTCTGGCGCAAAGGCCTGTTCGATGCGGCGCCTGAAACGCTTTCCCTCTCCGAGCTGCCGGGCTTGCGGTTGAGACGCCTCGAGCGAACGCTATTACGCGCGATCCCTCCGCAGAAGCGGATCGCGATCCGCGCCGAATCGGGCCAACTGCGCGTTTATGTGATGCATCTGGACTTGATTGGATTTACCCACAAGCTCGAACAGTTTCGCGCGATCCTCAACGACGTCGCCAGCCGCCCGCCGGTCCCTCTGACGCTGGTCGCCGGCGACCTCAACACGTTCGGGCCGCCGCGTATGCAGCTGTGGCGGAAGATCAGGGCGGCGGCCCACGACGCCGGGCTCGTCGAGCTCACGAGCGGACTGCGGCGGACGCACTGGACCGCTCAGAAGCTCGACGCCATCTACGCCAGCGCCGTTGTGTCGGACAGGCGTCACGCCTGGACCCTCCCGGTGCGCGCGTCCGACCACCTACCTGTATTTGCGGAGTGGCGTTGAGCCGCAAGCTCGTGATTCTTCATGTCGACGGCCTGAGCGCCGATTCGCTGGAGAAGGCGCTGCGCGACGGCGACATGCCCTATCTGCAGCACCTCATCGACGCCGAGGGATACGACCTGTACCGCTATCGCTGCGGATTGCCGTCGACCACTCCGTTCGTGCAGGCCGGCATCCTCTACGGCGACAACACCGAGATTCCGAGCTTCCGCTGGTGGGACCGAGAGCGGCGCGTCGTGGTGCAGTTCGGCACCGGCTCGACATTCGAGAAAGTCGCGGACAAATACTTCGCAGGTTGCCGGCCGCTCATCAAAGACGGCGCATGCATCGCCGCGTGCTATCCGGGCGAGGCGGCCGATGATTTCGGCATCGCCTACCAGGACCGCAGCTACGGGCGGCAGGCGAAGTCCCGCTCCGCGGCCAACGTGCTGGTGCCGTATCTCGCGAACCCGGTCCACCTCGGCGACTGGGTCTGGCAGACCCTGGCCGTGTTCGGGCGCACGGCCAAGGACTACTCGCTGGCGCGGTCGGTGGGCCGACACCCCGCTCCCCTCTACGTCTGGACCGACGTGGCCGAGGAGATCTTCGTTCACCACCTGACGCGCTACGCGGTGCAAAAGGCGATGCGCGAGGGCTACTCGCCGATCTATGCGGGCTTTTACGCCTTCGACGAGACGGCGCACGCGTTCGGGCCGAGGGACGCCTCCGCGTTGCGCGTCTTGAAGCACGTGGACCACACCATCAAGAAGGTCGCCGCCGCGCGAGAGGGCCGCTACGAGCTGGTCGTGCTGTCCGACCACGGACAGGTCGAGACGACGCCTTTCGCGGCGGCGCATGGGAGCACTTTCGGCGCAGTCCTCGCCGAGGTCCTAGCCGGGTTCCGCGTCCAGGAGGTCAAGGGCAAAGCCTATGGTCCGCCGGAGGACGAGGCCAGGGGACACGTGACGGTGACGAAGTCGGGCGGTGGAGCGCATGTCTACTTCGCGGATCGCGCGACGCGGATGACCTATCGCGAGCTCATGAACCGGCATCCGGAGCTCATCCCGAGAATCGCGGCGCTGCGCCAGGTCGCGCTCCTGATGGCGCGCGACGGAGAGGAAGACGTTTTTATCGATGCGCAAGGCGAGCTCCGCGGCGCAGCGGTCAAGCCGCTGCTCGCCCAGTACGACGATCCCGACATCCTCTTCGAGCAGCTGATTCGCCTCAACTCGTTTCGCAACTGCGGCGACGTGATCGCGTTCGGCGCATTCATCGACGGCAAGCAGGTCAACTTCGAGAACCAGGCCGGCGGCCACGGATCGATCGGCGGCGAGCAGCTCCATCCGTTCGTCCTCGCCAAGAAGGAATGGAGCATCGACACCTCTCGCGTCAACGCCGCGCACCAGCTCCATCCCATCCTCTCCCGTCTCCGCGACCAGCTGGCGTCTACTGCTTGAGCGCGCTCGCCTGGCCCGGCCGCCACAGGTGCGCGGACTGCACGACGACCACCGCGACCATGATCAGCACGCCGCCAACCAGCTGTACCGGCGAGAAAGTGTCCCCGAACAGCACGACCGCGAGCACCACCGTGACCACCGGCTCCCACGTGCTGAGCAGAGACGAGCGCGCCGCGCCGATGCGAGGCAGGCCGGCGAGGAAGAATGAGATCGCGATCATCGTCGGGATCAGGGCGAAGGCGAATGCGATGGCCCATCCGCCCGCGGTGCCTGGAACCGCGAGCTCGCTCTGGAACAGCGCCAGGACGCTGAACGCGATGCCCGCCCCGGTCATGATCACGGCGCTCGCTCCGACCGCGGGGACCGCCCTCATGACTCGCTCGCCGACCAGGATGTACCCGGTGTAGATCGTCGGCGCTGCGATGGCGAGGACCAGCGACCACGCGAACCGGAGCTGGGCTCCGCCCACGAGCAGCGCGACGCCGGCGAAGCTCGCGACCAACGCGACCGCGTGCCAGATCGACACCGACCTGCGCATGAAGAGCCAACCTGCGACCACGACCTGGCTTGGATAGATGTATGCGATCAGCACGCATAGCGAAGCGGGCAGGGTGCGCAAGGCGAGGAAGTAGGACAGCGACTGGGCAAAATAGAAGATTCCGCCGAGCGCAAGCAGGGTGACGAGCCTGCGGCGCTCGAATCGCAGCGGATTCTGCCGGAGGACCAGGGCGAGGCCCCACATCCCGAGCGCGGCGAGCACGAACCGGAACGCCAGCGTCTGCGACGTGCCCAGGCCTTCGCGGTAGGCGAGCTTGGCCAGGATCGCGTTGGTGCCAAAGGCGGTGGCGGAGATGAGAACCATCGCCACCCCCACCCACTCGGTCCTGCGGCTTGTGGCCGCGATTGGAGCTACGGCCAGAGCAGGTGGCCGAGCAGCATGCCGATCAGGACCGCGAACGCGTAGGTGACGCGGGGAAAGCGGCGAACCAGCGAGCGGACATCGTTGTTGAGCGGATCCTGGCCCGAGCTCAAGGCCCGCGACTCCTGCAGCATGAGCAGAAAGGCGATCAGCGACGCGGCGGTCGTGATCAGGGAAAGGATCGCCTCGGGCGTGAACGTCACTTCTTGTCCACCGGCGAGGCGGGCCCGTACGCGGGTCCCCACAGGAAATGGCCGAGCAGCATCCCGACCACGACCGCGATGACGAACGCGTAGCCGGGATACGAGTGGACCGCGGGACGGATGTAGTCGGAGACCGGCGTGTGCCCGGTGAGCAGCGCCCAGCTCTCGTACGCAAGCAGCACCGTGATCACGCCGAAGAGCGTGGTCACGGTCC
>VBFH01000021.1 GCA_005883575.1 Chloroflexota bacterium | reverse complement strand
CAGAACTGCCTGTAAGCGTTCTCCGCTCGACGACTGAAGCTAGTCTTAGCACCGCCGAGGCTACCGGTCAACCTACGGCTTCAAAGGCCGCCCAACGCAGACTGTGCAAGGCGCTGGGTATCAGCCTTTGCCCCCGCGTTGCTGTGCGGAGGCGGCCCGATGTGGGACTTGACTGGTGGCGGCTCGCCCCCCTAGCGGGGCCGGTCTCGGGCCACCGCTGCTGTTCGCACGCGCGTACCCGTAAGCGCCTCACAAGCCGCAAGCAACCCGTCCTGAATGGTCACGTCATGTGCGGCAGGGTGTGTGTCCTGCCGCCGCTTGTGAAAGAAGTACGCGCCGCTGACCATCGCAGCAGGATCCTGACTGACCGCGAGCCATACCTGGGTTTCGGAACCAAGATCGAGGTCGTCCGGTGCACCACGCCCGCCCATCTTGGTGGCGACCCAACCAGGGTCGACGGCATTGGATCTCACCGCAGGCCATCGCCGCGCCAACGCAAAGGCCAGCACAACATCGAACAACTTGGAGTCGGAGTACGCCTGGGGCCCGCTCCATCGCCGGCGCTTCCACTGGAGGTCGGTCAGGTCGGGATCACCGCCGCGATGCATGCCGGAGCTCAGATAGACGAGGCGCGTGGGTTGTTCTATCAGCGCAGTGAGCAGGAAAGGGGCCAGCACATTGATGGCAAAGATGTGCTCGATGCCATCGACCGTCTCGATTCGGCGTTCGCGGTCACCAACTCCGGCGTTGTGAATGATCGCGTCGAACGACCCTAAGCGGTTGGCCTGATCCGCAAGCCCACGCGTCTCCGTGATGCTGGCGAGATCGCCGACCACCACGCCATGTGCCTTTGGCGCCGCAGTCTGTGCGTCTCGGGCACGCCCTTGGTTGCGGGCGTGGAGGACTACCTGGTGACCGCCGGCAAGCAATCGCTGGGCGGCCATCAGGCCAAGACCGTCAGATGATCCGGTGATCAGCACCCTGCTCATGGCCCGTGCGTCCAGAGTTTAGGACTGCGATCGCGTCGTCACGGAGCAGCGCCAGTGACGACGTAGCAGCGGAAAGTCGTGCCCGGTGCGTGCCGGACGCGCAACGACGATCACAAGGGGGCTGGCCGCCCCGGAGGGAGTTGAAACCCAAACCTTTCGCGGCGGTTTTGCACGGACTCTCTATTCAGACCTTGCGTGCTGCGTGATGGAACTATGCATTGGTCCGACCGTTCGTCAGACTTGCCGCCCACGTTCCTGGCGAATGCGGCGCTGGAGCGCCTCGCGGGCCTGGAGGAATGGACGTGACAGATGTGCTATGTGATCGTGCTCGCCGTGATGATGCGTCACACGGTCGATCGCGTACTGCGAACTCAGTTCCTGAATGTACGACAAAGAGCCCTCTATCAACGTCATCATGTACTGAACTGTCGCTTCGGTGAACACGCTGTACTGTTCGGCACATCTGATGTAGACAGGTGATGTGTGGGCCATAACACCGCTCCGCTCACCATCGCGATGTTGGACGAACTCGAAGTAGCCTGGACCGCCGGCGCGTGCCGCAAGCCAGGAGTCGCTATCGATCCTCAATGATGTCCGAACGCTTAACTGACGTGAGCCGTTGGGGTCATCGCTCGATGCAACAACCTGACCGTTCTGCACAATCTCCAAAGTGTGCACTGGAAAGATCGAGACGACTTCTGCGTCCACCTCCACTGTGCCGCCAGCACTTACCCGAACCGTGGCCCCGGGGATCGCCCCTTCTACCTTGAAGCTCAGGAGCGGACCAGCGCTCAGGAAGGTCCGGCCGCGTGCCAAGTTTCGACACCACGAGTCGTACGTAAGCTCCTCTTCCGGCGGTATGTTCACGTAAGTCCTGTAAAGGCCGACCGGAACGTCGGCTGACATCTTGTCTGTCCCTCCAACCAGTGGGAGACGATAGCCACCATTCAGATATCGGTAGTACTCAACGTGGTTATACCTGTTGCCTTGCATGAACTCAACCGCATCCACACGCCCGGTCGCGATCATCGCCGCCGGTTCACCGTTGGGGTTGGGCATGTGCGGCAGGATTACGGTCCCGCCCTGCTCATGACAGCGGTCGGCCCATTCCGACATCGTGACCTCCAATGTGCTGCCCATTTCCGCTTCTTCAGGACCATCGGAGCACGACGGCATCACCGGGTGCTTCAATCCCAGGAGCGTGAGATGTCCGAGGATGTGTTGTCGATTCTCTTGAGCTGCATATACGATCGTGTTGCCGTCTCTGGAGACCGATGCCTCGCCTGTGAACTCCTCCGCGTTGGTGAAGAGGTGACCCCATTGCGACAGAAGAAGGTTCACGACATTGAGGTCCTCGCCACGGGCCTCGGTATGTGCACCCTGGGTCGACAGGAAGTGGACATGGGTGTCACCGCTAAACCAGCGCTCCGCCTTCAAGTCACTCAACCTTTCTAGGCGCAGTGTCAGCTCCTGTTGGCCAGGCTCGATCCGGACCATGGTGCGTAGCGGTTCGTACTCAAAGCCGCGTGCAACATCGACGAGGGCATCGCCCCGCGGTAGCCAGCCCTCGCAAGTTCCGTCGATGTATGCGTAACTGATATGTCCGAGCCGGACATCCCCGCCGACGTCGATATGCCAGGTCCCCAAATCACCGCCCACATGAGCGTGATGCCCGTGTGGCGCATAGGGCACACCATCCGGTGAGCGAAAGTGAACTCGACAGGGCAAGGGCTCGCCTGTTATCGCATCGAGTACTTTGGTTCGGACCCAGTTGCGGCCGGGATCGATTAGCCGAATTCTGGCCGGTCCAGCCCTTTGCTCCTCGCCGGTGGTCACATCCGACCAGCGCACCGCTCCGATTGTCTCGTTGCCTTGCTGGAGCTTCAACGTGGCTGAGAGGAGCGCAGCCACATGCACGTAGGCGGGGGTGGCCCGAGGGTTCTGCGCTTCGCCGAAGCCCGCGAAAGGATCCGCCAGAAAGTCGTGCACGGTCTGGCCGGACAGGGTGTAGGCAAACGTCGACACTCCCCGGTCGACACCGACTCTGATCTCGATTGGTGCGCGGACTGCAAACAGCCGCTCATCGATATCGATCCGAACCGCCTGAGCCCCGGGAAGTGCAAGCGGGTGTTCATCGACGTCGCCGAGACTGACTCCGGCAATCACAAACCGCGGCCCACGAGCTGCCACCTCCACCGCCCGGAGCTTGCGCTCTGGATGCGGATTCAGCCAGGCCCACAACCAATAATCGCGAGGTGACGCCTGAACTACGGCGGTCTGTCGCCAGCCGGCCTCCTCGTATCGGCCCTGGTATCGCTCCGGCAGGCGGTCGTAAGTGTCGGGCACAGCACGGAACGGCAGCTGACCCCAGCTCAAGGGCAGCGCGGCTATCTCGAAGCGATCCCGGATGACGACGTTGTGACCGGAACCGTCCTCGTATTGGAATCGGAACTCGGCAACCGGAGTGCCAACCGGACCTCCATCCATGATCGGCGAATCAAGCAAGCGATGTGCGAATACCAGCGTCCGGGCTGGCCCAGCAATTGGGATTGACGCAATTGGCGCGAGACTGTCACCCAGCGCGAGGTAGCAGAGTTCGGGGTCCTTTCCCATAGCGAAAGGAAGGCCGCGAAGTGTGACATCGCCAAGCATCGGCTCTATTCCCTTTCCAAGCACCTCCACTCCGGCGTTAAACAGGCCCCCGAGGTGTACGCCCCTGTAACCTGTCGCCGTTCGGGCGCCGATTTTCATCTCGCTCCATATCCTCCGCGAATCAAACGAAGTTACCCAGCGGCGTTTTCGCAGTAGTACCGTGCACGCGAGCCGGGCATTCGGGGCTGCATGATTGGGATCACCTCATAAAGAGTCTGCTCTCTACTCGCGTATGCCGAATCGCATGGATCTCCAATTCGAGCAGTCCTTGTCACGGCCAGGTTGGCGTCAGACTCACCGGATCGAGTCGGCTCGGTGGGCGTCACCTTTGAGGCTCAGGCCGGCGGCAGCGAACGAGGCATGCAGGCTTTCGGCAGCAAGCCGGACGCGCTCCGCGGGCGGGGTTGCAGCCAGCTCCGCACTGAATGGTTCGACGGCGACTGGACCGTCATACCCGATTCCATCGAGGACCTTCAGGAATGTCACTAGATCAATTACCCCGCTCGCACCAGGCAATAAGCGCACACCGTCGAGTTGCTCATCGATTCCGATTCCCGGGATCGCGTCGTTGATATGGACGTAAACAACCTGGCTTGCATTGAGCGCGCTCAGCTCGGCGACGCTTCCATGTGATGTGAACCAGTGAAAAGAGTCGAGCAGCAGACCGACATTTGGCCGGTCAATGGCGGAAAGCAGCTCAAGTGCGCCGGGGATTGTGTGTACGAAAGGATGACGGCGACCGACCAGAAGAGTTTTCGGACCGATCGCCTCGAGACCGATCCTGCAGTCGTTCTCGCCCAGCACATCCGCAATCAGGCGCATCCGTTCTACGTAGCGCGCGGTGTTTTCGGAAAAGGTGAGCTCGTCGGAAAACGGCTCGATCCATGAAAAGCACCATGAACTGCCGAGCGCCTTCGCCAGCTCCGCCGCGCGAGGCAGACCCCTGAGTCCAGCTAAGAATTCGGCCTGGTCGGCTTCCTGGTTGAAGGGCAGCTGCCAGCCTCCACATCGAAGCCCGTGCCGCGAAAACATCTGTTTAATCTCGCTTACGCCCGACTTCCGCCGCATTGAAAGGAGGTGGGCCACCGGGAGATCCACCGCGTCGAATCCGTTGGCCTGTGCCAGTTCGAGTTGGCGCGTCAACGGAACTCGAACCGGGAGAACGTTCGGAGCAAGCGTCGAGAACATCAGGTCTGATCGTTGGTCACTACGACCTTGAACGAGCCTTCGAGGTCGCGCCCGCGGATGTCAAACGCCTGCTCGATCTCGCGGAGCGGGAATAAATGCGTGACGTAGTCGTCGAGCACGAATCTGTGTGAGGTCACTTGTTCGAGGATTTCGGGCCAATCTCGCTCGTAGCAGCCCCAACTGCCGCTGACCCATTTGCGCACCTCGCCTCCGGCCGGTGGAAACCCCGCCACTGTGACCAGGCGACCCTCAAGCCGAAGGGAGTCGAAAGCCTGGCGGGAGGCGTTTTGGTTGGCTACAGAGGACAGCACCACGTGGGGCCCCTTTCCCTGCGTCAAATGTCGAAGGCGGCCCAAGCTCGCCGGGTGCATCGGATCGAGCGCGATCGCCCCACGCGCCTCGGCGCGGCTGCGCCGCGAGGCAACAGGGTCCAGCCCGATCACTGGAGAAGCGCCGGCGATAATCGATCCCTGAACCAGGCCGAGGCCGACGGGCCCGAGCCCCCAGACCGCGACCGACTCACCAGCCTTGATTCCGGCCAGCTTTGCGGCGCTCATCGGTGTGCCGACCATGTCGAAGATCAGGCTTGCGATCGGGTAATCGAAGTCCGGCGGAATCGGCCGGCACTGTCGAGCGGGCGCCACGACGTACTCGGCGAATCCCTGGCTGACGATCGACACCTGCTCGCAAAGGGTTTGCCGGCCGTCACGACAGGCCTCGCATCGGCCGCACCCAACAATCGCGTCGATCCACACTGATTCGCCGACACGACCAGCGTCCACAGCATCGCCGACTTGGACGATGTCCCCGGCGATCTCGTGGCCCGTCATGCCTGGGTTGTCGGCATCCCACTCGCCACGTTTTCCGGGCCCGGCGACCTGTGCGTTCCACTCAGGTAGATCTGAAGCGCAGATCGCACAGGCACGGACGTGAACGAGTACGTGGCCGGACGGGACCTCCGGTAGTGCGACCTCGATCAGGTTTGCCTTTCCCGATCCGGCCTTCTTCGCCGCAAGCATCGAGATGGGCATTGGCGAGTTGCTCAATGACGCTAAGCGAGCGCAGCAGGAACGCTGACGTAGCCCCGAAGTTGGTGACTCCGGAGCCGTGTCGGAGGGTCTGTCAGACGGTAGTTCCTAAGGTGAGGCAGAAGCGCCTCGAGAGCGATCCGACCTTCCAGTCGGGCGATTGGGGCGCCGAGACAGAAGTGGATGCCTTCTCCGAAGGCGACATGTCGCCTAGGTTCGCGCGACAGATCAAGCCGCTCCGGATCGATCCACTCGCGCGGATCGCGATTGGCCGCACCGTATAGAAGTACGACTTTAGAGCCGTGAGGAATCCGGATCCCATGCATCGACACTTCTTCGGTTGTTGTACGTGTGAAGTGCTGAACTGGGGCTTCGAATCGCAAGAACTCCTCAACTGCATCCGGGACACGATCCGGATTTCTCGTGAGCCAGGCGAGTTGCTCGGGGTGAGAGCCGAGCAGGACCAATGCATTTGTCAGCAAGCATGCAGTTGTCTGGGTACCGGCGTTGAAGAGGGCGAAAGTGTTTCCGACAATCTCCAGCTCCGAAAGCGGTTTTCCGTCTATTTCGGCTGACACAAGAAGGCTCACAAGGTCGTGGCCAGGATTACGGCGGCGGCCTGCTGCCTGCTCGGCGACGTACAAGCGAAGTTCGGCGGCGGCGCGCTCCGCCACTTCGGGAGCCACGGACCGGCCGACTTGACGCTCTTCGAATCGCTGTGAGGCGTCCCACAGAAACTCACGATCCTCGGATGGAAACCCCAGGAGATGGCAGGCTATGGAGAAAGGAAGCGGCCAGGCCAGCTCGCGCCCTACGTCGACCGCGTTATTGCCGGCAACCTTGGCCACCAACTCGTTGACTTGATCACGAACAAGCGGTTCGATGGCATCGCTGATCGCCCTGGGCGAGAAGCGATGCTGCAACAGCCGGCGCGTTAGTCGGTGGTCGGGCGGGTCGCTGGTTATGAAATTGGGACCGAACAGGTCTCCGGTCTGGTCAATGTCGATGCCTTGCGCATTGGAGAAGCGCTGCCAATCGCGTGAGACCGCCTCGACATCCGCGAAGCGCGAGACTGCATAGAAGCCGTGTCGCTCGCTGTGGTAGACAGGGTCCTCATCGCGCAACCACGCATAAGTGGGATACGGGTCGTCGTCGGTGCCAGCCATGAAAGGGTTGAATTCGACCATGGTGCCGTCGCTTCTCATGCTGTTTCCGTCCTGACCGTTGGCGCCCGGGTGTGCCTCAAGTCGACCATTGATAGGCCGTCGGGAGCATCCACAATCGCCTCGATCAGGCGCATTGCAGCGACACCGTCGTCTATCGATGGGTCAACTTTGCGGCCATCCTGGACGGCCTCGGCAAACGCAACCATCTCCCCCGCATAGCCCTGAAGAATCAACCTGTCGTTCTGCCTGTCTGGGATCGCGAGCTCCGGCGACCAAGAGCTGGTTATCCGGCTGTTCGGCTCGTAAACAGAATCTGTTGCGCCCTGGCGAACATACTCGAGGTCCGTTAGTCCCTCGACGCGGACAACCGCGCCCTCACCAGTTACAACAAGGCGCTCCTGCACGCCGGGCTGGAATGCTGAGAGGTCAAGGTACGAAACAGCTGGTGGAGAATGCTCGAGCATCAGAGCCAGCACATGGTTGCCACCGACCTCACGTTTGTAGACCGTGAACCGAGAGGGGTCACCGACGAGCCATCGCACGAGATCGAGCGCGTGAATGCTCATGTCGACGAGGTGGAGCCGAAGGCCCGCAACGGGCCAGTGGGCGTAAGTCAGCTGCACTGACGTGACGGCGCCAAACTCTTTTTGGGCGATCACTTGCTTTACCAGTCGATAGGCGCTGGCGCGTCGCTTCATGAAACCAACCATCACGTGCTTTCGTGCCAACTGACTGGCCCGCTGGAGTTGAAGAGCGTCAGTGACGGAGGTGCCAGGTGGCTTCTCGATGAAGACGTGGCGTCCCGATTCCAGCGCCGCAATTCCTGCCGAAACATGAAGCTCAGGGGGGCCGACTACCACTACTGCGTCGAGATCCGTTCGCGCCAGCACCTCGTCCAACGACCGGTATGCCCTCTCAGCGCCGAATTGACGGCGGGCAAGCTCGGCGCGGCCCTCATCGAGATCGCAGACCGCGACCAACCGCATCGCCGCATGGCGGACTGAAGGCAGGATTGAGGTCGTCGAATGGAGACCGCAGCCGATCACCGCCACCGCGATATCGTCGACCCGATCCCGATGTCCAGTCGAAACCGCATTCAACGCCAACGGGTTGCCCTGTAGCGGGCTGCTCATAATCCCGCCAGCGTCGCCTCGATAAAAGTGCGCGACAGCTCTATCTCGCGTATCTGATCCGAAGGATTAATCACACCCGGGGTCTCGAGCTCGATGACGATGTCGCCGGTGTACTTCCGCGCATGGAGAAGCGCGAAAAGTCCGCGGAAATCAACTCTCCCTGTTCCGGGGCGACAGAATTCGCCGTCCTCGCCGACATCTCGAAGCGCCACCTTCACCACGCGGTCTCCAATTATTCGCAGGCCGTCCTCGATGCTCGTTCCCGAGCGATAGACATGGCTCGTGTCGTAGTCCAGGCCGATGTCGGGATGATCCATTGCGTCGAGCAACTCCTCGACTTGGTCGAAACGCTCGGCCAGGGTGCCTGTGTGCGGCATCTCCACTGCAAAGGCGACACCCGCTTTCGATGTCAGACGGTGCGCCTCGTCGATCATCGCCTTCCATCGCGCGATCGCCTGCTTCCGCTCGACCTGCTCAGCCGGAATAGGGTTGCCAGCGTCCAGGACCAGCCGGTGCGCGCTAACTGCCCGGCAAGCGCTCACCGCCCATCCGACGCGTGCGTTGACCTCGGCCGGATCCCAGCTTGGCATTCCGTCGCTCGGCACGGTCACGATGGTCGCGACCTCCACCTGTGCGTCCTCTACAGCGCGCGCCAGGCGTCCCAGCTCATCCGGATCGCGTCGCGCTACGTCCAGATGAATCGGCTGGAGCGTGGGGATTCCGACCAGGTCCATGGCAGCAAAGCCGAGTTTGGCGACTATCGCAATGACCTCGTCAACCGGAAGGCTATACAGGCTGAGACTCGAACACGTCAGCCTCATCGAGCGATACTCTTCGCGAGTTGGCTCACTGCTTCGAGAGTGCCAGCTGCGCTGCGGAAATCACAGCCGACTGCCTTGCCGGTTGCGATCGCGTCCGCGAAAGCCATCAGCTCCGGAAGAAAACCTTCGGTCGAGGCGGAGGAAGTGCGTGGTTCGGGAATCGTGTAGTTAGGCCGCCATACCAGCTCAGGTTGGGTCGCGGGCCGGCTGACACAGGTGTCCACGTTGTCGACCATCACGCTCGCGCCGACACCCTGCAGCTCGACACGCTCGTTATGCTGCTCCCAGCTGCCGGTGGTCGAGAGCTGCATGCTGACGACACCGCCACCGGGGGCTCGTGCATTGACCGCCACTGCGAACTCGTCGCCGGCGCTGCGTGCAAGCTGCCCGTTCCAGCTATCTAGCTCGCCACAGAAGAAGCGAGCGAGGTCGACGTGGTGGATGGGGTTCTCGAACAGCCAGCTCTCGAGGGAGGAATGCTCGTCGCTCATCGGACCCATCGTCCATTTGAAGCTCGCGATGGTGAGGGGCCCGAAGTCGGCGGCTTCAGTGATCTGCTTCGCCCGAGCGTATGCAGTCCCAAAACGTTTCATGTAACCGACCATGGCGACCACGCCCTTCTCCTCCGCCGCGTGCGCGATCGCGGTCGCCTCCGACGCCGAGGCTGCTCCGGGCTTCTCGGCAAAGACATGAATCCCCCGACTGATCGCCAATCGAACCAGTGGTGAGAAAGCGCCGGGAGGCACGACCACGACGACGCCGTCGAGCTCGCACTCGTCGAGCATCTTTTCAAGGTCGGTGTAAGCCCGCGGGATTCCAAAGCGTGCGGTGGCGGCCTCGACCCGTTCGCGGCTGCGAGACCATGCCGCGACGCAGTTAATGCCGGCAGGCGCGAAGAGGGGCCAGATCGTCGATGTGGCGTGCCCGCCACACCCGACTGCGCCAACTCGGATCACCCGAGCATCACCGGCACGAGGTCTTCGTACTTGGGAAAGCGCGGCACCACCTCGCCACCTGGCCGGATCGAGAACCCGTCCTCCAGCCTAAGCCCACCCCAGGGACCGTGGAAAAGCGCTGCATCGACCGAGAGCGCCATCCCGTCTTGAATGCGCACATCCGAAGACGAAAGAAAGATCGGGGGCTCGAACTCGATCAGACCCACGCTGTGGACCGGCACGTAGGGCAGGTCGGCGCCGGTGCCGGCTCCCTCCAGAACGTCTCGGAGGGCCTGCGCGCAAACCCGACCCTCGGTGCCGACGATCATGTGCTCGACCGCCGCACGCTGTCCGTTCCGTGCCGTCTCAATCGCCTTTTCGACATGCGAATTGGGGCGGAACAGGAACGCGCGCGCCAGGGCTGCGTGATAGCCCTCATACCGCGGAGCGATGGTGACGGCGACCAAGTCATCGGCGCCTATGACTCTGAAGGTGGAGCGGGCGAGAATCGGAGCGGTGTTGTCCACTCCCGATGCCACCATGGTGTCGATACCAAAGCCCTCGGCGCCGGCGCGCCGCATAGCCGCCTCGGCGTCGGCTGCAACGTGGCGTTCCGTGACTCCCGGTCGAATTGCGTCCGCCGCCGCCTCGAGTCCTACGCGGGCGATCCTGTAAGCCTCGTCGATGACTGCCTGTTCCGAAGCGGTTTTCACCGCGCGCAATCCGTATGCGATGCCGTCGGCCGCCTCGAAGTCCAGACCGCCGCTGACGAGGGGGACGAACAAACGCTGCCATACGGGCGCTGAAACTGCGCCGGTGCCGAGGGTAGCGATTCGCTTCGCGCCATGAAAGAGGCTTTGCAGCCTCTCGCGGCCGCTGCTCAAGAGGATGGTCGGGTACTCCTCTTCGGGGTGGACGAACTCCTCGATCGCGATGATCTCTTCGACCGCGGTTCGCTTCGTCACAACTGCCGCGTAGCCGATCGTCTCCGGGCCGGTGAGCAACACCGCGTCGGAGTCGCCGGCACGACCGGCGATGAACACCGGCTCGAAATGAGGCTCGAGATCCGACAGATACCGGATGTGATCCGGCCCGGCTACCGCGCGATCGTCACCGAACGCGAGCCAGCCGTCGAATCCCGCCTTCGCCAGGGCACTGCCCAGCGCTTCCGGCCGGCTCCGCAGCTCACTATCCGGAATCGACGGGTGAGGCCGCACGCTCATCGCGACCTGCGCGCCGGCTGCGTTCTAGCCGCAGCCCGTTTGCTTACCCGCCCTGCGGGCGAGGCAACCTTCCCAGCTTTGATCGCCGCGGCGTAAGCGCTCAGGACGTATACGACCCAGTGACAGTCCAGACGGGCGGTGATCGCGCTCGGGTCGAAATTGGGTGACAGCTCGGCGATGTCCATCATCGCGACCCCGCGGCTGCCCACCGCCATGGCGATCCGAAGGATCTCTCGGGCGGTGATGCCGCCTGGTTCGGGCGCTGTCGTTCCGGGAGCGCAGCTAGGGTCGAGGGCATCGTTGTCCAGCGATACGTAGACGACGTCGGTGTTGGACCAGATCGTGTCGAGGGCATCCTCGATCGTCGCGTCCACGCCGCGGTCGATGATTTCGCTCATCGGAATCACGCGTACGCCAAGGCTGGTCGCCCGCCTGACCAGCGCTGGTGGATTCCCCAGTCCGCGCGCGCCGTAAACCACCACGTTTTCGGGGCTGACGCCTGGGACCTCGACGACGCGAGAGATCGGTGAGGCCATGGTCTGGGTCGAGCCGGCGAGGCTCTCGGCCGTGTCCAGGTGAGAGTCGATGTGGAGGTAGCCGATGC
>VBFH01000020.1 GCA_005883575.1 Chloroflexota bacterium | reverse complement strand
CGGGGGAACGGAACACTATTGGAACCGCGGCCGAACTCGAAAGTTCCTTGGTGAGGCTACTTCAGACGTCACCGACAACCCCCCACGGCTGTTCCGAGCCGTACCCGAGACGGCCCGTCTAGTTCCTCTCGAACAGCGTACGAGTCGTCAGCCGCCATCCATAAGATCAAAGAGTGCTGTTTGGGCGCCACTTCTCAGCGAGCTGCTGGCGGCCGGGGCGCATACTGACCGACCGCCCCGAGCTAGGCGCAGACATTTCTGGGCTTTCTGCGCAACACGATCTGGACAAGTGCCGCGAACTCGCCGGGCCTGATGGGGACGCCTGAGGCGTTGGTTCTCGAAGCGGCTTCTGTGGACTGAGGGGCCAGCGCTGGGCTCGGGCGTCTGGGAGGGCTCGACTGGGTTTGCGCAGGCTGGCTGGGTGACAGATGACGGCGTTCAGCTGTGACCATCTCAGGTGTGGTCGATGGGTCCGATGCCAGTTGCGTGACTTACGTCGGAGTCTACGTCGGCACGGCGACAAGTCACAACCTCGGGGTCAGCGCCGAGCAGCCTATGTGTCCGGCAGTATTTCGAAGACCGGCCGCCCGACCACTGCCTCCTCCGGATTGTCCAGATCGATCCTGTCGACGTTCCGCACAAACCAGTCGCCGAAGCGCGAACGGCGAGCAATCGGGACGATCACGTCGCGAATGAAGCCGACGGCTTCCTTGTTGCCCAGTTCCACGGCACGCACTCTTTCTTGGCGCCGTCCGAAGCTGATGGTGGCGGTGCCTGCGGCACGAAGATTGCGGACCCAGTTGGTCTCGCCGAAAGGCGAGATCAAACCACGGCGTCCGCCGTATTCGCAGATCGTCACCGGCGTGGTTCGCGGTAAGCCTGTCTTCCTGCCCTCCACGGTGATGAGCAGATCAGGCCCCATCGGCACCCCGAGCGCGAGAAGAGGCTTGGCGACGCGGTTGAAGTAAGGGACCCACCACGGCAGATGCCGACCACGTTGCGTCAAGCCCGGCGCGCAGAGCGGTGTGTTATTTGTGCCCTGACCGTGGATCGGATGGTCAGATACCACGACTTACAGACGCAAAGAACGTACACTCGCTAAGGCCAGAGACTGACGATGATCGAGATGATCACGAGCTTGGCAAGCCAATCGCCAGCATGAATCGCTCCGAGCTTCCAAGGCACGTTCTCCTGTGTGACTGACCCGACAAGCAGCACGACTGGAAACGCGATCCACAACACAATCGCGAGCACGACAGCGGATGCGAGGCTGGTGATGCCTCCGATGCTCACGAGCCCGGCGACCACTGCCGCAACGACGATGCTTTTGCCCAACTCGAGACCCATCAGCCATGGCGAAGGCCGGCGCCGCTGCGCGGCCGCCGCGGAGCTTAGGCGCCTTCGAGGTTCAGCCAGCGCAACGTAGTACCCGGCCGCGAACACAAACACGGCAATGCCGGCGACCACAACAGCGGCTACGTTCAGATGCATCGTCGGTTCATCTTGCCCCGATTGGACCGGTGGTCGCCTCGGCCTGGCGCGCTTCCTAGGGCTGAGGGACGCCTCCCTTGACCCGCGAAGCTCACCGCGTCAGTTGTCCTTGTTGAAGACGTCGCGCAGTTTGCGGGCGAAGGCTTCGGGTTGGCCGGGGTATCCGGACTCGGCGCCCATGAAGCCGCCGTGATGGCTGGGGAACACCGTCGGCTGCTGACCAAGTAGTTCGGCGGTGGCCACCGACGCGCGTCCGGTGACTGTGCCCATGGACTCCTCGCCCACGGCGATCACGATGCGTGTCGGCGCCACGGCCAGCGCGTCGAAGTCGGGGCGATAGCTGGTGACTGCCGAGGAACGATCGGAGAGCAGCGGGTCGTTACGCGAGCCGTCGTCCTCGGTCGTCATCCCGTACTGGGCGGGATCCGGGGCGGGCCGGGCGAAGTAGTCGTCGGTGAACTCCCCCCGCCACGACGTCATTGCGATGAAGGCCGCCATTCCGGCACCCGAGCCCTTGGCCTCATACGCGTCCCGAACGCCTGCGCGGGCGCGCTCTGCCGCCTGCGCATCCGGAAGCACAGTAAGGAGGGGCGGCTCGTGTGCCACCAGGCAGGTCACGTCGTTGGGGTATGCCACCACCAGCGCGAGCGCGGTCACCGCGCCACCACTGCTCGCGAACATCTCGACAGATCCGACGCCGAGAGCCTGGATGACGGCATGCACATCGCCTGCCTGAACGGTGGGCGCATTCTCGACCTGGCCGTCTTTGCGGATGCTGCGGCCGAGGCCGCGCGGGTCATAGGTGATCACGGTGCGGTCGGGGAAGTACGACGCCAACGTACTGAAGCCGCTGGCGTCCATGGGCTGGGCGATCATGAACAGCGGTGGACGTCCGTCGGCGGTGGGCAGCGGGCCGCGGACGTCATAGACGATGTCGGCTTCGGTGGTTACAAGCTTGTGCGTCTTCATAGGAATATCGACTTCTCCCAGGTTGAAAACTAATCGGACTTTACGCCACGGCGGGTCACGTGAAAGCCGGGCGCACAATCGGGGCACTGTGCGAACCTTCAAGTAGCGATCGAGGGCTCGCGGCGTCGTCTGGCGGGCCAGGTACCGCGTCGCCACGTCGGGCCGCGGCAGCCTCGATCCTCAGATCATGCAGATTCGTGACACCCGGTACGCACGAACATTTGACGGCGTTTACATCGCCTATCAGGTCGCGGGTGAGGGACCGATCGATCTTGCATGGGGGTTCGATTTCACCGGCAATGTCGATCTGGCATGGGAATGGCCAGTGACCGGTCCGTTGCTGCGCGCCCTTGCCCCGTCGTGCCGCCTCATCCTCCATGACCGCCGCGGCACCGGACTTTCGAGCCGCAACGTGGCGGCCCCCAACCTTGAGACCCGAGTGAGTGATCTGCGCCTCGTCCTGGACGAAGTCGGATCGGAGTGTCCGGTCCTCGGAGGCATCAACGAAGCCGGTGCCCCGAACGTGATGCTTGCCGCAACCGAGCCGCAACGTGTCCGCTCGATCGTTTGGCTGGAGCCTTTCCCGCGGGTGGTGTGGGCACCGGACTTCCCGTGGGGCGTCAGCCACAACTACGTGGAACGCGAGGAACGCTCGCTCAATCTCTGGGGCACCAACCAATACGGAGAAGCGTGGGCCGAGGCGGAGGCGGCCGCAGGCTTGGTGCTCTCGCCAGAGCAGAGGCTGATGGCGGGTGTGATGAGCCGTCATACCGCTACGCCGGACATGGCCCGCGAGCTCGACCACATCTGGTACGAGACCGACGTGCGAGCAGTTTTGCCTTCGGTTCAGGCACCGACCCTGCTGGTCCCTCGGAAACGATGTCCACGCAAGATCGATGTCGCCACGTACGTGGCTTCGCTAATTCCTCATGCCACGGTCACACCAGTCTCTGGCGACTTCGGGCCCGATGACATCGAGGAGGTTCTTGCGGTTATCCATCCGTTCCTCGGCCTGGAACCTCGACCTCCGGAACTGGAGACTGTACTCGCTACCGTTCTGTTCACCGATATCGTCAGTTCGACGCATAAGCAGGCCGCCCTCGGTGACCACGCCTGGAAGAAGCTCGTCGAGCACCACCATGGAATGGTGCGTGACGCGCTGACGCGCTGGCACGGTGTCGAGAACGACACTGCCGGCGACGGCTTCTACGCGACCTTCGACGGGCCCGCCCGCGCCATCCGCTGTGCGCTCGAGATCACCGAGCGCGTGCGGGACCTGGAGATCCAGATCCGCGCCGGCATCCATACAGGAGAGTGCGAACTGATCGATGGGAAGGCGGCCGGTCTCACCGTCTCGATTGGTGCTCGGGTCGCAGCACATGCCGCTGCGAGCGAAGTCCTCGTCTCCCAAACGGTCAAGGATCTCGTCGCCGGGTCAGGCTTCTCGTTCCAAGACCGCGGTGAGCGAAAACTGGCAGGCGTACCCGACCGCTGGCTACTGTATCGCGTGACGAAAACGGACTCGCGTCGGTAATCGCGCAGCAGTTTGGGTGGGGGCAGAAGCTAGCGCGACGCCAGCTGAGATTGCTTGGACATGACACAGCACCGCCTCGCGGTTCTGTTCGGCGTTGCGCATTACCGCATCAGCTTCGTGCCGGCGCCGTCCGCCGAGGTGATCCCCTTCTTGAGGAGTTCGGTATGAAGCGTCCAGTGGGAAGGGCTGCCATCCCGATGCGGCGCGATCTTCAATCCGATCGCCGACCCAGATGCTTGTGATGGGCACCGCAACAATGCCGCGACGCAGCTCGAACCGCCCCTGCCCTGTGTGGAGAACAGCCCCAGGCGACGAACAGGTCGCCCAGTTCATACCTCCCGATCCGGATTACCTCATCGACGTCGCAACGATTCTCGACGCGGCTCTCAGGCGGCCGCCAAGGAGGTGATGCCCGATCGCGTCTCCGTCAAACCCACCCGGGTGTCTACGAAAGCGGGTCAACTCCACTGAGCAACTCCGGCCAGCCGTAGCCGCTCCCTTCCTAATCGCGTTCGGTCCAGGGCATTTTGCCGACGATGTTGGCGAGGATCAGCCGGCGGTCATCCGGATCCCACACCAGCACGGTGCTGTCACGCACGAGGGCGGCGAGCGCCGCTGCTGATGCAGGACTCGGAGCCATGACGTGCCTCTCGCCATCATCTGTGATCACCATGATTTCGAATTGACCGTCCTCCCCGTCAGCACCCGCCACCCAGTTGGCATTGAGGACCTTGACGCGTCGGGCGTACTGACTTGCTCCTGGCATGGGGACCACTCTAGGCACCGCGAATTTCCCGGCACTTTCGAATTTGTGCTATAGGGGCCGTTGTTAAGACCGATTCTTCGAACGCTTCGCAGAGCGTTCCGTGCGATTGCGCAAAGTGGACGACGGCGCTAGCTCTTAGTGGCTACGAAACCGCGCTTGCGTTCCACTGAGAGGGATGAACGATCGGATCAGCAGCGGGATCCGGATGAGGAAATGCGGAACCCACGGATGGATCGAAGTCGGTTACAGCCCTACCACAGCACCGACATCTCCACCGTTGTTGGTTGGCGATCTTTTGGCCATCGCGATCTCGTAACCGTCGCGCTCGACAGCCATGCAGACGCCACTGGCTGCTGCCACATCTGGAGAGCCAATTGACGGCGTGAGTGATACGCTCGGGGTGGTTCGTTACCAGCCTTCGGAGTCGAGACGGCAAGCCAGCTCCGAGCGCTTTTTCCTTTCACTGGAGTCTAGCCGGACCTCCGCTCACGACGGAACTTATCGCAAGCATCGTAGGCCACGAAAGCGGCTCCACCGCAAGTAGCGGCAAAGGGTTTATGAAATCAGGCCACTTGGGCCACATACGATGATTGCGGCGCGCATGATTTGGGGCGACCTCGAAGCGGCTGCACCTGAGATCGTTCGACTGGGCGCGGAGCGCTTCCAGCAGTCACGCGTGGCGCTGCTTGGGACGCTTCGCGAAGACGGATCGCCAAGGATCAGTCCCGTGGAGCCCTACCTGACGCAGGGCCATCTCCTGTTCGGGACGATGTCCTGGTCATTGAAGACGCGGGATCTCTTGCGAGATGCGCGCTGTGTCCTGCATAGCGCCATCTCGAACCCCGATAGCGGCGAAGGAGAACTCAAGCTCTACGGTCGAGGCATCGAAGCCGACGCTCAGCTCCGGACAGGATGCCGGGAGGCCTGGTGGCTAACGAGATCCATCGAGGCCGCCTTGGTCTTCTCCCTAGACATCGACCGGGCCGCGTTCATCAGCTGGGACATCGAACATAGCCAGATGACCGTGAGGCAATGGTCACCGCAAATCGGTTACTCAGAGACACGTCGCGACTACCCGTAGAACGACCACGCACTAACGAAGGGGGCCGCCTGCGGCACTCGCCTCCCCGAAGCAACGCATCGCTGGACTCTAATCCGGCCTCAGCTCACGACGGACTTTCCTATCGTGAACATCCGGGTGACCGCTCTCCTCGTCACACAGTAACTAAGAGGACGCGCACGGGGGCCCAGCTTTGAAGGTCCTAACTTGGCGCACGGTCCTGACCCGTGCGTCCTCAAGGTTGAAGCTGGCCCCCGCCCCGACTGATCTGCCGTCGCTTCACGATCGAATCGGCATCGTGTCTTGGGGACGGCGCGGCTCTAACCAATTGGGCCCACTAAACAGGTGCGGAAGAGCATTTCCTTACCGTATCTCGGCGGAGAGGAAATCACCGAGAAGATGGAAGGAAACGGTGCTATTGAACTTGGAGCCCACGCCCGGATTCGAACCGGGGACCTTTTCCTTACCAAGAATGCGCTCTGCCAGTCGACGCCCAAATTTTTGATCTCAATCACACCTCTTCCTGACGCAATACATGTCTAGATGCCATGTTCCTTACGGCGAGCGAAGTTCTCCGCAATCTGCCGCGAAGTTGGCCTCAAATTGTGGCCGCGTATCCGGTCCCAAAAGCAGCGCCATCGCAACGTGACCGCGGGGCGTGAGACTGGTCAGGTCCAGCCGATATCGCGCCGTCGGAGTCCACCCAGCCCGGCGAGGGTCAAGGCAGCGGCGAGGGTGGAGATCACGAAAAGCGGCAGGAGCGTCAGGCTCGCAGCGGGCAGCTGGGGCACGCGCTCGAAAGGCGAGAGGTTCTGAAGCCAACTGGGAAGATGCAGGACCGCACCGAGGAATCCGACGACGACACAGACGGCGAGGATCGCCCATGACACGCCGACCCAGCGTGGCACGAGCCCAACGAAGGCGATCGTGAGTCCGACCATCAGCCACATGGGCGGCGCGTAGACCAAGGCGGCGCCGAGCAGGCGGGGAACGCTTCTAAAATCACCGCCCGCGAAGCCATAGGTCAGACCGGTTGCCAGACCGGCGACGCCGAGCAAGATGACGCTTCCCGCGAAAGCCACGGTGAGGTGACTCGCCGCCCACCGCGTGCGCGAGATCGGCGTCGCCAGCACCGACTCGGCGCGCATCGACGTCTCCTCGCTGCGCAACCGAAGGGCAGACTGAATGGCGAAACCCGTGGCGACGAGCGCCATGAGGCGAAAGGAGGCGGCGAAGTAGGAGTCCGTGAGGCTCGCACCCCCGGCGCCGGCCAGGATTTCCGCAAGCGCCTTGTTCTGGCCGATGAACGTGTCGACTGTTGGCCCGATCCAGCCGTAGGCGATACCGGCAACCAGGACTCCGACGGCCCATCCGAACAGGACGCCCCGTTGCAGGCGGATGGCCAGTCCGAAGGGATGCCCGAGGCTCCGCGCGGCGGTCGGCTTTCCTAGCCGGGCTGCCACCAGCCCTGCGCCCAGATCGCGCCGGGCGGCCACGGCCATGGCGGCGGCCACCAGGACTGCGGTCGCCGCGAGCATCAGCAGGAAAGGCCACCACCGTTCACCCGCGAACGGACGCGCCTTCTGGGCCCATCCGATCGGGGAGAACCACGAGGCGGTTCCGTCGCCGATGTCGCCCACAGCGCGCAGCACGAACGCCGCCCCGAGCACTCCCCCTACGGTGCCGTAAACGACGCGGGTGTTCTCGGTGACCTGGGCCACGAGGAGAGCAACCCCGGCGAAGAAGAGCCCAATCAGGATGAACGACACACCAAACACGATCGACCCGACCGCGGGGAGGCCCTGGGTAAGGAGGACTGCGATTGTGAGCAATCCGACGGCGATGCTCATGGCTGCCACCGTGAGCGTCGCCGCGGCGGCGGGCGCATGGCTCCCGACCGGCAGGGAGCGTACGAGTTCCAGGCGGCCGGCCTCCTCCTCGCCCCGCGTGAGCCGGCCGACCATGAACAGGCTCATGAGGGCCACCAGTACCATCCCCCCTGCGCCGAACTGAAACGCCACCTGCCCGCCGACGGTGTTCAGACCCTGGGCGGGGCCGTTGAAAGCGATGGCGGCGGCATTGTGCTGAGTGGCGGCGGCCGTCTGATCAAGGGCGGCCTGGCTCGGGAAGAGTCCCTTGGTGCCTGCTGCGGTGAACGCCGCCAGCACAACGATGGAGCCGATCCAGACCAGGATCCGGATGCGGTCGCGGCGCACGATGGAGCGAGCCAGCTCGAAGGTCCCGGTGAGCGCGGTCATCACCGCGGCGACGGTCTGGCGATGCGCTCGCCGTCGATGCGTTCAGGTTCCTTCGCCAGCTCGTCGCCGTAGTGCCGCAAGAACAGCTCCTCGAGCGTGGGCGGATGGCTGACCAGGCTGCGGACCCCGAGCTCGCCGAGCCGGCGCACCGCAACATCGAGATGATCGGTGTCGATCTCGAAGCGGACATGGGTACCGTCGATATCGAGGCCATGAACGCCGGCAAGATCCGCCAGGCCCTCCGCGGGCCGCTCGGTCTCAGCGGTGATCGACGTACGGGTAAGGTGCCTCAACTCATTGAGCGTGCCTCTCTCCACCACCCGCCCCAGCCTGATGATGCTCAGCCGGTCGCACAGCGCCTCGACCTCGGCCAGGATGTGGCTGGAAAGCAACACCGTTCGCCCCTCAGTTTTCACCTCGCGGATGCAGTCCTGGAATACGGCCTCCATCAGCGGGTCGAGTCCCGAGGTCGGTTCATCGAGGAGGAGCAGCTCGGCGTCAGACGCCAGGGCCGCCACCAATCCCACCTTCTGCCGATTCCCTTTCGAGTAGGACCGCGTCTTCTTGGTCGGGTCGAGCTGAAAACGTTCGAGAAGTGCATCGCGGCGCCGCGGATCAAGGTCGCCCCGCAGCCGGCCCAACATATCGATTACCTCGCCACCGGTGAAGTTCGGCCATAAACTGACCTCGCCGGGCACGTACGCCAATCGGCGATGCAACTCGACCGCATCACGCCACGGATCGCCCCCCAGCAACACGACCTTCCCGGCGTCGGCTCGCAGCAGCCCGAGCAGCACTCGAATGGTCGTGGTCTTGCCCGAGCCGTTCGGCCCGAGAAATCCATGGACCTCGCCGGATTCGACCAACAAGTCGAGGCCGTCGAGAGCGCGCGTCGATCCGAAGGTCTTTACAAGACCTGAAATGGAGATCGCGGGCGGCACGCGGCCATCATCGCACCAGCTCTAGGCAGATCGACCTAGGCGTTCCGCTCGCCACAGACGCAGGAAGCCGTCCGAAAAGGCGCGCGACTGCCCAACGGCAATCGTCCGCAGTTGTTCGTTCGCGAACGCGATCGATTCAGGCTGGTATCTGAACGGCTCGAGAGCAACTCCGATTCTCGCGTAAGCGCGTCGCATCAGCTCATGAGCAAGCATTAGGGAACCGGCAGCGTCGTCGGCGATGTTCGAATCCGTGCGCAACTCCTCCCACTGGGGCAGAGTCAGCGGTTTAGGTGAACGATGCGGCTCTCGCATGGACGCTTGCCAATGAGTTTCATTCCGACGAACCTCATACACCACTTCATTTGGATCCGTGGGGTCGCGTAATCCAGCCCAGTATGCAAACAGCTGCTTCGACCAGATGTCGATCTCTTCATTGAATTCCGGGCCACCAGGGTCCGGTACGAGATCAAGCAACCCCAGTCGCGAGATTGGCTTCTCGATCTGGCGCAGCACTCGCACCCCGTTTGCTGCCTGAGCGAGGTCCTGCCTCCCGGAAGCATGGGCCACAAAACAGGTGTGGTAGAGCGTTTCCTTACGACATTTCTGGGGAGCGGTGCTATTGAACTTGGAGCCCACGCCCGGATTCGAACCGGGGACCTTTTCCTTACCAAGGAAATCTTCTGTCTCGAACCACAGTCGTGAGATCACCACCAGCACTTACAACACCGTTCCGTATGGACTGGACCATTTACCTACCGAGAGCGAAATCCGCGCACATATAGAAGGAAGGGCCACCGGCTTCACGAGTGCGCCGTTTCGCCCTCGAGCAGAATGCAAACCGCTTTTCCGGTCAAGCAACCGCCTAGGTCGAGCAGGGCCTGGCTCAGGCGCTCCACCCGCAGCTGCTCTTGGTCCAGGATTCCGCTCACCAGCTGGAGCTCGCGGGCCGAGTCCCACTCCAGGTCTGGCCACTGAGTGAGGAGCGCGTCGGCTTGCTCCTTGTCGGCGCGACAGCCCCGGTCTGCGCCCCAGATCCGCTGTCCCGCGATGGCCGCCATCTTGACCCGCAGCAAGTCCTTGCGCCGGCCGGGCGGGACCACGACCACGGTCTCCGCGCACAGGCCCTTGATCCAGATGTCGCGGATCTCCAGGCCCAGTTTCCAGGCCACGACCGCGTGCTGGGATTCATGAAGCGCCAGCCGCTCGGCGATCACAGGTCGTCGACCTCGGCCAGCCAGTCGGGGATGATCTCGACCTCGATCACGTCGGGCGCAACGACCGCATCAGCTGGGGGCGCCGCCAGCTGGGGCAGGGGGGCACCCCGGAGGCCACGGCCAGAGCCGCCACCGCCTGGTCGAAGCCGGCCGGGTCGCCCGCCAGGTAGAGCTCACTGGGACCGGGCCGGCAGCTCCATGGCCTCCTCCCAGATCCCCAGGTAGCGCGCCCCCTGCTCCAGAGCGCCGTCGAGCTTGGCCAGCCACATCGAGAAGCGGAGGTCGGAGTTGAAGAGCTCGGCGTTGGTCCGCGGCGAGATCGACTCATCGCTGAGCAGGTCGTCGATCTGGGCCAGGCGGCGGCGGGTGGCGGCGATGTGCTCGATCACCTTGGAGCTGGTCGCCGCCTGCTCCTCGCCGGCCAGGGTCTCACAGCGCTTGAGGTCGTCGTAGACGGTGGAGAGGGCGTAGGCCGCAAAGCCGGCGCGGGCAGCCCAGGCGTTGAGGACGTGGAGGATGGCGCTCGCCGGCTGGCGCTCGAGCCACATCGGGTAGACGACGATGCGGATCCGCTCGGTGATCTCGGCCGAGTCGCGCCAGCTGACCTGATGGGCGCCGGTTGCCGGCTTGCGGTCGCCAGGAGTTTCGGTCGCCATGGCCGTCAGCCTACCCGCTGTCCGCTCAGAAGCAAAATCGCGATCAGGGTTTGGGGCAGGCAGTAGAACCGGAAGGCTAGATGACCCCCCTAACCCCAACGGGATCAGGGAAGTCGTCGGGCAGTGTAGTTAGCCGGTTTCTGCGTCGACGCCCCCAGGGTTTGCACCTG
>VBFH01000019.1 GCA_005883575.1 Chloroflexota bacterium | reverse complement strand
ACGAAGTCAGCTCATCGCCTGGTTCATCTCAGATGCCCTCCCGGAATGCGCTCTCGGCGACGCTGGCCACCTGGAGGCTGCGTCGCGTCCTGATCGCTGGCTGAACACGGCGTCGTCTCAGCACTGAGATCGATGCTGACTCTTGAGCGAGCGTGTGGGCTAGGACCTTTTCCAACCCGTCAGGTGAGCCGATTGTTTGCTGAGGTGACTAATGTCGCCTCGATTGGGCATAATCATCGACATGCCGGTACCCCCTTCCCTGGTTGACCGCGACGGCGCGCTGCTGGTGATCGCCGCGCGGACTGGACAACAGCTGGCAACGCGCCGGCTGGCCCCAATGGGCCTGACGGTCCAACTCTGTGGAGTGCTGAACCGGCTGGCCGTGGGCCCAGTCTCGCAGCAAGAGCTCGGTGGGCAGCTGGGCATCGATCGGACCACGATGGTGGAGCTGATCGACGATCTCGAGGCGATGGGAGTGGTGGTGAGGCAGCGAAACGCGGCGGACCGGCGCGCCTACTCGATCCAACTCACGTCCAAGGGACGAACGGTTCAGAAGCGGGCGGCCAAGGCGTTCGACGCCGCCGCAGACGAGTTCTTCGGGGCCCTCAGGCCGGACGAGCGCCGCGAGCTGGCCGGCATGATGCGGCGGCTGATCGCAGCCGCGGACAAGAAGCTCGGCAAGTCGTCCGGCGACTAGCCGCTGGGGGTGGGGGGGGGATCCTCACTTAGAGGAATTATCAGCTTAGGGGAATAACTAAGAAGCGTCTGGGCTTCCGGTCGGTTATGAACCCCGTGACTACCGACCAAGAACCCAGCACCTCTCCCCGGATCCTGATCACCGGAGCCAGTCGCGGCATCGGCCTGGCGGCCGCCGGCCAGTTGGCAGCGAGCGGAGTCGAGGTCGTCATGGTCTCGCGCGACCCCGACCGGGGCGCGGCCGCCCGTGACCGGGTGGCGGCGGTAGCCTCCGGACCCGAGCCGAGCTACCTGGCCGCGGACCTGTCGAGCCTCGACTCGGTCCGCGATCTGGCCGAGCGCCTCCGCCAACGCTTCGACTACCTCGATGTACTCATCAACAACGCCGGCACCGCATCCGGTCGCCGGGTGCTGACGGTCGACGGCTTCGAGCGGGCATTTGCAGTCAACCACCTCGCCCCGTTCCTGCTGACGCAGCTGTCACTCGACCTGCTGCTCGCGGTCCCTGCGGCCAGGGTGGTCAACACGGTCTCCGAAACGCACAGTGGACGGCTCGACTTCGACAACCTGCAGGGCGAGCGGCGCTATGGCTTCTTTTCCGCCTACGCGCGCTCGAAGACCGCCAACATCCTGTTCACCTACGAGCTGGCTCGGCGCCTCGAGGGCACCGGGATCACCAGCAACTGCTTCACCCCCGGGCCGACCGCGACCGACTTTGGCCGCGGCCTCGGCGGGTTCGCCGGCGTGATGGGCGGCCTGATGCGAGTCATCGGCAAGCCGGCGGACAAAGGCGCGCGCACCGCCGTCTACCTGGCCACCTCTCCCGATATGGAGGGCGTGACCGGCAAGTACTTCTACCGCGGCAGGACGGCACGCAGCAAGCGGATCACCTACGACCGCGAAGTCGCGGCCCGCCTGTGGGCCGTCAGCGAACAGCTAACCACTCCCGGCCGGGAGACCACTCAGCAAATTCAGGAGGTTGTCAGATGAACCAAGCCGTCAACGGAATCACGCTCGGACCGCGCGTGCGCACGATCGTGCGCGCGGCGGCCCGCCTGATCAATCCGCTCACCCTGCTCATCGCCGGGCGGCGGTGGATGCCGATCCTCGGTGTCCTCCGCCACCGCGGCCGGGTGTCGGGCCGCATGTACGCGACCCCGCTCGGCATGCGGCCGTTCGGCAACTCGTTCGTCATTCCGCGCACCTTCGGAGAGAACGCTGCCTGGTACCGAAACGTGCTCGCCGCCGGTTGGTGCGTCGTCACCTACCGGGGTCGCGATTACACGCTGATCGGGCCCGAGGTCGTCGACTACGCGACCGCCGCGCCGGCCTTCCCTCGCTACGAGCTGGTGCAGTTTCGGCTGGTCGGGATCAACGAGTACCTGCGCTTGCGCCAGGCACCCGCCGGCTGGTCGGCACTTCACGGCGCGCCGCAGTTGGCGCGCGCCTGAACCAATCACTGGAGGAAAACTCGAGATGTCACAGCTATCAATCACCGGCAACCCGACGGTGCGGGCCGCGAAAGCTCCACGCCACCTCTTCATCGCGCTGCTCGTCATCGCCTTCGCGCAGCTGATGGTTGTGCTCGACACCACCATCGTCAACGTCGCCCTGCCTTCGATCCAGCACGCGCTGCGCTTCAACTCCACCGACCTGGAATGGGTCATCAACGGCTACTCGCTCGCTTTCGGCGGCCTGCTGCTGCTGGGCGGCCGAGCGGGCGATCTCTTCGGCCGGCGCAGGATGTTCGTCGCGGGCGTCCTGCTGTTCGCCACAGGTTCTCTCGCCGGCGGCCTCGCCCCCACCTCGTGGTGGCTGATCGTCTCCCGCGTTGTCCAGGGGGCGGGCGGCGCCATCGTCGCGCCGACGGCGCTCTCGCTGATCGCGGACACGTTCAAAGAAGGCGTGGCTCGCACGCGCGCGCTCGGCATCTACGCCGGGGCGGCCGGAGGGGGTGGGGCGGTCGGCCTCATGCTCGGCGGCCTCATCACCAACTACCTCTCGTGGCGGTGGGTCCTGTTCGTGAACGTGCCCATCGCGCTGTTCCTCGCGGTGGCGGCGCCTCGCGTTCTTGCGGCGTCAGAGGGGCGCACGGGACGGCTCGACCTTCCCGGCGCGATCTCGGTCACCGCCGGCATGACGCTCGTGGTCTATGGCCTGTCGCGCGTGGCCACGCACGACTGGAGCGACGCGCTCACGATTCAGACCCTGGGCGCCGGCGCAGCCCTGCTCGTCCTGTTCCTGATCATCGAACTGCGGAGTAAGCAGCCGCTCATGCCCTTGACCCTGTTTGCGAACCGCAATCGCTCCGGCGCCTACGCGCTCCGGCTGGTGGCGGGCGCGGGGACATTCGCCGTGCTGTTCTTCCTTACTCAGATTGCCCAGAACGTCCTCGGCTACAGCCCGCTCGAGGCCGGCTTCGCGTTCTTGCCACTGGGTATTGGTGTCGTTATCACAGCCCAGATCACCTCGCGCGTCATTGGGCGAGTCGGTCCGCGGATTCCCATCATGCTCGGCGCGCTCGCGATCGCAGGCGGCCTGCTGTGGCTATCGCAGATTACGGACCACGCCACGTACGTTTCCGACATGCTAGGACCGCTGGTGATCCTGTCCGTCGGCTTCGGCCTCGTTTTCTTCCCGACCACACTGGTGGCGGTGTCGGGTGCGGCCCGGCACGAGTCAGGGCTGGCCTCGGCGGTGCTGAACGTCAGCCAGCAGCTGGGCGGCTCGATTGGACTCGCGATCCTCGGCACAGTGGCCGCGAGCGTCACCAGGAACCGGCTCGCAGGCGTTCGGCCGACGCACGAACTGATCAGCATGGCGGTCACCGCCGGCTTCACGACCGCCTTCGGAATCGGCACCATCATCGCCCTGGTCGGGTTCGTCTTGGCTGCCCTGGTCCTACGCGTTCGCGCGCCCAAGCCGGCGGAGATACGGCTGCCGGAAGCAGCCTGATGAAAATCAAGCCACAGAGGAGTGCCGCAATGCATCAAAACGCGAAGTGAGTCGAACCCTGACCAGCTGATCTGAGGCCGCGACCACTTCCTGTGGTGCCTACTTCCGCAGTGGAAAGCAGGTGACGCCGAGCGCGCTCGCTCAGGACGACGATGCCGCCGCCCGGCTCTGGAAGATCAGCTGGGAGCTCAGCCGCCTAGGGCTCGACTGACCTGCTCCCCTGTGGCCGGGAAGTCCGTCTGCGGATTGGCGATTCGCCCGAGCAGCTGCATCAGCGCGTGCACGTCGTCGGGCTTCATGTCGCCGAGTGTGTCCGCCTCAGCCGCGGCGATTGCCCGCTCCGCGCGCGCGAAGAGCACCCGGCCCTTCGGCGTCGCCTGCAGCGCGTACTGGCGCCGGTCGCGAGGGTTGCGGCGGCGGACGACGTACCCCGACCGCTCGAGCGAATCGATGACATCGACCATCGTCGCCGGATCCATCCCGATCCGCCGGCTCAGCGCTTGCTGCGACACCGCGCCGTCACTCACGACCGTGGCCAAGGCGGCGTAGGCCTTCATCGTCAGCCCGACCTCGGCCAGGGCCGCGTCCGCCTGGCCGCGGGCAATGAGGTGGGCGCGGGCCAGCAGGAAGCCGACCCTGCCTGCCAGTGCCTTGGGATAGCCGTCCATCCCATTGACATCATAACGACCACTAATCATTGGGGAAATAAACCGTTAGCAATGCCAATTATCGTCTCTAAGGGGCGTGCAGAGCGCCGAGAGTCCTAAGGAGATCGTTTCGATGAGCAGGGAATCAGGAGTTGCGCTCGTCACCGGCGCCTCGCGTGGTATCGGGCCGGTCATCGCCCGCGAGCTCGCGGGCGCCGGCTACAGGCTCGTTCTGACGGGCCGGTCGCAGAACGAGATCGAAACCCTGGCCAAGGAGCTCAACGCGATGGCGATTCCGGCCGATCTGACCGACGCACGGCAGCTCGAGGCCATGGCCGCCGCGGCGGAGCGCTCCTACGGCCGGATCGACGTGCTGGTCAACAACGCCGGCGGCGACCCGCAGCGCGAGTTCGACGCCATGACCTGGGACCAGAACCAGGCGATCATCGCCCTCAACGCGCTGGCGCCGATCCACCTCGCGCACGCGCTGCTGCCGGGGATGCTGGCGCGGGGCCGCGGGCACATCGTCAACATCTCGTCGATCGCCGGCCGCGTCTCGTTTCCATACACCGAGGCATACGCCGCGGCGAAGGACGGCCTCATCGGCTTCACCCGCGTCCTGCGCAGCGACTACCGCGCGCGTGGAGTGATCGCGTCGGTCGTGATTCTCGGCGCCATCCGCGATGCCGGCCAGGGCGACCGTACGGCGAAAGAGGTCGGCCTGAAGCTGCCGAGCGCTGGCACCTCACCCGCGAGCGCGGTCGGCCGCGCCGTGCTCACGGCGATCAACAAGGACAAGGCGGAGATAGTGGTCATGCCAGGTCCCGGTCGAGTGCTGAAGGCGGTGATGGACCTGTTCCCGGGCCTCGGCCCGGCGATGAACCGCGCGGCGGGCGCGAACGACACGATGCGAACCGTCATCGAATTCCGAAAGCAGCGACTGAACGGCTAAGTGGAAACCAGCCAGGCCGCCGCCAGCACACACACGATGGACGCGACGAGCTCCGGCCGTCGCGTCCACCTTCCCTCAAGCTTGTAGACCGGCACCAGCGCCGCCCGCGATCATCAGCAGGATGTTCGACATGCCGAGAACGACCGGGGCCACCATCACGCCGGTGCGGCACAGGAACCTCCCGTATCCTCCTGGTTCCGCGGGTCTGTGACACGGCTGTGACACGGCGAGCGCCTAGACTCTGACGCTCTTCAAGGGCGAGCCGGCGGGAAATGATTGCAAATGATCCAACTAAAAAACGATCATCATTTGAAGGCAGGGCGGTCCTGGAATTCTTCGAGACCTCCGGCCGCAACCTTCTCGCGGCGGAGGCCGCGGCCGGCGTCCGCCACCATGTCGCGCTATCCATCGTCGGTGCCGACCGGACGCGCATCGGTTTCGACGGATGGCCCCGCCGCTCTCCGGCAAGAGCCTGATCCTGCACTCGCCAACCGAAGGAGAGTTTCGGCATGCGGGCGTTGGGCCGAAGGATTCGGAGAAGGCGCCGGCTGCGCGACGGTCTGCTTCGACTCACCCTGCTGTGGTTGCGCCGATTCCGGGGGCCGGGACTGGCCTGGTGCGGGCTGCTGGGTTGTCGACTCGGAGGCGGAGAACCTGCGGGATGACTCGTTCCCGCGAACTCACCGTTCCCGCATATGGTGCCCAATCAATTGATTGGTCGCTGGGAATCTTGGCCCCGGAACCAGAGTTGTACTTCGTAGGGCGACCAGTAGTATAGAAAGTGGGCGGAGGTTAACCATGTTGCCGGATCCTGCAGTACAGAAAGCCGGAGCGGCAACTCCCTACGGCGACCTCGGACCAGTCGAGCGAATGGCTCGGCGACGGCCGCAGGTGTTGATCGTTGGGGCAGGGTGGGGCGGTCTGACTTTGGCGCGGCGACTGCGGTCGGTTCCTGTCGATGTGGAGCTAATCGACCGCAACAACTATCGAGTGTTCAGTCCGTTCGTCTATCAAGTCGCAGCGGGGATGCTTTCTCCGGGCGACGTTGCCCCTCCGGTACGCAAGCTGATTCGTTCGGTCAGCAACGCAAGCTTCCTCAAGGCGGAGGTAACTGGCATCGACGCCCAGAACTGTCGAGTCCTCACCGACCATGGCTCACTTTCTTACGACTATCTGGTATTGGCGCCCGGCAGCGTGACAAACGATCTTGGTAATGCCACCGTTAGGGAACGCGCGTACAGCCTCAAGACCCTGCCTGACGCGCTCGGTATTCGCAACGCCGTGATGGATGCCCTCGAGCGCGCGCGCTGGGCGGAAGATCCGCAGCAGAGGTCGGTCCTGAGCACCTTTGTCATCGTGGGCGGAGGGCCCGTGGGCGTCGAGTATGCAGGCGCTGTGATTGATTTACTGCGCGCAGTGCTGCCCAAGGATTTTCGAGACGCCGGGCACGAGGCGAAGGTCGTGCTGTTGGAGGCAGGTCCTCGGATCTTGCCGCTGTTCGATGAGCCCCTGGCTGCTTCGGCAGCGCGATCGCTGCGGAAGCTGGGTGTGGAGGTCCGAACCGGAACCGCGCTGAAGGCCATCGACCAGGACATGGTCGAGCTCGCGGACGGCAGCAGGATCGAAGCGGGGACAGTGATCTGGGCGGCGGGAGTCAAAGCGTCGCCGTTGGGCGGCACGCTTGGTGTCCCGCTGACGAGTCAGGGACGGGTGCCGGTCACGTCCACCCTCCGGGTCAAATCACTCCCGAATGTATTCATCATCGGCGACCTGGCCGCCCATGCAGATCTGCCGATGTTGGCCCGGCCGGCGATCGAGGAAGGCGAGTACGTTGCGAAAGCCATCCACAGCATGATGTTGGATCGGGAGCCTGAACCATTTGTCTACAAGGACCCTGGCATCATGGCGATCGTCGGGCGCGGCTCGGGGATCGCTCAAATCGGACCGTTTCGATTGCGCGGGTTCATCGGCTGGCTGTTCTGGCTGACATATCACATCTTGATTCTCGACACGATTCGGGCCCGTTTCACCGCGCTGATCAACTGGGCGGCGTTGTTCCTGTTTCGGGAGCCGCCGCTGAGGCTCGACGTCAGCGCTAAGCGCCGCCAGGCACCTGACTAGCCCCGGTGGGATTGCAAACCGCCATCGTCGATTGGCTCGACGCGCGCTTCGAGCTTGCCGATGCGGTCGACGCAGAGCTCTACCGTCGGGTTCCGAACTACGCGGCCGCCGCCTATCGCTATCTCGGCGGTGTGGCAGTGATTCTCATCGCGATCGAGTTCATCACTGGTTTTCTGCTCGGCATCTACTACGTTCCGGACGGTGCGGGCAACCCTGCCCCAGCCTACACCAGCGTCGTCTTCATTCAGCACGCCGCGTATCTCGGATGGCTCATACGCGGGATACATTTCTGGGGCGCCAACCTTCTGATCGCGGCTGCGCTCCTACACATGACGTTCGTCTTCTGGAACGGAGGTTATCGACCCCCACGCGAGCTGAACTGGATGGTCGGAGTTCTCGTCTTCCTGATCATCGTCCTCTTCAGCTTTACCGGTTCGCTGTTGCCGTGGGACGCCAACGAGTATCTGTCGCGTGCTCGTGAGATGTCGATCATCTCGGGCAGCGGAGTGCTTCCCGACGGTGTGAGCGAGTTCATCAAATACGCAGTCCAGGGTGGCCCTGTGGTGGGGCCGACGACCTTACTGCGCTTTTTCATGGCCCACGTTTTCCTGCTGCCTGGGTTGATGGCGCTGCTCCTCTACATCCACATCCGGCTTGTTCGCAAGCAAGGTCCGGCGGAACCAGCATGATCGCGCCCAGGGCAAGCTCGAGCCGGCTGCGTCGACACGCCCTCTATCCGATGCTGATTCTCTACGCGCTCGTCGGCCTCATTTTCGGCCCCATCGGCCATCACGTCAGTGAGGACATGCCCGAGAGCAAGACTCACCCCTACTTTCCCGATCACATCTGGCCTTACCCGGTTCTCGCGATGGCGGTCTTGGTCGGACTTGGTTTGATGGCGCTGATCGGGCAGCCCCTGCTGCAGCCCGGACAGCCCGCCGACCCTCGCGCCGCAATCATTCCGCTACCGGAGTGGTACTTCCTCGCGCTGTTTCAGTTCGCCAAGCTCGGTCCCGCGCTCATCACGAAGATGCTTGTCCCGGCGGTGCTGGTCCTCGGGCTGATCTTGTGGCCGCTCCTCGACAGCGGACTCGGTCCGGGCATCGCGCGACGGCTCGGCTGGCGTGCGTGGCCCGCTCCGAAGCGAAACGTCATTACGGGCACGGTCTGGATTGCCGGTCTCGCGATCATCGCGGCGCTGACGCTGTGGTCTGCGCTTGCACCCCAGTTCTGCATCCCGTGGCCGTACAACGGGCCCGTCTGCGGCGCCTGACGCTCAGCCAAGTCTGGCTCGCGCCGCCCAGTGGTCTGTGATCGGCCTTCTGGTGTAGTAGTTCATGTAGTAATCCCGCGAAAGGACGCCTCAAGTCTGGACGGAATACATGCGGACAGCAGAAGAATCGAACTGAAATCGATCGTTTAGGCGATTTCTGGACGAGATGTCTCAGAGTTCGGGACCGTGAGGCCCCGGGTTGCCGATCCGGTATCTACTGAACTCAGACACCGGGCCCCCGACCAATCAACTGAACTCAAATTCGGGCTGGCGAACCTGAACTCGGCTCGAACTGGAGCGCCTCACGGTTTCAGCGGTGCGCGATTGATCTCGATGCCCGCGAAGGGCGCCTGATGTAGTACTTCATGTAGTAATCCACGCGCGAGATGGAAGCTCTCGATAATCCGCCGTTTATGAAACGGATGCTGGCCCGTTTCACATCTCCAAAACGCTGGCCTCCAGACGGAGATAGGCTGCGGCTATAAATCGTCGCCTAGCGACAATTCCTCCGTTGACAGGCGAACGGTAGGTGCGATGATCGTTCCGGCCCCGGTGGATTCGAAAGGCGCAAGCCGGACGGGTTCGCTGGGGTCACTGCTTTTTCGCGGTAAGAGCACGAAATTCAATTTCTCGATGGCATCCCTGGGCGATCGACGGCGACGGGCGCCTGTAGACCAGGCGCCGCACCGTGCCGCCAACGGTCGGGAGCTCCCGCTCGGCTCCCGTAAGCGCGTCGCCTAATCCCGCTTGCGTTGAAAACCCTAAGGACCATCAGAACGATCACTGCACCGATGAACGCGATCAGCATCGCGCTGAGAATCGGATGCCCGACGATCGTGATGCTCCAGTGGAAGACGCCGGCCAGAAAACCGCCTACCAGCGCGCCCACAACGCCTGCAATAACGTCTCCCAGAAGCCCCAGGCCATGGCCCAGGGCCAAGTGGCTGGCGAAGAATCCGGCCACCAAGCCGACGAGGATCCAGAGCAGAACTGTGTCGAAATCGAGGTTGAGAACCATATGTATTAGGCCTCCTTCGCCGCTAAAACGCCCGTTACCCGGAGCCCTGTATAGAGATGTAAAGGTCGGTCGGACCGACAAAGCGATCCGCCCAGGCACTCGGCAATTGCAGCGCGCGGACCTGCCAGCCCATTAGACGCCCAACCTGAATCCGCGCTGTCGTTACCGGCTTCAGCTTTCAAAGGACTTCCCTTCCCAGGCCACCGCCGACCGCGCCGAGTTCGTCGCATCGTCGCTCAATGCTCGTCCTCCGGGCGCTCTGAGCGCCGGACGAGTCGGTCCACAGGCCCGTTCGATTGCGTCGCGGGCCAAATTACGACATCGGTAGTAGTGGCTCCGGTCCTGGCTGCACGTTTTCCAGATGACAAAGGAGGGGCAATGATGAAGGGACGGTGCCCAACTGGAGTCCTTGTTCGATCAAGTGTGGCGATCGGAGGCCGACTGGCAGCTGTGGAATGGCATCGATGCAGCCGTCGAGCAGGAGGTGCTGCGCGAGCAGCGCGCGCCAGGCACGACCCCGAGTGTCGCCACTGACATCATCGAGTAGGAGCACGTTCGCACGGGTTGTTTTGGTGCGCCGCTGACCGGAGGTTTTCCAAGGCCGTAATCGTCTTAAGCGAGCTTAGGGTTACCAACACTGACTATCACACGCGGCGGCTGTGCCAAGGGGTTCGCCCGACCGAAGGAGAACAATGGAAGAAAATCCCGAAGCCGCACAAGACGCGGAGAAAATGGACCGTCGAGAAGAAGAGAATCCGCGGATGCATGGTGCCGCGCGCAAGCCGGTCACGCAGGAAAGGATTGCGGAACGCGCGCATTTGATCTCGCAATCGGACCAAGCCGGTACTGACGAGGAGAACTGGCTGCGGGCCGAGCGGGAGTTGCGGGAGGAGCAAGAACTGCTAGAGGGCTGATTGAGGGCGCGGATGAATGGGTTTCGGGGCATCGGCATCGGTGCGCTACTGCGCGTGACCGCCGCAGAGTTCATTGGCCCGCGGTCCGGCACCCACTTCCATCGACCAGCTGCGCGTACGGATCGCCGAGGTCGAGGCCGAACTGGCGCTGGCTAACGTCGCGCTCGATGACCCGGACTTCCTCGCCGCGTGCCTGGAACGGCTCCTGGTCGATTCCCCGGACTTGATGATGGAGGCCCGGCACATCGCAAGTAGCCTGTGCGACGCGCGCTAGTTCCCACCTTGACCGCCTGAGCCCCTGCCTCTCCGCCGCCTGGCCTGGCCGGCAGCTTCGACCCATCCCGCATCGCATGCTCCGCTAGACCTGCTATGGGCTGAATACACTCATTGCTTTGCTTAAGAAGCCGTCAACGTCGTCGCGGACCTTCTGGGCGCAGCTGCGGCAAAGGAACAGTCTGTGGTCATGCGCCAACGGCATAAACGCGGCACGATGGTTGGACTGGGTGCCGCAGAAATGGCACACGCCACTGCCGCCATGGTGCCACCGAAGCAAGCCGCCACGGCGCCCTCGCGGCAGTCCTTGCTGAGGTTGCACAGGCGATCGTCCCGGTGGGGCCGCCGCGGTCCTCATCCAACTGGTAACGAAACTGGATGGCATTGAGGTCGAATATATCTGTGTCGAATGGGCAACAAGAATGGCAATGGGGGCAGGAGCGCGGAGCACATCGCAATCCACCCCGAAGAGTGGGAAGCCTCAAGCCGCATCTCGCTGGTCTGATCTTGGACCTGAGCCTGATCACAGCCGTGCCACGCATTCCCGCAACCGGACGGATTGCAGGAGGTCACAGAAGGACACGACGAAGATTCATTTCGAGTACAGGCGGAACCTCACGGACACCAAAGGACACGAGAGAACACGGCAGTGCCAGGGTTCGGGACCGTGAGGCCCCGGGGTCAAATTGAATCGCCCTGAGTTTCTTGGAGACTTCCCCGTTTGGTTTTCACGCAACGGCTGACGCCGCGCGCTCCCGATAGTAGGTCGACTCGAACTCTGCTGGTGGCACATCCCCGACGGAACTGTGAAGGCGGCGCTGGTTGTACCACTCGACCCAGCGTGCCGTCGCCAGCTCGAGCTGCTCGAATGAGCGCCACGGGCCCCGCTTGCGGATGAGCTCGGTCTTGAAGAGACCGATGACGGACTCGGCCAGCGCATTGTCGTAAGAATCGCCGCGGGAACTTACCGAGCAGACCGCGCCGGCGTCGGCCAGCCGTTCGGTGTAACGAATGGCGAGGTACTGGACGCCGCGGTCGGAGTGATGAACCAGACCCTTGAGGTCGGTCGTGCCTCTTGACCAGATCGCCATCTCCAACGCGTCGAGGGCGAGCTCCGCTCGCAGTCTGGTCGAGACCTTCCAACCAACGATGCATCGACTGAAGACGTCGGTGACGAAAGCGGCGTAGACGACTCCGGGCCAGGTGCTGACATAGGTGAGATCGGCGACCCAGAGCCGGTTGGGCGCGGTCGCGCTGAAGTCTCGGTCGACCAGGTCGGCCGGCCGTGAGTCAACCTGGGACGGAAGCGTGGTCCGCCAGGTCTTGCCGCGGACCGCCCCTTCGAGTTCAAGTTCGGCCATCAGGCGACCCACACGGTCGCGCCCAACCTCGACGCCCTCACGCCTCAGCTGCTTCCAGACCTTCTCGATGCCGTAGACGTCGAAGTTCTCTTTGTGCACCCGAGCGATCTCCACCTTGAGTTCCCCGTCGCGCAGCTCTCGCTCCGAGCATGGTCGCGAGAGCGCCTTGTAATAAGTAGACGGGGCGACCTGCAACGTCTCGCAGATCGGCTCGACCCCGAAACTGTTCCGGTGTTGGTTGATGAAGGCCACTATTTCGGCAGTCGAGGGTCGAGCTCCCTCGCGAAGAAAGCCGAGGCCGCCTTGAGGATCTCGTTGGACCGCCGCAGCTCACGGTTCTCTTTCTCCAACTCAGCGATCCGCTGCTGGTCCTTGGTCGTCACTCCCGGTCGCTGGCCGTTGTCGATCTCAGCCTGCTTAACCCAGTGACGCAGCGTCTCTGAGCCCAGCCCCAGCTGGACTGCGATCCGCGTCACTACGCCGTGACGCTCGCCGGTCTCCTTGATGGTTTCCTCGACCATCCTGACCGCCCGCTCGCGGAGCTCAGGCGGGTGTCGGTGTCCCGATCCGTGCTTCGGTGTCTGCTGCTTCGATGCTGCCATGGGCTACATCCTCCCAAAGAAATGCAGCCTCCACTAAACCCAGGGCAGTTCAAATTCCCGGGCCCCCGACCAGTTTTTGAATTGAGAATCCTTAATTTCGGGATTGGCGCGCGAGCCGGCGCGTCATAGCCGTGTCACAGATTCCGTGCGAAGTCACCCAACTCAGGGTGATCTGACCCCCGAGAACTGGTCCACGTGATATGAGGGTTCCACCACGGCCCGCGAGGGCAAGGAGGAACTCGAATGAAGGGCAGGAAGCACACACCGGAGCAAATCGTGCGCAAACTCCGGGAAGCGGACCGGCTGCTTAGCGAGGGCAAGAACGTTGCCGAAGTAGCCAAGGAGCTCGGCATCAGCGAGCACACCTTCGGTCGCTGGCGCAACCAGTACGGTGGCATGAAGGCGGACGATGCCAAAGAGCTGCGGCGGCTGAAGGACGAGAACGGCAGACTCAAGCGCATGGTCGCGGACCAGGCGCTGGACATCGAGATGCTGAAGGAGGTGGCCCGGGGAAACTTTTAAGCCCGGCCCGCCGACGAGACGCCGTTCGCCATGTACAGGAGCGATTCGGAGTCTCGGAGCGCAGGGCGTGTCGGGCCATCGGGCAGAGCCGAACCACGCAACGCCGGCCGCCGCGACCGGTGCTGGCGCCGGAACAGCAGCTGCGGTTCCGGCTGCGTGAGATCTCGAAGGACTGGCCACGGTTCGGATATCGATTCGCCCACACGCTGCTCCGTCGTGAGGGCTGGGTGGTGAATCGCAAGCGGGTCCAGCGGTTGTGGCGGCAGGAGGGCCTGAGGGTGAGGCCGTACGCGCAGAAGCGACGACGGGTGGGGACTAGCACAGTACCGTCGAAGCGGCTTCGGGCAGAGCGGCGCAACCACGTCTGGGCGCTCGATTTCATATTCGATTCGACCTCCGATGGGCGACCGATCAAGGCACTGGCGGTGTGCGACGAGCACACCCGCGAGAACATCGGCCGCCAG
>VBFH01000118.1 GCA_005883575.1 Chloroflexota bacterium | reverse complement strand
GGAGCCTCACCGACGCGCAGAACCAGCAGACGTTCTTCTACCAGGAACACGAGGATTCGACGCACTCCGGCCAGTACCTGTGGAACGGCACCTGGCGCAGGTATCAAACGGTGAACTACGATGTCCCGGTCGCCGGCGCGCCGACGCAGCACCTCGCCGTCAAGCTCAGCGTGCACGGCCCCGTGATCTCGGAGCGCGGCCAGACGACATCGGTCTGGTGGGCGGGCAACGTCACGTCGCAGGACCTGCGTGTGTTGCTCGACATCGACCGCTCACGCAGCTGGCAGGAGTTCCGCGACGCGCTCCGCGGTTGGTACTCGCCCACGCACAACTTTGTCTACGCCGACGAACGCGGCAACATCGGTCTCATCTCCGCCGGCTACTACCCGCAGGTGGCGAAGGGCCGGCCCTGGCTGCCGATGCCAGGGACCGGTGAGTACGACATCATCGGCACCATTCCCTTCGACGACATCCCGCAGGCCTATAACCCGCCGGCCAACGTCATCTGGTCCGCCAACCAGCGCCAGGTGACCAAGGACTACCCGTACTACATCGGCACGGCGTCCAATTTCTTCAATCCCGGTTATCGCGCCAACGAGATCCACCGCGTGCTGAGCCAGCCCGGCAAGCTCAGCGCGAGCGACATGCAGGCGCTGCAGACCGACACCCGCGACTACCTTGCTTCCGAAATCGTGCCGGTGCTTCTCAAATCGCTTTCGAGCGAGCACCTCAACGCCACCGAGGCGAGTGCGGTCGCACTGCTGAACGATTGGGATTTCCGCATGGAGACAGGCTCCGTCGCCGCCTCCGTCTGGTGGTACTTCTGGGGCTGGTACCTGACTGAGACGTTCAACCCGTGGTGGAAGTCACGCGCCGTGAAGGTTGGCATGGGCGAAGTCTGGGACGCGTTGGGCCAGGACCTCGAGATGTGGACGCTGGCCGATCCGAACAATCGGGCGTTCAGCGCGCCTGGAATCGGCTCGCGAACGGCAGGCGACGCGCTGCGAAAGTCATTCCGCCAATTGATTGCCGACCTGGTCAAGATGCTCGGTCCTAACCTGCGGTCGTGGACCTACGGTCGCGTGCACAAACGCACCCTCGAAAACCTGGCGGATGTTGCGGGCCTCAACTATGGCCCGCGCGCGGACCGCGGCGATGCCAACACGCCACTGGCTGCGGGCGGGTACCCCTCGACGGAGGGACCGAGCTGGCGGATGGTGGTTGACTGGGGTTCGCACACGTTCCAGTCCATCTACCCGGGCGGCCAGAGCGAGAACCCCGCGTCCGGCTGGTATACGAACCACGTCGACACATGGTGGGCCGGACGCTTGAATCCAATGCTCAGCGCCGACCAAGCTTCCACGGCCGCCGGTGTCCGCGCGTGGAGCATGCGACCGTGAGGCTATACCTATTTCTTCTCGTCGCGGGAATCGTTGCAATCGCGGGCGTGCTGGTTGGCCTGTGGTGGGCTCCGTTTGTGGTCGGGCTCGCGCTGGGAATCGTCGTCAGGCGCGGTCGGATCGGGGTCCCAATTGGCGCGGCGATCGGCCTACTCGCCTGGCTCGCGCCGCTTGCCATCGCGCACGAGAGCCACGGTCTAGGCCTAACTGCGACCAGCCTGGCCGCGATCATGGGTTTCGACCACCAACCGGCGGTGCCATTGGCTCTGACCTTGCTGCTCGGAACCCTGCTCGGACTGACTGGCGCCTGGCTCGGAGCGAGTTCCCGGGGGGTAGTTACTTCAGTCCGAAGCGGAACGTGATCGTCGAGCCGTCGTTGAGCGTGATCACGTAGCTGTAAGTCCAGCCGGCGGCCAAGTTCTTCGTCGAGATGTTGAAGATCCACTGCTGGCCCGTGGCGTCCCAGCGGAAAGCAGTGTCTGGGGTCGTCGAGACGATCTGCTCATTGACTCCGGTTACAACGCCTTTCATGCCGGTGGCGGCGAAAGACGCGACCACGCCGGGTTGGCCGATCGAAACGCCGTTGGCGTCGCAGACCCGGAACTTCGCCGGAACGGTGCTGCCCTGCTTGAACACGCTCGTTCCATCGGAGTTGATCGGCTGAAGGATGGCGTGGCCCGCGTCGCCGTTGCAGGTGCCAACGCTCGCATACAGGACCTTGAACGACTGAGACACAGGCGTAGCCCCGAGGTAGTTGCTGTTCCCGTTCTGATTTGCGGTGATCGTGCAGGTTCCGACGCTCACCAGGTGCACAGTACTTCCGCTCACGGTGCAGACGCCAGTCGTCATGCTCGCGAAGGTCACGGCGTTGCCCGATGGGCCGCCGATCGCGCTGATCAGGAAGTCGGGACCGCCGATGATCCTGTCGGCGAGCGAGCCGAACGAAATCACCTGTGCCGCTTTGTCGATGGTGAAGGTCTTCGAGTCGCTGCTGCCCTGGTGGTTGGCGTCGCCCGCGTAGCTGGCCAAGGCCGAGGCGGTGCCCGCGTTGGTGTTCTCGCTGTAGCTCACCGTCAGCGTCTGGCTGAGCCCGCCCGCCCCGCTGACTGAGGCCGTGCACGGCGTCAGCGCGCTGCCCGTGAAGGTCACGTTGGTTGGGCAGCTCACCACCGTGCTCGAGCTGGCCTTGTCGATGGTGAAGGTCGCCGAGTCGCTGCTGCCCTGGTGGTTGGCGTCCCCGGCGTAGCTCGCCGAGGCAGTGGCGGTGCCCGCGTTGGTGTTGTTGCTGTAGCTCACCGTCAGCGCCTGGCTGAGCCCGCCGGCCCCCGTCACCGAGGCCGTGCACGGCGTCAGCGCGCTGCCCGTGAAGGTCACGTTGGTTGGGCAGCTCACCACCGTGCTCGAGCTGGCCTTGTCGATCTCATCCATGACGCTGCCGCTCTGGTTGTTGTAGTTGCCGCCGTCGGTGAAGCTCCAGGTGTCGGTGTACGTGCCGGCCTTGGCGTTGGTGTGCGTAGTCCCTGACAGGTCCAGCCCGCTGAGTACGGTT
>VBFH01000117.1 GCA_005883575.1 Chloroflexota bacterium | reverse complement strand
GTCAGGTTGCCGGCCATGAAGTTGACGTTGTCGGTCAGGTCCTTCCAGATCCCCGCCACGCCCTTCACGTCGGCCTGACCGCCGAGCCGTCCTTCGGTGCCCACCTCACGGGCTACGCGCGTCACCTCGTTGGCGAAGGCGTTGAGCTGGTCGACCATGGTGTTGATGGTGTTCTTGAGCTCGAGGATCTCGCCCTGGACGTCGACCGTGATCTTCTTCGACAGGTTGCCGTTGGCGATTCCGGTGGTGACCTCGGCGATGTTGCGGACCTGGCTGGTCAGATTGCCGGCCATCAGGTTCACGTTGTCGGTCAGGTCTTTCCAGATGCCCCCGACGCTCCTGACCTCTGCCTGGCCGCCGAGCTTGCCCTCGGTGCCCACCTCGCGGGCGACACGAGTCACCTCGCTGGCGAAGGCGTTGAGCTGGTCGACCATGGTGTTGATGGTGTTCTTGAGCTCGAGGATCTCGCCCCGGACGTCGACCGTGATCTTCTTGGACAGATCGCCCTGCTGGACCGCGGTGGTCACCTCGGCGATGTTGCGGACCTGGCTGGTCAGGTTGCCGGCCATCAGGTTCACGTTGTCGGTCAGGTCCTTCCAGACGCCGCCAACCCCACGTACGTGAGCCTGACCGCCGAGCTTGCCCTCGGTCCCCACCTCGCGCGCCACGCGCGTGACCTCACCGGCGAACGCATTGAGCTGGCCGACCATGGTGTTCACGGTCCGGGCGGTGTTGAGGGACTGGCCGTGCAGCGGCCGTCCGTCGATCTCCAATGGCATGGTCTGGGACAGGTCGCCGTTGGCCACTGCGCTGATGACGCGCGCAATCTCGGTGTTCGGCCGCGCGAGGTCCTCGGCGAGGTCGTTGACGGCGTCGAGCGTGCTGCCCCAGGCGCCTGGGGACTGGCGGCCGGCCGCAGGCCTGACCTGGCCTTCTTTGCCTACCTGCCGGCTCAGGCGGCGGATCTCGCGCTCGAGCCGCTCGTTCGCCTCGATGATGGAGTTGAAAGCCGCGGCCACCTTGCCCGCGGATCCTGACCAGTCAAGCGGCATACGGGCCGAGAAGTCGCCCCGCTCCGCCGCTTCGAGGACGCGAAGCGCAACCTTATGGTCGATCGCGTCAGTGCGATTCATGTGGTGCGTCGTTTTCTTGACCGCGGTCCTCGATGGCATGTCTCCCTTCCTCTCCTGCTATCGGTTACTCGCCTGTCTCACAGGCTCAGCGGCACCCAAAATTCGATCTTCGTCCCGGCGCCCGGCTCGCTTTGGATGCGGCACCAGCCGCCGGCGAGCTGGGCGCGCTCTCTGACCGCGACCAGGCCGATGTGTCCTGGAACGCGCACGGACTCTGCGACGACAAAGCCGGTGCCGTTGTCTTTGACCGAGACACGAATCCCGCCGTCGTTTTTTTCGGCGACCACCGTCACCTTGGTGGCTCGAGCGTGCTTCTCGACATTGGTCACCGCCTCGGCGATGTTCTTGAGCACGATGCCCCGGATCGCCTGCGGGATCCGCTCCGGCAGGCGGCTTTCGATATGCGGCTCGATGCCGGCCCGGATGCGCAGCGACTCGAGGCGTTCACTGATCGCCTCGCCCAGATCAGCTGGCTGCTGCACTGGTTCAGAGCTGACGTTGGTCAGCAACCGGCGAAGCGAGTCTTCCACCTTACGCAGCGTCAGGCGCAGCTGGTCCAGTTGGACCGCGTGATGATTGCCCTTGGCATCGGCACGGATGCGCTCGAGCTGGAGCTCGGCCGCGGTGAGGAGCTGAAGCGAGTCGTCGTGCAGCGCGCTCGCAAAACGCCGGCGCGCCTCGTCGCCTCCAGCGGCGATGTTGTTGAGCAGATGTCGCCGAGCCGCCATTGCCTCTTCGAGCCGCACCGCGATGTGAGCGACCTCGTCCTCCGACTCCTTGTACTGCCACAGCAATCCGGCCGCCGCCCCGACCAGGCGAAGGACCCAGAGGTCGTGGGCGGTGAATCCGTGCTCGGAGTCGTAGACCGAGACGGCGCCGATGCGCCGCCCGCCGGCACGCCAGGCGACCGCGATCGAGTTCCGCACATCGCGTAGGCCCGCCCGGTGCCAGATCGCGTCCAGCTCCGGTGAGGTTCCTTTGACGAGCACCAGCTCGTCCGCGAACACCAGCCGCTCGAGCACACCCTCGCCTCTGGCGCCAAGCTGCAGCCGCAGACCGTAAACAGGCGACTCGTCGCCGAATCCGTATGGTGCGGGCTGGAGGGCCAGCGTGCCGCGCGGGCCGAGCCGCCAGAAGGCCGCGCGACGGGCAGTGCTCTGCTCCGCGATCGTGGCGCTGAGCCGGCCGAAGAAAGCCGGAAGGTCCTCATCCGAATCCAGGTAGGAGGAGACGGCTGTCAGCGCCGCCAGGGCGGATTCGTGAGAGCGCTCGAGGTGCGTCGAACGCTTCGACCTCGTGGCGCTGTCAGGGTCGATCGCCACCTTACGCGCAAGCGGCGGCGCGAATGATTCCACTTACTCCCCCTGGGCGCGATTTTCCGATCTAAATCAAATCGCCTAGGGGGCGGCCTCGTCACCGTACAACTGAGGTATTCGAGATCCGGCCGGCTTCGGTCCGGAAAGTGGTGTGCCCGCCTCTTGCGAAGCGGGCACGTCTAAGAAACGCATCGGGTCGCCGGCGTACCGGCGATTGCTGGCGCAAAAAAGAACCGGGCCCGCACGTCGCGAGCCCGGTCGAAGTTGCTGTTCCTTAGCGCCGCCGGTTACGAAGCCCGAGAGCGCCGAGCAAGAACAGGATTCCGCCAAGGATGCCGCCGACGATGGGCGCACCCGTCGCCGCCAGGACCTGGCCCTGGCCGCCCGACGTTGCGGTTGCGCCGGATACGGTGCCCGAGCCGGCGGCCGTGTTGGAGGCCCCCGCGCCCGCGGCGGCGCCCGTGCCGCCGGTCACCGTCTGAGTGGTGCCGCTGACGCTGCCCGCGCTGGCGACGCTGCCGGTGGTCTGGTTGCCGGCCGACTGGGTCGTACCGTTGGCCGAGCCCGCGCTGGCGACGCTGCCCGTGGTCTGGTTGCCGGCCGACTTGGTCGTGCCGTTGGCCGAGCCCGCGCTGGCGACGCTGCCCGTGGTCTGGTTGCCGGCCGACTTG
>VBFH01000058.1 GCA_005883575.1 Chloroflexota bacterium | reverse complement strand
CGGCTTCCCCGTCCCCGACAGCTTCATCTTGACGACGCATGCGTACGCGCTCGCCGCGCGCGCAGCGCGGGTCGATCCTGCGGACCCAGCTGCCGCGGCAGAGCGTCTACGGACGTCGCCTGTGCCGGAAGCGATCGCAGCCGCAGCGCGCAAAGCGTACGCGGCACTTGGGAGTGGGCGCGTCGCCGTGCGCTCGTCCGCGACTGCCGGTGCCGTCGACCCCGACCATTACGCGGTCGAGACAGCAACCCGCAAGGTGGTCCAGCGAGCTCCGGCAGGCAAGGGGGCGGTGCTCTCGGACGGCGAGCTGCTGGCGGTTGCGGAGCTCGGAGACCGCGTCGAACGTCACTTTGGCGCCCCGCAGGACATCCAGTTCGCGCTTGATCGGGACCGGCAGGTATGGCTCGTGCAATCGCGGCCGATAACGACGCTCTATCCGCTGCCCGGGGGCGCACCGGATCCTGAGCGTGAGCTGCGCGTCTACTTCTCGGCCAACGTCTTCCAGGGCTACTTCGAGCCCCTGACACCGATGGGCATCCAGTTCTTCCGGCTCCTCGGCACGGCCATCTCGGGGATGTTCGGCGCGTCCATCGATGATGCCGCGGCCGGGCCCAGGATCCTCAAGGAAGCCGGGATGAGGATCTTTGTCGACGTGATGCCGATCGTCCGCGATCCAGTCGGCCGTCCGGCGTTTGTCGGTATGACCTCCATGGGTGAGGCGCGCAGCTCGATCGTCCTGACGCGGCTCGCGTCAGACGCGCGGCTCCCGCTCGCGAGCCGTTCGCGCCTGCAGTCGGTCCGCGCGATCGGAGGGGCGCTGATGCGGGCTGGCGTACAAGCGGCCGCACTGCGTCTCATGCGGTCACCCGACAACACCCGCGAGCGATACGTGCGCGAGATGGAGGCCTTCGCCCGCATCGACCTGCCGCGCGATGCCACCGCGAGCCAGCGGCTGGACGCCCTCGAGCGGCTGATCCTGACAGCGTCGCCGCGGATGTTCCCGCGATTGATCTGGACGATCGGCCCGGCGATGCTCTCATTCGGCCTGGCGGGACGGCTCCTACACGGAAACCTGGTCGCGCCGTCAACCGATCCCGGATGGACTCCGCTCTTCCTCACGGCCGGCGCTTTGGTGATGGAGATGGGCAGCATGATGTCGCACGGCGCGGTGGTGGCCCGCGAGTACGGCATCCCCGCCGTCGTCGGTGTCGCGGGCGCGACGGAGCAGATCACGACGGGCCGGCGGGTGACTGTCGACGGGTCCGCGGGCACGGTCGTGCTCGAGGCCGAGCCTGAAGATCCAGAAGACTCCGCCGGGTCCTGACTGGACCGTGACGAAAGCGAAGGGCTCTGACCAACTCGACGCACGCCTGACCGATGCGCACCGCCTGGTCCATCCCCGCCACCGGCGCCGGGGCCGGGTCGGCGTCTGGCGACACCTCGGGCCTGGGCTGATAACCGGCGCGGCCGACGACGACCCGTCTGGGATCGGGACCTACAGCCAGCTTGGGGCCCAGTTCGGGGTTGGCATGCTCTGGACCGTGCCTATCTCGTTCCCCCTCGCGGCCGCGGTTGAAGAGCTGGCGGCCCGACTGGGACTGGCAGGTAAGGAGGGCCTCGCGGCGCTCATCAAGCGGAGCTTTCCTCGGCCTGCCCTCTACGGGCTCTCCGTTCTGGTAGCCGCGGCCAACACATTCAACGTGGGCGCGGACCTGGGGGCGATGGCTGCCTCCGCCCGGTTGGTGGTCCCGATCCCATTCCTGGTCCTTCTTGTTTGCATCACCGGGGTGCTGCTTTTCCTCGAGATCGTTGTCACGTATCACAATTACGCGCGCCTGCTTCGACTCCTGACCCTTTCGCTGCTCGCCTACATCGGGGTTCTCGCGGTGGTGAAGGTGGACTGGCTCGCGGTCGCGAGCAACCTGGTCGTGCCGCACCTGAGTCTGCAGAAGGAATACATCGCCGGCCTGGTCGCCATCCTTGGCACGACGATCTCGCCCTACCTGATGTTCTGGCAATGCAGCGAAGAGGTCGAGGAGACTGCCGACCGAAAGGCCGGCATCCGGATCACCAGAACGCGGATCCTCGGCATGCGTGTCGACGTTATCGCCGGCATGGCAGCAGCGGTCGCGATCATGTTCGCGATCATGGTCGCCTGCGCCTACACATTGGGCGCCCACGGGGCGAGGGAGATCGGGACGGCGGACCAGGCAGCCCAGGCGCTCGAGCCGCTGGCAGGCAACCTCGCCGGCTTGCTGTTCGCGTTGGGGGTAATCGGTACCGGCTCCCTGGCGGTGCCAGTGCTGGCGGGATCGACCGCCTATGCGCTGTCAGAGACTTTCGGCTGGCGCGAGGGACTGGCGATGCGCTTTCGGGAGGCGAGTGGGTTCTACGGGGTCATCATCGCCTCGATGTTCGCCGGTCTGGCCATGAACCTGGCCGGCATCGAACCGATCCGCGCGCTGTTTTACGCGGCGCTGCTGAATGGTCTCGCGGCACCGCCGGTGATCGGCTCGATGCTGGTTCTCGGTAACAGAGCGGGTGCGGTCGGCCGGCACAGGAGCGGCTGGCTTTCCAACCTGCTGGTGGGCTTCGCCTGCTTGCTGATGACAGCGCTGCCTCTCATCTACCTCGCCCTGCGGTGAAGCTCGCCGAGCTCCGGCTACAACCAGTGCCTGCGTCTGAACAGCAGGTAGAGCGTCGCGCTGGTCAGCACCATGAGACCCAGGGCGAAGGGATAACCGAGCAGCCAGTGCAGCTCCGGCATGTGATCGAAGTTCATGCCGTAGACAGTGCCGATTAGGGTCGGGGCGAACAGGATGGCCGCCCAGGCCGACACCCTTTTGATCTCCTCGTTCTGGCTGTAGCTCGCCTCGGTGAGCTTCCTCATCTCCTCGTTCTGGGCCTGATTGACGAGGGTTGTGTTGACCGTGAGGATGTCGGTCAGCATGTGACGGAAGCCGTCCACGCGCTCGACGACGGTCGTGACGTGGTCGGCGACGTCGCGCAGGTAGCGCCTCAATTCCTCATCCCTTCCGTAGTTCTCGAATCCGGCGACGAGCCCATCGAGAATGCCGAGCAGCGGACGCGTGGCGCGCTGGAACTCGATCACTTCCTGGGAAAGCTCATAGATGCGGCGGGAAACGCGCGGTGCGCCACCGAACACCTCGGTCTCGATCTCGTCGATGTCTTTCTGCAGCCCCGCGATCACCGGTGCGTAGCCGTCCACCACGCCGTCCACGATCGCGTACAGCACGGCTTCCGGTCCGCGTGCCAGGAGCTCGGGATCGCCCTCCATGCGCCGGCGTACGGCGGCCAGGTCTGGGGCCTGGCTGTGCCGAATGGTCAACACGAAATTGGGGCCGACGAACACGTGGATCTCGCCGAACTCGACCTCTTCGGGGGCGTCCTTGTAGCGGGCCGGGCGCAGGACTACGAACAGGGTGTCGTCATAACGCTCGAGCTTGGGACGCTGATGCGCGACGATGGCGTCCTCGATGGCAAGTTCGTGCAGCCCGAACTGCTCTCCGGCGGCCAGTATCTGCGCCTCGGCCGGCCTGTACAGTCCGAGCCAGGCTATCGTGTCGGGGAGCTCGCGCAAGCGTTCGTAGGTCGCGGCCAGGGTCTGGGGACTCTCGATGCGGCGACCATCGCGGTAGATGGCCGCGTCGATCAAGCTGTCTTCGACCGGCGCCATCGTGGGGCCGCTCCGCGACTCCATCGACACTTCCGGCGCCGGTGGCTCAGCGGGCGGAGCTTCCGTCTTGCGCTTGGGCCGCCGAAACGGGGTCAGGGCACGCGGGCGCCAGCTCGACATCGAAACCTCCATCAAAAGGTTAGGGCGTCGGTCTTTTTTGTGGTCCGAGCGGCCGCAGTGCTATTGGACCGATCTCGGCATCGAACTCGATCTTCCGATTTGAAACGCTGCCCGCTGTCAAGTGTGGCTTGATCGCGGTAGGTCGAACCATCGGCTTCTGGGCTGCCACTTGAGTGTCATGTTGTTCCGGACTATGGACTCTTCGATCCAGACGATGTACAAGGATGGTTGGGGCGGGCGAACCTGGCAAGCTGCCAATCGTGGGGATGGGCCGGAGGGCGGTCGGATGGCGGGAGGTAACTGGGAAATGAGACACGCTGCTGTCATCGCGATTGTGGTTGCGATGTTGGCATTCGGCGGCGTTGATATGCAGCCGGTCGAAGCCTCGGCCGGCGACGGCGGTCGGCAGTTCTTTGTCCAGCCGTATTACGTGTACCCGCATGACCAGCCGTATCACGTTGAATATGCCCAAGCCATCGACGGACTTAGCAGCGAAATTCGCCATTGGTACGCCGACCGCGTAGGCAGACATTTCAGGTTCGCGCAACTGAAGGTTGTTCGATCTCCTGACGACTACCTGGTGATGCGATGTGGACCCCAACCAGACGCTTCGTGCCGTGACGACAGGCAAGCGATCCCCTTCATGTTGGGCTCAGTTCTCCGCGCCATCGGAGGGCTACCTAGCCGACAGAGCACGTGGATCTTCGCTCAGGGTGCAGGAGGCTTTGCCGGCGCCAACTTATTCGGCGATTACGTCGGCTTTGCGATGCTCGGTGACTGGGTTCTCGAGCCGATCTCCGGAGTGGCCGAGCCTGCCGGCATCCCGTGCATTTTTGCGACCTGGCAGTGCCAGGGCGGCGTCCCGAAAGGCGCCGCCGCGCACGAGTTAGGCCACACTTTCGGGCTGCATCATCCGCCTGCGGAATTTCCGGGACAGTCGCTGATGCGCTGGCATGGAGACTATCCGGATACGGAGTTGCTTGCACACGAAGTCATGATCCTCCGCGAGTCACCGCTCTTCGTTGGCCCCTCGGCTTTCGACGAGCGTGGACCGTGGTTGGATTTCGAGAACGCCGATTTCCTCGCCTGGGGCCAAGTTGCCACATTGAGTGGGCACAGCTTCAGTCCCGGAGACGCCCTCGAGCTGCGCGATGCTAGGCATTCGATTTTTCTCACGCCTGACTTCCTGACCCCATTCAGCATCACCTTCCTCGTGCCTGAGGGCCTCGATCCGGGCTATGCGCGCGTCTGGCACGGCAGATTGCAGAGCAACGCCGTTCCGATCAACTTTGTGCCGACGTTGTGAGGCCGTAGTCGAATTTTTCGAGCGCAAGGTCAATGGCGCTCGCGCACGGCCTCCGCGACTCTCTGGCACGCGAAGTCCTGGCCGATAGGCGCGAGTCTTCGAAGGAAATTTAGATGACCTTCTTCACCCGAGTCGTCGGCATGATCAGCCGGAAGATGATCTTCTCGTTGCGGCCGAGGATCGATTCGACGGTCTGCCGGACCTGACCGATCTCGACCCCCGCGTTTGTTCAGGACCTACCCGGCGAGGCCTGGCACGCTCGGCGTGCCACACGGCAGGAGAAAGGCCCGGGAGACTTCGCCTCGGATTGAGGTAGCGGTGTTCCGCTTCGCCGCCGGGCCCTGGAGAGGAGCGATGCGGCTTTCTGCTAGGGAGGCATGCATGAAGGCGGGGACCACGATCAACCAATCTGGCAGTGGGACGCGCCCGCACTCTGCTGCAGGTCGGCGAATAAGAACCGGCGTTAAGATTGAATTCTCCTGCGGCCCACATTGAACATGTGAGGGGGGTTGCTGCCATGACGCACCGAAAGAAGCGGGCCAAGTCAGGCTGGTCGCGTAGAGACTTCCTGCGAACAGCTGGGGTGGCAGCGGCCGCCATCGCCTTCCCCGAGATCATCATCTCGTGCGGTCCCCAATCTGGTGGGACCCCCACGGCCGCCATTCCCAAGCCGCGGAAGGGCGCATCCATACGGCTGCTACAGTGGACCAGCTTCGTCAAGCCCGCCGACGCCGAGTTCAAGCGCCAGGCTGCCGAGTGGGGCACCGCCAACGGCGTGACGGTGGCGATCGAGACGGTCACCGGCGACCAGCTACAGCCCAAAACGGCGGCCGCGGTTGAAGCAAACTCTGGTCCCGACATCATCCAGATGCAATATGGCTGGCCGCAGCTCTACGCCGATGCCTGCCTGGACGTGACCAACGAGGTCAACATCCTGATCAGCAAGCTGGGCAAGCCGGACCCGGTCAACGAGGCGTTCTGCAAGGTCAACGGGACATGGCGGGCGATCCCCTACACGGTCGTTCCCAACGCCTGGACCTACCGCACCGACTACTTCCAGCAAGCGGGCGTGACCAGCTTTCCCAAGACGTGGGACGAACTCGCGGCCGCCGCCGCCAAGCTGAAGACCACCGGCAAGCCGATGTCACAAACCGACGGCCACGCCTACGGCGACTCGCTGACCATGTGGAACCCGGTGCTCTGGGGCTTCGGTGGAAAAGAGGTGAACGCCGACGGCAAGACGGTCGCCATCAACTCCAAAGAGACGCGCGACGCCATCAGGTGGGCGCAGGGAGCGGTCAAGGCAGGATTGGTTGTGCACCCGGAATGGCTAGACCCCGACAACAACCAGGCCTATCACGCCGACCGCATCAGCGGTACGTTGAACGGGGCCAGCATCTACATCCGGGAGAAAATCGAGTTTCACAAGTACACGGACGTGACCAACAACGCGCCCATGCCCAGTGGCCCAAAGGGTACGTTCGCGATGAACCTGATCTTCAACCACGCTGTTATGAAGTGGTCGCCGGACGCTGACACCGCCAAGGCGATGCTTCTCGCCCTGATGGAAAAGGACCAGTACCAGAAGTGGACGATGATCGCGAGCGGTTACAACGCCGGCCCGTTCGAAGCGCTCCACGGCGACCCTGTCTTCAAGACCGACCCCAAGCTCACGGCGTTTGAGGACGTGGTGGCGCCGGGCAAGTGGCCGGGCTGGCCGGCTATGCCAAGCAAGAAGACGGCCCAGGCGCAGACGCAGTACATCGTGGCCGACATGTTCGCCAAGGCGCTGGCCAACGGCGGCACAGGTGATATGGAGGCCGCGATCAAAGGGGCCGAGACTTCGCTGAAGGCGATCTTCGAGCGGCCCTGAGCCAAGTTAGCCCGGGCGCATAGAGATGGGGACCGCGACCAGGACGGACGCCGTCCCCGTTTGGCGCCGGCGACGCGCGCGAATCTATGACCGCGAGGCGCCGCTGGGGTATCTGCTGCTCGCACCAACCCTTGTCGTCCTGGGCATCTTCCTGCTGTATCCCTTCTTGTTCGGGATCTGGCTGTCGATTACGGACTCCGAGCTCGGAAAGTTGGGTGAGTTCATCGGCCTCGGCAACTACCGCTTCGAGTGGCGGAACACCGACGGCGTCTTCTACACAGCGGTCGTCAATACCTTCCTCTATACCGGGGTCACGACAGTATTCAAGCTCGGCCTGGGTCTGGTCATGGCGCTCTTGCTGAACCAGGTCATTCCCTTCCGGCGCTTCGTACGGGCGGCTCTGCTTCTTCCGTACATCATCCCGACCGTGCTCAGCTACGAGGCCTGGAGGTGGATGTTCGACCCCACTTTCAGCGTCGTCAACTGGCTACTGGTGCACACGCACCTGGCGGCATACCCTGGACCCAACTGGCTCGGCGTGCCCGCCAACGCGATGGCGGCGCTGATGATCGTGAACATATGGCGCGGCACGCCCTTTTATGCCATCTCCTTTCTGGCGGGCATGCAGGTCATCCCGGTCGACCTCTACGAAGCCGCGCGGGTTGACGGTGCCACCCGCTGGCAGCAGCTCACCAACATCACGCTGCCGATGCTGCGGCCGGTGCTGCTGGTCGTCCTGCTCCTCTCCACGATCCTCACCTTTGCCGACTTCCAGGGGCCGTTCGTGCTCACCAACGGAGCGCCCTACAACAGCACCCAGCTGCTCTCCATCTGGGCTTATCAATGGGGCATCCCAGGAGGCGCGATCGGGCTCGGTGCCGCCATCTCGCTGGTGCTTTTCCCGCTGCTGACGATCGTGGTTGCCGGCGTCCTCTTTCTGCTCCGGAGGCCCGAGTAGATGGCCGTCCCAACGCTCAAATTTGCTAAGCCGGGGACGGGGCGCGTCATCGGCGACAGGTTTGTCGGCCGCGCGATCCGGATCTACATTCCCTTGCTCGTTCTGTTGATCGTCACCCTGTTTCCGTTCTACTGGATGGCGGTCACGTCGTTCAAGTCGGCCTCAGAACTGTTCGACTTCTCGGTCAGCCCGCTCTGGGTCCGGGAGCCAACCCTTGACTGGTACAAGCACCTCTTCACCCAGACCAACTTTCCGCACTGGGCATTCAACACGGCGGTGGTGGCAACCGTCTCGACCATCATCTCTCTCTTCTGCAGCGTCCTGGCCGGCTACTCACTGGCACGTCTGCGATACCGTGGCGCCGACACCATCGGCTGGGGCATCTTCGTCACCTATCTGGTGCCGCCCACTCTGCTCTTCCTACCGCTTACTTTCGTCATCCGAGAGCTCCATCTCTTCAACAACCTGTGGGCGCTTATCCTCACGTATCCCACCTTCCTGATTCCCTTCTGCACCTGGATGCTGATGGGCTTCTTCAAGGGCATCCCGCGCGAGCTGGAGGAGGCGGCCCTGGTGGATGGCGCAACCCGCATCCAGGCCATGGTGCGGATCGCGATCCCGCTGGCGCTCCCCGGCATCCTTGCTGCCGCGCTCTTCGCCTTCACGCTCTCCTGGAACGAGTTCCTCTATGCGCTGATCTTCATGAACGACAGCCTGGTCAAGACCATCCCGGTGGGGGTCACTCAGGAGCTCATCCACGGTGACGAGTTCTTTTGGGGCGAGCTGATGGCCGCCGCCCTTCTCGGGTCCGTCCCGGTCGCGGTGCTGTATTCCTTCTTCGTCGATTACTTCGTCGCCGGAATGACCGCGGGCGCGGTCAAGGGCTAGCCGTGGGCTGGCACCTGGTCGATTAGGATTTTTCCGTGGCGTCCGTCACCTACGAACACGTCACCAAGAAGTTCTCGGCTGAGACGACGGCCGTCAATGACCTCAGCCTTTCGATCCGGGACACCGAGTTCATGGTCCTGGTCGGGCCCTCTGGCTGCGGTAAGTCGACCGCGTTGCGCATGCTGGCGGGTCTAGAGGACATCACCGCCGGCCAGATCAAGATCGATGACCAGGTAGTCAATAAGATGGCTCCCCGCGACCGAGACGTGGCGATGGTCTTCCAGTCCTACGCGCTTTATCCGCACATGAGCGTCTACGACAACATGGCCTTCGGCCTGAAGATGCGGGGCACTCCGAGGACCGAGATCGGATCGCTGGTCAAGGAGGCAGGCCGCATCCTCCGGCTGGACAAGCTGCTCATCCGCAAGCCACGTCAACTCTCGGGCGGCCAGCGGCAGCGTGTCGCCCTCGGTCGCGCCATCGTCCGTCACCCTCGGGTCTTCCTGCTCGATGAGCCCCTCTCCAACCTGGACGCCATGCTTCGCGTGCAGACGCGGATCGAGCTGCAGAAGATGCACCAAAGGCTGGGCACTACCTTCATATATGTCACGCACGATCAGGTCGAGGCGATGACCATGGGCGACCGCATCGCAGTCATGAAGGACGGCGTGCTGCAGCAGGTGGCGCCACCGCGGGAGATCTACGACAAACCTGTGAACATGTACGTGGCGGGCTTCATCGGCAGCCCGCGCATGAACTTTCTACCAGTCACGATCTCCAACCGCCAGGCGAAGGCGTCTGGATTCGACCTCAACTTGCCCGAGGCTCCCGGCCTGGCGCATGGCATCCTGGGCATCCGCCCGGAGCACTTTTTGCCGAATTTCTCCAGCGACGCCGCCGCCATCGATCTCAAGGTCGAGGTGCTAGAAGTCCTGGGCGCGGACCAGTACCTCTATGGCAAGGTAGGGTCTGACGACCTCACGGCGAGGGTCGATCCACAGCTCAAGGTCACCGTGGGTGACCGTGTGCGGTTGGGGGTCAATATGCAGCGGCTGCACCTCTTCGATCCCGCGACCGAGAAAGCTGTCTTGTAGACGGATCGCGGGTCTCGCGAGACAACACGTTCCGCAATGTCGCTTGGTAATTCGTTCGTGAGCAAGGGGACACCAGACCATCCCCTGACCGGAGTCCGCGTGATCGAGGTCGGCATCTACATGGCCGGCCCTTTCTGCGCGATGCAACTGGCCGACCTGGGCGCCGACGTGATCAAGATCGAGAATCCCGATGGCGGCGACATCGCGCGCGACTCGGCGCCCTTCCTGGACGGCGAGTCATCGCCTTTCATCAGGCTCAATCGAAACAAGCGCTCACTCGCGATGAACCTCAAGGCTTCCGAAGGCAAGGAGCTCCTCCGCGAGCTGGTCCAGGGCGCGGACGTCATGGTCGAGAATCTGCGACCGGGCACGATGAGCGACCTCGAGCTCGACTACCCGCGACTTTCGGCGCTCAACCCCGGCCTGGTTTATGTCGCCGCCTCGGGCTGGGGCCAGACCGGTCCTTATTCTCAGCTCGCGGGGTTGGACATCATGGCCCAAGCGATGAGCGGGCTGATGTCAATCACGGGCGAGCCAAACGGCAACCCGGTCAAGGTCGGCGTGCCGATCTGCGATCTGGCCTGCGCGCTGTACGGCACCATAGGCGCCGTCGCCGCACTGCTTGTACGCCAGCGGACCGGTCGCGGGCAGTTCATCGATGTGTCGCTGTTCGAGGCTGGAGTATCTCTGGAGGTGTGGGAGGCGGGGCGCTACTTCGCGACCGGCGAGGTTCCAGGGCCGTTGGGTTCCGCCCACCAGACCTCGGCGCCCTACCAGGCGGTCCGCGCCGCCGATGGCTACTTCACTGTCGGCGCCACCACTCCGCGCAACTGGCGGTCATTCTGCGATGTGCTCGACCATCCGGAGTGGGCGAGCCAGGAGCGGTTCAAGGACAACCCCTCGCGTCACGCGCGCCGAGACGTCCTGATCCCGATGATCGAACACGTGACGTCGCGCAAGCCGCGGGCCTACTGGGTGTCCCTGCTGCAGCAAGCGGGCGTGCCCTGCGCCGAGATCCAGACCTACGATCAGGTCTTCAACGACCCGCAGCTTCAGGCCCGCGACTTCTTCTGGAAGGGGCGGCATTCGAAGCTCGGCGACGTCGAGCAGATCGGCTCCCCGATCCATTTCTCGGACACGCCAGTACGGCAGGGCTGGGCCGGACCGGGGCTTGGGGAGCACACTTCGGAGGTGGTGCGGGCTCTCGGGAGGACGGATGCCGAGATCTCGGAGCTCAAGGCAAAGGGGATCCTGGGCGGGATATGAACGAAGACACTGTCGGGCGGGTTGAGCCGGAGCTGCTCGAGGAGCGCCGCGGGGACTCGGGCGAGATTCTCTGGCTGACGCTCAACCGCCCGCGAGCGCGCAACGCGCTCACGTTCCCCATGTATGAGCGGATCGGCGAGGTCTGCCTCGAGGTCAACGCCGACCCATCCGTGCGGACGGTTGTGTTCACAGGCGCCGG
>VBFH01000071.1 GCA_005883575.1 Chloroflexota bacterium | reverse complement strand
CGGCCGCAGGTCATCGGCGAGATGGACCAGTTCACGGCGCCAGTGCTGCTGCACGAGGAAGCCGTCTACCTGCACGAAGGCGCGCAGTACCACGTCGACCGGCTCGACTGGGAAGAGAAGAAGGCTTACGTGCGGCCCGTCGAGGTCGACTACTACACCGACGCGCTGGCGTCGGTGTCGGTGCAGGTGCTGGATACATTCGCCGGACCGCGGGACGAGGCACTCAGTCGCAGTCACGGTGAGGTGAAGATCACTTCCCTTGCCAGCATGTTCAAAAAGATCCGGTTCCAGACGCACGAGAACATCGGCGCGGGACCGATCCATCTTCCCGAGCAGACGCTGCACACGACCGGCTACTGGATCACCGTCGACGAAGATCTCTGGCGGTCGCTGGGCAAAGAGACGCTTGACCACCCGACGAAATCTGGCGATTTCGCGGGGACCCCGGAAATGGAGGCCGGGCTCCAGGGCATGGCTCATTCGCTGCGGCACATCGCGAGCCTGCGACTGATGTGCGATCCGCGCGACCTCGGCTCCGTGGCCGAGGTGCGTTCCATTACGACCTTGCTGCCGACCGTGACCGTTTTCGAGGTCTACCCGGGCGGCGTGGGGTTTTCAGCCCGCCTCTACGAGCTCCACCGTGAGCTGCTCGAAGACGCGGCGGCGCTGGTGCGCGACTGCCCATGCGCCGCCGGCTGCCCGTCATGCGTCGGTCCCCTTCATCTCGTTCAAGGAGCGAAAGAGGCTTGTCTCAAGCTTCTCTCCGCGAGCGCCTTACCCGTCTAGGCGCGCCGCCGCGCCACCGCCCACCGCGCAGCTGGGAGCTGCCCCGTGGCTTCGAAGAGGCGCCAACTCCATTCGGTGTGGCCGCAGTGCGCCAGGACGTGATCGCTTTGCCCGCGCTGGATCCGCACCCGGGCTCCATCGCCTACGTCGACACGGAGACGACCGGGCTGGCAGGCGGCGCCGGCACGTACATCTTCGCGGCGGCCGTCGCGACCGCCATCCCGGCCGGTCTTCGCGTCGTGCAGCTCTTCCTGCCGGAGCCGGGAATGGAGTCCGCGTTCCTGCACGCGCTGCGCGACGAGGTCGAGCCCGCAGGCGGTCTCGCCACCTTCAACGGCGGGTCCTTCGACCTACCGATCCTGCGCACCCGCTGGGTGATGGCGCGCATGCCGGGCGAGTTCTCCCTCGCCCCTCATGTCGACCTGCTGACGCTTGTCCGCGCGCTCTATCGGCATCGCCTCGAGAACTGCACGCTGCGTTACGTCGAGCAGCGGGTCCTCGGTTACGAGCGCGACGATCCGCTCCCCAGCGCCCTCGTCCCGGACGCGTACTTCGGCTACCTCCGTGAGGGCTCCCGTGATTTCCTCGAAGCGGCGCTCGAGCACAACCGCCTCGACGTGGTCAGCCTCGTCCACCTCCACTCCCGGCTCCTTCGCCGCCTGCAGGGCGCAGACATCGACATGGACGCCGACGACTGGCTGGCGCTCGGCCGCCATCGCTGGAGGCGGGGCGCGCGCGCCGACGGATGGAGAGCTTTGCGGAACGCGACCGCCTTCGCGCGCGGCGAGGCGGCCGCCACCGCGGGCCTGCTGCTAACACGCCGGCTGGTACGGCGTGGTTCGATCGCCGGCGCCGACCGACTGCTCGGCTGGCTGGAGACCAACGCGCGCGAGGACATTCGCGTCTCCCTCGCTCGGGCGCGGCTCCTGGAGTGGCGGCGCGGCGACCCCGCCCGCGCATTGAGCGTGGTCGAGGCGGCGCAGCATCGGATGCCGGAGGAGGCGGCCGAGCTCGAGCAGCGCCGCGTCCGGCTGTTGGGGAAGCTACGAAGCCGCGACGAGGTCCGGCGCGGGGACCGCGACTGCGGGAAGCGCGACCGCAGGCAGGTTCAGCTCGAGGCCCCCATCCTGGACGGCACGGCCTAGCGTGGTGGTGCCGATGGCGCGCGAGTTTCGACGCCGCCTGGACGCCGCATGTCCGAGCTGGTCGTTGACGGACTTGAAGTGGCCGGCCTCGGTCCCGGTGTGGGGTTGAGGTGGTTCAGTGCACCAAGCACGATGAAAGAGCCACCTGAAGGCGAGAGCTACGCGCTCCCCGACCCTGCGGCGGTCGGCGTCGAACGTGGCGTCGATCGCTTTGGTGCGGACGTCCTACCATCGAGGCGGTTGACGAGGCTTGGCGGCGCTGGCCGTAGGTGAGCTCATCTGGGGGTCCGGGGGGACCCCGCTAAATTACTCGCCCGTTTCGCGAACGAAAACGACTTAACGCACGTTAGACGCGTGCAGATGTTGCATCCTATGGCGCTGGAAATGCCGGCTGGAGGTAGAACGCTCGTTCACCGCAAGCGGCAGCGCGGCCAATCGCTGGTGGAGTTCGCAATCTCCTCCATGGTCCTCTTGCTGCTCGCTATGGGCCTCATCGACCTTTCCAGGGCCTTTTACTACTCCGTCAGCCTCCAGGGTGCGGCCCGGGAAGGGGCCCGCCACGGCGCCTGGTTCAACACCGCCGCGCGCGAGAACAACTTCCTCGACGACGCTGATGTGCTGAGGGCCGTAAGCGACTCCCTCTATGGCGCCGGGTTCAAGGATCCGCAGATCCACCTGATGCAGCAGGCGGGATGTCTCTCACCCACGGACGGGAACGGCGTCAGCAACAAGCCGTACCCCGCCTCGGCTTTTCCGGCGACCTCGCAGAACGTGAACGTCTACATCTGCTACACCGACCCCAACGGCAACTCGCGCGGCTCGATCATCAACCATCCCACCGACAACTCGATGTGGTTGGGAGACATCAACGTGTCTCTCTTGATGCGATTCCAGCTCATCACCCCGTTGATCCAGGGCCTGTTCGGCCAGGGGCTGAACCTTGCCTACAACGAGCACTTCACCATCCAGGGCAAGCCATGAGAGAGCGCATGAAGCGTTACTTTCGCAGCGAGCGGTCGCAGGGTTTGACCGAGTTCGCGATCATTGCGCCGGTCCTGCTGCTGCTGACCTTCGGGATCATCGACTTCGGCCGTGCCCTGTACCTGTACATCACGCTGCAGCAGGCGGCCAACGAAGGCGCGCGGGTGGCGGTGCGGGCGTCGTACTTCATCGACCCCAGCGGCGCGTCCCACAACTGGCCAAAAAACACCGACGTCCAGGCGGCCACTCAGGGTCACGCCGTCGCGGTGCTGCTGGCAAACCCTTGCCCCAACGGCCCCATCCCGAACGGAGGCATTGCGCAGGGTTCGCCCCAAAAGCCTCCACCCAACTCGGGCTGGGTTTTCATCACTGACCCGAGCGCCGCGGGCAACGGAACACCCAATGCGCCCCGCGGGCAGCTGCCGTACAATCCGCCGCCCGCTGGCTGTAACGAGGCTGTCGCCGCGGATGGAAACCAACCGCTCAAGGTGACCCTCTGGTACACGTTCCAGCCGATCACCCCAATTATTCAGCAAGTCGTAGGCAACAACTTCGTCATCACTGCATATGCGGTTTATCGAGCCGAGTACTCGAACTAAGTCTCCGCAGCGCAAGCTGCAGGAGGGCCAGGCGATCATCCTGATCGCCCTGCTGATCCTTGTCCTGTTCGGGATGCTCGGCCTCGCCGTCGACTCCGGCCGCGGTTACGTCGACCGCCGCGACCAGCAGACCGCGGTTGACGCCGCCGCCCTGGCGGCCGGCGACTGGTATGAGAACTACACCGACCTGACCCTCTCCGTCCAGCAGTCGGTGGCGCTGTACCAGCGCGACCTGCGGCTGTACAGCGGCTGGGCGACGAGCAACGGCCCGATACTGAGGATGGTCGGAGCAAACAATTCGCTCCGTGAGAACACGTGGACCTACACCTACCGCGAAGGTTACACGCTCAACATCGTCGCCACCGACACGCAGTTCAACGGCTATCAGTTCACCTACACGACGTCCCACAACCTTCCGCTGGCGTTCATGCAGGTCTTCGGCGGAGGTTTGACGATCCCAATCAGCGCCACGGCGACGTCGATCGTGGGCAACCAGCGCCAGACGCCCGCGCTGCTGACGCTCAGCACGCAGAGCTGCGCCACGAACCTGACCGGCTCCGCCCAGCTCACGGTGCTTGGCGACGTGTACACGAACGGCACCGCGTGCCTCGACTCCAACCTGCACGAGGCCGGCAACTGCTATGGCGGCGCCGGATCGAACTGCAACGTCGCGCAGTATTACTGCTACAACTCAAGCCCCGGGTTCGTCCCTTACGCGCCGAACCCGACGTGCGCAGTGGGTGACATACAGGGCACCGGCATCGTCCCCGCGCCGACCCTGCCGGACCCCGGCTTCCTCGCAAACTCGGTCAGCTACTACGCAAACGCGCAGGCCTACAGCCAGTACAACCGCGGCACGTGGACCGAGATGTATCCCGGCAGCTATGGAAGCTTCCACCTGAGCGGTGGGTCTGCCAGCTGCGCCTTCCTGGACCCCGGCGTCTACAACTGGACCAACGGTTACACGTCCGACGCCAACGGCAGCCTCCTGTCCAACGAGCTGAGGGCGCCGGATGAAGCCCTGTACTCAAACCCCAACGGCGTCGCCGACCCGCAGTTCTGGAACCAGAACGGGGTCACCTGCGCCGGCCACTTCACGGTAGCGAACGGCGCCCCTCAGACAATTCTTCTCGGCCCGACGTGCACCAAGCTTTCACCGCTGACGCCGAACCCGTGCCACTCGGGAATCACCGACTCCTTGGGTCGCAATAACAGATGGGGCGTCGAGCTGACGTCGGTCCGCTTCGACCAGTTCCTGGACCCGGGCGTCACCCCGGATCCATGCTATCCCCCGTCGAGCTGCAAGCGCGAAAGCGCGCCGTCGCAGTGCCAGCTCACCCCCAACGTGGTGACGGGCAACCTGAACGCCCCGTCCAACATCGGGATCACCATCAACATCACCAAGAACGCTCCCGGCGCCCAGTACTACAACGTGTACTTGAACCCGAACGGGTGCGATGGAGTCCAGGACAACTTCGGTTGGGTGGGTCGCTTCAACGCCCCCGGCTATGTCAACGGAACTCCCATCGGACCGTTTCCAAATGGAACCGCGTGGGCGCTGGGCGCCGCGGCCCCGGCCTTGCCTCCGGCGGCGGGTGCGTCCCTCTACGACATCAACGACACGATGATCGCCAACCCCTCGGTCACGTGCTACGCCCAGGTGAGGACCATCAACTGCATCCCGCCTGACTCCGAGACTAAACCGCAGTGCTTCAGCAACTGCCCTCCACCGGCCAACCTGCTGTCGCAGGAGAACGCGCCCATGTCGCTCGAGTACCCGCCGTACACGGCCGGCGACGTGGCGAACGAAAACTACTGCCAGCTCTCTCCCAACCCGGGCAACATCAATGCTCCATGCGTCGGCTCGCAGGTCACACCCGGAGGCGTGCAGTTCTACTTCCCGAACGGTTCGTGCTTCAGCCAGAACTCGCAGGGCGCGACGTATGTGTACTCAGGCGTCCAGTACAACTGGATTGTCATCTACGCGCCGGCCAGCAACACATGCGACGAGACCCTGAACGGTGGGGCGTCCACGCAGTACATCGGGACGATCTACACGCCGAGCGCCAACTGGACGATCAACGGTGGCGACCGATCGCCGCTTGCGGGCCAGGTGATCTGCTACACGGCGAAGGTGGCTGGTTCCGGGGCCGCCGGAATCGACTTCAACCCGAACTATTCGCCGGTGCCGCCGGCGGCGCGGCTGATTAACTGAGCTAGACGGGTCGGGCTTCGTAGCCCAGCGCCTTCAGCGCTTCGTCGATCCACTGCAGCGCCATCTCCCTGGTGTCGGGCCACACGTCCGACGATGAATCCGCCGCGGCGGTGTCGATCACGACTCGTCCGGCCACGCGAAGTAGCCGCCTGACGAGTGGCGCCGCTTCCGGCGTGCTGAACTCGAGGCCCTCGAGCGCGCGCGAGAGCATGAAGCACGCCGCGTTGAACGTCTCGGCGTCGATTGGCGTACTATTCGCCAACCGTTCGGCGAGCTCGGCCCTGAGATCGGAGGGGTCCATACGCCGGGCTATTATTCAGTTAAGGCTTGGGTATGGATCTAACCGAACCTGTTTTGCTGACACCCGAGGGCCTCGAGAAGCTAAAGCGCGATCTCGAGGTCGCCCTGACTCGCCGTGCTGAAGCCGGCGAGCGCCTCAAAGAGGCGTTCCAGCCGGGAGACATCGAGGACAACCCGGAGTACGAGCAGGCCAAGGAAGAGGTGGGCATGCTCGACAGCCGGATCTACGAGCTGCACGAGATGATCGGGCGCGCGCAGATCATCAGAGACACGCACTCCAGCGTCGCCGGCCCGGGCTCGACCATCGAGGTCGTCGACCATGAGGGTGAAAGCGAAACCTATCATCTGGTAGGCGCGGTCGAGAGCGACCCGTCCGCCGGCCGGATCTCGGTCGACTCGCCCGTTGGTCGCGCCCTGGTGGGCCACAAAAAGGGCGACAAGGTCACCGTATCGGTGCCGTCGGGCACTCTGACGTTGACGATCAAGGCGGTTAAGTAACACCACGTCCTCGTTAAGGACTCCGACCACCGCCGGCGCCCAAGAGATCGATCCCGAGGCGATCGCGGAGCGGACTACGCTCGGCGTCCTCTTTCGGCAGGCGATGAAATACGGCGACCGCGCTCTCGCCCATCATCTGCAGGACGGCGTCTGGCAGGCCACGAGTTGGAACGCGATGCGCCGCGACGTCCTCGCGGTCGCATCCGGGTTGATCGACGCCGGGGTCAAGGTAGGGGACTGCGTGATCCTGATCGGAGAGAACAGCCTGGACTGGCTTTGGTGCGACTTCGGCATCCAGGCAGCTGGAGCGATCACGGTTCCGATCTACCCCGGCTCGACACCGGAGGTCGTCCAGAAGATCGTCGACAACTCGGGCGCGACGTTCGCGATTGCGTCCAATCCCGCGACGGCGTCGAAGGTACCCTTCAAAAACGTCGCTCTGATGCCGACACAGGTCGCGGAATGGGTCGGTCACGGACCCACACAGGATGGTGAGATCGGCAGGCGCATGTCGGCGATCCGACCCGACGACCTGTGCACGATCGTCTACACGTCGGGGACGACGGGCGACCCGAAGGGCGTCGAGCTGGCGCACCGTAACCTCGTCGACATCGGCCGCGCGGCGGTCGAGGTACATCCCATCAACGACCAGGACCGGGCGCTGTCGTGGCTTCCGTACTCCCATGTGTTCGGGAGGATCAATGAGATCTTCCTCGCCATCATCTACGGCGGTCAGGTCTGGATCTCCCGGGGCGTGGATCACATCCCTCAAGAGCTGGCCGAAGTCCAACCGACCGTCATGTGCAGCGCTCCGCGGATGTACGAAAAGATGTATGCGGCCGTGATGGCGCGTGTGCGCGACACCAGTCCCGCCCGGCGCTCGCTGTTCAATTGGGCGATCGGAGCAGGCAAGCGTCGCTTCCATGCTCAAAAACCTGGCCCGTTGCTCCGGGCCGAGCACCGCCTGGCCGATCGGCTCGTTCTTGCCCCGCTTCGTAAGCGGTTGACCGGCGGGCGGTTGCGCTTTTTCATCAGCGGCGGGGCGGCCCTGGCGCGCGAGATAGAGGAGTTCTTCTGGGCGATCGGCGTGCCGATCCTCAATGGCTGGGGCATGACCGAGACGTCATCCGGCGTGTGCTCGAACACGCTCCTCGAGCACAGGTTCCTAACCGTGGGCAAGCCTTTTCCCGGCGTCGAGATCAAGGTCGCCGACGACGGCGAGATCCTGGTCAAAGGACCCGGGAACATGCTCGGCTACCACAAGAACCCGGCGGCCACGGCGGAGGTGTTGCAGGACGGCTGGGTCTACTCGGGCGACATCGGTAAGTTCGACAACGACGGGTTTCTCAAGATCACCGATCGGAAGAAATCGCTCTTCAAGACCGCGGGCGGCAAGTACGTCGCGCCCGTGCCTCTGGAGCAGGGTCTCATGCGCAACCCACTGCTGCTCCGGGCTCTGGTCATCGGCGACGGGAAACCCTACGTGACCGCGCTCGTGGTGCCGGATTGGGACGACGCCAAGAAGCAGGGATTGGACGAAGCAGCGATCAGAGCCTCGATTCAGAAGACCGTCGACGAGCTGAACTCACGGCTCGGCCGGTGGGAGACGATCAAGTACTTCACGCTCCTCGACCGCGATTTCACCGAGGAGGCAGGAGAACTTTCGCTGAAGCTTGATGTGAAGCGCAAGGCAGTCGCCGAGCGCTACCGCGACCAGATCGAAGCGATGTACGCAGGAAGATCGGAAGGCTCGTAATCTCACCAGCGTGGCAGGACCTGTTGATCTTTCCGAGCTTCACGCGGCGCTCGACCGGCTCCGCCCGCAGCTCTGCCACTGCGGGCTCAAGGGCGAGTGTCTCGGCTGCAAGGGAATCGAGATGGTGCGCGTGCAGGCCGAGGCGGTTGCCGCCGCGGCGAGCCAGCCGATCCTGATCCAGGTCGCGCAAGAAACGGCGATGAAGGACATGACCTCACGATTTCAGGCCATGTCCGAGCGCTTGATGTCAGATCCGGAGATCCGGCGCTCGGCCGAGCAGATGCAGCAAAAGCTCATGTCCGACCCGGAGACGCGGCAGCTCCTCGAGGAGCTGATGCGCCGGCTGGGCGGCACGCCCCCGACCGAGGACCTGAACTAGGCTCCGCTTCAGGTCGTGGTCGGCGACGGTGTGGTGGTCGGAGCCGGCCTGCGCTTGATGGGCGTATTCCAGAGCGGCAGCTGCCCGGTCTGCAGGCGGCTGATGAGCATCTGCTCCTGTGCCGACGTGAGCTTCTTGTCCGCCACCGCCTTGTCCAGCACGGGCTTGAGGTTGGCGACCAGCTTTGTCCGGAAGTCCGCCTCGGACACCTTTTGCGCCGCGGCGACCTGCGACAGTGATTGGCCTTTCGCGAGATCGGTCTTGAGCTGGGCCGGGGTGATCCCCAACGCCGACGCGGCGGCGCTCATGTACTGCTGCAGGTAGGCGCCGATCTCGCCTTTGTCTTTGCCGCCGGGCCGGCCGATCGCGCTCGGGAGCGCGCACGGCGTCTGGTTGGAGAGCTTCTGCTTGATCGTGTCCGCTTGCGCCTGCGTGATCTGTCCGCTCTTCACCTCGTCCGCGAGGGTGTCGGCGATCGCCTTCTGAAAGGCGGCGTTGATATCGGCCTGGCTCTTGCCGATCCGGACAGCAAAGTGCTTCATGAAGCTGCCGCACACCGAAGACGGAGCGTTCGCATCGACCGCCGTCAGGGAGGCGCCGTTGGATTGCAGCTGGCCGGCCGGGCGGAACCCGAAGCTCATGCCGGCGGCCGAGGCGGTGACGACGACGGCTGCGCCCGCCACGGCCACCGCTCCGGCGGCAAGCCCGGCGACGCGCAGGTAACGCAGATTCCAGAGCCGTGTGATCATGCGACCACTCTCACACGCCTTGCCTTCGGCGTCTTCATGGTTTTGTAAGGCCGGCTCACCGCCGAGTCCTATAGTCGCGACATGGAAGCGCCGCCGACCTCGGGCTGGAGCGGCAAGCACGCCGTCGAGCTCTACGTCCGGACCTACAACACCATGCTTCAGAGCTCCGGAGAGATCAAGGTCGAGTCCCTGGTTCAGGCCCACCTGGGCATGGGCTCGGTCCTTCACCCGCTGGCCGCGCAGCCGCAGTCCGATATGGGCGCTCTTCTCTACACCGTCAGGCGTCTGCCGGCCGCCATCATTCGCTGCCGCCGGGTGATCATGGGCCAGAGCCCGCAGGGTTTTCGGGCCGTGCTCGGCCCCGACATCATGAGCTGGGAGGCAGTCAAAGCCCCCGCGCGGCGGCGCCGCTGGTACCACGACGGCAAGAACACGCTCGCGGTGCTGATCGCCTCGACCTCGGACATCGACGACCTCGTGCCCACCCTGGTCGCGTTTCAGATCGAATGGAACAAGCTGCACCGCTCGCTGCAGGAGGTAGGGCTCTCAGACGAGGAGGCGCGGCAGGCCGCGGGCGCGACCCAGGACGACTGGCGCCGGCTCCACGACGCCTGGGGCGACAGCTTCGACGCAAACCTCGCAGCGATCAAGCGCGACGAATGCCGGATCGTGCTCAGGCTCATCGGCGGAAGTCACCTCGGGTTCGCGCGCAACGCGAGCCGGTGGTGGCTGCCCATCGCGGCCGCGATGGATGAGCTGGGGGCGCGCGATGCGCCGATCTACTTCGTCTCCTCGAACGCGCACAGCCTGGTCAACGTCCTGACCGGACTTGCGCGACGGATCGAGCGAGAGATCGTCGACTGGATCGGCCGGACCGATCGGGACCTCGACGCCGAGCTGCGCAAGCTGGAGGCGGGTCACAGTCGGGCCTCGCGCCAGAACTGGCTCTACTACGGGGCGCGGCAGGTCTTCGACGCGAGTCCGGATCGGGAGCGCCTGCGCAAGTGGCGCGCCGAGCTCGAGGCGGCAAACGGAGTGCGCCACATCCCGGCGCGCGGCACAGGCGTCGACTCCGCCACACAGGTTTTCATGCTGTCCAAGCTGGATCCGGACGCGATCGATCCCCGTGTCGGAGCCGTCGACCGGCAAAAGCTTCACGAGTCCGACGCGTGCATCGTCAACGTCGACTACCCGTTAGGCGAAGCCGCCTACCACATCCTCCGCCAGGTCGCCGAGCAGGCGGGCTGGGTAGCGGGCGTATACGTGCTGGGCAAGGCCGCAACCTTGAATGCCGACGTCGGCGACGTGATGATCCCGAACGTCGTCTACAACGAGCACTCTGGAAACACGTACTGGCTCGACAACTGCTTCACCGCGGCCGACGTGCAGCCGAACCTGGTTTACGGATCAGCGCTCGACAACCAGCGCGCGGTGACGGTACGAGGCACATTTCTGCAAAACCGCGATTACCTCGACTTCTATTACCAGGGCCGCTACACGGTCGTCGAGATGGAGGCCGGACCTTATCTCGACGCCTGCTATGAGATCGGCCAGCCCGATCGCTACCCCGTGGGCGAGAGCGTCAACATGGCTCAGGTCCACTTCGACCTCGGCATCGTCCATTACGCATCCGACACCCCGTACACCCAGGCGCGAACCCTGGGCGCCCGCGGGCTCAGCTACCGGGGGATGGATTCGACTTACGCGTCTGCGATCGCGGTCGCGCGGAGGATCCTGCAGCGCGAGGAGGCGCTGGTCGCGCCGAGGTAGAGGTCAAGACGACGTGCTGGTGCGGGTGATTGTGCTCGCCGGCACCATGGTGGATCTCACCGCACGGGTGGCAGCTCTCGACCTGGATCGTCGTATGTCCGATCGCGAACCGTTCGCACAGGCGACCTTCGAGGTCACGGACGACGTGCTCCGCGTCACCAAGCGAGACATCATCGATGACGACGTGGCAGCTGAGCGCCGTCTGGTCGGACGAGAGCGCCCACACGTGGAGGTCGTGCATGCCGGTTAGCTGGTCGGTCTTGCGTATCTCGTTGGTGACCGCACCGAGGTCGATGCCCGCGGGCGTGCCTTCCATGAGCAGGTTGACGGTCTCGCGCATGATCTGCCACGCACCGTAGGCGATCAGGGCAGCGATCGCGAGCGACAGCAGCGGGTCGATGGGCAGCCAGCCTGTAAGTAGGATGACCGCGCCCGCGACGATGACGCCCACCGAAGCCCCGACGTCGCCAGTCACATGCAGCAGCGCCGCGCGAAGGTTCAGGTTGTCCCCGCCACCACGCAAGGTGAGGATGACAAAGGCGTTGATGGCAATCCCGACCAGCGCGGTGGCGATCACGATCCCGCCCTGCACCTGCTCTGGAGCCATCAAGCGCCGAAGGGCCTCGAAGGTGACGGCCAGCACGATGACGATCAAAGTCAGCGCGTTGATGAGGGCGGCAAGGATGCTGACGCGGTGATAGCCGTAGCTGCGCCGTTTGTCAGCGGGTCTCTTCGACTGTTCGACCGCAAACCAGGCCAGGCCCAGAGCGAAAACGTCGGTCAGGACGTGGCCGGCGTCAGACAGCAGCGCAAGGGAGTGCGACAGGAGCCCACCGGCGAACTCGATCAGGAGGATGGCCAGGGTCAGGCCTAGTCCGAGACGCAGCCTGGCGCTGCTCCCCCGGGCGTGGCTCGTGCTCACCTGCTCCACAAACCTAATTTACCCATCGCGCCACCAATCGCCTCCTCGTTCCAGATATGCGAGGAGCATCCCGTGGCGCAGGCCCTCGTGGCTGACGTGCAGGAGGGCCAGGCCAAACCAGTCCAGCAGTAGGAGCAGGGCTTCGACCCCGCCCCGCATCGCCTTGACACGGTTGGCGGGCAAGCCCACGTTGGCGGCAACGTGCCGAGCGCGGTGGCCGTCCAGCCGGGCCTCACAGACAAGGATGTCGGCGGTCGTCAGCACCTGCGGAGCGTTGCGACGGGTCAGGACGGCGGGCAGGTTGGAGGCGGTGCCACCGGTGGCGACGAGGCGCTCCACATCGCCGTCGGGTGCATGAGGTAGCTCGCGGAGGGCGGCTTTGCGGAGCCGAGCGCGCTCTTCGAGCCGGGGCGGATCCGAGAGGTATCTGTCAGCCAGGACGCCCGACCCGATCGAGAGCGTCGCCGACCGCAGCATCTCCTTTCCCCGGGCGATCACCACCTCGGTCGAGGCCCCGCCCAGGTCGACGAGAGCCCACTCCCGGCGGATGGCGTGACGACTCGCGGCGCCGAGGAAGCTCAAGGCGGCCTCCCGGCGGGACGGAATGATCCGGACAGGCACTCCGAGGACCTCGCTTACCTGGCGGACGAAGGCGGGGCCGTCGCTTGCCTGGCGGACGGCCTGGGTGGCGCCCGCGATCAGCTGATCGCAGCCGTGCGTCTTTGCCGCGGCGAGCACCTTGCGCACCGCACGCAAGGCGACGCGGGCGCGGCTGCCGATCGTCCCGCTTCGCGCGACCTGCGGCCCAAGCTCCGGCATCTCGACATAGTGCGCGACGTCTTCGAGCTCGCCCCGGACGACGTCGGCGACGAGGACGTGAACCGTGTTGGAGCCGATGTCGAGCGCGGCCAGACGCATCGATAAGGAACTCTAGAATCACGGCGGTGGCTAGACGAACGCGGATCGAGCGGGACTCCATGGGCGAGATGGAGGTCCCCGCCGACGCGTATTACGGAGCCTCGGCGCAGCGCGCCGTCCTCAACTTTCCGATCTCCGGCCAGCCTCTCCCTCGCCGGTTCATCCGCGCGCTGGGCATGGTCAAGCGCGCGGCAGCGCAAACCAACCGGGAGCTGGGCCTTCTTCCGCGGCGAAGGGCACGCGCGATCGCCGCCGCGGCGCAAGAGGTGATCGATGGGAAGCTCGACGACCAGTTTCCGATTGACGTCTACCAGACCGGATCAGGTACGTCGACCAACACCAACGCCAACGAGGTCATCGCCAACCGCGCGACCGAGATCCTCGGCGGCGAGCGCGGGTCCAAGCTCGTCCACCCCAACGACCATGTCAACCTGTGCCAGTCCTCGAACGACGTCATCCCGACCGCGATCCAGCTCGCCGCGGCCATCGCGCTCCAAGAAGAGCTGATCCCCGCCCTTGAGCGGCTACAGCGCGCGCTCGAGGTCAAGACCAAGGAATTCTGGCCGGTGGTCAAGACGGGCCGGACGCATCTGCAAGATGCGACGCCAATCCGCCTCGGCCAGGAGTTTCGGGGTTACGCAGGCCAGGTCGAGGAATCGATCCGCCGGGCTCGCGCTGCGGTCGAGGAGCTCGCGCGGCTGCCCCTCGGCGGCACCGCCGTCGGCACCGGCATCAACTCTCATCCGCAGTTCGCGAGGCTGGCGGTGGCTCGTCTGGCCAAGGCCAGCCGAGTCGCTGTCAGGGAGGCGCCCAACCACTTCCACGCCCAGGCCACCCTTGATGCCGTCGTCGCCGCGCATGGAGCGTTGCGCACGATCGGCACCAGCCTGTGGAAGATCGGCTCGGACATCCGGCTGATGGGCACCGGGCCGGTCGCCGGGTTGGGCGAGCTGCGCCTGCCGGAGACCCAGCCCGGGTCGAGCATCATGCCCGGCAAGGTCAACCCTGTGATCGTCGAGTCGCTGCTCATGGTGATCGCGCGGGTGTACGGCAACGACGCTACGGTTGTGGTCTCCGGTCAGGCGGGCAGCTTGTTCGAGCTCAACGTGATGATGCCGGTGGCCGGAGTCGCGACCCTGGAATCCATCACTCTGCTGTCAGCCGCCTCGCGCAACTTCGCCGAACGCTGCGTCGAAGGCCTGCAGGCGACCGACCGAGGACCTGAGCTGGTCGAGCGGAGCCCGATGTTGGCGACCGCGCTCAACCCGGTCATCGGTTATGACGAGGCAGCGAAGCTGGCCAAGGAGTCGATTCGCACGGGCAAGTCGATCCGCCAGCTGGCGCGCGCCCGAGGGGTGAGCGAGAAGCAGCTGAACAAGACGCTGGACCTTGGCAAGATGACGAAACCGGGTCTTGAAGGACCGGGCGGAGGCGGTTAGCGTCTCGTTCCGTGCGTATGGAGCACCCGCTCCTCCGATTCCGTCTGGCCGTGACCCTGCTCGCCATCGTCATCGCCGTCGGGGTCACGGGCTACATGCTCATCAACGGCTGGACCCTGCTCGACTCCTTCTACATGGTGATCATCACGATCAGCACGGTCGGCTACACAGAGGTCCATCCGCAAGGCCACGCCGGGCGGCTCTTCACCTCTGGCCTGATCGTCGTCGGCGTGGCCACGATGCTGTACGGGTTCGGTGTTTTCGCTGAGACGCTGGCCGACAATACGTTCGGCAGGTACCGGAGAGAGCGACAGTTGCAACGAGAGCTGAATCAGCTGCGCGACCACTTCATCATCTGCGGCTACGGGCGCATCGGCACCCAGATCGTGGCCGAGTTCGAGGACCACAAGGTCGCGTACGTCGTCATCGACCAGACCGAGGAGGCGCTGGAGCGTGTCCGCAGCGAGCGCCGCCTGCACATCGAAGGCGACGCCTCCAAGGAAGAGATCCTCAAGCAAGCCGGGATCGAGCGCGCGCGCGGACTCATCTCCGCCGTCGACTCCGACGAGCGTGCGGTGTACATCGTCCTCGCCGCGCGAGCCCTCAACCCGAACCTCTACATCGTCGCCCGCGCCGGCCGGCCAGATTCGATCCGCCGCCTCGAGCTCGCAGGCGCGACACGCACCATCTCGCCCTACGTGATGGCCGGCCACCGCCTTGCGGAGCTCGCGATCCGGCCGGCGATGGTGGACCTGCTCGACACCCTCCATCACGGTGAGGCGGGGATCGGCGTCGAAGAGATGGTCGTGGCGCCGGGGACGAAGGCCATCGGCAAGACGCTGGAGGAGTCCGGTCTGCTGGCGCCTTACGCGGCAAGGCTGCTGGCGGTGCGCAAAGCCGATGGGACCGTCAACGTCAATCCGGCGGCCACTGCCAAGCTCGAGGATGGAGACCTCGTCATCGCACTGGGGACCGAGGATCAGCTTTTCGAGTCCGCGTCGAAGCTGAGATAGAAAAAGAGCGCGCCCCGCGGGGCGCGCTCTGGGGACGCCGAAGACTTACGCCTTCGCCGCCAGCTCTTTCTTACCGGTTCCGATCTGGATCTTGACCGGCTTCGGCTTGGCGGTCTTTGGAATCGTGATCGTCAGCTCGCCGTTGTCGAAGTGGGCGCCGATCTTGGCCGTCTCGACCTGTGCCGGAACTTCCAGCCGACGGACGAACGACCCATACGGCCGCTCCTGGCGCAGCCAGCGACCAGGGAGCTTGTGCCCCTCGGCGTTGGCCTTGATGGTCAGGATTTCGTCCTCGAACGTGACCTCGACCTGGTCCTCCTTGAATCCGGGCACCGAGGCCACGAGCGTGTAGGCCTCATCGGTTTCGAAGATATCGACCGGAAGGTAGTAGGTCGGCGGGTTCTGGGAATTGGTGCTGTCGGGCACCTGCTCCCCGAAGAACTGCTCGATCAGACGGTCCATGGCCCGCGCCGCGCTCCGCATATCCGCGCTTGGGCTCCACCACGTGATGCTCAAGTTGCCACGCACCTCCTAATGAAATTTGCCTGTCGGCAAAACTGAAATTTCCCGCGCCGAGCAGCTCCTAAACCTGCGCTTAAAGTGAAGCCGTGAAGCGGCTAGAGCAGCGACCAGAGCTCGTCGCGCTCGGCTCGGTGGTCATCGGTGTCTGTCTTGTCCTGGGCAAGGTCGTAGTCGGGATTCTCACCGGCAGCCTGGGGATCCTCAGCGAGGCCGTGCACTCATTTCTCGACCTCGCCGCAAGCGGTTTCACGCTCGTGGCGCTGCGTACCTCGCGCAAGCCGGCCGACCCCGAGCACCCCTACGGTCATGGCCGGACCGAGAACCTGGCCGCGTTCGCCGAGGGCGTTCTGCTGCTGGTCACGGCGGCGCTGATCGCTTTCGAGGCCATCCGCCGCCTTGGTGCCGGAGGCGGAGTTGTCAACCCCGCCGGCTACGCATTCGCGCTCCTGATCGCGACACTCGTGATCGAAGGCGCACGCGGAGCGATACTGCGGCGCGTTGGCCGCCAGGCGTCGAGCGAAGCCATGCTCGCGGACGCCACCAACCGCCTCTCCGATGTGCTCGCCACGCTGGGTGTGATCGCCGGACTGATCGGCGTGCGATTGGGGCTCAGCTGGGCCGACTCGGTCGCTGCGCTGCTCGTTGCGGGCATCGTCGCCCGAGCAGCGGGACTCCTGGCGTGGCGCTCAGGCGACATCTTGATCGACCGCGCGCCGGCCGGCGCCGAAGAACAGCTACGCGAGGCGATCCAGGCCGTTGATGGGGTGCGAGAGGTGCGGTCCGTCCGAGTGCGCCGGTCCGGCCCCAACCTGATCGGGGACTCCAGCATCGCGACCGGGCGAATGCTGTCGGTCGAGGCCGCAAGCGCGCTCGTCAAGGACGTCAAGGAGAAGGCTCGAGGGGTCCTGCCACGCCTCGACCTGGCGGTCGCGGTCGAGGGTCAGGAGCAGCGAGGCGATCTGGTCGAGCGCATCCACGCGGCGGCTGCCCGAAACGGGGGCGTGCGCGACCTGCACAACGTCACTGTCGAAAGAGAGGCCGATGGGTCGCTCCACCTGACCATGCATGCGAAGCTGCCCGGTGACGAGACCCTGGCTGAGGCGTCGAAGACGAGTCGCGCTCTCGAGCAGTCGATTCGCGCCGAGCTGCCCGATGTGACGCGTATCGACATCCACCTCGAGCCGATGGATCCCGACTTCGTCCCGGGCGAGGATGTGACTGCCCGCAATGCGCACCTTGCGACGCGAATCCGCGCCGTCGTCGAGTCGCATCTCGAGGTCAAGCGGTGCTCGGACGTCGAGCTGAGCGATCGCCACGGCCAGATCCACGCTCACGTCGTGGCCGAAGTCTCAGGTGAGATCAGCCTGGAGCACGCGCATCGGATCGAGAGCGAGCTCGAGGAGATGATTCGCCGCGAAATTCCCGAAACGCACGAGGTCGTCACGCGCGTGACGGCATGAGGCCCGGCAGCCAGGAAGACATTCCCCGCCTCATGGAGCTATGGCGAAGGGAGGTGGCGGAAGGACGCCAGGATATGCTGCCCAACGAGAGATCGCTGCGGCGGATGCTCGGGCGCTTCGATTGGGAGGCGAAGTCGCGCGTCGTCGAAAGCGACGGCCGGATCGTCGGCTCCGTGCTCGTGATGAGCCGCTCCTCGCCGGATGGGATCCTGACCAACGTCTACGCGGCCGGCGAACCCGACCTGTTCGTCGAGCTCGCGAGGTGGGGCGTCCAACTCTCGCGGGCGGCCGGCGTTCCGTCGCCCAGGTGTTTGTCGGCAAAGGCCGCGGCCATCGCCTCGGAGACGTGGGCCTGGAGCTGGTGCGGCCCTGGTGGCGGATGGACCGGGGCATCGACGACCTGCCGCGGAGCGGAGCGGTCCCGGGTTATGAGTTGGCGGACGCGACGACGATGCCGCCAGGATCCTGGGAGCACATGTTCAATCGCACCTTCGCCGATCACTGGCGGTTTGCGCCACGCGGCGAAGGAGAGATCGTCGGCGATCGGACGCCGGCTCTGTGCCTCATGGCCGTCACCTCCGCCGGTCGTTCGCCGGCGGCGATGGCGATCGGCGAGGTCGAGGACTACGGCGAGGATCCAAGACCACAGCCGGTGGGCCTTGTCAGCTCGGTCGGGACGCTGCTTGCGCACCGCAGGCGAGGACTTGCGACCTGGCTGGTGGCCGACTTGTTGCGGCGCCTGCGGGGCGCTGGGGCGCGGCACGCTTCGCTCTATGTGGACGGCCGGAGCCCGATGCGGGCGTACGACGTCTATCGAAAGATCGGTTTCGAGGTGGCTGCGGAGGCCGAGGTCTGGGAAGCTACCTTCCCGTGAAAAATGCCCTCCACAAGTTCCGGCTGGCTGCGGCGGCGTTCGCGTGCGTCGCCGTGGCGTTGTCGGCCTGTGTAAGCGCCCATCCTGAGCCTCCCCAGCAAGTGGGGAGCGGAAACCCGATCTCCGTCCCCAGGCCTCCTCCGACCCTGGCGCAGGCAATCGCGAGCGCCGTCGACCTGGGCCCGGCGGACGAGACGACGACTGTCAGCCTCGACTTCGGACTTCGATCGGGCAGCCCCGACCAGTCGCTCGTGCAGCGAGCGGTGTCCGTGCTGATCGGCTCCGGGCTGCGCGCAGGCTGGCGCCCGCCCTCCAGCCTCATCACCGCGGACGGTCCAGCGCCAGCGGTGTCGGCCTTGCTGCGCGTGCGGATCGAGGCCTACCGGATGCCGGACGGGACCTCCTTCTACGCCACCCGGGACCAGCCGCTTCTACCCGAGGCGGTGGCTGCGGTTGCCGCCGATGTCAGCGGCCTCGACAACTACCGCCGCGCCCGAGGCTATGCGGTGCGTCCGGGCGGCCTGACCCCAACCGATGTTTTGAGCTACTACAACCTCAAGCCGCTTCGCGACTCCGGCCTCGACGGCGCCGGCCAGACCATCATCCTTCCCGAGATCGATGATCTGCCCAACCTCAAAGACCTCGACAGCTTCGCCTCGAAGTTCGGGCTGCCGCCCTTTGCGCCGGTGCTAACCATCAAGCGCGACCCGAGTTGGGGCACGCCGGAGAAGCCGCAGGGCGAGACCGCGCTCGACCTCGAGATCATTCATGCGATCGCACCTGCCGCCAAGCTCGTGGTCTACCTGTCCGCCGGCGACTTCGGCCACACCGATCGCGCGTTCGACGCGATGGTGAGCGAGCATCTCGGCACGGTCATCTCGGAGAGCCTCGGTTCGTGCGAGCCCGACACTCCAAGCGGTGTTCGCAACGTCTACGCGTCCATCCAGGACCGCGCGGTCGCGCTAGGCATCTCGCATTTCGTCGCCAGCGGCGACAACGGCGCCTTCACCTGCGGCCAGGACCAGGACGCGGCCGCCAGCTTTCCCTCGACCCTGCCGACGGTGACCGCGGTCGGCGGCACGAGCGTGTTCGAGTCGGAGCAAGGCGTGTACTTCAAGGAATACGCGTGGGGCAGTCCCCTCGACCAGAGTGGAAGTGGGGGCGGCGCGAGCGTCTTCTACCCCGAGCCGGACTATCAGAGGAACGAATCACTGGCCGCGGGCCATGGCCTGAGGCAGGTGCCCGATGTTGCCGCGGACGCCGACCCGCTGACAGGTTTCCATATCGTTTTCGGCGGCAAGGAGGGCCAGGTCGGAGGGACGTCGGCCGCGACCCCGCTGTGGGCGGCTACGGCCGCATTGATCAACCAGGACCTGACCAAGAAGGGGATGCGCCAGGTCGGTTTTGCCAATCCCGCCCTGTACTGGATCGGCGAGAACTCGTCCAAGCTCGACCCCAAACCGTTCCACGACGTGACGGTGGGCAACAACCTCGGCTATACGGCTGCGCCAGGCTGGGATTTCACCACCGGGTGGGGCAGCATGGATGCGGCGGCGCTCGATGCGGCTTGGATCCGCTACATCAAAGGTGGCGGCGGATGACGGACCAGGCAGAAGGTCCTTCGCTCGTCACGTGCCCTCACTGCGGCTCGTCTGTGCCCTCGGGCGACTTCTGCGGCCACTGCGGCGCGCACCTGACGATCGGCAGCACGAGGAGGACGAACGCCTACACTGCGGTGCCGGCGGAGCGGGTCGCCCATCTGTCGATCATCTCGACCTTGTTTCCAGCCCTACCCCACCGCCGGAGCGGACCGTTTCGGGTGGCGCTGGTCGCAGGTGGGGCTGTGGTCGTGATGCTCGCCGCGCTGCATCTCTTCGCCCCCGCGACGGCCGCGGCCGTGTTTGTGCTGCCCGTCCTTTATCTGTTGTACCTCTACGAGGTCGAGATCTACGAAGACGAACCGTGGCTGGTGGTCGGCGCCACCATGGTGATTGGCGCGGTGCTCGGAATCGTCTTCACGAGCGTCACCGGCGGAGCCCTGGCGCAGCTGATCCTGACCGGCGATCGTGACGCCTCTTTCGGGCTCGCCGCCGTCGCGATACCTGTGCTCGCGCAGGCGCTGATGCTCGGAGGCCCTCTGCTTCTCTACATCATCCGAGGCAGGTTCCGGGAACCGCTCGACGGTTTGACATTCGGCGCCGCGTCGGCCCTTGGATTCACCCTCGCGAGCTCCCTCACCGCTTTCTGGCCGCTGCTCGCCGGGCCCCTCGTCGCGGCGGGATCGCCCCTCGACTGGGGCCTGCGCCTGACGCGCGCCGGACTGTTCGTATCCCTGATCAATGCCTGTACCACCGCGCTGGTGACCGCGGCCCTCTGGCTGCACCGCTATGACCGGCGGCAGGCCGGGCGCAGGTGGCACTCGAGCATCCTGTTCGCCCTGGTGGTTGCATTCGGAGTCCAGATCGCGCTGGGGGTCATGGCGTTTCTGGTGGACGACCTAATCGTCGACTTCGTGATCCTCGCCGCAACGACCGCCGTCCTTCTTTTGTATGTGCGCCTGGTGATCCACGACGCACTGCTCGTCGAGGGAGTCGAGCACGAAATCGGACTCGACGCGCCATGCCCGGAGTGTCATCGGGTGGTGCCGACGATGGCGTTTTGCCCGTCGTGCGGGGCGGCACGGGCGGCGGCGCCGAAACAACATCGGATCCGGCTCGCGGGAGGGGTGTGATGGCGGTCGCAGCGCCAGTGCGCCATTGCGGCCGATGCGGCGCTCGCCTCCCACCGGGCGCGAGCTTCTGCGGGACATGCGGGACACCAGTGCTGCTTCAGGCCGTCGCCCCACCGCCCGTGTACCGCTATTCGCCGGCGCCGCCGGCCACCTATCCCACGCTGGGCCAGGCGAAGCTCGCACCTGTGTTGATCGCCGGCGTCCTGATCGCGGTCCTCATCGCGGTGGCGCTTGTCGTCGGCGGGATCGCCGTCTCGCAGTTCGCGCGCAACAGCCATCCGCCCTGCACCGTGAACTGCGCGCCGAAGTTCATCTCGCCGCTGCCGGAGGAAGCATCGTTCCGAAGCGCCGCTTACGACTTCCAGGTCAACTATTCGTCGCGGTGGACGGTGCGCCAAAAGGACGCCAACGGGATCACGCTGGGGACGAGGTTGGGGACCGTCCAGGTCACAGGGTCCAAATCGACATCTGCCGACCAGGCGCTGCAGGCGACCGTGGCCGGTCTGTCGACGGCGAAGTGGCAGGATGTGACGCTGGTCAAGCCCTTGAAGGGCGCGCACATCGGGGAGGTGCAGGGCGTCGGCGCCGTCTACTCGGCCAACCTGGTGGGCACCTCGCAGACCGCGACCAGGGTCCGGATCGGGATCATCGCCGCCACCCAGCACAGCGTCACCGTGGTGGTGTTTGCCTCCGACCCGGCCGACACCAAGAATTTTCCCAACGGCCTTGCCGAAGGCCAGGAGGTCGACTACCTGTGCACAGAGTTCGTCTGGGGCTAGAGATCCGACGGGAGGCGAGCTCGACAAGACGCGGCCTTCGGCGCCCGGAGCCAAGGAGACGACGAGCACGCGAGGGAGCGCTTCACGTAGATGCGCGACCAAGCGCGCGCAGGAGTCGACGCAGGCTTCAGCGTAGCCCGGGCGTCGAGGCCGATGGATCGTCGACCGAGTCTCCCGGCGGATCTCTTACCCCCGCTCTAGGGCGAGGCGAGCACCGAACCCCAGGAGCACGACCGCCGTCACGCGCTGCATCCACTGCCGCACGCGCGACGTCGTGATGACTTCGCGAAGCCTGGTGACGAACAACCCGTAGAGATTCATCCATAACCAGCCGATCACCGCGAAGATCACGCCGAGCTCCAGCAATCGAGGCAGCACCGCCTGGCCCGGGAGCACGAACTGGGGCAGGAACGTGACAAAGAACACACCCAGCTTGGGGTTGCTGATGGCGGAAAGAAATCCTTGCCTGAAGACCGCCTGCGCCGGGGCGGCCGGTGGCGTAACGGCCAGAAAGTTGCTCGGCTGCGCGAGCGACTCGATCAGCGTCCTCAGGCCCAGGTAGGCGAGATAGCATGCGCCGATGATCTTGAGGGCGAAAAGGACCTCGCCCGAGGTACGCAAGAGCGCTGACAACCCCACCGCAGTAGCCGTCACCCAGATCACGAGCGCCAGCGCGATGCCGCTTGTCGTCAGCACCACGCCGCGGCGCCCATGCGCGAGCGCGTTTTTCGTCACCACAGCCATATCCGGCCCGGGCGTCACTGCGAGGAGCAGCGAGACGCCTGCGAAGGCGAGCAGCGTGGCGTCGATCATGCGGTCTCGGGAATGTCGAACGAGATCTCGTACACGCCGCCGACCACCTTCGCCTGGTGGATCCAGCCCAACTTGCGCAGCAGGGCGAGCATCTCGCGATTCTCCGGCAGCACGATCAGCTGGAAGGTCTTGATGCCGTGGTCTCTCGCGACTCGCGCCAGCTCCGCCAGCAGCACGCTGCCCAGCCCGCGGCGCTGGAACTCATCGATCACGGCCACGGCGACCTCCGCCACGTCGGTGGCGCGCGCCCGGTCATACCGCGCCACCCCGACGATCCGCTCTTTCGAGGCCGCTTTGTGGGTGGCGACGAGCGCAAATCTGTCGTTGTAGTCCACGACCGCGAGCCGGTGCGCGAGCGCGTCGGACATCCGCTTGATCGGGGAGAAGAACCTGAAGTAGACGGTCCTCTCTGACATCGCCGCGACCGCCTCGTGAAGCAGCGGCTCGTCTTGGGGCGCGATCGGGCGGAGGTGGACTTTCGTCCGGTCCCTCAGATCGACGACCCGGGGCTCAAAACCGATTGAAGTCACCATCGCAAAAGGTAACCTGCGCGCTTGATGAGCCCTTCCCCAAGATGGCGCAACCTCGGGACTGCCGCCGGCGCCGTCACCGCGGGCCTGTTTGCCATCTTCGACCTATACCAGTGGGCTTCGGCATACGCCGCGGATCACTTCCACAATGACTTCACCTTCTACTACGCCGCGGCACGCATCGGTCTAGGGCACGGATGGGGATCGATCTACGACCTGGGCCTTCAGCAAGCGGAGCTCAACGCGATTGGTTCCCGCATCACGATCGCCGAGCTCGCCCGCTACATCAGCCCGCCGCCGGTCGCCTGGTCGGCGGCGCCGTTGACAGCGCTTCCGTACCCCGCCGCCTACTGGACGTGGAGTGCGCTGCTGCTGGCCGCGCTCGGATTGACCTGGTACCTGGCGGCTCCAGGATCGGGTCGCGCGCGCGTCATCCATCTCGCGGCCGCCGTCGGCTGGCTGCCGGCGATCTACGCGCTGCAGCTCGGCCAGCCAGGACTTTTCGTCGCGCTCGGGGTCGCGGGATCGTACGCGCTGCTGCGCGCCAACCGTCCGCTGTGGGCAGGCCTCGCTCTGGCGCCGCTTGTTTTGAAGCCGCAGCTTGCGTTCCTCGTCCCGGCCGCCCTGCTCGCCGCGCGTCAGGACCGCGCCTTCCTGGGAAGCCTGCTCGGGCTTGGGGCTCTCGCCGTGGCGTCCGCGGTCGCCTTGGGAAGCGGAGGCCTGGCCGCCTACGAGGCCCGTCTTGCCTTCGCGGCGGGGATGCCCGTGAATCGAGAGTTCACGCTTGCCTATCTCCTCGGCGCGACATCCCTCGCGCGAGCCGTCCAGGTGATCATCGCGCTGTGGGCGCTGGCTCTCGCGTACCGGCTTCGACACCGCGGAATCGAGTGGCTGTTTGCGTGCGGGCTGGTGGGAAGCATGCTCGCGACGCCGTACGTGCACCTCGACGACCTGGTCATGCTCGGGCTCGCCGGATGGTTCTGCCTGCGGGCCGGCACGCCGATGTGGACCCGGGCCTACGCCCTCGCGGTCGTGGTCGTGATCGAAGGCGTGGCGATCTGGGGACCGGCGCCGGTCATCGCCTCCGAGCTCGGCTTCCTGGCCCTGCTTTCAATCGCGGCGCTGAAACATGACGACCGCGACACCCAGCAGGATGGCGCCGAAGCCAAGCATGATGGCCGCCTCCAGAGGAATCGGGAGCACCTGTCCGTTGATGGTCAGGCCGAGGCTGTCGACGTGCGGCAAGCCTGAGTTCGCGAGCACGACTCGCCTGATGGGGTCGATGCCGTAGGACGCGGGGTCCGCGCGCGTGAGCCAGGTCATCCAGCCCGGCAGGTTGGTGAGCGGAAACAGCGCGCCGGAGAGAAAGAACATCGGCATCATCAGGAAGTTCATCACCACCTGGAACCCCTGCAGCGACTTCATCATCGACGCGAGCGCGACTCCGAACGAGGCCAACCCGAAAGCGAGCACCGCGGCCAGCGGAACGAGCTCCATCACCGTGAGCAGGTTGAGCTTGACACCGACGAACGGCGCCAGCACCAGAAGGATCAAGCCCTGGATCATCGCCTGCGTCGTACCGCCAAGCGCCTTTCCGATCGCCACCGCCCAGCGGTCGATCGGAGCGACGAGCACCTCTTTCAAGAACCCGAACTCGCGATCCCAGACGATCGACATGGCGCCGAAGATCGCGGAGAAGAGAATCGACATGCCGATGATCCCGGGATACATGAACTGGATGTACGAGATGCCCGTGCCCCGGCCGAACGCGCTGCCGAGCGATGAGCTCAAGCCCGATCCGAAAACGAGTAGGAACAGCAGCGGCTGGGCGAGCGACGCGACAAGCCGCCAGCGGTCGCGCCAGTAGCGAAGGATGTCGCGGTACCAGATGATGTAAACCGCACGGAGGCTCGCGCTCCGCGTGTCGACCGGCGCCGCAGGGACCGAGACGATCGGTTTGGAGGCGGTCTCGACGCTCATCTGCGACGACCCATCCACCGGCTCGCCATCGCGCGGTTGCGGTCCCTGGCGCTGACCTCCTCATCGCGGATCGCCCGCCCGGTCAGCTTGAGGAACACGTCGTCGAGGCTCGGGCGCCGCAGGGTGACGGTGTCCACGGGCGCGCTCAGCTCGCGCACCAGCCGGGGCACGAACGCCTTGCCGTCCGCCACCTCCATGCGCAGCGTGCCATCGTCGCGCGAGGGCGTGACCCCCAGCATCTGCTTGATCTCACTCGCCGCTTGTTCAGGCTGGTCGGAGGTGATCGTGACCACGTCGCCGCCGACCATCGCCTTCAGCTCGTCTGGAGTGCCCAGGGCGGCGATCTGGCCCTGGTCGATGATTGCGATGCGGTTGCAGTACTCGGCCTCGTCCATGTAGTGCGTCGTCATGAAGATCGTGACGCCTTTCTTGCTGCGCAGCTCGTTCAGGTGAGTCCAGATGCTCTTTCTGGTCTGCGGATCGAGACCAAGAGTTGGCTCGTCGAGGAACAGGATCTGAGGCTGGTGCAGCATTCCGCGCGCGATCTCGAGGCGGCGCTTCATTCCGCCGGAGAAAGTCTTCACCTGCGAGGACGCGCGGTCGGTCAGCTGCATCATCTCCAGCATCTCGCCGATCCGGCGGCGCCTGTCAGGTGCGGGCACGCTGTAGATGAAGGCGTGGAACTCGAGGTTCTCGCGGGCGGTGAGCTGGTCGTCGAGCGACGGGTCCTGGAAGACGAGCCCGATCCGCTGCCTGACGGCGGCGGGATCGTGCATGACGTCGATGCCCGCCACGCGCGCGATGCCGGCGGTGGGCGTCAGCAATGTGCAGAGCATGGAGATGGTCGTCGACTTGCCTGCGCCGTTGGGGCCGAGGAATCCGAAGATCTCGCCGCCATGGACCTCGAGGTCGATCCCCGCCACCGCCACCAGGTCGCCGTACTTCTTGACCAGGCCCTTGGCCTCGATCGCCGTCTCCGCCACGCTCACACCTTACCGTGCCTACCCTCGCCGCCCGCGAAACGTTGCGCACCCTCGACCGCTTCACCCGATGCGATCGCGTCCATCCCGGCTTTGTATTCCTCGAGGGTGGCCTCGGCGAGGCTCAGAGACCACTGGTTCATCACGCTTCGACGGTCGCCGCGCATGGCTCGGTGCGGAAAGCTTGCGATCTGGCGTGCGATCTTCGTCGCCTCCTCCAGAGCCTTGCCCGGCTCGACGAGCCGTTCCACCAAGCCGATGCGCAGCGCCTCTTCGGCATTCACCTGCCTCCCGGTCAGGATCAGGTCCAGCGCGCGACCTTGTCCGATCATCCGCGGCAGGCGAACCGTGCCGAGGTCGATCAGGGGGACGCCAAAGCGGCGGTTGAAGACGCCGAGCGTCGCGTCGCGAGCGGCGACGCGGATGTCGCACCACAGCGCCAGCTCGAGCCCTCCGGCCACCGCGTAACCCTCGATCGCCGCGATCACCGGCTTGTTCAGGACCATGCGCGTCGGGCCCATCGGTCCGTCGCCGGTCTCACTCAGACGATTTCCACCGCCTGACGCAAGCGCTTTCAGGTCGAAGCCGGCGCAGAAGATTCCCTGCGCGCCTGTAAGCACCGCCACCGACAGGACATCGTCATTCTCGAAGCGGCGGAAGCTTCCGGCCAGGGCCGCGGCGGTCTCCGAGTCGACCGCGTTTCGCACCGTCGGACGGTCGATGGTGACGGTCAGCACCGCCCCATCGACCTCTTCTCTGACTGTCCTAGAGCGCGCCTCGCTCGTGATCGTCTTCCATGAACGGATAGCGGTGATCGGTGGGCGGCGCGTACGTCTCCTTGATCACCCGCGGACTCACCCACCGGATCAGGTTGAGGAACGAGCCCGCCTTGTCGTTGGTGCCAGACGCACGAGCGCCTCCGAACGGCTGCATCCCGACGACCGCGCCGGTCGGCTTGTCGTTGATGTAGAAGTTGCCGGCGGTGTTGACGAGCCTTTCCGAGGCTTTCCGGATCGCCTGCCGGTCGCGGGCGAAGACCGCGCCGGTCAGCCCGTACGGGCTTGTGCGGTCGCAGAGGTCGAGCGTCTCGTCGAACTTGCCGTCCGCGTAGGGATAGACGGTCAGGATCGGACCGAAGAGCTCCTCCCGCAGCAGCTTGAAGTCGGGGTCGGTCGTCTCGATGACCGTCGGCCGGATGAACCATCCGACCTTGTCGTCGCCCTGGCCGCCGGCGATGACCTTGGCGGTGTCGGTCTTGCGTGCGTACTCGATCGCGTTCATGTGATTGGCATATGCGCGTCCGTCGATCACCGCACCCATGAAGTTGCGGAAGTCGGCGACGTCGCCCTGGGGGATCGCGTCGACCAGGTCGGCGAGCTCGGACTTCATCGCCTTCCACATCGACTGCGGGATGTATGCGCGGGAGGCCGCCGAGCACTTCTGGCCCTGGTATTCGAACGCGCCGCGAACCAGGGCTGTTCGCAGCGCGTCCGCATCCGCCGAGTCGTGTGCCACGACGAAGTCTTTGCCGCCAGTCTCACCAACCAGACGTGGATAGGTGCGGTAGCGGTCGATGTGCTGGCCCACCTCTCGCCACATCGATTGAAAGACCTCGGTCGAGCCTGTGAAGTGGATGCCGGCAAGCTCGCGGTGACTCAGCACCTTATCCGAGATCTCCGCCGCGCTCCCGCTCACCATGTTGATGACGCCCGGCGGCATGCCGGCCTCGATCAGGAGCTCGATCAGGAAATGGCTGACGAGGAGCGTCTGGGTAGCGGGCTTGAACACGACCGTGTTGCCCATCAGCATCGGAGCGGTCGGCAGGTTGCCCGCGATCGAGGTGAAATTGAACGGGCTGACCGCGAAGACGAAACCCTCGAGGGGACGGTATTCGAGCCGGTTCCAGGCGGTGGCGTCGTTGAACGGCTGGTTGCGGAGCAGCTGGTCGCCGAAGTAGGCGTTGTAGCGCCAGAAGTCGATGGTCTCGCAAGCGGCGTCGATCTCGGCCTGGTGGATGGTCTTGGACTGGCCGAGCATGGTGGCCGCGTTGATCGTGTCGCGCCACGGTCCCGCAAGCAAGGCGGCGGCACGGAGCAGCACCGCTGCTCGCTCGTGGTAGGAGGTTGCGGCCCACATCTTGCGGGTGGCGAGCGCAGCGCTGATCGCGTCATCGATGTCCTTGGCGCCCCCGACGGCGTACTCGGCGATCGCCAGCTCGTGCCGGTGCGGAGAGCGGATGTCGGCGCGAGACGCTCCCCACCTGCGCTCGCCGCCGATCTGCATCGGGACCTCGGTCCGCGCGTCGGTGAGCTCGGCGAGGCGTGCCTTGAGAGTCTTGCGGTGCGGATCGCTAGGTGCGTAGGAGCGGACAGCCTCGTTGCTGGGCTGGGGGACCTGGAAGTGTCCGTCGGCGGTCATCTGCGTCCTCCCGTGAATCCTCTGGCGCCAGCCTCGATGATGCCACGTAACCCTAGGCCGTATCGAAGCAGATGGCTGTCGGCTATCTACGCGCGCCGTCGCTTGATCGGAGGGGCGCCATTTCCGAGCGCGTGCGGAGAACGGTCGCCCTGCTCCGCCGGCGCGGCTACGCCCTGACGCCGGCTCGCCTCGCCGAGATATGCCTCGGCGGGCCGGTCGCTGAGGCCGAAGTCCGTTGGGCGATCGCAGCGGATTCGGATCTGGCGCTGGCCGAAGGTCTGGTCATCCAACGGGTCGCCCTGCCCCAGGCGGGCGCGATCCGCGGACGTGCCGATGGCCACGCCGAGGCATCCGCGGAGTACGTGGACATGGCGGTGAACTTCGTCCGCAGGCTGGTCACGCTCGCTCCCTTCATCACCGGCGTCTCCATCGCGGGCTCGCTCGCGAGCGGCGGCTTTCGTTCGTCCGACGACGTGGACCTCAACCTGATCGTCGAGGACGGTCACCGGCATCTGGCCTACGTCGTCGTGAACTTTCTCGGCCTCCTCCACGCCTTGCGGCATCGGGCCAAGCCCGTCGACGACCTCACGCGCCGGCCCATCGCGCCTCGCCTGATGACAGTCAACCTCGTCCTCGAGCGTTCGCAGTGCCGGCCGCTGGAGAGGCAGGACGAGGACATGGCGTTCGAGCTCTTTGTGGCCGAGCCCGTGTTCGGCCTCGATGCCCTGAATGAGATCGTCGGTGAGAATCCAGGGCTGTTGGAACACTTTCCGCAGCTTGCGGACCGGCCGGCCCCGCTGCTCATCGACTGTCCGCGCCGCCTGAGCTCCAGGTTCTATCCGGCGCTGCTCGAGGCACCGGCTCGATACCTCGGCGAGGCGGCGTGGCGCTACATGCAGTGGACGCGCCGTCACCGGCCGGACGCTCTCGCGCGGGTCGCCTACGTCCGCAAGACGATGCGTCCCTACACCCTGTTCGACAACAGTTGATCGCTGTCATCACCGTGGCGGTGCTCACGGTGACCAGCGCTTTGCTGTTCGCTTTTGGGCTGAATCTGCTTTACCTCACCGCTCGGGCAATCCGTCTTCCGCACCGGTCCCCCGCGCCGCCCCATGAAGGGGGAAACATTCCGAGGGTTTGCGTCCAGCTGCCCATCTACAACGAGCGCTACGTCGCGGAGCGCGTACTCGACGCCGTATGCCGCATCGACTGGCCGCGCGACCGTTTCGAGGTCCAGGTGCTCGACGATTCGGACGACGAGACCGTCCTGATCCTTGCTGCGAGGGTGGCTCACTGGCGGCGCATGGGGCTAGACGTCGCGCATGTGCGTCGCGGCTCGCGCGCCGGGTTCAAGGCCGGCGCCCTCGCGCACGGGCTCGAAAAGACGGGCGCAGAGCTCATCGCGATCTTTGACGCCGACTTCGTGCCTCCCGAGGATTTTCTCCGCCGCAGCGTCGACGCATTTGACGTTCCCGAGGTCGCCTTTGTGCAGGCACGTTGGGGACATCTGGACGAAGGCTACTCATGGTTCACGCGCCTCCAGGCGTTGTTCATCGACTTTCACTTCCTGGTCGAGCAGGCCGTGCGCTCTTCGCGAGGTTACTTCGTCAACTTCACCGGGTCGGCGGGAGTGTGGCGCCGGGCAGCGATCGACGATTCCGGCGGCTGGACCGCGAACACCCTGACGGAGGACCTCGACCTGAGCTATCGCGCGCAGCTGAGAGGCTGGAAGGCGGTCTTCCTGGAAGACCTGGTCGTCCCCGAGGAGCTGCCCGTGTCCATCGACGCCTATCGCACCCAGCAGTCGCGATGGGCGACCGGCAGCTTCCAGTGCGCGTTCAGGCTCCTGGGACCGGTCTGGCGAAGCCGGAACACGGTGGCGGTGAAGGTCCAGGCCACGATCCACCTCCTCGCGTACGGAGTGGGGCCGCTGATGCTCGTCCAGCTCGTCTGCTACCCGACGCTGCTCATCGCCGTCGGCCGCCACAACATCCCTTGGCAGCTGGGCGACGCGCTGCTTCTCGGAGTTTGCGTCGCCGCCTCGCCGTGGCTGGGTTTCATCGTCGCCCAGATCCGGCGCGGCCGCCGCTGGTGGACTGGCCTTCCTTCTCTCTTCTGCCAGGTGATCGGAGCGGGGATGTCGCTCAACGTCATCTACGCCCTTTTTGCGGCGATGCGACCGGGCGGAAAGTTCATCCGTACACCAAAGCATCACATCGTTCGGCGGGGACAGGAGTGGCGCGACCAGGCATACGTGCGCGTCGGTGACCCTCGCGCCTTGCTCGAAGCCGCCCTGGGGCTGGGCGCTGCGGCGATCCTACCCCTGGCGATCGGCATGGGCCAGCTCCTGCTGGCCGTCTACTCCGGGCTTTTCTCGGTTGGCTTTCTTGTCGTGGCCGCCTTGAGCCTTCTCGACTACGTCCAGGTCATGACTCTCAGAAGGCTCGGTCTCGCCGCGCTGGCAAGGGTGCGCGTGGCGGTGCCATTCGCGGCGCTGATCGGGCTCACGGCCATCCTCCTGCTCCTCGCCGCGCGGATGGCCGAGCCTTTCGAGGACGGCTATGGCCACTGGTTGATCGCGGCCAACCTGGCGGCGACCGGCCACCTGAGCGATCCGATCTTCAGCATGGAGGACACGTGGCTGCCCGGGTACCAGGTCCTGGCGGCGGCCGTGCTGCGGATCTTCGGACTCTGGCAGCTGGACATGCTCAAAGCGTTAAGCGCCATGCTGGGCGTGGCCACCGCCGCGTGCGTCTACGCGCTCGCTCCCAACCCGCGCCAGGCACGGATCGCGGTCGCGCTGCTCGTCCTCAACCCGGTGTTCCTGTTCACATCCGGGACCGCGGTCGTCGAACCGCTGCTGACCGCGCTGCTGACGGGTGCCGCACTGGCGGCCGTGCACGGGCGGATGAGGCTTGCCGCCCTGCTCGCGGCACTTGCCTGCCTCAGCTCGACCAAGGCCTGGATCTGGGTCGCGGCGGCGGCCGCGTTTGCGCTCATCGAGACTGCGAGGTCGCGCTCGGGGGCCCGCTCCCGAGCGCGAGCCGTCGCGTGGGCCATCCCCGCCCTCGCGGTGCTCGTGTTCCTCCAGCTCGGTTTCGCTCCCGCGAGCCATTCGGTGTCCAGAGGCGCGCAGGAAGTCGTGTCCGCCTCGGCTCGCGGGAGCCTGCCGGCGGATGGGATCGCACGGGTTGCGGAGCTGGCCACGACCTACGGCCTCGCCGCATTGCCTCTGCTCGTGTTCGGCGGCATCGGCGTGGTGTTGGCGCTCCGCCGCCACACGACTGCTCTCTGGCGGTTCGTCTACGTCCCCTCCGGGGTCTATCTGGTGGCGGTTTTCGGTCTGGTCGCGATCGGTGCCTACAGCGGCAGCCATCGCTACCTCTATCCAGCTCTGCCCGCGGTCGCGCTTCTGGCGGCGGCTGCGCTCGACAGGTATGCCGTCGCGGTCAGGGTGGCCTCGGTGGCCGCCGCGGCGATGCTGGCCGTGGCGTTCGTTCCCGTCTTCTCCGCCTTCGCTGCCGAGAACTCTGGATTGATGGCGGCCGGGGTCGCAGCATCGTGCAGCTCAGGCACTCTGCTCACCGACTCGCCCGTCGCCGCCTACTACAGCCACAAGTCCCCGTCAGAGATCACCGGCTCGAGGCTTCTCCCCGCCGACCAAGAGCAAGCGCTGGCGTGGCTGCGGGCGCACGGCGTCACCACCCTCGTGGTCGAAAACATCAGCTACTACCGCGCGACGGCTGTATTTCCGAGCCTGGCCAGTGGCTACGCCACGCCGCCCTTCGCATCCCTCGGCGCCAAGAGCCGCTACCAGGTTAGCGGCGGCAAATCCGTATACGCCTACGGGCTGGGTGCCGTCTGCTTCGCGCGGCCGATCTTCACCGGAGTCACTGCGCAGCTAGCGCCGATGCCTGCGCAAGGCAAGACCGCGATCCTCGGCAAGGGCGTGACGCTGCGCGTCGGCGGCGAGGGCGTCGCCGGCGAAGGTATGGGCTTCGGCGTGCCGATCGTCCGCTACCAGGACGGTTGGGTTTACGCGCGCTCTGTGACCGACACGGACCTGTCCACGCCCACGAGCACTGTCTGGAAGCGCACCTTCGAGCTCGATGAGATGGGTGGCGACGCCGCGCATCGGTATGCGTTCGTGCCGGTCCCCTCGCGCGGCCAGATCGAGGTCACCTACTCGGTCGACGCAACCGGAGTGGCGATCGCGGTCAAGCCGCTGTGGATCGCGCCCGGTTCCCAGGAGGTCGGCATCCTCAACGAGCAATCGGCTGCGTTCAACGACTTCGCCGCCGAGGGCCAGCCGGCGCTGGTCGGCGCCGCATTCCCCGGCTGGATTCCGGTGAGGGGAAGCTGGGCACGGCTGCGGTCAGCTTCGCTCGGCGTCGAGTGGTCGGTGCCTGCGATTCGAGGCGCGGCGCTCTATGGCGGCAGGGAGCTGGTCCCTCCCGACTTCGACTGGGCGGGCCTCGACTACTTGTTCCCCGCCTCATTTGCCGGCGCGTCCTATCACATCAACGTGCAGGAGGCCCGATGAGCCAGGAAGTCGACGTAGTGCTGGTCTACCCGCAGCGAGCACCGAAGCAGGGGCGCCACTGGATCATGCCTTCGCTAGGGCTCATGTACCTGAGCGCCTCGCTTCGCGACGCGGGTTACTCGGTGCGTCATATCGATCACACGTTTCTCGAGCAGCGTGAGGTCCTGGCGGAGATCGATCGCCTGCGGCCTTCGGTGATCGGCATCTACTGCATGATCACGATGCAGGACGAAGCCCTGTCTCTCGCCGAACAGGTGCGCGGCAAGGCGCTTGTCGTCGTCGGCGGCCCATACCCCTCGGGCGAGCCTGAGACCTTCGTCGACCAGTTCGACCTCGTGGCCGTCGGCGAGGGTGAGGAGACGATCGTCTCGATCATGGAGCACCTCGGCGACAGGCGCTTCGAGGAGATCCCGGGAGTCGTGTTCAAGCGCGACGGCGAGGTGATTCGCAGCACCGCGCGGCTTCGCAGCAAGGACATGACGCACCTTCCGCTTCCGTATCGCGGTGACATACCGAACTCGGAGTACATCGATTACTGGCGCAGGCACTGGAAAGACGCGACGACCCCGCTGATGTCCACACGCGGTTGTCCGTTCCGATGCGACTTCTGCCACAAATCGGTTTTCGGCGACCTGTTCAGCGCTCGCCCGATCGAATCGGTGGTGGCGGAGATGCGCGAGATCGCCGAGCTCGGCTACGACCACATCTGGATGTCCGATGACCTCTTCACGCTCAACTACAAACGGACCTTCGAGCTCACGAAGGCGATCGAAGAGGCGGGTCTTCCGCTCACATGGGAGTGCTTGAGCCGGGTCACCCATGTCGACCAGGCTCTCTTCGAGCAGATGCATCGCGCGGGCTGCAAGCGAATCTTCTTCGGCATCGAGTCCGGCGATGAGCGCGTGCTCAAGGAGATGAAGAAGGGCATCACGCCGGACCAGGCGCGCGCCGCCGTCGAGGCGTGCGTCGCCGCGGGAATCAAGGCCGCCGGGTTCTTCATGGTCGGCTACATCGGCGAGACGACTGACTCCTTGATCCGCAGCATCAACTTCTCGAGCAGCCTGCCTCTGGACTACGTCAGCTACACCATCGCGTATCCACTGCCGGGCACCGGCTTCTACGAACGCGTTCGCGAGCGCCGGCTGCACGGTGAATGGCACAAGGTGCGGCACAACCGGCTGCTCTTCAATACGGATTTCTCGGAGCACAAGCTGCGGGCAGCGATCCTCAAGGGCGCGATCCAGCACCGCCTGAACCGCATGCACATGCGTCCCGCGGCGCGAGCCTTCCAGCTGGCGACGGATCCGATGCTGCGGGTCATGAAGTAAGTACGATCCGGCCGTGAACGAGGCGTGGTCCAGCGTCGTCAGGTTCGTCGCCGGTCTCTTCTGGCTTTACTTCGCGAGCCAGAAATGGCAGGGCGTGGGTTGGATGAAGGGACTGATCGAGAGCACCGCGCGCGCAAACCCGATTCCCGGCCTGCACGAGTTTCTCGTTTCCGTGGTCGTGCCCTACTGGTTCCCATTCGCGCTCGCGCAAGCGGCGGGAGAGACCGTCGCCGCGGTGCTGCTGATCCTCGGCTTCGCCACACGTTGGGCGGGGAT
>VBFH01000070.1 GCA_005883575.1 Chloroflexota bacterium | reverse complement strand
TTCACCATCGGCATCGGCATGTCTTTTGGGGTGGTCGCGGCCATCCGCCAGAACACGTGGCTTGACTACGTTCTGAGCACGACGTCGGTGGTCGGCTACAGCATGCCGAACTTCGTGGTCGCGACATTTCTCATCCTGGCGTTCGGCGTGTGGCTGGACAACATCACGCAAGGCACCTTCTACTTCCAGATCGGGTGGCCAGGTCGATATGGGACCATCGGCGCGATCTGGCTGCCCGCGTTCGCGCTGGGCTTTCCCTACGCCAGCATCGTCGCCCGCCTGACGCGAGCCAGCATGCTCGAGGTGATCCGCCAGGACTACATCCGGACCGCGCGCGCCAAAGGCCTTCGCGAATGGGTGATCACAATTCGCCACTCGCTCCGCAATGCGTTGATCCCGGTGATCACGATCCTGGGCCCCCTTGTGATCGGGATCATCACCGGGGGCGTCGTGATCGAGAACATCTTCGGCATTCCCGGCCTTGGCAAAGAGTTCGCCACGAGCATCTTGAATCGCGACTACAACATCGTGATCGGCGTCTTCACGGGGTACGCGGCGCTGGTCGGCCTGGCCAACCTCGGCGTAGACCTTCTCTACGTAGTGATTGATCCAAGGATCAGGTACTGATGGCAGCCACCGCAGCTGCAGTCGTCACCCGTCCGATCGCGCCGGAGCAAGCAAGCCTCTGGAGCGATGCCTGGCGCCGGCTCCGAAGGAACCGGCTGGCCCTCGCAGGGGTCGTCTATCTGACTTTCCTGGTGGTGGTCGCGCTGGTCGCCCTCATCCACACCCCCTACCCGACGTACGAGGTTGGCGTCGGAATCCCCTACCAAGGACCGGGTGGACAGCACTGGCTCGGTGTCGACGCCTTGGGACGCGACACCCTGAGCCGGCTGATGGCGGGGGCCCAGATCTCGCTCATCGTCGGTGTCGGCACACAGATCGTGGTGCTGGCGATTGGCGTGCCGATCGGTCTGGCCGCGGGGTACTTCAGAGGCTGGTTCGACCAGGTCGTCACGTTCATAATCAACCTGTTTTACGGAATCCCCGACCTGCTGGTCGCCCTGATCCTGGTCTTCTTGCTCGGGCCAAACCTGACCAACATCATCATCGCGATCGCCGTCACGCGCTGGATGGACATGGCGCGCCTCGTGCGTGGTCAGACGCTCAGCCTGCGAGAGCGTGAGTTCATCGAGGCGGCCCGCGCGAGCGGAGCCAAGCCTTCAAAGATCCTGTTCGGTCACATCCTGCCCAACGCGCTGGGTCCGATCATCATCCAGGCGACCTTTGGCGTGCCCGCCGCGATCCTCTTCGAGGCGTTCCTCAGCTTCCTCGGGTTGGGCGTCCCACCCCCGACCCCGACCTGGGGTTCGATGGCCGCCGAGGGAATCGTCACCATCCGAATCGCGCCGGCGATGGTCATCGCGCCGTCGATCGCGCTGTCGCTGACTCTGATGGCCTTTAACTTCCTGGGCGACGGTCTGCGCGACGCGCTCGACCCCCGCCAGCGCCGGTAGGAGGATCGGTTGGCGTCACCGATTCTGCAAGTCAAGGATCTCCAGACTCAGTTCAGGACGCACGACGGCATCGTGAGGGCGGTGGACGGCGTGACCTTCGACCTCTATCCCGGCGAGAGCCTCGGTATCGTCGGTGAGTCCGGAAGCGGAAAATCGATGACGGCTCTATCGCTGCTCCGTCTAGTGCCCGATCCGGGCAAGGTGGTGGGCGGCCGCGTCCTGTTTCGGAATCAAGACCTGCTGCAGGTGACCGACGAAGAGATTCGCGAGATTCGCGGGCGCGACATCGCGATGATCTTCCAGGACCCGCAGAGCTCACTCAACCCGGTGTTGCAGACGGGTTTCCAGATCGCCGAGGCGATGCTCGCCCACAAGATGGCGAGCAAAACGCAGGCACGTCAGCGCACCATCGAGCTGCTCAAACGTGTGCGCATCCCCGCTGCCGAGAGTCGTGTCAAGGATTTTCCGCATCAGCTGAGCGGAGGCATGCGCCAGCGCGCAATGATCGCGATGGGACTGGCCAACGCCCCATCGGTTCTGATCGCCGACGAGCCGACGACCGCACTCGACGTCACCGTGCAGGCGCAGATCCTGGAGCTGCTGGGGGACCTGAATCAGGAGCTTGGGACCGCGATCATCATGATCACACACAACATGGGCGTGGTCGCCGGCCTGTGCACACGGGTCCTCGTCATGTACGCCGGGAAGATCGTCGAACAGGGACCTGTCGATGAGATCTTCGACCGGCCGCAACATCCGTATACGTGGTCGCTTCTGAAATCGATTCCACGCGTCGATGCCCTTCGCCATGAACGATTGCGGTCGATTGAGGGCATCGCGCCGGACCTCCTGCGCCCGCCTGCCGGCTGCCGGTTCCATCCGCGTTGCCCATTCCGCATCGAGAAGTGCTTTACCGACGAGCCGGAGCTGAAAGAGATCAAGCCCAACCAGTTCGCGTCATGCTGGGTCACCATGGACCGAGCACGCGCAGAGATGGGCGCCGACCAGCTCCTCGACATCCGGCCGGGCGCGGCATCGGGGCTCGAGCCAGGCAAGCTGGTCGACTGATGGCGCAGGCAGTACGCGAGAGGCCGCTGCCTGCCGGTGACAGCCCGCCCGTCCTGGTCCGGGTCGAAAACGTTGTCAAGCACTTTCCGGTGGGCATCGGACTGACCGTGAAGGCGGTGGACGGCGTGAGTTTCGAGATCCGCCACGGCGAGACGCTCGGGCTTGTCGGCGAATCTGGCTGCGGCAAGTCGACGCTCGGCAGGCTCGTCATGCAGCTAATCCCGGTGACCTCGGGCGAGGTCTTTCTCGACGACGTCCAGCTCACCAAGATCCACGGCGAGAAGCTGCGCCAGCAGAGGCGTCAGATGCAGATCATCTTCCAGGATCCGTTCGCGTCGCTCGACCCAAGGATGACCGTCGGCGACATCATCGGCGAGCCACTCGTGAACTTCCGGATGATGCGCGGCCGCAAGCTCAATCAACGCGTTCAGGAGCTGCTTCGCGTCGTGGGTCTGAATCCCAACTTCAACAACCGATACCCGCATGAGTTCTCAGGCGGTCAGCGCCAGCGCATCGGGATTGCGCGAGCGCTCGCTCTCAACCCCAAGCTCATTGTTTGCGACGAGGCGGTTTCGGCTCTCGACGTGTCGATCCAGGCGCAGATCGTGAACTTGCTCGAAGACCTGCAGCGCGAGTTCAATCTGACGTATCTGTTCATCGCACATGACCTTTCAGTGGTGCGCCATATCAGCGATCGCGTCATGGTGATGTACTTGGGGAAGATCGTCGAGATCGCGGACAGCATTGAGACGTACAGCAATCCGAAGCACCCATACACGAAGGCGTTACTGTCGGCGATCCCGCTACCTGATCCAAAGCTGCAGCGTGGCCGTCGCCTGGTCGAGCTTTCGGGCGAGATTCCTTCGCCGATCCATCCCCCGCCGGGATGCCGCTTCCACACCCGTTGCCCAATCGCGCGGGTCCCGACTCCGTGCGCCGAGGTGGAGCCGCCGCTGGAGGAGAAGCTGCGGGGTCACTTGGCCGCTTGTCATTTCTCGCAGGATGTCTAGTGCTTGAGGATGCGAACAGACGTCCAGTAGTTGTCGTACAGCGCGTTGCCGCCCGCGCCAACGACATATGGATGAACCAGGTACTGCTGCACGCCATAGACGAGGGGCGCGAAGACCGAATCGTTGACCAGGAGTGCGCCGCTGGTCTTGTAATCGATCAATCCCTGCGCGAGCGGAACCTGGTCGGCGCTCGCAACCAGCTTGTCCAGGTCGGGATTGGAGTAGCACGAGCCTGATGAGCTCGCGCCGCTGACAAACAGGTAGTCGAACCAATCCTGTGGGTGGTCGTAGTCGGCCGCCCAGCTCTGCCTGAACATCGGATAGGCGCACGCGCCGTTGCGTTGATCGAAGAACGTCTTCCGATCCATCTCCACGCACCCGACGTCGACTCCGAGATTCTTCTTCCACTGCTGCTGCAGGTTCGTGCAGACGGCTTTATTGAACGGGTTAGCGTCATACGTGTACGACAGCCCCTTCACCTTCACGCCGCTCGGATCCCACGCAGTGTACTCGGCCCTTGCGGCCTTCGCGTCGAACTTGAAGTTGTGGTCCTGGCCGTCGCCGAGGTAGCCGGCGAGGCCTTTGCTCACGACTCCGCCGCTCGCCGCCTCGCAAGTCGTCTTCTCGTTGCACACGGCATCGACAAGCGTTTTGCGGTCGATCGCGATGCTGAATGCGTGACGGCCGGCGCGTCCGGCGTCGATCCCTGCGAACGGACCTGTCTTCAGGTTGAAGCCTGCCCAGAAGGTGGTTCCGAGCGGAACGAGAGCGAGCTGGCCCCTGAGCCTGGAGTCGGTCGTGTAACGCGCGGCTGCCGCCGGTGGCAGAGCCTGGCGACCATATCCGATCAGGCTGAGCACTCCGGACTCGTACTGCGCGACCTGCGCGGTGGCGTCGGCCATGACCGCGATGTGGACACGGGAAAGTTGCCCGGTCTTCCCGCCGTACCAGCCGCTCACCGGCTCGAAGTCAATCGACAGTCCCGGCGTGCGTGCGGTCATTCGAAAGGCGCCGCTCCCGATCAGCGTCTCAGGCTTCGAGAACCAGGCATCCTCACCGGCGCTCGCGACCACCTTCTGGTCGACGAGCCAGAACGGCCAGAGCCCGACCTCGGTAACGAAGTAGCCGGCGCGCTTGACGAGCGTGACCGTGAAGGTCGTGGGGTCGACCTTGTTGAGGCCGATCATCTGGCCGGTCCTGCCGGCCGCGACTGCTTGATAGCCGGCGATGACATCGAACAGGCTCGCGTAGTCGCCCTGCTTCGCCGCAGCGCGGTTCCAGCTGTAGATGAAATCGTCGGCGGTGATTGGATCGCCGTTGGAGAAGCGGGCGTCGGAGCGAACGTGGAACGTGTACCTGAGGCCATCGTCTGAGACAGCCGGCGGGCCGGCGGCGATGTCTGGCACCTCCTGAAGGCGCTGGTCGAATCGATAAAGGCCCGAGAAGACGTTGCGCAGGATGTCGACGTCGGCGGCACTGGAGATCAGCGCAGGGTCGAAGTCACCGACGTCCTGCGCGATCGGGAAGCTGAGGGTCTGATCGGAGGCCAGCGGTTCGGGCGAGGGCGGGGGATTGGCGTTGGGATTGCATGCGGCAGCCACGAGCATGAGGAGCATGAGCCGGGCGCCCGAACGCACCCGGGGAAGGCTAAACACTCGCGCCATTTCATGCTCTCCATCCGGTTCAACACCGAGAGGTATCTGTTCGCAGCGAATTCGGCGTGGTCGCAATTCTCGGTCCGGCTCGGCTCGGCGGGCCGCGCTGGCGATCGGCATGCCGATCTTGTTGTGGGGCCCCTTCACGCCATCGGCGCCGACGCTCACATGGTTCGTACCCGTGTGCGATGGCCTCGCGTTCGCATGCATGCTCGTCGCGGCTCTCCTGGGTTCGCTCGACGCCGCGTTGCGTGAGAGCTGGCGCTCGCTTCCGGTCGTTTTCATCGCCTCGGCCACGGCTGTGATGTGGGTGGGGCACTTCGTTTTGTTTCCGGGACAGGGTCGACGTCGCCTGGCTGAAACGCTGGCCGTGCAGCGCAGGAACTTCACCCGCGATGGCCGCGAAGATCGACCACTTCGGCCGCGCCAGCACGCCGCCTCGCTGCACGAGCGCGAACGTGAGCGTCAGCGGCGGGTCAGGTTGATGTTGGCAGTACTCAGGCTCGGTGCTCGCGGAGGCGGGCAGTTGAAGAAGTCGCGCCTGCGGCCGAGCGCCGCCGGATCGGCCTCGACGTCGCCGAGGCCTTGGCCAGGGAGACGGATCCGGTGCGCGTAGTCGACCGCCTGCTGAGAGGCGTGCTCACCTCACCGTCGATAGCAGCCCACACGACATCGGCATCATCCTCGACAACCTGCTCAACAACGCGATGACGTACAGCCATCCGCCGGCGCGCATCAAGGTGCAGGTCGCTGATGGCGAGGCGCCCGAAGTGAGGGTCACCGATTCCGGCATCGGAGTACCGGCTGCGGCGCGAGTGATGTTCGAGCAGTTTTATCGGGTGGACGATGTCGAGTTCGGGTATCCGTCCGGCACCGGGCTGGGGCTCTATATCAGCCGCCAGCTCGCGGAGCGGTATGGAGGATCGCTGTTCGTCGAGCGGTCGAGCCCGCACGACGGTAGCGTCTTCACTGCGCCTGAAGCGCCCCACCGCCTAGATTCGTAACCGCCACAATTCCTTTTGGCCGGCGTAGCTCAGCTTGGTTAGAGCAGCGGTCTTTTAAACCGAGGGTCCGGGGTTCGAGTCCCCGCGCCGGCACCAAATCCGAACTCAATTTCCCGCTGTCGGGTTCGTGACGCTGATGGCATATAGCCAACGCCTTGCCATCGGTATAGCCAAGCCGAGGAGCTCAGGGAGGCGTGAGGAGGCGAAGGGAGGAGATTCAGGTTGGATGCCGAACTGGTGAGCAGCGGTTTTCAGACCGCTGCAAAAAGGGCTGAGCGGCTTACTCTCGACGCTCGCTGCTTCCCGTGCAGTAGCGAACAGTCGGGAAACATCCGATCTCGAGAGGTATCGCGTCAAGGCCGACTAAACCGAGGTGGAGTATGCATCGCGAAGGCCCTTGATCATTGGGAAGTGTTTGACGTTGCGGGTGTAGAAAGCAACTTCGTTTACCACGACTGTTGCGGCGATCACGTAGTCCACGGTGTCCAGACTTGGATGTGAGGTTCGATAACGACGTGCCAACTCTCCGGCCCGATCCGCGATCTCGACGTCGACCGGGATCCATGTCAGAGTGTTTAGCAGACGCTCGGTGCCCCGCTTCTCTGCTGCGCGCATCCCGGCCCGGATTTCGGTTCGGCTCATCACCGAGCCAATCACTTCGTCTGATCGGAACAGTTCGCTCAGCAGCTTGGTCGCTCGTGCATCGCCTCGGAGATGGTCGACGAGCACTGAGGTGTCGACGAGGAACTTCAACCCACGTGGCGCTCACGCTCGGCTAGACCTGGGCGGAGCTGTTCGACGTACTGTTCGCCGCTCTCATGACGCTTGCGCCACGCGCCCGCCGTTGCTTGAAGGACCGCCTGCGGGTTCTCTCGAGCGGATTTGCCGTACAGGACCTGAAGCGCCCGACGCACCAACTCCGCAAGGCCCAATCCGCTTCGCCTGGACTCGGCCTTGAGTCGAGCATATTGCTCGTCTGTGAGCGTCACCTGCGTTCTGTGGCTCATGATGTAAGCCTACATCAACAAGGTGGCGGGGTATGTCGGAAACTCGTTGCATCCGCCAGCGTCATTCCGCGTTCCAGAGCTTGATCGCGAATAGGCCGGCGTCGGCAAACTCAACCATCGCGTTCGCCCGTTCCGTGAACTCTCTTAGAGTTCAGGCGGCAGAGCAGCGCCCCCGCGCGTGTCACCTAGCAATCCTCTGCGTACCCTGAGTAGCCGTCGCCCCGATGCTCGGCGCTATCGGCACCGCGTGGGGCGCTCGGCGAGGAACTCGGTTGGAGAGGGTTTGGACAGCCCCGACTTCAAACTCGGATAGGCGCCTTGTGGGCGGCGATTGCTGATAGGACTCCTCTGGAGCACCTGGCATCCGTGGCCGTGGCTGTTCCAGGCGGACTCCCTTTGGTGGGGAGCTTTACTCGTGCGGTCAAAAGTAAAGCGTAGCCGCGGCGCTACGCGGCTTTCTAGGAAGAATCAGGTGACTCTTCCTGTAGCCGCGCTGACAGCGGCCCACGTCTCGCATGGCGACGAGTTGCGGGTGAGTGCCAAAGGGGACGGTCGGATTCTCCTCGAGCGTTCCGTCGATCCGCTAGACGAGTTCGCCGGATCGATTCCTGGCCTTGGCGCTGCTACTCAGCTTGAGCAGTTGCGAGAAGAGTGGCGCCGGTAGCCGTCGACGGCAGTGTGATCTTGGGGGTCCTCGACCCGCAGGATGCACACCATTCTGCTTCTGTAGATTCCTTACGTTTGGCCCGGTCTCGCGGCGGCCAGATCCTTCTTCCGGCGAGTGCATTTGCTGAAGTGCTGGTGGGTGCCACTCGGCTCGGAACCGAGGCAATCATCAGGACCGAAGGGTTTGTTGACGCCGTCGTGGATGTGGTCCATCCAATCGACAGGGATGTTGCAAGAGTTGCCGCGGCATTATGCGGTCACCACAGGTCCCTCAGGCTGCCGGACGCACTCGTTCTCGCCGTCGGGCGGGTTACGGATGCATCCGCGATCCTTACCGCCGACGCTGGATGGCGCAGGGTTGATAAACGCGTTCAGGTCGTTCGCTGATTTGGGCCCATCTTTAAAGCCGATACGCACAGCCAAGCCGCGGATACTCGGGGTGCCACGGAGAGGCGCGGTGCGGAGAATCCAATACGCAGGGGGCCCTGAGGAGGCGTCCCGCGGAGGTCGGGACGAGCTTTTAAACCGATGGTCCAGGGTTCGAATCCCTGCGCCGGCACCAACTCAGGACGGCTCGCCTGAAAGGGCTTCCGAGCCATCCGGGCCAGGCTCGCGCGAGAGTTTCGCAGTACCTCGATAAATTCGCGCAGGAATTTCTCTTCAGGCGCGTCTATCGGCTCAAGTGAAGAGTTCGTTAGGGGGAAGTGTCGTTCGGGGCTCGATGGCGGCGGCGTTTGCCGCGATGCTTTCGCTGGCTGGGTGGGTCCCGGCCCAGGCGGCCAATGACAGCGTCGACCAGGCCCAGACGCTGACCCTGAGCTCCCAGCGCCAGATCACGATGATGGCCCAGACCTTCACCGCCGGCATGACCGGTCAGCTCGACCGCCTCACGCTCGCCTACGACACCCCGACCGGCTTTGCGAGCCTCAGGGTGTCCATCCGGACCATCAACTCCAACGGCCAGCCCAGCAGCACGACCCTCGGGACCACGGTCGCATGGCAGGGCTCGGTCGTCTGCTGCCGCGGCTTCCACGATTTCAACATCAACCCGACGGTCGCCATCGCCGGCGGAACGCACTACGCGATCGTTGTCCAGACCGTGGGCGGCGTTCTGACCTGGTACAACGACTCGACGGTCGACGCCTACGCCGGCGGCCAGGCATTCGTCGCCTGCAGCGGATGTGCCTGGCTGACCGGCAGCCAGTTCGGAATGGACTTTGCGTTCAAGACCTGGGTCGCGACCAGCGTGAACAGCGCTCCGGTTCTGACAAGCGACAGCGCGGCGGTAACAGTCAACGAGGGCACGGCCCCAACCAACACGGGGACCTTTTCCGACCCAGACGGCGACTCGCTCACGTTGTCCGCATCTTCGGGCGCTGTGAACAAGACCGGCGCCGGCAGCGGAACCTGGTCGTGGACTCAGGCCGCGTCTGATGAGGGTCCACGCCAGACGATCACGATCACCGCCGACGATGGGCAGGGCCATTCCGTCACGACATCGTTCACGCTCAGTGTGGTCGCGGTGGCGCCGACGGCGCAGATCGTCACCGACCCGACCGAGGTGCCCGAGGGCACGACGGAGCCGTTCACCGGGGCGGCGTCCAGCCCCGCGTCGGCCGACAACAGCGCGGGTTTCAGCTACACGTGGCACGTCACCAAGAACGGGGGCGTCTACGCCAGCGGCTCCGGGAAGTCGTTCAGCTTCACGCCGAACGACGAGGGCACGTACGTGGTGACCTTCCAGGCGACCGACGACGGGGGCATGTCGGGGAGCGACTCGATGACCGTGATCGGAACCAACGTCGCACCGACCGCAACCATCAAGCCAGTGCAAGCAGCGGCTCCCCTTGTGATCGCGCCCCAGGAGCTGCTGACCTTCAGCGGGACCTTCACCGATCCCAGCACCCTCGACACGCACACCGCGATCTGGGATTTCGGCGACGGGAGCTCGGCAAGCGGATTCACAGCCGCCCACGCGTACGCCGCCGCCGGGACATACAGGGTCACGCTGACGGTCACCGACGATGACGGTGGGGTCGGTCACGCCACGATCCAGGTCCCCGTCCAGACCACTCAGCAGGCGCTCGGCTCCATCTCCGGATACGTGCAGAAGATCTCGACCCTCAACGCGGGCCAGAAGAACAGCCTCACGGCCAAGCTGAACGCGGCCTCGGCGGCGGCGGCACGTGGCGACACGAACGCCGCCAACAACCAGCTGAACGCCTTCCTCAACGAGGTCCGGGCCGACCAGAACACCGGCAAGCTGTCCGCCGGTGACGCGACCACCCTGAGCAACGCGGTGCACGCGGTCAAAGGTGCGCTCGGCACGTTCAACCGATTCCTCGAATGGTGGCCGCTAGGCCTATAGACTTCGCCCCGTGATGGCCGTGGCCGGCGCCGCCCTTCCCGCCGCCGACCTGCTTCCCGTCGGCCCCCGCGCCAACATCCCTTATCGCCTCGTCCGGCTGCTCGGGATTCCACTGCTTCGCCTTTGCTTCAAGTTCGACATCCGCGGTCGCGAGAACATCCCAGTGTCGGGCGGCGGCAACTTCATCGTCATCGCGAACCATCTGAACTGGCTGGACGAGTTCGCCCTCCTTTATCTGTTTCCGGTCGAGCCGCGTCTCCACTTTCTCGCCGACCCGACCATCCTCATCACTCGCAAGTTCCAGTGGTGGCTGGTCCGCTCGACCGGCGGATACGTGCCCGTCGTACGCGAGCGGCGCGGCGACAAGGCGCTGTTTCGGCACGTGGACCGCTGTCTCGAGTTGGGCGGCGCGGTGGCGATCTTTCCGGAGGCAAACTACGGTCCGGCCGAGGGCCAGTTGCTCCCATTCCACAAAGGCTTTGCGCATTTTGCGATCAAGGCGGGCGTGCCGGTCATCCCCGTGGCGCTTTCCGGCACCAAGGACCTCTGGTTTCGGAAAAGGATCGGGGTCGTCGTCGGGCCGGCGATCCCCACGTCCGGTCAGGACCCCGCGGCGCTGACCGAGCTGGCATTCCAGAGGGTCCAGGGCATGCTTCCGGCGTACGCAGAGCCCGCCGGTCGCAAGCTGCTGCGCAGGACGCTGACCCACCTCTTCTAGCCGTTTCGGTACCGGGGCGTACGGCTACGGAAGGTTGCCGGCCATGTGGTAAGGTGGCACCTTTCCCGGACCTGAGCACGCCCTCTCCACGTCGTCGCTCCGAGCTCAGGCCTGACACCGCCCCAGGGGTAGGGCGAGTCCAAGGAAGGAGCGAAAGAAGGGGTTGCTGCCGCTATTCCGAGCGGTGCTCGTGTGGGTGGTGTTGCTGGTGAGCGTGATCCTTCCGCGCATGGATCCGCCGACCATGCACCCGGTGCAGGTGGCGGTCACGCAGCTGAACGCCTTCGACCGCAACTCGGTGGTGCAGCAGAACCGCAGCGAGCGTGTCCAGGCCGCGCAGATGGCGCAGGTCGCCTCGTGGTCGAGTGAGTTGAAGCAGGGACTGGCGGACTATGAGGCCAAGCAGCAGGCCCTGGCCGCGGCGCAGGCCCAGGCGGCCGCCATCGCCGCCCGCAGCAACCACCCCGCGCCCCCGGCCGAGATCGCCAAGGACATCACCGACGCATTCAGCCCGCTGGGGGCCGCTGCCGTCCAGTGGGCGATGAACGTCGCCTGGTGCGAGTCGCGCTACCACCCGAACTCGGTGAACACCGACAGCGGCGCGTCAGGCTTGTTCCAGTTCCTGCCCAGCACGTGGTCGGGCACTCCGTACGCCAGCCAGTCGCCCTTCGATCCCCGTGCCAATGCTTTCGCCGCCGCGTGGCTTTACTCCCACTATGGTCCCGGCCGCTGGGTGTGCCAGGGCTAGTCGCTCGTGACTGAGATCGCCAGCTCGTAGATCGCCTGCGGGCCCTTCGCGCCCTTGAGCAGCAATGGCTCGAAGTCGGCGACGTGGAATCCGTTCGGCATCCGCGATCGGGTCGACTCCGACATCAGGACCCGGGCCGGGCGGACCTTGGACAGGTAAGCGCTGTTGTTGACCGGCACGCCGATCAACGTGAACTCCATCCGATCGTCCGACCCGACATGCCCCGCCACCACCTCGCCGGTGTCGAGGCCCATCCCGACCGCGATCGCGCTCCGGCCGGCGTCGACCAGCTCGCGATTGAAGCGATCGACCTCCCTGACCATTGCCAGGGCCGCGTTGAGCGCGCGCTCGGCGTGGTCGTGCATGGGGTTCGGCGCCCCGAAGACGACCAGCATGCCGTCGCCCTGGAACTTGTCGATGTTGCCGCCGTGGTCGAGGACCACGCGGATCATGCGCTGGAAGTAGTCGTTCAGGAAGCGCACGAGCTCTTCTGCGTCCATGCTCTGGGACAGGGTCGAGAAGCCGGCGATGTCGGAGTTGAGCATCGTCACCTCGCGGCGCTCGCCAGGCAGGAACCTCAGGGTGCGGCCGGAGCGGGTGAGCACGTAATCGGTGACTTGCTTGTTGACATGGGCCTCGAAGACCTGGCGCAAGAACTCCGAGCGCTCGTACTGGCGGGCGTTGTCAATGGCGATCGCGGCCAGGTCGGAGATCGCCTGCAGGAACTCTTTGTCCTTCTCCTCGAAGATGGACGCCCGGAACGGGTTGTCGACGTAGACGGCGCCGATGACCTTGCCCTTGGTCACAAGAGGCACGGCGATGATCGAGCGCAGGTTCTGGAGGATGACCGACTGCCGCCCCTTGAAGCGGTCGTCGAGGCTGGCGTCGGTCGAGACGACCGCCTGGCCGGTCTTGACGACGTGCTCGATGACGGTTCTTGAGCCCAGGAACTGGCGCGCCTTCTCAGGGTCGGCTTCGCCCCGCGCCATCTGGACCGACAGGCTGCCGTCCAGCGGGTCGACGAGGACGATGAAGCCGCGCGCCGCCTTCATCAGCGTGATGACGCGGTCCATGACCTTCTCGAGCACCGTGTCGAGGTCGAGCGAGGAGCTGAGGTCGCGTGCCAGCTCGTAGAGCAGGCGATCGCGCATGCCGAGATCGACTTCCTGTGCCAAAGTCACGTGGAGCATAACGGCGGAATAGGGCAATTCCAGCCACCGGTAAACTCGTTTCTCCCGTGGTGACGGACTCCTCCCAGGCCCAGATCGACGCCTTGCTCGCGCGCCTGAACCCACCCCAGCAAGAGGCGGTCACGCACGGGGACGGACCCCTCCTCATCTTCGCCGGCGCGGGCAGCGGCAAGACCCGCGTCCTGACCGCCCGGATCGCCTATCTGATCGCCGCCCATCGAGTGTGGCCCGACCGCCTGCTCGCCGTGACCTTCACGAACAAGGCCGCACGCGAGATGAGGGGCCGGGTGGAGACGCTGGTCGGCGAGGGCGCGCAGAGGATGTGGGTCGGGACCTTTCACTCGACGGCGGTCAAGATCCTGCGCCGGGAGGCGCAGCGCATCGGCATCGTGCCGAGCTTTGTCATCTTCGACGAGGACGACACGCGCGCCGCGCTCAAGCGCGTGCTCGAAGAGCTCCGTCTCGACCCCAAGCGCTACCCGATCGGCGCTCTGAGCCAGGGCATCTCCCAGGCCAAGAGCGAGCTCAAAAGGCCGGAGGACATACCCAACCGCAGCTATCAGGACGAGATCCTGCGCCGGGTGTACGACTCCTACCAGGAGGTGCTACGGCGCTCTGGCGGCCTCGACTTCGACGACCTGATCATGAAGCTGGTCGAGCTGTACAGCACCGACGCGGAGGCGCTGGAGAAGTGGCGCGACCGCTTCCGCCACGTCCTGGTCGACGAGTACCAGGACACCAACCGAGCCCAGTACATGCTCGTCAACCAGCTCGCTTCGGAGCATCGCAACGTGGCAGTGGTCGGCGACGACGACCAGTCGATCTACCGCTTTCGCGGGGCCGACATCCGCAACATCCTCGACTTTCGCAAGGACTACCCGGACGCGCATGTGGTGCACCTGGAGCAGAACTACCGCTCGAGCCAGGCCATCCTCGACGCCGCGTACAGCGTCATCCGGAGCAACCCCGAGCGCGCAGAAAAGCGCCTGTGGACGGATCGCGCCGGGGGCGACAAGGTCGTGGCCACGCAGGCGTACAACGAGGTCGAGGAGGCGGAGTTCGTCGCCGATGAGATCGAGCGCCTGCGCAAGGTCGAGAACCGCGGCTACTCTGACTTCGCGGTCTTGTACCGCACCAACGCACAGTCCCGCGCCTTCGAGGACGTGCTCGCTCGCCGGCGCATTCCGTATCGGTTGGTAGGCGGCATCCGCTTCTGGGAGCGGCGTGAGGTCAAGGACGTGGTCGCCTACGTGCGCTTCTGCTTCAACCCACAGGACGCGCTGAGCTTCGCCCGGATCGTATCGGTGCCTTCGCGCAAGATCGGCGGTGTCACCGTCGAGGCGGTCAACGGCTACGCACGTGGTGCCGATCCGGACATCCTTGCCATCCTCGCGGACCCGGCGCGGGTTCCGGGCGTGCCCAAGACCGCGGTCGGTCCGCTGCTGAGCTTCCGAACCCAGATCGAGTCCGTGCGGTCGACCATGGGCGTGCTCCGGCCGAGCGAGCTGATCGACCATGTCGTCGAGGTCATGGGCCTCCGCGCTCATTACCTCGACGGCACGCCGCAGGGCGAGGCGCGGATCGAAAACCTGAACGAGCTCCGCGGCCTGGCCGAGAGCTTCGACGACCGCGACCCGACGCAAGGCCTCGAGGATTTCCTCGCCGAGGTTGCGCTGGTCTCCGACGTCGACGCCTACGACGAGAACGGTGAGGGCGTCACGCTGATCACGCTCCACATGGTCAAGGGGCTCGAGTTCCCGGTCGTATTCATGGTCGGTATGGAAGAAGGCTTGCTGCCGCATCAACGCGCCCTCGATGAGCGCGAGGAGAACCCTTCGCTCGTGGGCGCCGCGACCGAGATGGCCGAGGAACGGCGGCTTGCATACGTAGGGATGACGCGCGCGAAGGACCGGCTTTACCTGAGCTGCGCATTTCGCCGCCACCTGTACGGGCGCTCGCAGCCGGCGTTTCCGAGCCGCTTTCTGACCGACATCCCGCAGTCGATGCTTGCCGCGCCGCGCGGCAGCGCGCCGGTGGCGCCGCCGCGCCAGGGCTACAAGGAGCGCTACCTGGAGCGGCAGGTCGAGGCCGCGCCGGCGCCTCCGCCCGTGCAGCGCTTCGTGAGCGGCGATCGCGTCTCGCATCCGGCGTTTGGCTCCGGGACAGTCGTCAAGAGCACTCTGACCCGAACCGACGAGGAGCTGCTGATCAAGTTCGACAAGGTGGGGCTGAAGATCCTGAGCGGCATGCTCGCGCCGCTGACGAAGTGAGCAAGGCGAAAAAGAAGACGAAGGTCGATCCGGCGGTCCGGGTCGAAGAGCTGCGCGAGCTGATCCGCCGCCACGAGCACGCGTATTACGTGCTCGACGAGCCTGAGGTCTCAGACGCCGAGTACGACGCTCTGTTTCTCGAGCTGCGCCGGATCGAGGACGAGCGCCCGGACCTCATCAGCGCCGACTCCCCGACTCATCGCGTGAGCGGCGAGGCGTCGGACCAGTTCGCCAAGGTGCGCCACCGCTCGCCGATGTTGAGCCTTCAGAACGCGTTCGACGAGGCGGAGATCCGCGCTTTCGATAAGCGGGTGCGTGCGGCGGTGGGTGACAAGGTCGTCTACTGCGCCGAGCTCAAGATCGACGGGCTCGCGATCAGCATTACGTACGCTAAAGGCCGGCTCCAGCGCGCGGCGACACGGGGCGATGGAACGACCGGAGAGGACGTCACGGCCAATGTCCGCACCATCCGCAGCGTGCCTCTCGCGGTGACGCCGGCCAAAGGGCTGCCCGAAGTGTTCGAGGTCCGCGGCGAGGTGTACTTCCCGATCGCGGGTTTCGAAAAGCTGAATCGAGAGATGGAGGCCGCGGGCAAGCCGCGGTTCGTCAATCCGCGCAACACCGCCGCGGGCAGCGTGCGCCAGATCGACCCCAACGTCACTGCCGCCCGCGACCTGCAAACCTTCATGTACACGCTCGATCCGGCCGGTCCGTGCAAGTCACAGTGGGACGTGCTCAACGCGCTCGAGTCCATGGGCTTCCGCGTGAACAAGAATCGACGCCGGCTCGACTCGATCGACCAGGTCATCGAGTATCACGGCGAGTGGCAGCGCCGCCGGCACGAGCTCGAGTACGAGATCGACGGCATGGTGGTCAAGGTCGACGCCTTTCCGCAGCAGCTCGAGCTCGGCTTCGTCGCGCGCTCGCCCCGCTGGGCGATCGCGTTCAAGTACGCGCCGGAGCAGGCGGAGACCGAGGTCGAGGAGATCGCGTGCTACGTCGGGCGGACCGGCGTGCTGACGCCAGTTGCGCATGTGAAACCTGTCGTCGTCGGAGGCGTGACGATCCGCAACGTGACCATGCATAACGAGGCCCAGGTAAATGAGAAAGGTGTGTACGTGGGGGCGCGAGTCGTCATCCATAGGGCCGGAGACGTGATCCCGGAGATCGTCAGCGTCAAGGACCCGAAGCCGGGCTGGAGGATGCCGGCGAAATGCCCGGTGTGTGGGGGAGAGGTGGTGCGCGAAGAGCCGTACATCGCGCATCGCTGCATCAACCCGTTCTGCGGCGCGCAGCGTCTCGAGCGACTGCGTCATTTCGCGGCCGTGATGGACATCGAAGGCCTTGGCTACGCGACGCTCACGCAGGTTATCGAGCGGGGTGTGGTCGAGGACCCGAGCGACCTCTACCGGATGAGCAGGGACCAGGTCATCGAGCTGGACGGGTTCGCGGACAAGTCCGCCCAGAACCTCGTCGGCCGGATCGCAGGGAGCGCGCGGCCGGAGCTAGGGCGTTTTCTCTACGCCCTCGGCATACCGCAGGTCGGCGAGGCCACCGCGCAGCTGCTGGCGGCCGACTTCGGGAGCATCGAGCGCCTACGCGGCGCGAGTGAAGAGGACCTGCGGCGAGTCGAGGGGGTCGGGCCGAGCATGGCCCACGAGGTGCATGCGTACTTTCAGGGGCCTGGCTCCGAGCTCGTCAAGAGGCTGCTCGCCGTGGGCGTGGAGCCGCAGGCGGCGGAAGCGGTCGGCGAAGGGCCCTTCACCGGCAAGACATTCGTCTTCACGGGCGCGCTCGAGACGATCAGCCGGCCGGACGCCGAGGCGTTGGTTCGCAAGCTGGGCGGCAAGGCGGCCGGCAGCGTGAGCGCGAAGACCGACTACGTGGTCGCTGGGCCGGGAGCCGGATCCAAGCTCGAGAAGGCGCAGAGGTTGAAGCTGCACATCCTCGACGAGGAGCAGTTCAAAGCCCTTCTTCCCAAGTGAATGTCCCCCGGTGGGTCTGGTGGGCGATCCTCGGCGGCGCCGCCTTCCTTCTGATCTGGGGCTGGTTCGTGCTCGGATTTCTCTCTGAACCCTCGGCTGTCGGCCGGATGCGGACCGCGCTCGTGTTCATCGGCGCGGGGTCGATGGTGGTCGGCATCGCTGGTGGTGTAATTAGCCTCGCCTTCCTGGTCGTTCGTTATTCGCGGCGAAAATAGGCTGATGCCTCTCTCCAAAGACGAAGTCCGTCACGTCGCGACGCTTGCACGCCTCGGTCTCGAGGAGGGCGACGAGGAGTTCTACGCCCATCAGCTGAGCGGGATCCTCGGCCACATCGACCGCCTGCAGCAGTTGGACACCGAAGACATCCCGCCGACCGCGCAGGTCGTTGAGGTTGCCAGCCGACTCCGCGAAGACGAGCCGCGTCCGTCGCTCACCCAGGAGGAGGCGCTCGCCAACGCGCCGGCGGCGGTCGACGGCTCGTTCCGAGTTCCTGCGATTCAGGAAGAGGCATGACTTCCAGCGATCTGACGGAGCTCGGCATCAAAGAGGCGTCGCGTCTGCTCCGGCTGGGCTCGATCTCCGCGTCCGACCTCGTGACCGCGCACGTCGAGCGGATCGAGCGGCTCGATTCGCACGTGAAAGCGTACCTGCGCTTCACCCCGGAGCTCTGGGAGAAGCAGGCCGACGAGGCGGACCGCCGGATCCGGCAGGGGGACGCGCCGCCGCTCGCGGGCATACCGCTGGCGGTCAAAGACGTGCTTTGCGTGCGTGGAGTCGAGACCACCGCGGGGTCGCGGATTCTTCGTGGCTTCAAACCGCCTTACACCGGAACCGCGGTGGCTCGCCTGTTCGAGGCAGGCGCCGTCATGCTGGGCGTCACCAACTGCGACGAGTTCGCCATGGGGAGCTCGACCGAGAACTCCGGATACTTTCCCACGCGCAATCCCTGGGACCTGGATCGCGTGCCGGGCGGAAGCTCAGGCGGCAGCGCCGCGGCGGTGGCTGCGGGCGAGGCGATGATCGCGCTCGGCACCGACACCGGCGGCTCGATCCGCCAGCCGGCGGCGCTCTGCGGCGTGGTGGGCATGAAGCCGACGTACGGCCGGGTCAGCCGTTCCGGCCTGATCGCCTTCGCCTCGAGCCTCGACCAGATCGGGCCGCTCACGCGCAGCGTCGACGACGCGGCCGTGGTGCTGTCGCTGATGAGCGGACTCGACCCGCTCGACGCTACGTCATCCGACCGGCCCGGCATGGAGGTGCTCAACAACTTCGGCGGAGGAGTCAAGGGCATGCGGCTTGGCGTGCCGCGCGAGTACTACGACGTGAAGGGAATCGAGGCGGGCGTCAAAAGCGCGATCGACGCCGCCCTGGCCGTCCTGCGGATAGCCGGCGCCGAGATCGTCGACGTCTCGCTTCCTCACACCGACTACGGCCTCGCCGCGTACTACATCATCGCGCCGGCGGAATGCTCGTCCAACCTGGCGCGCTTCGACGGCGTCAAGTACGGGCTGTCCGAGGTCGACGCGCCGAACATCACGGACGAGTACCTGCAGACGCGGCGCAAGGGCTTCGGCACCGAGGTCCGACGCCGCGTGATGCTGGGGACGTATGCGCTGTCGAGCGGCTACTACGACGCTTACTACCTCAAGGCGCAGAAGGTGCGCACGCTGATCAAGCGCGATTTTGACGAAGCCTTCAAGCACTGCGACGCGATCGTAAGCGCGACCTCGCCGACGGTCGCCTTCCCGATCGGCTCCAAGACGCAGGACCCGCTCTCGATGTACCTGTGCGATGTGTTGACCCTCGGCGGCAACCTCGCGGGGTTGCCGGGGATCAGCGTGCCGTGTGGCACCTCCGACGGGCTGCCTGTCGGGCTGCAGGTGCTGGGTCCGCAGTGGGGCGAGAACGTCGTCCTGCGCGTCGCGCGCGCGTACGAGGAAGCGAGCGAGGTCAGAGCAGAGGTGGCATCGGTTGTCTGACCGCGATTGGGAAGTTGTGATCGGAATGGAGGTGCACGTCCAGCCGCGGACACGCTCCAAGATGTTCTGCGGCTGTGCTATCGCGGAGCTGAACGCCGCACCCAATACGCATGTGTGCGAGATCTGCCTCGGCATGCCGGGCGTGCTGCCGGTCCCTAACAAGGCGGCGATCGAGGCCTGCCTGAAGACCGCGCTGGCTCTGAACTGCGAGATCCCACGTCACACCAAGTTCGACCGCAAGAACTACATGTATCCCGACCTGCCCAAGGGCTATCAGATCAGCCAGTACGACCTGCCGATGAGCCTGAACGGCTACCTCGTGGTAGGCGCCCGGACGGTGCGGATCCGCCGCGTCCACCTTGAGGAGGATACGGGCAAGCTGATCCACGCGGGCGACAAGCTGCACAAGGCGTGGGAGTCGTACGTCGACCTCAACCGCGCGGGCGTTCCGCTGATGGAGATCGTGAGCGAGCCCGACCTCCGCTCGGCCGACGAGGCGCGCGATTACGCCATGGAGCTGCAGACCCTGCTGCGCACGCTCGGCGCCTCCAACGCGGATATGGAGAAAGGCCAGTTGCGGGCGGAGCCCAACATCTCCATCCGGCGCGCGGGATCAGAGGAGCTGGGCGTCAAGACCGAGCTGAAGAACATCAACTCCTTCCGGGCGCTGCACCGGGCGATCCTTTATGAGGTAGAACGGCAGACGCAGGTGCTCGAGTCGGGCGGGAGCGTGGTCCAGGAAACCCGCGGTTGGTCCGAGTCGGAGCAGCGCACCTTCTCGCAGCGGAGCAAGGAGTTCGCCGACGACTATCGCTACTTCCCCGAGCCGGACATCCCTCCCCTGGAGCTGGATCGGGCATGGATCGAGGAGCTGCGAGCCGCGCTGCCCGAGCTGCCAGGTGCGAGGCGCGGGCGGCTTGTCACCCAGTACGCGCTGTCATCATCGGACGCGGCTCGGATCGTGGCGGATCGCTCGCTCGCCGACCTGTTCGAGGAAGCCGCGGCCGCCGGCGCCCCCGCGAAGCAGACCGCGAACTGGATCGTCGGTGAGATCGCGCCGACGGGGAAGCTGCCCAGCGGCAAGAATCTCGCGGAGCTGGTTCGCCTTGTCGGCGACGGGAGCATCACGCGCGATCAAGGCCGTGAGGTGCTCATGGAGTCCGTCGAGACTGGACGCACCCCCGCCGAGATCGTCGCGGAGCACGGTTACGCGCAGCTCAGCGACGTGTCCGAGCTGCGTGTGCTCGCCGAGGCGGTGATCGACTCCAACCCGAAAGCGGCCGCGGACTTCCGCGCGGGGAGGAAGCAGGCCATGCAAGCTCTGATGGCCGACCTGCGCAAACGCGCGCCTCAGGCGAACCCCAAGATCGCCAACGAGCTGCTGCTGAAACTGCTCGGCTAGCGCCGGACGGGTAGCCTTGACGCGTGCCAGCTCCTCCAGATTTGCACGTGCATACCGAGTGGTCCTACGACGGCCGCCGCGGTTCGATGGAGCGCAGCTGCGAGCGCGCGATCGAGCTGGGTCTTCCGGCCATCGCCTTCACCGACCATGCCGACTTTGTGAAGGTCCACGAGGACCAGTACTGCGTCGACATCGCCGGCTACCTCGACTCGGTCGAGCGCTGCCGCGCCAAATTCACAGGGCTGCGCATCTTGAGCGGCGTCGAGCTCGGCGAGCCCCACTGGTTTCCCGCCGAGACGACGGCGGTGCTGTCCGCGGGTCCGCTCGACAAAGTCCTGGGCTCGGTCCACTGCGTGAAGCTGGACGGCGAGATCGTCGACGCCAGCCAGCTGCGGGACCGCGAAGGCGTGGACCAGACCGCCGCGACCAGGGAGTACTTCGGTGAGGTCCTGGCCATGATCGAGGGCGGCCAGCCCTTCGAGGCGGTTGCCCATCTCGACTACCCGAAGCGGTACTGGAAACAAGGAACGCCCGCGTACAGGGAGAAGGACTTCGAAGCCGAGATCCGCGCCGTGCTGCATGCCGCGGCGCGGACAGGCCGCGTGCTCGAGGTCAACACCACACGCGGCGACACGTTGTGCCCGGATCTCACCGTCGTGCGTTGGTGGCGGGAGCTGGGAGGCCAGGCTGTCCAGTACGGGAGTGATGCCCACAGCCCGGACAAGATCGCCGAGGGCTTCCGCGTCGCCACGCAGATGGTCGAGGCCGCTGGATTCAAGCGCGCGACTGATCCGGTTTCGTTGTGGCGCCGCTGATCCTCAAACCCAGCGCTCCGGCGCACGGCGGCGCGGCAGTGGCCCGCGAGGACGGCAAGGTCTGGCTCGTCAACTACGCGCTGCCCGGCGAGGTGGTGGAGGCGGAGCCGCGAGGGCGCCAGGGCGGCGTGGCGGTCGCGGCCGCCACCCGCGTGATCGAGGCGTCACCGCATCGCGTCGCCGCGCCCTGCCCGTACTTCGGCGCATGCGGGGGCTGCCAGCTCCAGCACGCCGCGTACGCGCATCAGCTGGAGCTCAAGCGGCAGGTGGTCGAAGACGCGTGGGCGCGGGCGGGACTACGGCTGCCGCCCGACACCGCCGTGCTCGGCATGGAGGATGCATGGCGTTATCGCATCCGCGGCGAGTTCGAGGCCGTGAGCGAGGCGGACGGCTGGCGCTTCGGCTTCCACCGGCTCCGTTCGCACTCCGTGCTGCCGATCGACGGTTGCCTGATCCACGACGAGCGCATCGAGCGCGCGCTTCCCGCCTTTGCCGCGGCGGCGAATGAGCAGCGCCTGACTGGTCTGCAAAACCTGCTGCTCACCGTCGAGCCTACAGGCCCCGGATTGATGTGGCGGCTGCGTTTTACCGGCCCCGAGCCAAGCTGGCCGCGCGACGAGTTCGCCCGCCGCGTCGCAGAGCTTTTACCCGACTTGACGCTGCTCGACGATGCCATGTCACTCGAGTTCTGGGGCATGACTTTTCGCATCCGCAGCGACACCTTCGTCCAGACCAACTATCGCCAGATGCTCGTGCTCTATCGCGCCGCGCTCGACATGCTCCAGGCAAGATCCGGGGAGCGCGTTCTCGACCTGTACGCGGGCATCGGCACGATCTCCGCCGCAGTGGCGAGAGCAGGGGCCTCCGTAACGGCGGTCGAAGAGAACCCCCACGCGGTCCAGCTTGGCCGGCTCAATGCCCGGATCAACTCGGCGCGGGTCGAGTATGTGCCCGGCAAGGTGGAAGCTTCGCTGCGTGGTGTCCGCCTCGGACATTTCCAGGCCGCGATCCTGGATCCGCCCCGCGCGGGATGCGAGCCCGCGGCGCTGGCTGAGCTGATCCGGCTAGGTCTCGAGCGATTGGTCTACGTCAGCTGCGAGCCGTCGACGCACGCGCGGGACCTGGTCTCGCTGGTGCGAGGCGGCTATCGGGTCAGGCGAGCCGCAATCGTCGACATGTTCCCGCAGACCTACCACATCGAGTCGTTGGCGCTGCTGGAGCGAAGCTAGCTCGGCCGGTCCAGCTTCCGGACGAACTTGACCACGGAAAGCCGAAGTCGCCCTGGGCCGAGCTGTCTCGCGACCATCGAGAGGATCGGCTTCAGAAGCTGCATGTCGGGCCAAACGGATCGTAGGCGGGGACGGTTACGCCCGATTTCAACGGCCGCAGCTTAAACGATCGACCGGGGTTAGGTACGACCGTGTACGAATTCGGCCAGCCGGCCAACGCCCGCACGGAGATCGGAGTCTGAGCTCGCGAGGCTGATCCGGACCGCGCCCCCGGCCACCTCGCCGAAGGCTGTTCCAGGCGCCACGCTGACCCCCCGCTCGCGCAGAAAGGTGAAGGCGAAGTCCCGGGAGGGCAGACCGGCCGGGGAGACGTCGACCATGATGTAGAAGGCTCCGCTTGGTTCGGCGATCAGGAGTTCGGCCTCCTTCAAGATGTCGACCACCAGATCGCGCCGCCTCCGGTACGAGGTGACCATGTCGGTGACGCAGTCCTGCGGGCCGACCAGCGCCGCCTCCGCGGCGACCTGGGTGATCGTCGAAACGCACGAGGAGTTCGACTCGAGCACCTTGGTCATGGTGTCGATGAGCTCGCCCGATCCGGTCAAATAGCCGAGCCTCCAGCCAGTCATCGAATACGTCTTCGAAAAAGTGAACGCGGTGGCGATGCGAGGATCGTCGGGCGCGAGGTGCGCCGGGCTGGTCCACGTGCCGTCGAGAACGATCTGGTCATAGCACTCATCGCTCAGCAGCCAGAGGTTGTGGCGCTGGGCGAGTTGGATCATGGCGCCGATGGTCGCGGTCGGATAAACGGCGCCAGTCGGATTGTTCGGGCTATTGACGACGAGGATTCTGGTTCGTGGCGTGATCAAGTGCTCGAGCGCTTCCAGATCGGGCTGAAAACCTGACGCCGGCGGGCACGGGTAGTAGACGCCGCGAGCGCCGAGCCAGGGCAGCATCATCCTGTAGTTCGGCCAGCCCGGATCCGGGAGCAGGACCTCGTCACCCCCTTCCAGCACGGCGGCGAACATGGCCGCGATCGCGCCCACACCACCCGGCGCGCTGGCTATGCGTTCAGGTGACGACGCGATGCCGTTGACTCGCGCGAGCTTGTCGACCAGCTTCTCGCGCAGCGACAGCAAACCTTGGGTGTGCGTGTAGAAGGTCTTGTTCTCGTCGATCGCACGCTTGCCCGCGTCCTTGACATGCTGGGGTGTGGGGAAGTCAGGCTGGCCGACGTCGAGCCGGATCGTCCCGGGCCGGCGGACCGCCTCGTTGGCGATCTCCCGGATACCGGAGTGGGCCATCTCCGCGGGGCCGTGGGCCAGTGAAGGCAGTGCTGTACGGGCCATTGCTGCCGATAGACTAGTGCGCGGGGGCCGCCACACCCGAACCAAACGATGCCGCACGCCCCGAAAACCTTCGTCCACCTCCACAACCACACCGAGTTTTCGCTGCTCGATGGCGCCAGCCGCATCCACGCGATGGTGGCCCGGGCAGCGGAGCTCGGGATGCCCGCGATCGGGCTCACCGATCACGGCGTGATGTATGGCGCGATCCACTTCTACAAGGCATGCAAGGAGGCGGGGATCAAGCCGATCATCGGCTGCGAGGTCTACGTCGCGCCGCGGTCCCGCCTGCTGCGCGAAGGCCGTGTCGACCGCGATCCCAACCACCTCACCCTGCTCGCCGCCGACCACGCCGGCTACCTGAACCTGATGCGGCTGTGCACGATCGGCCAGATGGAGGGCATGTACTACAAGCCCCGGATCGACAAGGAGATCCTCGCCGAGCACTCCAAGGGCCTGATCGCCTTGTCCGGCTGCCTCCAGGGCGAGGCGGCGAGCCGAATCGTCGACGGCGACGTCGACGGCGCGCGCGAGTCGGTCGCAGCCTACCGCGACATCTTCGGCAAGGATCGCTTCCTCCTCGAGGTGCAACGCCACGGAATCGACCGCCAGACCGAGGTCAACGGCGTCCTCGCGCGCTTTGGCAAAGAGTTTGGGCTTCGCCTGTGCGCGACCAACGACCTCCATTACGTCCACCGTCACGATTCGGAGGCGCACGACGTGCTTCTTTGCCTGCAGACCGGGGCGCGCTTCAACGATCCGAATCGATGGCGGTTCTCGACGCAGGAGAACTACCTGAAGACGCCGGAGGAGATGATCGAGGCGTTCGACGACCTACCCGAGGCGCTGGCGAGCACCATCGAGGTGGCGGAGCAGTGTGAGCTGAAGGTTAACCTCGGGGCCACGCTGCTGCCGCCGTTCGACGTGCCTGACGGCATGACGCCTGACCAGTACCTGCGGCAGCTCGTCCTGAAAGGGCTCGAGTGGCGCTTCGGCCAGGCATCGGCGGCCGCCGAGGAACGAGCCGAGCAGGAGCTGTCGGTCATCAAGGCGACGGGCTACGCGTCCTACTTCCTGATCGTCTGGGACTTCTACAACTTCGCGCGCAAGAACGGGATCGTGGTCGGGCCGGGACGCGGCAGCGCCGCGGGCAGCCTGGTGTCCTACTGCCTCGGCATAACCAACCTCGACCCGCTCGAGCACGGCTTGATCTTCGAGCGGTTCCTGAACATCGACCGCGTGTCCATGCCCGACATCGACTGCGACTTCTCAGTCGAGGGGCGGGAGAGGGTGATCCGCTACGTGTCGGAGAAATACGGGGCCGATCGCGTGGCTCAGATCATCACCTTCACGACGATGGCCTCGAAGGCGGCGATCCGCGACGTCGGCCGCGTGCTCGAAGTTCCGCTGCGCGACACCGACCGCCTCGCCAAGCTCGTGCCCGTATGGCAGGGTCGCTCGAAGACGCTCCAGGACACGATCAAGGAGGTGCCGGAGTTCCGCGAAGCCTACGAGTCGAGCGAGGAGGCGAAGCGGCTGGTCGACGTCGCCCAGACGCTGGAAGGCGTGTCGCGCAACGTGAGCACCCACGCCGCCGGGGTGGTGATCGCGCCGGAGCCGCTTGTGGGCTACACCCCGCTGCAGTACGGACCGGGTCGTGAGGCGGTGATCACGCAGTACGACATGAAGGCGGTCGGCGACATCGGCCTGTTGAAGATCGACTTCCTCGGTCTGCAGAACCTGGACATCATCGCCACCTGCCTGCGCCTGATCACGGAGCGGCGCGGAATCGACATCGACCTGGAGCACTTGCCGTTCGACGACGTCAAAACCTATGAGTTGATTTCCGCCGCCGATACGCACGGCGTCTTCCAGCTCGAAGGTGCGGGTATGCGCCGAATGCTCATGGACATGCGTCCCCAGAGCTTCGAGGATGTGTCGGCCGCGGTCGCGCTGTTCCGGCCGGGACCGATGATCAACATCCCGGCCTTTATCTCGCGGAAGCAGGGGCGCGAGCCGATCGAGTACATGCACGAGCGCCTGGAGCCGATCCTGCGCGAGACCTACGGGGTGATGATCTACCAGGAGCAGGTGATGATGGCCGCGCGCGAGCTGGCCGGATTCACGATGAGCGAGGCCGACATCCTTCGCGCCGCGATGGGCAAGAAGGACAAGGTCAAGATGGCCAAGCTGCGGACGAAGTTCGTCGACGGCACGGGCGAGCGTGGCATCCCGAAGGCAACCGGCGAAGCCCTGTTCGACAGCATCGCAAAGTTCGCGGAGTATGGCTTCAACCGCGCGCACTCCGCGGCGTATGCCGTCATCAGCTACCAGACCGCCTACCTGAAGGCAAACTATCCGCTCGAGTACATGACCGCCCTGCTCGTGCACATGGAGGGCAGCGCGGACCGCGTGGCCACGGCGATCGTCGACTGCAGGCTGCGAGGGATCGATGTGCTCGCGCCGGATATCAACCAGTCGCGCGTGGACTTCTCGATGACCGATGGGCCTTCGCCCTTTCCCCATCGGGGAGAGGGGCGTGACTCAGGAGGGCGCATTCTCTTTGGTCTAGCCGCGATCAAGAACGTCGGCCGGCACGCCGTGGAGAGCATCGTCGCCATGCGCGACGCCGACGGCGCGTTCAAGTCGCTCGAGGACCTGTGCGAGCGGACTTCGGCGATCCAGGACGTCAACCGGCGAGTGCTGGAGGCGCTGGTCCAGTCGGGTGCGTGTGACTCGCTGGGCGAGAGGGCGCGGTTGATCGCGGCGCTGGACCACGCCGTCAGCCGGGCCGAGCGGGCCCGCCGCGATCGCGAGTCTGGGCAAACGTCGCTGCTCGAAATGGTTGGATCGCCTGAGGCCGAGGCTGACCACTACGGTCTGACGATCGATGTCGCCCCGATGGCAGGCGACGAAAAGCTGCGGCTCGAGAAAGAGCTGTTGGGCCTCTACTTGAGCGATCACCCGCTGCGGCGCATCTCCGCTGAGCTTGCCCGGCTCTCCGACACGCAGGCGGTCGAGGTGACGAGCGCCCTGCAGGACACCGAGGTGCGGGTCGCAGGGCTGGTGCGCGAGGTGCGCCGCGTGGTGACGCGAAAGGGCCAGATCATGGCTTACGCGACGCTGGAGGACCTCACGGGAACCGTCGACGTCGTGCTTTTCCCGCGCGTGTTCGAGCAGACGAGGCTTTTGTTTGAGCCGGACAAGGTCCTCGTGGTCCAGGGCAAGGTGGACGCCCGTGCCGGGAGCACGCGCGCGAACGGCAGCTCGGGCTCGCCTGTCGAGCCGGAGATCGAAACTGAGATTGAGAGCGCCTCGGTCGTGGCTGAGGGGGCATGGCTGTGGGATGACCCGGGGTGCGTGCCGGTCGCGCGCCGGCAGCTGGTCCACGTGCGCCTTCCGAGCGGTGACGCAGGTCTGGCGGACCGCCTGGAATCGGTGCTGGCGCGGCACCCGGGCACAGATGAGGTTGTGCTGCACATCGTCGTCGGCAGCCGTGAGGTGGTCGTAAATGCCGATCGTTATCATGTCCTCGCCGGCCCGGCGCTCCTTGCCGAGATCGGCGATCTGGTGGGGCAGGCGGCGACGAAGCTCGAGACTGTGCGGCCCAAGTCGCAGTCCAATGGCAATGGCAGGGGTGGGAACGGTGACCGAGGACGAAGAGGCTAGCGGTCGTTACATCGTGGTCAAGGCGCTTGAGGACGGGGTCGTGATCATGGGCCTCACCCGGGGGAAGGACACACGCTCGCACCATTCGGAGCGTCTGGACGCCGGCGAGGTGCTGGTCGCGCAGTTCACGGAGCTGACCGCGGCGATCAAGATCCGAGGCAAGGCCGAGATCATGACCGACGTCGGAAAGGTGACCTCAGGAGCCTAGGGCTCGACTGGCAGGCCCGCGGCCTTCCAGGCCTCGAAGCCGCCGATGACGTCGGTCGCGTTCACAAGGCCCAGATTCTGCAGCGAGGCGGCGGCCAGGCTTGACGAGTAGCCCTGGGCGCAGATCACGATCACGCGGACGTTGTGGTCCGTGGCTTCGGGAATGCGGACCGCCGAAGCCGGGTCTAGTCGCCACTCGAGGACTGTGCGATCAATGTTCCGCGCCCCCGGGATCGCGCCGTCTCGGGCGCGCTGCTCCGAGGTCCGGGTGTCGACCAGCAGGGCGCCATGGGCGTGCTCAGCGGCGGCCTGCTCGGGCGTGACTCGCTTGAGCCGGCGCCGAGCCTTCTTGAGTACATCATCGACAGTCGGCATGGATCTGGGCCTCACTTTGTAGCAGATAGAATCGGATTGAGCCCCGCCCACGTAGCTCAGGCGGTAGAGCATTTCCTTGGTAAGGAAAAGGTCCCCGGTTCGAATCCGGGCGTGGGCTCCAAGTCCCCTTCGCGAATACGACGTGCAGCATTTACCCAGCTTTCGCTTCTGTTGCGCGCCGCTGAAAATCCCAGGCAGGTAAGTGCTACTCTGCAAACGCAATCGTCAAATCCGTGAGCAAGCTCACCCTGGTCCCCGCCCAGCAGCCCTCAGCCCTGGCCTCCCTGGTCGAGGACTACCTGGCCGACGCCCGCGCCCAGGGCCTGAGCCCGGCCACGGTCAAGTACGGCTACGGCTTCCCCCTGCGCCAGATCTTTCTGCCCTGGGCGGCGGCGACCGGCATCGACTCGCTGGAGCAGCTGAGCACCCGGGTTCTCAACCAGTACGCCATCCACCTCGAGGAGGTGGGAGGCAAGAAGGGCCAGCTCAAGGTCGCCTCCCGCTGGACCTACGTCAAGGCGGTTCGCTCGTTTTTGGCCTGGGCCAAGAAAGAGGGCGAACCGGTGGCCGGCGAGGCCAAGCTGCCCAAGCTGCCCCAGACCGAGGTCGAAACCCTTTCCGCCAAAGAAGTCGATCTCCTGGAGGCGGCGGCCGGCAACACCCGCGACGCGATCATCGTCCGGACCCTGGCCGAGAGCGGCCTGCGCCGGGAAGAGCTGGCCCGCCTGGGCGTCGCTGACATCCTCGAGGAGAGAGGCAAGAACTACCTCCGGGTCCACGGCAAGGGCAGCCGCGATCGCCGGGTGCCGATCACGCCTCGACTGGCGCGCCGGCTCCGCCGCTACATCGCCGGCCGGCCCGCCGAGATGGCCAGCAAGCGGGTCTTCCTCGGCTTGCGGCGGAGGCCGAACGGGGAGGTGGGCGCTCTAACTCCGTCCGGCATCACGCAGATGATCCGCAACCTGGGCGAGCGGGTTCTGAACAAGCAGATCCACCCCCACCAGCTGCGCCACACGGCGGCCACCCAGCTCCGCCGGCGGGGCATGGACTCGCTCGACGTGGCCCGGGTACTCGGCCACAGCTCGTTGAAGATGTTGCGCGAGCGCTACGACCACGTGACCCCGGGCGACGTGCACGACTCGATGATGCGGGCGCTGCGCGCCGAGGACTGAGAAGGGGCGCTTGCATTTCGCGCCAGCGGCTTCTTATAGTGCTCGCACCAAATCGGCGATGGTCGGCGCCCGAGCCTTACAGGGCGCGCCAGCCCTACCTTGAGGTGGAGCGAGAGACGGGTGGGCTGAGTCAGCTAGTCAGCGCTCGACTAGAGGGCGACCATGCCCAGATTCGACGTCGACAGGCTCAATTCCGCGCTCGCCGCGCGGGCCCTTGACGGGGAGCAGCTAGCCCAGATCTCCGGCCTCCACCGCTCGGTGGTTTCGCGGGCCCGGCTGGGCCGCCCGATCCGGCTCAAGACCATGGTCTCGATCACCCAGGCCCTGGAGCGGACCGAGGTCCGCAAGCTGGCCGACTTGCTGGCATGAACGAGCGGGATCCCGAGCTGAGCGCCGAGGAGTGGGCGGAGCTGCACCGCTCCTCGCGGCGGCGGGTGCGCAAGGTGATCTTGCCCAACGGCACGGTCCGGGTCATCCTGCGTGCCCAGGAGCAGCCCGAGAACTTGGTCTCGCGTCGCTCCAAGCGCTACCGCCAGCAGATGGCCAAGTCCAAGATCCAGGACTTCGTGGGCACGCTGCAAGCCATCGAGCAGGGCGACCCCAAGGCAGGCCGGAGTGGTCGAGAATCGAGTCGTGGAAAGTCCTGAGCTCGGCTCCTGCGCGGTGGGATCACGGATGAGCACGGCGTTTCCTGGCCCTGCCCCCATCCGGCGACGCGCACCTTGAGAGGCGAGTGGCAGGGGCAGGAGGTGACCTACCAGGTGTGCAGGCAGCATGCAGCCGACGAGGCCGAGCGCGCCGACGTCCTGCACTTCGAGGAGGAGAGATGAGCGAGCAAGCTCGAGAAGAGCGCGACGTCTGGGACCTCTTCTACGAGGCCATGGGGCAAGACCACGCCATCTACCTGAGGGCGGCCCAGCGCGAGGGCTTTGCCAGCGTCGAGGAGTGGAGCTGCGCCCATGACGTGGCCGAGTTCCAGGCCCAGTTCCGCAAGCGGTACCCCAACTACAAGGGCAAGCTCCCGGAGCTGCCGGAGGGCTGGTTGAACTTCGAGGAGGAGCGATGAAGGCCACGATTCGCACCCTGGGCGACTTCACCGAGGATCCCTACCGGCCAGGGACCGAAGGTCGCTATCAAGCCGTCTACGAGGCTCGCGATCAGGCCAAGGCTCGGGCCCAGATGGCCGAGGACGAGGCGGCTTTCGCCGCCGCCCTGGGCAAAGCCGAGCGCCACGCTGCGGGTGGTCTCCGCCCAGTGGACCCCAGCCGCCCGACCTTGAGGCAAGGTCGCCTGGTCGCGGTCTTCGACATGCTCGACCTGCGGCCCTGGCGCGAACAGGACTGAGCCGCCACTAGCCGGTCCAGGGCTCGAGCCTCTGGCGCCTACGTCTGGAGCAAGCGCACTGGGGCGGGGCTGTTGACTCGATCCTGACGCGCGAGTGGGAGGCCCTGGCCGACTTCAAGCGAGAAGTCATGTTGACCACCCTGCAGGAGCTGGGCAGCGTGGTCGACGGCCTGCTCACCGAGGTCGAGAGGGCAAGCGCGTGACCCCCAGCGCAGGCCCAGGAGTGGCAGAGTTGAGCGATGAATCCTGAGCCCAGCCTGGGCCCCTGCGCCGTGGTGATCACCGATGAGCACGGCATTTCCTGGCCTTGCCCCAGCCGGCGACGCGGACCTTGCGCGGCGCGTGGCAAGGGCAGGAGGTCAGCTACCAGGTGTGCGACCAGCACGCAGCCGACGAGGCCGAGGGGGCCGACCTGCTGCACTTCGAGGAGGAGCGATGCGCCAGCGCGAGGAGAGAGAACGCCGGATGCGGATGGAACAGGTGGTCACCGACCACGGCGACACCCAGGCCGCGTACAACGCCGCCCTGAGCGCGCTGCGCCAGGAAGAGGCCAAGCCCAACCCCGACCCCGCTCGAGTCGCCCAACTCTTCCAGCGGGTGGCCGAACTGCAGACGCAGCTGGGCGAGCTGGAGGACGACCCAGTGTTCGATGTCGAGCCCGTGGCGCCCGACCAGGTGGAGGCCGCCAAGCGGGAGATCGAGGAGGCCTGACCTAGCCGATCCATGCTCGAGCCTCTGGCCGCCACGGTGCTGCACCTCCTGGCCGCCCTCTCGCAGTTCGAGCGTGAGCTGACCAAGGGAGCGGATCGCCGCCGGGCTTGCAGCCGCCAAGGCGCGCGGTCGGAAGCTCGGCCGGCGAACGGTCCTCTACCCGGAGCGCGAAGCCGCGGTGCGCGAGATGCTGGCGGGCGGCATGAACATCAGCCAAGTGGCCCGAGTGACGGGCATCGCCCGAGCAACGCTCTACCGTCACTTGGCCGCATGATCCGGGACGCTCCTGCGGCGCCGAAGGCCGACCTCGATCAGCTCCTGTACGACGAGTGGCGTTGGCAACTCGGGCTTTTCCGTCGCCTGCTAAAGGAGATCGACACTGAACCCAAAGTCGGCAGCTACGGCCCCGCCGCTCAGCACACGTGGGATCGCCTTGAAGCGCTTGCGGAGGCCTGCAAAGGTGTGCACGCGAACCCCTTTTGGCCGAAATCGGTTTGACGCGCGTTAAAGCTGGCTAAGTCTTACTCCGTTTCAGCGGATAAGCTGCGGTCGCGTGAGGAAATTCCCGTCGCTCCTGGCTGTCGTTCTGCTTATGGCGTGCAGCAGCTCGCATCCCTTGGGTCCGCGTCCGAGTCCGCTCCCCCCTGGCCCACTGGGCGATACGTGGATCAGCGACGGCGCGAAATGGGGCCAGGTCATCGTGCCCGGGCCGGCTCCGCGCTACTTTGCAGCGCTCGCCTACGACGCGCCACGCCACGTCTACGTGCTTTTCGGCGGCCAGACCGCCAAGGGGACCTCAGATGAAACGTGGACGTGGGATCCCACGAAGTCCACGTGGACCGAAAAGTCGCCGGCGCACAGGCCGCCTCCACACCGCGACGCGGCGATGGCATACGACCCCGAGCACCAGGTGGTCGTCCTGTACGGCGGGCTGATCCCCGACCAGTCGGAGGGTTCCGAGGCCGCCGACACATGGACGTGGAACGGCAGCGATTGGACCGAGGCCAGCGTGGGCAACAGCGGCCCGAGTTATCGCGACGGTCCACGCATGGTCACGGCGGGCAATCGAGTCCTCATGTTCGGCGGCCACGTCGGGAACGTCCGCTACTTCGGGGACGCCTGGACATGGGACGGGGCGAAGTGGTCGCGAGTCGATCACGGGCCCACGCCCCAAGGCCGCGGGGACGCCGCGATTGCGTGGGATTCCGACGATTCCTCGCTGTTCGTGTATGGCGGCCTCGGCATCAGGCCGGACGCCGGCCCCGGAAACCTAGGACTTCTGTTGAGCGACGCATGGTCGATGAAGAACGCGACCTGGGTGCACCTGCCGGCATCGGGTCGCCCTATCGCCGCCAACGGGAACGCTATCTGGGACCCGATCACGCACCGCGTGGTGGTCATGTTCGGGATCGCATGTCCGGACCCGACCACCGCGGGCTGGTCGTGGGACGGAGCGAAATGGTCTGCCGCTCAGGTGAACGTAACTGCGCGCTGGGGAGCAGCTGTGGCTCAGGATCCCGACGGAGACGTGTTGGTGTTCGGCGGCTCAGACGCGCCCGGGTGCTAGCTGCCTCAGCTCGCGACGAACAGGGTGTTCCAGGCCGCCTCGATGAGCTCCGGCGTCAGCTGAGGGCGTACCCCGCGGGCCGACGATACGTCGACCAGCCGCTCGAGGAGATCCCGCGGGTGGTTCCCCCGGGTCGGGCCGCCGCCGTACATGGTCTGGATCATCTCGAGCGCCTGCGGCGCCGGGGGAATCGTCAACCTGTCCCGCTCGCGCTCGAAGATGCGGCACCACATCCCCAGCGTTGGCCGTCTTTAACGGGCTTCAAAGCGATTTCTGCCAAACGGGCTCCCTCGCCAGGAATCAAGTTTGGGCCATCGCAGCCGACCTTGACGCGGGCGATTACGTACAGAGCTGCCCACATGTCTGTCACGGACGCCGCCCGCGAATTCTCAGAGATGGTCATATCCGCGACTGCGTTGCGGTCGCAGCAATTGAGCAGGCTGGAGCGCCCCTCGCCGTTTTGCGGAAAATGGGTTGGCGAATGAGCGGGCAGTCAGCCCACGTCTACCGTTTGCCGACTATTTTCACTGTCGCGGTTGCGCAGTTATTGGCACCGTTCGGGTCGTTGGTTGGATCGAGTGCCGTGACGCAAACCGTGAGGCTCGCAATCTTGGCACCAGTGTCGACGATTTCGGCAACGACGATGGTCGTACGCGCTTGACCGGGCTGCACAGTGGAGTATTCGCACGACGGCGAGTCGGCGGAGATACCAAGGTCGCAGATCTCGTCCACGGGCTGTAAGTTCTGAACCGATGTATAAGTGACGGCAAGGACTTCCACGGGGTCCGGGCCGTTGTTGATCGCAACAATCGTGAAACTGGCCTCCTGACCCACGCGCGCGTGCTTGACGTTCGCTGTGTTAGAAACAATCGCCATATCCGCGGTCGGGACTTCCTGCGCCGCGGCTCCGACCGGCACGAGCCCAAAGAGCGCTGTGCCCACAAATAAAAGGATGCTAATGGTCCTCTTCATGAGATCCCTCCCACCATGCGGCTTGCTGCGCCCCTAGGAAAGATGACCGCAACGTCCTTGCGACCCACGGCAGCGGGCTGTACATAAGGGCGGTGTCACTGCACCTCCTCCTTTGCTCGAGCACGCACGCGAAACGACAGCCGATGAGCGACGTCGCCGCGGAAGGCAGCGCGCCGTATCGCGGTGATGATTCGCGTGCGCAGATACATTGTCAATGGGTCGTTAGTCCTGCCGCCAGAGGGCACTCCAGCCGACTTTAACCCGCGTCAAAAGGATGAAGCGCTCGGCGACGCCGTTGCCTTCGGGCTCCCTGACATAGCCGGTGCTGGACCGCGCATGAAGGTCTTCCTGGCCGGCGGAAGCGGCGCGATCGGGCGGCGGCTGATTCCACAGTTGGTGGCAGCCGGCCACCAGGTCGCCGCGACGACCCGGTCAGCCGCCAAGACAACGATGCTCAAGTCGCTGGGCGCTAGTCCGGTAGTGGTCGATGCGCTCGATGCGGCAGCGCTGAAGAGGGCCGTCACCGAGTTTCGGCCTGAGGCCGTGATGAACCAGTTGACCGATCTTCCGCAGCGGTACAACCCGCGCAAGCTGGGTCCGTTTTACGAGCGCACATCGCTGCTGCGGGTTGAGGCCACGCGCACGTTGCTGGCCGCCGCCAGAGAGGCCGGTGCGGGGCGCTTTGTGTACCAGTCGATCGCTTTCATGTATGCGACGGCCGGCCCGGCAGTCGTCGGGAGGATGCGGGGCTGGCGTTGGATGCGCCTGATCCTTTTGGCTTGGCTGTTCGTGCGACGGCCGAGGGGGAGCGGCTCGCGCTTTCGGCCGATGGCATGACGGGAGTGGTGCTGCGTTACGGGCAGCTGTACGGGCCAGGAACCTATTTCGACCGCGATGGCGACTTCGCCCGCCAGGCGCGGCGACGGATGCTCCCGATTGTCGGCAGCGGCAGCGGGGTCTTTTCGTTCGTCCACGTGGACGACGCGGCCGGCGCGGCCGTCGTGGCGCTGGAGCATGGCGACGGCGTGTACAACATCGTGGACGACGACCCCGCCGCGGCTCGCGATTGGATCCCCGCGTTCTGCCGCGACGTCGGCGCGCCCGCGCCGATGTATGTGCCCGGATGGCTGGTCTCGCTCCTGGCGGGTCGGTTCGCCGCGGCGACTCTGCGCGAAGGCCGGGGGGAGTCCAATGCGAAGGCGAAAAGGGAGCTGGGCTGGGTGCCGCGGCATACCACCTGGCGGGACCGCTTCGTGGCGAGGAGTTAGCTACCCCGCTAGGGTCAAACGCCGGTTCGAATCGCACACCATATTGGCACGGCTAGGTTTTTGATCTCGACTGAGCGACCGAATGTAAATGGAAAGCAGGGAG
>VBFH01000115.1 GCA_005883575.1 Chloroflexota bacterium | reverse complement strand
CGACGCTGTCAGGATCAGCCGCTCGAAGGCGTCCAGCCGCTGGCTCGCGGTGGCATCGCGCGGCAGGTCGATGCGGGCGAAGGCCTCTATCTCGCGCACGTATCGCTCGCGGGTGTTGTCGGGTGACCGCATGAGACGCAGCGCGGCCGCTGGTACGCCAGCCCGCATCAGCGCCCCCCCGATCGCGCGGACCGACTGCAGGCGCGAACGGCTCGCGAGCGGGAGCCGCGCGTCTGACGCGAGCCGCGTCAGGACGATCGAGCTGCGCGCCTCACCCATGGAGGTCATACCGACAAACGCCGGACGGCCGACTGGATCGCGGACGATCGGCGTCACGTCGACAAAGATCCTCATCCCGGCTTCCTTGAGGATCCTGGGCCCGGCCGCGGCATCATCGATGGACGCGCCGAACATCCCCGAGATGGCCGTGCCGAGGAGCCGGAAGAACTGGATGCCCATCGGTGTCAGCGGCTCGAAGTAGCCCTGGAAGACGTTGGCCGAGAAGTAGACGCGCAGCTCACGCTCAGGATCCGGTGCGCCCCCGGGCAGCGGATAGAGCGTCGTTATCGGCCGCGATTGCACGAGCCATACCTGCCGGTCCCGATCAAGCGCGAACTCGATGTCCTGCGGGGCGCCAAAGTGACGTTCGACGCGGTCTCCGAGCTCCGCAACCGCCAGCAGCTCGCCGTCCGAGAGCACCGCCCCCTTGCCTGCCGGAGCTCGCTGGACCACCTTGCGGGTTGCTGTCTCGACCGCGTAATGGTCGGGGTCGACGGCACCGGCAACCAGCTTCTCGCCGAGGCCCGCGATGGCATCGATGGTCGCGCGCCGGCGGCGGCCGGTGACCGGGTCTGCGGTAAACAGGACGCCTGCCGCGGAAGCTTCCACCATTCGCTGGACGACGACGGCAAGGCTGACGCCGCTTTCGTCGACGCCGTTGGCGCGGCGGTACGCAACCGCACGCTCGTTCCAGAGAGACGCCCAGCAGCGGCGGACCGCGGCGAGGAGGTCGTCGTCACCTGCCACGTCCAGATAGGTGTCCTGCTGGCCGGCGAAGGACGCGCCAGGGAGGTCCTCGGCGGTCGCGGACGAGCGCACGGCGACGCGCCCACTCCCAAGGGCCGCGTACGCTTTGCGCGCTGCGGCTGCGATCGCTTCCGGCACAGGCGACGTCCGTAGACGCTCTGCCGCGGCAGCTGGGTCCGCAGGATCGACCCGCGCTGCGCGCGCGGCGAGCGCGTACGCATGCGTCGTCAAGATGAAGCTGTCGGGGACGGGGAAGCCGCTCCGCGCCAGCTCGCCGAGGTTTGCGCCCTTGCCCCCCACCAGCGACCCCGCGCTGCGGTCGACCTCAGCGAGGGAGACCGTCAAGTGCTCCGCCGCCTGCGGCTGAAGTTGTGCTCGCCCTGCGGCCTGCTCCACCAATCCATTTTCGGATTCCACGCGAGCACGCGCTCGCGCCTACCCGCGGGGCACACGCTGACCTAGACGCGCTCAGACGAGTTCGTGCGCCTGGTCGAGGAGTTTCTTGGAAACCCGCAGGCAGCGCGATCCCAGCTTCGCAGCCGGGGCGCGGTGCCGATCCGGACAAAGCCGAGCGCGAGGAAAATCCCAATCAAACGCGGAGGCGCGATCAGCAGACCTGACCGCGCGTGAGCGCGAGGCGGGACCTCAACGTCCCGGTAGAGGCGGCTTAGTTCGGCGACCGCGACGTGGAGGTGCCCGCCGCAGACCGAGCGACTACATGAACGAGGCGGACACTTGGGTGGCGACGGACCACGCGAGACGGCAAATCCATCCGAAGCCAGCGTGAAAGTCCGGGCGGCAGCGTCGATACCACGATCGCCTCGTACTTTTCATTCGCCAGCTCTTCCTCGATGGCGATATATGGGTCCCAGTTGGCGACACGTGTCGACCGGATTCGGATCCCAAAGCTCTCCAGCTTCTGGCGGGTGCTCTGAGCCCGCTGCGCGGCCAGCCCGCGTGCAGATTTCGCCGTGCCTTCGAACTGTTGGAGGAAGTTGAGCGGCGTTGCCGGAACAACGATCACGAACTCGGCGCCTGGATCCTGAGCGTGGATCAGGGATACTGCGTCCAGTAGTTCCTGGCTCTCCGCAGTTTCGTTGGCCACCAAGAGGTAACTAGCCACTCGCCGAGCCCTCCGAATGAGTTGCCTTCAGGAGCAGCTTAGTTCCGGGGAATGATTCCCGTCTTAACGCCTTCACGACCCACAGGTCCACGACGCCGACGTCATTCGCCTCTGAGGGATTCCGGTCCGCATGGCAATATGCTTTGAATCACGATCGCCACTGCAGGGAGGTTGAAGGATGGCAGAGCGCAAGGTCGGAGATCGGATGATCCTCGAGTCGGAACGTACAGGGCAGTCGGCGCGTGAGGGTGAGATCCTCGAGGTGCTGGGTACCGGCGAAGGTGTCCACTACCGCGTCCGTTGGGACGATGGGCACGAGAGCGTACTTTTCCCCAGCGGAGGGAGCATCACCATTGCTCACAAGGCGAATCAGGCAAGAGGCCTCAAAGGCCGTCGTCACGACATTTCGAATAGGGGCTCGTAGCTGATGGCGATTCCGCTGGCCAGCATGCCAGCGGCCATGGCGGCGACGTAGATCCCGGCTCTGAGCAGCTCGCACCAACGTTATCGAAGTTCTGCACGCCGAATCAGGGTTTTGATGACGCGAGAGCAGATGCGAATGCTGTAGACCATCACGTCTGGTCCTTTGAAACCGCTCTTGGCCTACGCCGGCCGGTGGCGGCGAGGGCGTCTGCCTTGTTTGGAGCCGGAGTGCCGGGCAGGTGCAGCAGACTCTTGACGGCAGTTACGCCAGGAACGTTGCGCACGGCCTGTTCGACTTTGAACATGGCATCCGCGTCGTCCAGCTCCCCACGAAGAACCACGGTGGTTCCCTCGACCTCGAGGTTAAGGCGCCCGTGCGGGATCGCGCGGTCTCGGAAGAGCTCGCTTTCGACACGGTCGAGAAGCGTGCGCCCCTCGGCAAACTCCGGCCGCTCACGTGCGACCAAGTGGCGAGCCCTGGCCAGGAGCGTGTGGAGTCCGTATCGGGACTCGCGCGCCAGACGCCTGCCCGTCATTCGAACAAGGTGACCCGATCGTTCAACAACCCGGATGCGCCGAGCCTTGCCGTTGTCCGGGTCGAGAAAATAGGTCGCCACTGCCGAACCCGCGGCCAGCACCGCTGCTGCGATCCACTTTTGCTTTGTCATGCAGCTAACACTCCTGTTGTCACCGCTCGAATGTCCCGATGATTTCACCAGTCGCAAGGACGTGCCCCTTGATCGTGTCCTGAAATGAAGAATTGGACGCGCCCTCGGCCAGCGATGTCATGGTGTCAAGCGCGTAGAGCTTGAAGTGGTAATGGTGGCGCGAGCCCGGCGGCGGGCAAGGACCACGATAGCCGTTGCTGCCGAAATCGTTGCGCCCCTGAACGCTGCCACCTGGCGGGGCAGCACCTTCGGATAGATCCGACGACGCGGGGGGCAGATTGAAGATCACCCAGTGCACGAAGGGTTTGCCAGGTGCGTCGGGATCGATCGCCGTGAGTGCAAGGCTATGCGAGCCTTCTGGAACGCCCGTCCAGCTGAGGGGAGGCGAGACGTCAGCACCGCTGCAGGTGTACCTGGCCGGAATGGCGCCGCCGCTGCTGAAGGCCTGGCTTGAAACAGTGATCGAGGCCGCCACCATCGACTCCTTCCCACACGCTACAAGGAGACCGGTCAGCGCTGCCAGCGACGCTAGCCGGGCACGTTCAATGCCATGAGCCCGCATGCCAACGTGATCAGGAGTCGGTGTGCGACAGGCCGCGCCTGGGACCCGGTGTACTCGGGGATGAAGACAGCAAAGCCAACCGCAAGCGGAATTCCGCTCCACTTGATTAAGAGCCCGGATCTCCAGTCAGCAGGTGATGTGCAGCAATGCGTTCGTCTTGCTGTCCGCGTCGCGGAGAAACTCGACCGCTTTGTCTGTCCGCATCGCTATGACCTCAATTCCGCGGCGCCTGGCTTCTTCAAGCACGGCCGGCATAACGGGAAGGGCTCCGTGTGCGCCGGTTCCGATGATCAAGCGCGAGCATTTCCACGGGATCTCCTCTTCCACCGAGAGTGGCGTGTGGCCGTACTTATCGCGAAAGTGCTTTGAGGGTTTCTTCTTGCGTGGCCGAACTCCGCCACGGTCGATGACGACGTCATGCTCGTAGATCTTGCCGTCGATGCGGATGGTGCCGAAAGCGAACCTGTCGATTCGCATGCTCTCAGCGTAGAACGTGCCGGTGTCAGGCGCGCTCGGCCGACGCGTCCCCGAACCGCGAGCGCTTACTGGGTTCGGGATCGCCTCAAG
>VBFH01000114.1 GCA_005883575.1 Chloroflexota bacterium | reverse complement strand
CGGGCGCGGGAATGGCCGTCCGGCCGTGCATCTTCACCTTGGCCCCCTTCAGCGGACCGTCGAGTAGGCGCCGGAAGAGAAAAGCCTCTTCGTTGGTGATGTCCTGCGGCAGCGAGATGCCCAGCTTTGCGCCTTTGGCTTTGATCCCGCCGGCGATGGCACTGATCGCGTCAGCCCAGCTCCCCCTCACGCCGTAGATCGACGGCGTGCGCAGCCGCGAGGGGTCGTTGACATCGGTGTAGTCGAACCGGCCCCGGTCGCAGATCCAACCCTCATCGATATCGTCGTTCTCGTGCGAGGTGATGCGCACCAGCTGTCCTCGGCGCTGCCACTGCGTGACGCTGCAGCCGACGGAGCACTTCGAGCAGATGGTCGCGGTGTGCGTCATGTCCCACGGCCGGGACTCGAAGCGCCACACCCGCGATGTGAGCGCGCCGACCGGGCACAGGTCGATGATGTTGCCGCTGAAGATCGATTTCAGCGGCTGGTCGAACTGGTTGGTGATGAAGGACTTCACGCCACGCTCGTCGGTCGTCAGCTCCTGCTCCCACGCCACCTCGTCGTAGTAGCGCGTGCAGCGGTAGCAGAGGACACATCGCTCGCGGTCGAGAGCGATGTTGTCGGAGAGCGGGATCGGCTTCTTGAAGTGGAGCCGGGGGCCGTCGATGCGGCTCGTGGGATACCCGTGGCGGAACGTGAAGTCCTGGAGCGGGCACTCGCCACCCTTGTCGCACACCGGGCAGTCGAGCGGGTGGTTGGCAAGCTCGAACTCCAGGATGTCTGCTCGGGCCTGCACGGCCATGGAGCTCTGCGTGCGCACGACCATGCCCTCCGACACAGGCGTCGTGCATGCGGTCTGGGGGCGCGGCGGTCCCGGCGTGAAGTCGACCAGACACAGGCGGCACGCGCCGACCGGGTCGAGCTTGTGGTGGTAGCAGAAGACCGGGATCTCGATGCCGACGGTCTTGGCCGCCTCGACGATGAGCGTGCCCGCCGGCATCGTGATCTTGTGTCCGTCGATTGTCAGGTTGACGTCAGGCACTTGCCGTCACCGCCCCGACGTTGCATTCATGTCTCAAGGCGTGGTCCTCGTACTCCTCCCGGAAGTGGCGGAGGGTGGAGTCGATCACCCAGCCGGCGGAGTCGCCGAGACCGCACAGGCAGCGGCCGTATTGCAGGCCGTCCGAGACGCGCTGCAGCGTGTCGAGGTCGATCTGCGACCCCTCGTTGGCCAGCATCCGCTCGTAGGTTCGCACCGCCCAATCGCCCCCCACCCGACAGGGCGTGCATTTGCCGCACGACTCGTGCGCATAAAACTGCAGCAGCCGGTAGGCCGCGCGGACGACGCAGTGCTGGTCATCCATCACGATCACGCCGCCCGAGCCGCCCATCGAACGGGCCGCGGCCAGCGCTTCCATGTCGGTCTTGGTGTCGAGCATGCTCGCGGGCAGCACCGGCGCGGACGAGCCGCCCGGCCAGAACACCTTGAGGTTGCGGCCCTCGGTCACCCCACCTGCCAGCTCCATGATCACGTGACGGAACGTCTGGCCCAACTCGACCTCGTACACGCCGGGCTTGCGCACGTTGCCGCTGACCGACATCAGCCGCGTGCCGGGCGATTTGTCGGTGCCGAGCTTCGCGTAGGCCGCGCCGCCGTTGTTGATGATCCACGGCACCGTGGCAAGCGTCTCGACGTTGTTCAGCAGCGTCGGCCGGCCCCACGCGCCCTTGACCGCGGGGAACGGCGGACGGGAGCGAGGCTGCGCGCGCTTCCCCTCGAGGGACTCGAGCAGCGCGGTCTCCTCGCCACAGATGTATGCTCCGTGGCCGCGATACAGGCGGATGTCGACCGGGTACTCCTTGCCAAACGGCTTCGGGCCGACATAGCCCTTGGCCCGCGCCTCTTCGATCGCCTCGCTCAGCATCCGGCGTGGCTCGTCGTACTCGCCCCGGATGTAGACCCACGCCTGGTTGGCGCCAACAGCGTAGGCGGCGATCAGGATGCCCTCGACCAACATGTGCGGGGAGTTCTCGAGGATGTAGCGGTCCTTGGACGTGCCGGGTTCCGACTCATCGGCGTTGACGACCACGTACTTCGGCCCGGGTGCGTCTCTGTTGATGAAGCTCCACTTGGTGCCGGTGGCGAAGCCCGCGCCGCCGCGGCCGCGCAGGCCGGACGTCTTGACCTCGTTGGTGATCTCGGCCGGGGCCATGTCAAGCAGCGCCTTGCGCAGAGCGCCGTAGCCGCCGGGCTTGCCCGCGTAGACGTCGAGCTTGTGGAGGTCGGGCGTGCCGAACCATCGGGTCAGGATGTGGTGCGGCTGGTCGCCGAACGACCCCCGGAGCTCAGGCATCCTTCCTCTTTCCCCTCCCCGCTTTGCGGGGAGGGCCAGGGAGGGGAGGTTCGATGGCTACATGTGTTTCCCCACCCGGCGGCTTCGCCACCGACCTCCCCGGCGAGCGGGGAGGTGAAGCTCCTCTCCGGCGAGCGGGGAGGTGAATCTCCTCCTTCCTGCCCTTTCTTTCGGCGATCACCTGGTCGATCTTTGCTTCCGTCAGGTCGTGGTGGTACCGATGGTCCAGCCGCATCATCGGCGCGAACTCGCAAGCCCCGAGGCACTCGACCTCCTCGTAGCTGAAGAGCCCGTCGGAGGAGACCTGCACGGGCCCCATGACGCCGATCGCCGCCTTCAGGTGGTCGACGATCTCGTTGGCGCCGCGCAGCGCGCAGCTCAGGTTCGTGCACACGTAGAAGCGATGCTTGCCGGTCGGCTCGAGGTGGAACAGCGAGTAGAACGTCGCCACACCCTCCACATAGCCGGGGTCGAGCTCCAGCGCCGCCGCGACCTCGCTCATCGCCTCAGGCGTCAGATGACCGAGCTCCTCCTGCGCGAGGTCGAGGGCCGGCATCACCGCGGACCGTGGCTGCGGGTACCTCGCGGGCAGCTCCTTGATCTCGTCGAGCACGTGTGCTGAGAGAGCGGTCAACGGTCGACGTCGCCCAACACGGCGTCGGCGGTGCCGATGATCGCGACCATGTCCGCCACCATGTGGTTCATCGCCATCCGCTCCAGCGGCTGCAGGTTGACAAAAGATGCCGCGCGGAACTTCACGCGCCGCGGCTTGTGCGTGCCGTCGCTCACCACGTAGCACCCGTTCTCGCCGCGGCCCGACTCGACCGCGACGTACACATCCCCCGGCGGCACCGTGTAACCCTCGGTGAAGAGCTTGAAGTGATGGATGACCGCCTCCATCGACGTCTCGAGCTCTTCGCGTGGTGGCGGCAGGACTTTGCGGTCGTCGATGTTGACGGGTCCGTCGGGCAGGCGGTCCAGCGCCTGCCGCAGGATCTTGACCGCCTCCCGCATCTCTTTGATCCGGACCAGGTAGCGGCCATAGCAGTCGCACAGGTCGGAAGTCGCGACCTCGAAGTCGTAGTTTTCGTAGCCGGAGTACGGCATCGACCTGCGAAGGTCCCAGGCGACGCCCGAGCCTCGCAGCATGGGGCCCGTCGCGCCGAGTACCTTCGCGTCCTCTGCCGGGAGCCTGCCGATGCCGATCGTGCGCGAGCGAAAGATCGGGTTCATCGTGAGGAGGTCTTCGTACTCGTCGATGTTGCTTGGCATCTTGGCGATGAAGCGGTCGAGCATCTCGAGGAAGCGAGGCGTCGCATCCGCCATGACGCCGCCGGGGCGGATATAGGAGGTGTGCATGCGGAATCCCGAGATCTCCTCGTTCATGTCGAGGATCGTGTCCCGCTCGCGAAAGCAGTACATGAGCATTGTCGAGGCGCCGAGCTCGATCCCGCTGGTCCCGAGCCAGACGAGGTGCGACGACAGGCGCGTGAGCTCGGACATGATCACCCGCAGCGCCTCTGCCCGCGGCGGCACGTCGACCCCGAGCAGCCTCTCCACCGCCAGTGCGTAGGCGAGGTTGTTGATCGGCGGCGACAGGTAGTCGTGGCGATCGGTGACGACCACGACCTGCTGCCAGCGCAGAGCCTCGGCCTGTTTTTCGATCCCGGTGTGCAGGTAGCCGATCACGGGCTTGAGCCGGCGCACCTGCTCGCCATCGAGGTCGACGATGAGACGGAGCACGCCGTGGGTGGACGGGTGATGGGGGCCGAAATTTATCGTCAGCAGCTCGCCGCCGAAGGCGCCCGGCTCGCCGGTCTTGGCGATGGTGATGCCCTGGCCGATCTCGCTGCTCACGCTTTCTCCGGCGCCGTCCGCCACGCCTCGTGCTCCTCGGAAAACTCGACGACCTCGCCGCCCACCGGGTAGTCGCGGCGAAGAGGGTGGCCGACCCAGTCATCGGGCATGAGGATCCGGGTCAGGTCGGGATGGCCCGTGAAGACGATCCCGAACATGTCGTAGGTCTCGCGCTCGTCCCAGTTGGCCGGCGGAAACAGGTCCGAGACCGAGTCGATGCGCGGCGGGTCGCCGTCCACGAACGCGCGCACACGAAGCTGCTCACGCGTCTCCAGGTTGCGCAGCTGATACAGGAGCTCATACCGCGCCGGCCAATCACGCGACTGATCCGCGAGGTGGTCGACGCAGGTGAGGAAGACGAGCAGCTGATAGCCGTCGCCCTTCAGGGCTGACAGCGCGTCGCGGGCGTTCTCGGATGCCACCGTGATCCATGCGTCCCCTGCGCTGACGCCGCGGTCGACTATCAGAGAGTCCACGATCACTGCCGGGGCGTGATCCCTTGGGCTTTGATCCGCTCTTGAAGGATCATGAGCGCGTTCAGCAGATCCTCCGGCCTTGGTGGACAGCCGGGGATGTACACGTCGACCGGCACGATCTTGTCCACGCCCTGCAGCAGCGCATAGTTGTTGAAGACCCCGCCGGTCGAGGCGCAGGCGCCCATGGAGATCACCCACTTCGGCTCCGGCATCTGGTCGTAGATCGTGCGCAGGATTGGCGCCATCTTCTGGGAGACGCGCCCGGACACGATCATCATGTCGGCCTGGCGCGGCGACGCCCGCATCGCCTCGGACCCGAAGCGCGCGATGTCCACGCTTGCGGTCGCGGTGTGGATCATCTCGATCGCGCAGCAGGCCAGACCGAACTGAAGCGGCCACACTGAGTTGCCGCGACCCCAGCCGATCAGCTTCGCCAGCGTGGTCGTGAGGACGTTCTGCCCGAGCGATTCGGCAAGCGCCTCTACTCCCAATCGAGACCTCCTTTCTTCCAGATGTGCGCGAGCGCGATAAGCAGAATGGCGATGAAGACGAGCATCTCTATCAGGCCGAACCACTTGAGCTGGCGCAGCAGCACGGCCCACGGATAGAAGAAGACCGCCTCGACGTCGAAGATGATGAAAAGCATCGCCGTCAGGTAGAAACGAACCGAAAGGCGGCCGAGGGCAGGAGTGTCGGGGACGTACGGTGCGAGCTTGCGCTTGTGGAGCTTGGTCGGGCCGAGGACAAAGCTGAGGGTCACCAACGCTCCGATCAACCCGAAGACGATCAGGACGAAGATCAGAACTGGGACGTAGCTGTCGAGCAAGGCTTGCTCCAAGGACAAGTGGGCTTGCGGGGACCCGTTCATTCTAAGAACACGGGGGAGGCGGGCCTCCCCGTGGCACCCCCTCCGCGCAAAGTGGCGTCCGCAGGCGTCTGGTCGTACGCGCCGGGTGACGGCCGGAATGAATCCCGCCTAGAGCCTCACCTCGTCTTTTGATTAGTGGCTCTAAGAACACGGGGGAGGCGGGCCTCCCCCGTGGGGCCCCCTCCGCGCAAAGTGGCGTCCGCAGGCGTCTGGTCGTACGCGCCGGGTGACGGCCGGAATGAATCCGGCCTAGTGCCCCACCTCGTCTTTTGATTAGTGGCTCCAAGAACACGGGGGAGGCGGGCCTCCCCCGTGGGGCCCCCTCCGCGCAAAGTGGCGTCCGCAGGCGTCTGGTCGTACGCGCCGGGTGACGGCCGGAATGAATCCGGCCTAGAGCCTCACCTCGTCTTT
>VBFH01000057.1 GCA_005883575.1 Chloroflexota bacterium | reverse complement strand
GTCGTCGTCGGCCACACGTTCTTCTCCAACATCCTGCCACCATTTGCAAAGACCCACACACCGCTCGGCCCCGCCGCGATCGGGATCCTCGTCCTCGTCAACACATCCTTCGTCGTCATCGCGCAGATCCCAGCGGTGCGCGTAGTGGCACGGATGCGACGCTCACACGCTTTCGCGGCGGCAAGCGCGCTTTTTGCGGTCAGCCTGCTCGCGGTCCTGCCAGCGACGCTCATCCACTCGGAGCTCGCGGCGACCAGTCTCCTCGCCGGCGTTGCGATCGTCTTCGCAATCGGCGAATGCGTACACACTAATGTTCTCGGGCCACTGGTTGCGGACATGGCTCCAGCCCATCTGCTCGGCCGCTACCTGTCGCTCTACAGTCTGACCTTCACCATCTCCCTGGCCCTCGGCCCGGCGATTGGTGGCCTTCTCCTGCAGACCTCGCCAGACGCCATCTGGTGGGGTGGCGCGCTTGCCGCGGTGCTGGCCGGAGCCGTCCTGCTTCGACTCGGCGGCCGCATTCCCGACCCGCTCCGCCAAGCACAGTCACGTCTTGCGTCGGCGCCAGAAGCCGCGTGAGGTCCTGCCACGAGCGAACATGGCCCCAGGACGAAGGCGATGAAACTGGAAGTTCCGGCTTTCGCAAGGTCTGGCTGGCCCCGTGGTCGTGCCATCCGCAATCTCCATCGCGGCTAATGGGGTGCACTCAGCGTGAAACGTTCGCGGGGCAAACTGTGTCACAGAAATGTCACGCATTCGCGGAACCAGAAGGAAACGTGAGGACACCGGAGGACACGAGGGCCGGCGAAATCGAGTACAGGAGGACATTGTCGGAAACGGCGGGACATGGGAGGACACGACATACGCAGAGTTCGGGACCGTGAGGCCCCGGGTTCAAATCCCGGGCCCCCGACCAAAAATCGTATTCAAATCGAGGTCTTCGCCTGCTCCGTCTAGCGCGCGGGGGTCACAGGGAGGTCACAGATTTTCTTGGAACTAGGTGGCGCCAGCCCCGTCCAAGTGGATTCCGAACCGTCAATTGAACTCGCTCACGGCTATCGCAAAGCCGATATATCAGCACGCGCACGGCCCCACGACCGTGAGGCACCTGGGTTCGAAAATCAAGGGCGCGTCCACGCCGGTGTGCTGCCGACGCACAGGCCAGGTCTGTGAGGCACCCGGTTCAGAATTCCAACCGGAGACAGCCGTCGGCCAACGACAGCCGCATGACACCTCTGGCGGGATGATGCTCCACAAATTGCGCCGGGCTATGGTGGCTCGCGAGCGGTCTCCGCTGACCGGCCTGATTGAGGTTGACGAGACCTAAGTGGGTGGCCACGATGCCGGCCGGCGTAGTGGCCGGGATGCTTTTGGAACTGCAGCGATCGTGGTGGTGGCGATCGAAGTGCGAGGAAATGGCTCCGGCAGGATGGAAGTCCTCGGAGATCTATCGGCGGACAGCCTGTGCGGGCCTGGCTCCGAGGCAGCTACCGCGGGGTCTCAGAACACCAGCTCCAGGTCTACCTCGATGAGTTCGTCTTTCGATTCAACCGCCGGCGCACTCCGATGGCCGCGTTCCAGACCCTGCTCGTCATCGGAGCCAGTTTGCCGCCGACCACTTACGCGGAAATCAAGGACGGCGCTTTCGTCGCAGCGGAGCTAACCGGATAAGCATGAGGCGCCATTATCCGAAGGTCTGCCGCAAACGGAGCTACAGCACCGCGCCCCTTGGCGGGGACGGTTGGCTGCGGCGAACTCAGTCGAGGCCGACGGTGATGCAGCTTGTCTGGTACGCGGGGGTCCCGCTGTGTAATAAAACCCAGCTCAGTCCTAATACGGTGTGGTGGAGACCGAGCCCGGTCACGAAGGACGGCGGAATCTTCAGTTGAGAGTTTCCGTCGCCGTTCAAGTCCGTCTCGACTGTCGCCCCGTTTGGAAATGGGAACGCGCCCGAACCGCAGACCGTCGTGCCAAATGGCGCTCCAGTGATCAGGTACTCGACGGCATAGGTTGTGTTCGGGGTCGCTCCGTTAAGGTGGTATTCCTCGATCGCATAATTGACTGGCCCGTTGGCGTGGATGTCGACTACATTGCCATTACGCAATGGGCTGTCGCCGACGGGTGCCAGGGACAGGCGCACCGAGTGAAAGGTCTGGTCGGCGAAGGCGGTCGTGGACGTCACCAGCAAACCGAGGCAGGCCATAGGTATAACAATCATCAGGCGCTTCATAGGGCCTCCTCGCATTGCGGAAAGTTTGCCGACTCTTCGCCGACTATCAGACGGATTGCACTCGGTGTCAAGCCCTCTCGCTACTCCGCTGAGCGTGCTTGAACGGCTTGCGTTTCTCGAGAGGGCTCCTCCCCAGTCTTGAAGCCCGACCGCCTCGCGAACATTGCGTCCATCAGGAGGTGACTCTCACGTTGGCGGATGTAGCAGTTCGTATAGCAATCGGCCGAACAAACAACGCTGAAATGCTGGCCTTGCGAGTTGCTCCATGACATATTCGAACGGAAATCGGCCGTTTCAGCGATTTCTGGATGAAAGGTCTCAGAGTTCGGGACCGTGAGGCCCCGGGTTCAAATCCCGGGCCCCCGACCAATTTCGTATTCAAAATCGGCGATTTGAGACCTTGCCTCGAGTCACCTGCACACCGCCGTATCACAATTTCCTGCCGAGCAAACGAAACCGGGGCGGTGTAACGGCGTCTGTCGCGGACAATGTGAGATCAGCCGACTGGGAATCGTTGGGTAGGCAGCGTCCCAAGCCGGCGGACGCACGGGCCAGGACCGTGCGTCGACTGGCTTTGAGAACTCCAATGCTGCGGCAATCCACGCCTGCTGAATAGGTCGTACTCCAACCGGATGGTCGCTGTTATCAGCGGCAGCCGTTGCAGCTACGGAGTTGCCGTGTCGGCAAGTACCGTGAGCCATTGCTGCAACAGCTGTCGTTCGGCTGGCGTTAGCGGGTTTGGTTCCGACTCGAGCTTGCTGCTCAGGGTTGCTGCGACTGAGGCAATCGTGGCGGACCGCGGCGCCGCTCGTCGAGAACGCCCCTCGCCATTAGTCGCCGCGCCCACTGTGACGAAAGCAATCACAGCTTCGAGCAGCTGCTTTGAGAAGGAATCGTCAGTGTAGTGCTCCGGCTGCGTGATCAGCGCCGTGGCCGCTCCCACGGTTGCCGACATGACGATCCGCGCTGCCGTCGCCGGAGATACGCGGAGTTGTCCCCTCGACGCCCCAAGCTTCATCCGGTCGTACAACATCCGGTGCGCCTCGGCCAGAGCCACGCTGTTTGGGGCAACTCCAGGCGCCCACATCAGCCTGTAGAAGTTCGGATTCTTCTGCGCGAAGTCGATGTGGTTGTACCAGCCGGCTCGAATGTCGTCGCCGATGTGGTCGTGGACGACGACAGCAACGGAGCGCTTGCTTTTGAGGAAGTCTGTCCAGCCGAAGTCGACGACAGCGCGGAGAAGGCTCTCCTTGTCGCGGAAGTAGTGATACAGCGTTGGCGCCGTCACCCCCGCGGCATCGCAGATCTCCCGAGTGGAGATATCACCGTCTACGGATTTGGCGAGGAGCGCGGCCGCGGCTTCGATGATTCGGATCTGGACGGTTCTCGTTTGGGGAGTTCGCGTTCGGGCGGCCATGGCGGAATGATAGCAGGCTTGACTAGCGCTACTAAAGTCGATAGGGTAGCATTGTTATAGTCACTCGTATTGGAGGGCAAAGGAGGTCCGCCATGATCGTCATCACAACCCCGACCGGCCAGATCGGCCGTCAGGTGCTCGACCACCTGCTCGATAGCAAGGAAAAGCTCCGCGTAATCGTCCGCGACCCGTCGGCCCTGAGCGCCGACGTCCGCCAGCGCGTGGAGGTCGTCGAGGGCTCACACGGCGACGCCGCGGTCGTTGAGAACGCGTTCGCGGGCGCCGACGCGGTGTTCTGGCTCTTGCCGCCGAACCCTGGCGCAATCTCGGTCGAAGCCGCCTACGTCGATTTCACACGACCAGCCAGCGCTGCCTTTAGGAGTCAGGGTGTCCGGCGAGTTGTCGGCGTCCTGCGCTCGGCCGGGGGACGCCCTGGGCAGACAAGGCCGGCTACGTCACAGCCTCGCTGGCGATGGACGACCTCATCGCAAGCAGCGGAGTGGCCTACCGAGCGCTAACCAACCCCTCGTTCATGGACAACATTCTTCGCCAGGCCGCGTCAATCAAGAACCAGGGCATGTTCTTTTCGCCGATCGCGGGCGATGGTAAGCGGCCGAGCGTGACCACCCGCGACATCGCAGCAGCAGCCTCGCGCCTACTGCTCGATGCAAGTTGGAACGGCGTAAGTGAAGTCCCGCTTCTCGGTCCCAAAGATCTGTCGTTCAACGACATGGCCGAGATCATCTCCGACGTGATCGGCAAACAGGTCCGCTTCCAGCAGATCACGTTTGAAGCCTTCAAGGCCCGCTTCGTGAGCTCTGGCATGTCCGACGCAATGGCACAGGGGAACACCGACATGGCTTGGGCGAAGAACGAAGGCCTGGACAACGGCGTCAAGCGAACGAAGGAGAACTCGACGCCAACCAGCTTCCGCCAGTGGTGTCACGAGGTGCTAAAGCCGGCCGTCGCCTCCTGAGGGCCCGGTCGCGACAGGACAAAGGAGTGCGACATGAACAGTCCAATGAGGGACGCATCTTCGATGAAGCCGGCTGTCGGATCTTTCGCAGTCGTCGAATCTGAGCGGGCCGCAGGGCGGCTGGATTACCAGTTGGCCGAGTTGATCGAGTTCGTGTGGGCATGCGAAGCGGCCGCCGCCCAAGCCGACCGCATAGACGCAACCATCCGATGGGGCTGCCGCGAATCACGCAACAACAAGGAGAAGTAACCGATGGCAACCATCAATTCTGAAACACACGCCGGACGGGTTGCGCTGGTGACTGGAGCCTCCCGCGGCATCGGCCAAGCCATTGCCACGGGTCTCGCCGAGCGCGGAGCCCAAGTTGTCCTCGGGGGCCACGTCGACGATGTGGGGGAGACGACGGACCGCATCGCCAAGACCGGCCGCCCGGCTCTAACTGTGGCAATTGATGTCAGCGATCCATCATCGATTTCAGCTGCACGTGATCGCGTTACGAGTGAACTGGGTCACGTCGATATCCTGGTTAACAACGCAGGGATGTTCGAGGCAGCCACCTGGGATGACCTCGATTACAACCTCTGGCAACGGGTCATGGCCGTGGACCTCAACGGCCCCATGCTCATGTGCAAAGCCTTTCTGCCGCTCATGCGCGGACGCGGGTGGGGTCGGGTAATCAACGTCGGCTCGGCGACGGTCGCAATTGCGAGCCCTGTTTCGATTGCCTACCGCACCGCCAAGATGGGCGTGGTCGGCTTCACCCGTGCGCTTGCGGCGACGCTCGGCGATGAGGGGATCACGATCAACGTGGTACTACCCTCGCTAACAAAGACTGCGATGAGCGAGGGCCTCCCTGAGGCCATCGTGAAGGCCAGCCTTGGCCGCCAGGTCATTCACCGAGAGGCCGAGCCCGCCGATATCGCGGGCAGCGTCTTCCTGCTCGCCGCCGACGAGGCCGGCTGGATCACTGGCCAAACGATCATGGCCAACGGCGGGAACGCCTTCGCACTCTGAGCTTCGTTACTCGCTGGCTGGCCTGGGTTCGGACAGCCAGCCAGCGACCCAAGCCGCAACGACAAGCGGAGCAGATGGGACCAAGCCACACGTGAAAGAGGCCCGATGATATGGCAGCGTCACCCGAGATAGCGCACTCTTCGCCAACCACCTGTTCGAAAGCCGCATTTCGCACCACCTTCCGATTCCGCTGGAGACCGGCGGTGGCTTACGACAGCGTCATTGCGCGGACGACGCTGCCGTCGTGCCAGACCGGACGGTGTGACTAGAAGATGCCTACGAGCCGCAGGCGGTACTACAACGAGATTGCGGCGAGAGTCGTTTGCGACTGGACGCAATCTCCGACGGAATATTCGGAGTCGCGATGACCTTCCTCGTCTTGACACTGGTCGTACCGACCGCCATGGAGGTCCGCGACGCAGGTGATTTGTGGCACGCACTACTAAAGCTGATGCCGAACGTCGTCACCTATTTCATGAGTTTCCTCACCTTGGGCATCTTTTGGGTCGCACAGGAAACGCAGTTGAGTGAAGTTGCGCGAACCGATCGCGACTACACGTGGATCATGCTGACTTTCTTGTTGTTCGTCACGTTTGTGCCGTTCTCGACCGCATTACTCGCTGCGTACTACCAGTCGTGGATGGCAGTCGTCGAGTACTGGTTCAACATCTTCTTGCTCGGAGCAGTCAACACAGTTGCGGTCGAATATGCCGCTCGAGCCCGACTCTTATCTGCGGCGAGGAGAGCGATACTGCTGCCGGCAGTCCGTCGCCGTGCCCTCATTGCACAATCGCTTTACGGAATGGCCGCCGCGCTGTCCATCTTCGACACCCGAATCAGCATCGCTGCGATCGTGCTAATCCAGCTCAACTACGCCTTAGCCCCTAGGCTGCTCTTCCTTCACCGTTTATAGCGCCAAGCTCAGGCTCGGTCTCACACCCGCCCGCGATCGAGATACGCCAGTTGGAGGCCCCCGGCTGCATGACTCCTGGCGGTCGCCAGTCGGTCTAGCCAATCGTTGAGGAGTTGTTGCTCTGCAGGGGACAGGACGTTGGCTGCGTCGTAGAGCAATGCTCGTAGCGCCACGGCGTGCACCGCGACCCGGGCAGCCGCCGGTGCCGCATTGGGCGATTCGTTGACCTGCGACCGGACATTCGGGCCCGCATTGTGCGGTCCGCCACTGAGCTGCTCGCCAGGGGCGGCCGCGGCGCGGTAACCACGCGCCTCGGCAGAGGGCGGAACCGTGACGGCGGACAGTATCGCCTCGCGAATGCTCTCGGACATCCGGGGGTCGCGTTGGTCCGGCGGGATGGCGGCGAGTGTGAGGACAACGCCGGTACCCGCGGCGTGAATCAGGTCGGTGGCGTGGGCAACATCGACGCGTAGCCGCCCGGCCTCGGCGATGCGGGCGACAAGCCCCTGCAGCACCTCAACGCCTTCGTGGATTGCTGATACGGACCCAGCGACGGACGGGGCGCTGTACAGCAACGCGAAGGCGTCGGGGTGGGCAAGGCCGAATGCGATGTGGAGATCCCACCCTCGCCGCAGGTCCTCGACCGGGTCGTTTGTAAGCGCGCGGGTCGCCTGCTCGCGCACGTGGACGGCCGAGATCGGATTCGAAGGCTGGGGGGCCTCGCCGATGAGCTCGTGCTGCGGGCGTCAGAGGTCGAGCGAAGTCTCCTCAGGGTCCGATCGGAACCTGAAAGGAGAGTGGCCGATGAGCGCCGTCCAGAACAAAATCGATGCATCACAAGCTCAGCTCGACGAGACGCTGCAGCGATTCGCAAACGGGTTTAGCTGGGTGCGCCGAGCCCCAGTCTTGCACTCACCCTCCGAGCACGGCCTCGCGTACGAGGACGTCACATTTTCCGCCCATGACGGTGTGCCGCTGGAGGCGTGGTTCATCCCTGCCTCCGGGTCGCGCAAGCTGATCATCGCCAACCATCCCTTGGGCTTCAGCCGGTCCGGCATTCCCACCCATCTTCAGCCCTGGCATGGGGACTGGGCTGCGAGCGGCAATGGCTTCGAGGTCGACCTCGTCCCCGACTACAAAATCCTCCACGACGCGGGCTACAACGTGCTCGCCTACGACTTGCGCAACCACGGCATGAGCAGCGCCGCCAACGGCGGGGTCACCACGCACGGGTTCACCGAGGGGCGTGACGTCGTCGGATCGCTGGAGTACGTGCGAACGCGCCCTGACACCCGCGACATGATCATCGGGCTCTTCAGCCGGTGCATGGGCGGAGTCTCCACGTTCGCCGCAATGACGCGCTTTCCTGAGGCGTTCGACGGTGTGCGTTGCCTCTTGTCGCCGCAGCCAGTCACCCCGCGGTACATAGTCCAGCGCCGGCTGGCCCTCCTTGGCCTCGGCGACCGCCTCGACGACTTCGACACCCTGATCCGCTTGAACACCAGCGTCGGGCTTGACCGCCGAGTCCCGCAGGAGTGGGCCAAAAACGTCCGTGTGCCGACGTTCCTCTACCAGGTTCGCCGCGACAGCGTCACCGACCCGAGCGACGTTCAGGCGATGTACGACAACATTCCAGTGGCGGACAAGAAGCTCCACTGGATCGAGGGCACGACCGCCCGCTGGGATGGCTACATGGAGTTCCAGCGTCGTCCTACGCCCATGCTCGAGTGGTTCAACCAGCACATGTCCTGATCCAATCAGGAGCGGAGCTGACCACCTTAATGGCGGGCGTACGCGCATCCACGGGGACCGTCCCCTCCGCGGCCTAAGCTAAGGCCATGGCTCAACATCCCTCTTGGAACAGCGTCTATGAGGGATCGCCGCCCTGGGATATCGGCCGGCCGCAGCCCGACTTCGTGAAGCTGGCGGATGCTGGCAAGTTCAGCGGACGCGTGCTGGACGTCGGCTGCGGAACCGGCGAGCACGTCATGCTGGCGGCGAGCCACGGTGCGGAGGCAATGGGAGTGGACGTGGCGGAGCTGGCCATAGAGCGCGCGCGGGCCAAGGCGCAGCAGCGGGGCATCAGCGCGATGTTCGAGGTCGGGGATGTGCTGCACCTCGACCGGTTGAGGCGGCAGTTCGACGTCATCACCGATAGTGGCGTGTTCCATGTCTTCGACGACGAGGAGCGCCCGGTGTATGTCAACAGCCTGAGGTCGGCCCTTCGGCCCGGCGGGATGTGCTACCTCATGTGTTTCAGCGACCGCCAGCCCGGGGACTGGGGACCGCGCCGGGTGTCGGAGGCCGAGCTGCGCGCTGCCTTCGTTGACGGTTGGTCGATTCGGTCGATAGAGCCAGCGATGTTCGCCGTCACGATCGACGACAACGGCGCCCAGGCCTGGCTCGCAACGATCCAACGCCTCTGATCAATTCCCCTCGGCCTCTTGCGGGGATCGTGAATCGGGGCTGGACGCTAGACCGACGCGAGGCGCCGGACTCTCACGACAAGCGCAGTCGAAAGGTCATTCAATTTGGGCCGCGGCAATGACTCTTCGGTGGTCTGATCCGGCGGCCGGCCGGATCACAGCCGTATCACGCATTCCCGGCACCAGACGGCACTAGGAGGTCACGTGAGGACACCAAGGAAGCGGCATTTGAGATCAGGAGGGCCCTTGCGGAGCTGCGGGGAAACCCGAGGACATGCAATCAAGACGGTTCGAGACCGTGAGGCCCCGGGTTCAAATCCCGGGCCCCCGACCAGTTTTTGAATTCAGAGTCGTCAGGTGGGACTTTACGCAAGACGCTCCGCGTCGCCGCCGGGTCACAGAAGCGTCACAGATTTTGGAAAAATTCGGTGGCGGCAGCTCGTTTGCGGTGGTTCGTAGCCCTCGTTTGAACTTGCGCGTCGACACTGGGCAGCCGATATACCAGCACGCGCACGGCCCCGGGACCGTGAGGCACGAGGTTCGAAAATCAGATGCCAGCTGGGCGACGCACAGGGCAGGACGCCGGCCGCCTACGCCTCCTGGGTCGGCTGAGGTATAGACGCAGCTTCTCGCTGCGGTGTTCCGCTTCTACAAGGACCTTCGCTATGCGAGCCCTTGACATCTCGGAACGGCTCCGCGTCATGAGATCGTCGGCATGCTTCTGCACCACGTCCAGAGCGGATGCGATCCGCGCCCGTGCCACTCCGGCGGATTGACAAGCGCTGATGTATTGCAGCATCAATTCCAGGTACGCGGTGCGCTGCCAGAGCTCCCAGGGGTGTCCTAGTCAGCACACCGCGAAGCCCACACCCGGCACGAGCGTGGGGTAAGGGCCGCAGTAGAAGCAATCCGTACATGCCGGCACCTTGTTGCGCGATGAGGTGAGCTGGGCCGACAAGCGGTGCGGTCCCCAGGCGGCCAAGCCGCGACAAATGCAAAGTCTCCTGTCGAAGGCGATCGTCATCGGGCGAGGCTGATCCCGGCACCCGCGACGGTGAGGCCACGGTTCGCGTTACGGAAACTACGGCCCACCACAGATTTGATCTGGCTGTGTGATAACGCCAGCCGAACTCGGCGGACCCCGACTCTCATAAAAGTCCCCTCGACAGATCGCTGGATCCGGACTACTCTCTCCCGAGGACGTCGGCCGCCATCTCCGGGGGTGATGCCATGCGACTCTCCGGGCAGGCCTTGAGCCGCCAAGTTGCCAGCGTAGTGATCGCTTTTGTAGCCACATTGAGCGCGTTGGCGCTACCGGCCGACGCGAAGGTTGGCGGGATTAACGGCCAGATCGTATTCGCGCGCTTCAGCCCCGCGCTGAACGGTACGGTCGTCTACACCATCAATCCTGATGGAAGTGGTAAGGAGCGGCTGTCCCCTGGGAACTTTGGCCCCGCCGGGAACGCGCACTGGTCGCCAGACGGAAGCAGCGTCGCGTTCTTTTCCCAAGCAGGCCTGCCCTGCTGCACCGTTGCGGCAGTCATCGCCAATGTCGACACGGGCACCTTCCGGCTGCTCCCGATGCAAGAGCCCGGCACGTTGTTTACCGATTGCCGCATCTGGTCGCCGGACGCCGCACGGCTGGCATGTGACAGCTTCGGGGGTCCCGATCCGGACCACCAGACCGACCCAAGTCTTAACGGGATCTATAGCATCCGCTCCTCCGACGGCGGCGACCTGACAAGGATCACGTCCAACCCGGGTGGTGAGGACAGCCCCTGTGATTACTCACCCGACGGCATAAACCTCGCGTGGGTCAGCACGCACCCGGACGGAAGTTCAGAACTTGACACGGTCAACCTAAGCACCGGCGTTGTGCAGCAGCTAGTGCCAGCCGGCACCACGCTCATTGACTTCGAGTGCGGGTCCTGGTCGCCGGATGGCGACCAGATCCTGTTCGCCGCCCGACCGTCGCCAGGCCATCGCCGTGCGCTCTATGTCGTGAACTCAGGCGGCACCGGATTGCACCAGGTCCCGATCAGCCCGTCTTGCGGCGGCGCAGCCTCAGACCCCACCTCGCGAGGCTGCCTGGATCCCGCCTGGTCACCGGACGGGACCAAGATCGTCTTCCATATCTTCGCGCCAGGGATCAAGGTGAACAACCCTATCTATACCGCCAACGCGGACGGCAGCGGGCTATTCCAGGTCACCCACACTGGAGCGATCAATTCCGGGGAAGGTGACGCAGTCCCGGACTGGGGCACCCACGCTGCCACAGGCTAGGTACAACCCGTCAAGACTGGAAGGGAACACGAGGTCTCCTAAGGCACGCCCGATAACACCGGGCCCGACGCTCCTCTGCGCTGAACCTGCCTGGCTTGTCTGCACAGCGCTCAGCAGTTCGGTAACGCGGAGGTAGGTGGTTCGAGTCCACCGCGGCCCGCCTAGCTCGACCCACTCATGGCGTCAACACGTAGCCGTCGATGAGACTCCGATCGGTTGCGTGCTCGGCTTTGCGGGACGGATCAAGCCTTCCCCAGATTACAGACTTGTCACAGACTCGCGGAACAAGGAGGAACCCAGAGGAGCACCACTCGCCTCGTCCTTTCATATGTGGGCGAGCATATGTGGGGTTGTCGCCGGGTCACAGCCGGGGCACACATTCCCGAAACCGGGCGGAACTAGGAGGTCACGTGGGGACACGTTGGCAGCGCTATTTGAGTTCAGGCGGACACGTGCGAAGCTGGCGGGACGCCTGAGGACACGCCAACAAGACGGTTCGGGACCGTGAGGCCCCGGGTTCAAATCCCGGGCCCCCGACCAAATTTGAACGGCGGATTCAATCGGTCGAGGCAACATTGGCCGACTGGGACGCGT
>VBFH01000116.1 GCA_005883575.1 Chloroflexota bacterium | reverse complement strand
CTCGACGAGCCGACGAACAACCTGGATCCGCCTTCGCGGACGGGGGTGGCGCGAGCTTTGGCGGCCTGGCAGGGGACGATGGTGATCGTCAGCCACGATCCCGAGTTCGTGGAGGCGCTGCGGCCCGGGCGGGTGATGTTCATGCCCGAGGGGCGGGTGGATTACTGGGAGGAAGACCTCCTCGACGTCGTTTCGATGGCTTGAAATTACGATTGCGGTGAAGGGGGGTGTAAGTGGAGGTCTGGCGGCTCAATTAGGTTGCTTTGATGTTAGGACTGCCTGTTTTTTCGAACGTTAGTTTGATACAATTGCGATGTGCAAAAATTGCGCGACGCGGTGCACGAACTCGAGTCGGAAGGTGGTCTTGACCCACGCGAGCTGAGCTCGCTCATCGACCGGCTTCAGGCGGTTCTCTGCCGTGCTCTGTATGAAGGCAGCAAGCGCGGCGACCATCTGCTGACCGGCCAGACGACCTGTGCCTGGGTCGCCACCACATGCCGGCTGTCAGGCCCCGCGGCTTCCGACCGCTTGTGCGTGGGTGAGCAGTTGGAGGCTATGCCTCAGGTCGCCCAGGCCCTGGGCTCGGGCGAGATCGGCTACCAGGCGACCTCGGTTATCTGCCACTTCCGCAAGAAGCTGCGCGAGGATCTGCGGGAGCTCTGCGACGAAGAGCAATGGATCAGCCATGCCAAAGAGGACTCGATCAAAGATCTGGGTTGGCTGGCCGACCACGTCCGCTATGTGCTCGACCCGGATGGCTTCGACCACGGGATCGAGGAAGATTGGGGGAAGCGCTTCCTGAGCATCAGTGAGTCGGGAGGCATGTTCCACATCTCTGGCGTGCTCGATCGTGAAGGTGGGGCGGCGCTGGAGTCGGCGATCGACGGCTTGGCCAAGCGGTTGACCGAGGACGACATCAGGAGCCCGAAGCAACGCCGGGCCGACGCCCTGACCGAGATCGTCTACCACGCCATGGAGGCGGGCTCGCTGCCGCGCCACAATCGGGTCCGGCCCCAGATCAGCGTCAGCACCACGATCGAAGGCCTGACGGGCGAGCTGGGGGCGGCGGCCTCAGAGCTCCACAACGGGATGCCAGTGTCGAGCAAGACCGTGCAGCGGCTGGCTTGCGACGGCCTTCTCCACCGTGTCTTGAAAGCAGATTCGCTGGTGATCGACGTCAGCCGGGCGACGCCGACGGTGTCGGCGGCTCAGTGGCGAGCCCTAAAGGCCCGCTACAAGAGATGCTGCTTCCCCGGCTGCGACCGGCCGATCAACTGGACGCATCCGCACCACATCGAGTTTCGCTCCCGCGGCGGACCCTCCACGATGCGCAATCTCCTCCCGCTGTGCTTCTACCATCACCGCCTTGTTCATGAAGGTGCCTGGCAGGTCGTCCGGACCGGCGAGGGGCTGCGGTTTATTCCCCCGGAGCGGCCGGTGCTCACTCGACGCCGCTGGGGTGAGAGACGCCGGGCGGTCTGAGCAAAGCCGGTAGTCGCTCGACGTACCAATCCCAGTCCGGTCGCTCCACAGGTTCCGAACCTACACAATAGTTCTGTGAGCGTTGAGGTCCACGAGGTCGTGATGCCGGAGCTGCAGGGCGCCGAGGAGATCACCGTCGGTTCCTGGAGCAAGCAGCGCGGCGAGCACGTGGCTGAAGGCGAGACCTTGATGGAGGTGCACACCGACAAGGTCAACGCCGAGATCCCCTCCCCCGTCGCCGGCGTCGTCGAGGAACTTCTCCTCGAGGTCGGCGAGCCCGTGAAACCGGGACAAGCCATCGCGCGAATCGCGCCCGAGTAGGGCACCCTCGTGCGAGTCGCGGTGATCGGAGGCGGCGTGATGGGCGCCGCCACCGCGTGGAGAATCGCCAAGCGCGGCGTCGACGTCGTCTGTTTTGACCGCCACTCCCCACCCCATGCTCTCGGCTCGTCGCACGGTGAGTCCCGGATCATCCGCACGGCGTACTTCGAGGGCTCGTGGTACGTGCCCCTGCTGCAAGAGGTCTTCCCGATGTGGCGCGAGCTCGAGGCCGCGAGCGGGGCGCGGTTGCTGACGATGACCGGTGCCTTGATGATCGGCGACGCCTCATCCGAGGTCGTGGCCGGTGCCTTCGCTTCAGCTCGCGAGCACAGCCTCGACGCCGAGTTTCTCGACTCCAACGAGCTGCGCCGCCGCTACCCGGGACATGTCGTGCGCGCCGGCGACGTCGCGGTGCTCGACCGCCAGGCCGGAGTCCTCAATCCCGAGGCTTGCGTGGCCGCCATGCTGTCGCATGTGCAGCGGGTCGAGCGCGGCACCGTGGTCGAATCGCTCGCAGACCTGCGGTCCGCGTTCGACGCCGTCGTCGTCGCGGCCGGTCCCTGGACGTCCGAGCTCATCGACTGGATCCCGCTGCGTGTCGAGCGCCAGGTCCACGGGTGGTTTTCGATCGCGCGGGACGCCGATTGGTTTACGCCAGATCGCTTTCCAGCATTCGTCCGCCAATCCCGAGAGAACGGATTCATGTACGGAATTCCCACGCTCGACAAAAAGACCATCAAGGTCGGTCGCCATCACGACGGCGAGACGACCCATCCGCACCGCATCCGCCGTCGTGTGGATGAGTTCGACCTCGACCCGCTGCGGCTACTCACGGCGACCTACATGCGCGGCGTCAGCGGCCACGTTAGGCACACCATCACGTGCATGTACACGAACACACCGGACAATCACTTCGTGATCGACTTCAGCCCCGACGATCGGCGCGTCCTCGTGATCAGCGCCTGCTCAGGTCACGGGTTCAAGTTCGGGCCGGTCATCGGCGACATCGCGGCCGACCTCGTCTGCGACGGCGGCACCCAGCGCGACATCTCACACTTTTCAGCCGCTCGCTTCGCGGCGGCCCCGCACGTACCAGACGACAACGGCGACCGCGACCAGCAGCGCGATCACTAGCGCGCCTTTTTCGACCGGACCGCTGATCCGGTCGTAGTTGCGGCCCAGCACGTAGCCGACGAGGGCGAGCCCGGCGCACCACGGCAGCGCGCCGACGAACGTCAACGCGGAGAACTTCGCGAGGTCGATCCGCGCAAGGCCCGCCGGGAACGAGATGTAGGTCCGAATCACGGGCAGGACCCTGCCTATGAGAACCGCGAGCAATCCCCAACGCCGAAACCATCCGTCGGCCAGCTCCAGATGATGGCGTC
>VBFH01000018.1 GCA_005883575.1 Chloroflexota bacterium | reverse complement strand
CGCGAGCCGGGCGTTAGCCGAAAAACCGGCGAATAGCCGCGCTTTTCATCACCACGGAGTGTCGTCCATGGACTCCCTCCACGCGATTGGTTTCTACGTGTCCTCCGCGGTCTTGCTCATCGGGGGTCTTGGAGTTGTTCTGCTGCCTGGCAGACCCCTCCGCGGAGCAGCGCTGGCGCTGAGCGGAGTCGGGCTGGCCGGCATCTATGTCTCGCTTTCGGCGGCTTTTGCGGGGGCCGTGGCGCTCATCTGCTACCTGGCGTGCGCCTTCATGGTCGCGGGGCCGCAGTACCGCTCGGTGGAGACCGCCGTCAGCCCACTGTGGCGGCAGCTCGGCGCCCTCGGCGCGGCGGCGCTGCTCGCCGTGCTCGCTTACTCCGCATTTCGCGGTGATTTCGTGCACGCGAGCTACTCCGTAGGTCCCTTCGCGGCCAGGGCGGTTGCGAGCTTGATGCTCGCGCACGACGTGCTGGCGACGGAAGCGGTCGCCGTCTTGACCGTCGTGGCCATCGCGGGGGCGACGGCCGCATGGCGTGTGCGGGACAGAGCACGGTGAGCGCAAACCTTGTCTCCGTCTTCTTCGTGGCCGGAGGGATCGTCGCGGTCGGCGCTTTCGCGGCCGGATGGCGACGCGATGCGGCGGCAGCGGTCGCGACGATCCCTTTGATGTTCGCGGGCGCAGGCATCGCTTTCGCCGGAGTCGCGCGATTCGCGGCGGCAGGTGGCTCGCACCTGGTCGGACAGGAGCTAGCGGTGCTGCTTGCGATCACCGCGCTCGCGCTGGTCGCGCTCGGCCTCGGAATCGCCGGCCGGGAGGCCACTCGCTGAACCTCATCGCCCAAGCAGGCGCAGGGCGCGCGCAGGGCGCATTGCTGGAGATCGTGTCGGCCGCGTCGGGAGCGGCATCCGGCACCAGGACGGGTTTCACGTTCGACCCAGTCAACGCGCTGCCGTGGGCGGTCCCGCTTCTCCTCATCGCGCCCTTTGCCACGTTTCTGCTGGCACTGTCGAGCGTGCGCACGCGGCGATCCGCGTCGGCGACCGCCATGTTCGGGACGGTCGTCACGCTCCTCCTGACCCTGCTGGTCGCCTGGGGGCTGACGAAGAGGTCGACGCCCTACGTAGCGACCTACCAGTACATCAACATGTCGGTCGCGTTTCAGGGCCCCTCCAACTTCCAGACCTTCGGCATCGACCTGGTGATGCACGTCGACCACCTGACGGTCGTCGGCCTGCTCGCGATCGAGGTCTGCGTCTTCGCAGCGCTCGGATGGCACCAGATCGTGGGCCGCAACGAGCCCGGCGCGGCGCGCTTCCATGCCGCGGTCATCGCGCTGTTGTTTGCCTGCGCGGGAATCCTGATGAGCTGGGACCTGGCCGAGCTGTTCGGCTTCTGGATGATCGGCGGCGCGCTCACGTACCTGCTGCTGGCGCATCGGTGGGGCCTGCAAGAGCCCGCGGCCCGCGCTCGCGTCGCGCTCGCGCTGCCGTTCTTCACCGATATCTGTCTCTTGAGCGGGATCGCCTGGCTCTACGCCCGATACGGCACCCAGAACCTCAACACGCTGCTGCCGATCCTGCATACCAACCCGGGCTGGACCGTGCGGTCGCTGGTCGTGGCTGTGGTTCTGCTGTTCATCGGCATTGGTGGCCGCCTGGCGCTGTGGCCATTCTCGTCGTGGGTCACGCAGACGGTGACGTCCGCGCCTGGCGCCGCGTCGGCGATCGTGCAATCCGTCTGGTCGGTGGTAGGAATCGTCTTCCTGTATCGCTTGACGCCGATCTTCGTCTCCTCCAACCAGCGGACGCTGCAGGTGCTTCTAGGCGCATGCGCGGTCGCCGCGATCGTCGCCGCGGCGCTGGCTATTCTCGGCAACGAGCCTCGGCGGGCGGTTGCGCTGACGGGTTCAGCGGTGGTCGCCATCGCGGCGGCTGTAATCATCAACGGCGGTTACCACCGGCCGGCCGCGTTCGGGATCGCCGGCGTCGCCGCCGTACTCGCTCTCGCGCCCGCCCGCGCAGGTGCGTTGCTCGCCATCTCAACCATCGCCAACGCCATGCGGACCGACGACCTGGTCGAGATGGGCGACGCTTGGCGCCGGATGCGTGCGAGCTCGGGTGCACTGCTTGCCTGCGCGATCGTCATCGGCCTGTCCGCTTGCGGCGCTCTGGCTTACGGGATGAGCTCGCGGTCCAAGCTGGGCGTGGCGCTGGGAGAAGCGGCGCTTCTCGCCGCCATCGGTGCGCTGCGGATCTACTTCGCAGCCTCGTTCGGACCCCTGCGCCGGCGCCGCGCCTTTGACCCGGACCGCGTGCGTGAGCCGCAAGGCGCCCTTGGCTGGCCGTACTGGCTCGGCGTCGTCGGCGCTGTCTTCCTCGTGGCGTCCCTGATCCCTGGCTGGCTCAACCTACTCGACGGCAGCAAACACCCAACGCCCTCGCCTGCGGCGTTCGCGGTCTGGGCCGCGGTGGCGATCCTGGGTTTTGCGGCGTGTGCGTTCCCGTTCGTCCGGAGCAGGGACGGGGCGCTCGCGGCCACGGCTTTCAGCGGGTCATGGCTCGGCCGCGCGACCGTGATGCTGTTTGCCGCTGTCGATCGATTCCTGGTCGCGCCCGCGACCGATATCGCGCGTCGTGTCGGCGACTGGATCCCGGCGGGCGACGGCGCGCTCGGCCGTTTCACAACCACCACGGGGCAGCTGGCGATCACGGCCGCAAGGGCGCCGGCGCTGCCGGTGGTCCTCCTGATCGCGCTCTTGCTCGCACTCGTTCTTGCATTCGCTGCGCCGGGAATCGCGCGATGACGCTGTTGCAGACGATCACTGCGGCAACGCCATCGCCCCCGCCGGCGCCGGGGGCCGGTCTCTTCACGTCGCCGTTCCTCCTGAGCTTGCTCATCTGGGTTCCGGTCATCGTCGCGGTCGCCCTCGCGTTCATTCCCAACCCCCGCGGGCGCTACGACGTCCTCGTCAAGCAGATCGCCTTTTTCACGAACCTCGGCCTGGTGTTCATCCTCTTCATCGGCTACAACCAGTTCGAGAACTTCCTGCCCACGATGCAGTACGAGGAGAAGCTGCCGTGGCTCCCGGCGATCGGCGTCACCTATCACCTCGGCATCGACGGTCCGGGGCTTGTGATGCTCCTCCTCTCAGGGCTGACCGGCATCGCCTCGGTGCTGGCATCGCTAGGCATTCGCGAGCGCGTCCGGCCTTACTTCGCGCTGCTTTTGCTCGCCCAGGCGTCGATCAACGGCGCGATCGTCGCGCGGGACATGTTCGTCTTCCTGCTGTTCTGGGGCGCCTCGATTGTGCCGCTCGCCCTGCTGATCATCGGCTGGGGCGGCCCGCGCCGGATCTCAGCGGCATGGAGGCTGGTCGGCTACTGGGGCCTCGGCACGGCTGCGTTGGCTGTGGGCGCACTGGCCCTTTACGCGGCCGCGGGCGGCCGGAGCTTCGACATGGACACTGTCCTCAAGGCCTCGCTCTCACCGCGCATCCAGCTTGGAATCAGCATGGCCATGATCGTGGCCGCGGCCACCCGTCTTCCGCTGTTCCCGCTGCACGGTTGGGTGCGAGACGTGCTCGCCGAGGCGCCACCCGGTGTGGTCGTGGCCGTGGCGGGAGCGGCGTCGAGGCTGGGCGCCTTCTTGCTGCTGCGCGTGCTCATCGGCGCGGAGCCGGCGGCCGCGCATCTGCTCTCACCCGTCCTCGCCGCCCTGGCGGCTCTGACAGTCGGCTACGCCGGGCTGGCCGCCCTGCGGGCGATCGACATCCGGCACGCCGGCGCCTACCTCGCGATGGTGCCTGGAGCGATCACCGTGCTCGGTCTGGCGGCGGTCTCTCCGCTTGGGATCGCCGGCAGCGTGCTCAGCCTGTTCACCGGCGGGCTGGCGGCGGCGCTCATCGCCGGCGTTTGCGCGACCCTGGCGGAGCGCGCCCAGGCCCGCAGCGTCCTCGTCCTCGGCGGGCTCGCGCCGCGAATGCCCAACGTCGCCTGGCTCTTCACCATCGCGGCGCTCGCACTGCTGGGCGTGCCTCTGCTCGCCTCGTTCGGAACCGAGGTGATGACCTTCTTCGGCGCCTTCAAGACGCAGCCCATCGGCGCATTCGCCGTGGCCGCTGGGCTCGGGGTCACGGCGGTGGCGCTTGCGGTCTTGTTGGCGCGCGTGCTGTTTGGCGGGCCCAATCCCGACGCCCCAGGCGTATCGGACGCCTCGCTGGGTGAGACGTGGTACCTCGGACTGCTGGCGGGCGCGCTGCTCTGGGTGGGTCTGTTCCCCGGCGGTCCCAAGATTCCGGGAACCGAGGTGCCGCTGTTCGACCCTGGTCTGATCAACCAGATGGCGGCGGGCATCTCGGACATGGCCTCGCCGTACGTTCTGCAGGCGCCGGGCCCGGCCGCCGCGTCGCAGTGAGCTACCTGGTCCTGCTCCCCGAGGCGCTCGTGGTGGCGACCGCGATGGTGGCGCTGCTTGTAGGCCGCCTGACGTTGATACCGGCCGCGTCCCGTCGCTACCTGGCGCTGGTCACCGCGGCCATAGTGATCGTGGCGTTCGGGGTCGAGCTGTGGGCAGGCGCGGCCCTCACCACCTATTTCGGTGGCGCCCTGGTCCAGGATCGCTTCGCCCTCTTCGCGAAGGCCGCGGCGCTGCTCATCGCGGCCGTCGCGATCGCCACGACCGACTGGGCGGCTGAGGACTCGCTGTACCTCGGCCTCGCCATGCCGCTGGTCGCCGCGTTCGGAGTCATGGTCGCGGCCTCCGCCGCCGATATGATCGGACTGTGGGCCGGCCTCGAGCTGGCTGCCGCCGCGGCCGTGGTCATGGTCTCGCTGCGGCGACCGGACCTGGGCCTGCGGCTGCTCGTGGTCGGCGCCGTCGCGAGCTCGCTCGTCCTGATCGGCCTGGCGTTCCTCTATGCGAGCACCGGCAACGCGGACCTGACCGCGATCCGAGACGTGATCGCGAACCGGACGCCGACGCTGGCGCTCGCCATTCCGATGCTCCTCCTCCTGGGCGGGTTGGCGATCCGGGCCGGGATAGCGCCGTTTCACGTCGGGCCGCTGCCGGTCGGGCTTGGCGCCTCGCCGCTGGGAGCAGGCCTGGTCATCGGCTTTGTCACCGTGGCCGCGGCGACGGTCGGGATCAAGCTCGTCGCCGCGCTGGCTCCCATTCCCTCCGTCTACGCGCCCTACGCCTACGCCATCTCCGCGGTGGCGATGGTCGGCGGAGGAGCGGCCGCGCTGGCTGTGCGGTCGCCGCGGCCACGGATGGCATACCTGGCGGTGGCTCAGCTCGGCTGGGTGGCGGCCGGACTCGCGACCCACTTCCGGTCCGGCGTCGCCGCGTCCCTGTTCCTGCTCGCCGCGTTCGGGGTCGCTGCTACCTGTGGACCAGCCCTGCTCGGCCGGGCGGAAGCGGGGGAGACGGCGATCGCCGGACTGGGTGTCGTGCGCCCGGCGCGGGCCGCCGGACTGGCGCTGGCCATGCTCTCGCTGGCCGGCGCTCCGCCTCTGGCGGGCTTCTTCGGCGAGCTCGCGGTGGCCGCAGCCCTGGCTCAGAGCGGCAACTTCGTGCTTCTCGGCCTCGGCATGCTTGGATCGGTGTTCAGCATCGCGGCTGCGATCAGCACCTTGCGCGTCCTCTACATACAGAGCCCGATCGAAGAGGCCCGGAGGGGAGCGGTGGCGGCCCTCCCGGCGGTGACGGCGTTCTCCACTGCCGGTGCGGTGGTCTTCTGCGTGTTGATCGCGGGCTACGGGGTGTTCGGATACCCGATCCTCGGCCTCGCCGACCAGGGGGCCGAAGCCCTGGGACTTCGCTAAACTCCCAGCCAGCGAACTCAGCAAGGGTCGCACTAAACGATCAACTAAGCGTTTTGGAGGTCCCGCCTGGCCACTCAGAAGCGGCGCCCTCGGGCACGCGCTCGAGGCCGCCGCACGAAGAAGCGTCAGTCCCACCACCTGTTCATGCGGCTGTCGCTGGTGGTGCTGATCATCATGTCGACCATTGCCCTGGTCGGCACCGGCGCCACCATCGGTGCCGTCGACTACTTCGCGGGTGACCTGCCCTCGATCGACGCCATCCAGACGGCCAACCTCAGCCAGACCACCCGGATCCTCGACCGCAACGGCAACCTGATCGAGGCGCTGTATCACGAGAACCGCACGGTCGTGCCGCTCAGCAAGATAAGCGTCAGGCTCCAGCGCGCGACCATCGCCACAGAGGACCGCACCTTCTACGACAACTCCGGCGTCGACTACCGGCGCCTTGCGATCGCGGTTGCCTACGACCTAACGCATCGCACGTCCACGCTCGGCGGCTCGACGATCACACAGCAGGTCGTCAAGAACGACGTGCTCGACACCGAGGAAGCGCAAAGCCGGACGGTGAGCCGTAAGTTTCGTGAGCTGCTGCTCGCCGAAGAGATGGAGCGCCGCTATACGAAGCAGCAGATCCTCGACCTGTACCTCAACACCATCAACTACGGCAACGGCGCTTACGGAGCCGAGGCCGCGGCCGAAACGTATTTCCAAGTTCACGCGGCCGACCTGACGTGGGCCCAGGCAAGCTTCCTCGCGGGGCTGCCTCAGGCGCCCAGCGATTACGACCCCTTCGGAACGCCGGATCAGCTCGATGCCGCCAGAGCGAGGTGGCGCCAGGTGCTCGACAGCCTGGTCGCCGTGGGCGACCTCGGGAATGGCACCGCGGACAGCATCTTCGATAGCGACCTGCTGACCAAGATGGTCGCGACCCATAAGGCGCTGCCGGTCGCGCACAACCCGCTGACCGCACACTTCGTCGACTACATCGAGCAGTACGTAAAGCAGCGGTATGGAGACCTGGCGCTGTACGAAGGCGGCCTGACCATCACGACCACGCTCGACCTGAGCACGCAAACGGTCGCGGACAAGTGGGTGAAGGCCGGCGTCAAGACCTACGCGAGACGTGGCGTGAACACAGGGGCGATGATGGTCATGAATCCGAGCGACGGCGAGATCCTCGCCATGGTCGGCAGCGCGGACTACAACAACGTGGCGATTCGGGGGCAGATCAACCTGACCGGGATGGATCCGCTCGGCTGGCGCGGGGTCGGCTCCTCGTTCAAGGTCTACACGTACGCCGCCGCGCTGCAGGCGGGTCTGGTCACGCCGGCGACGCTCTTAAACGACGAGACCGGCGTCATCGGCGGCCACGCGTTCAGCGACTGGGACGGCAAGCACGAGGGCTACATCACCATGCGGACGGCCCTTGCACTGTCGCGCAACCTGCCCGCGCTGTGGACGTACTCGCAGGAGGGCGGCGAGCGAGTGGTCACGCTCCTTCACAGCCTCGGGGTGACGGCACAGATCGAAAATCCCGAAGGCGTGGCGACCACGCTGGGTCATGACGCCCTTTCCATGGCGCAGCATCTGGCCGCGTACTCTGCGTTCGACAACGGTGGCTACCGCGTCACTCCGACGGCCGTGCTGCGCATCACCGACGCCAGTGGCAAAGCCCTCGAGGCGTTCAATCCCAACTTTGGGCATGTCCAGGTCATGACCCCAGAGCTGGGCTATGTGATGACGGATCTGCTGCGCGGACCGGTGAAGCTCTACCTGGGCGACCTCGGGCGGCGCGCAGTCGCGGGCAAGTCGGGTACCACCGAGGCGTACACCGGGTCGATCTTCATCGGTTACACGCCGAACCTGGCGGTGGCCGCATCGCTCATGCACGTCAACGATGGTCCGAAGTGCAACTCCGGCTACGCGTATCTGGCCACCAACTTCCCACCCTCGGGATGGCAGTGCCCGACCTCGGTACTGTTCGGCGAGAACGTCGGCATCTCCGTCTGGAAGCCGTTCCTCGAGGCGTACTACTCGAAGCACCCCTGGCCGGCGGTCTGGACCCAGCCCGCGGGCGTCATCACCCGCCAGGTCTGCTCATACGATGGGGGATACATCACTAACGGGGGCTACAACGAGATCTTCCTGAAGGGCGTCGCCGAGCCGCGGTATCCGTGCGGCGCGAATCCATATCCGGGAGAGGCGCCCTACGTGCCGCATTCTCCGACACCGTCTCCCTCGCCGACCCCGGCACACTGATCCCCGTGCGGCTCAACCGGACCGGTGTGATCGCCGGCGCGATGTATCTCGCCCTCGGCCTCGTCTGGCTGGTCCTGGCGGTGCCCGACAACTCGTGGCTGGTCGGCTCGTGGCTGCTCATTGTCGCCGTGATCGGCGCCCTTGTTCCTGGGGAGGCGAACCAGGTCTCGCTCGCCCGCGCGTACCTGGCGGCGCCGGCGTTCGTCTACTCGCTCGATCGACAGTTCGGATTTCTCGCGGTCGCTGTAGCGGTCGCGGGCCTGAGCGACCTGGTCGACGGCACGGTCGCCAGGCGATTTGCGCGTCCCTCGACCTTCGGCGGCGGGCTGGACCCCGTGGTCGACGGTCTGTTCATGGGCGCGCTGTGCGTCGGCCTCGCGCTGGGCGGGGCGTTCCCGGTCTGGCTCGCTTTGGTGGTCATCGCGCGCTACCTGCTGCCGGCGCTTGCAGGCGGACTGCTTCTTGCCCTAGGGCAGCGACCGGACCTTCGCCACACGCTCATGGGACAGGTCTCGACCACGCTGATCCTTGTTCTCGTGGGCGGGGTGTGTTTGCTGCGCGGCCTGAACCAGGATTCGAGTGGATTGGTGGCCGCGGCCGAGGTCGTGATCCCGATCGCGACCGTGGCCACGTATGTGCACCTGGCGTGGGCGCTGGCCCGACCGGCCAGGGCGGCGGAGGCCGGGTAAACTTCCTCTTGGTCGCGCTAAGTGGGGTGCTGGCGGTACCCTGCACCGGCAATCCGCCTTAGCCGGACCGAATTCCGTCGCTGAGGTCAAGGTTTTCAGAACCGGCCGCGGCAAACGGCGTTGAAGGTCGGGACCTGCGCAGCCCGGGTCTCCGAACCCCGTCAGGTCCGGAAGGAAGCAGCGGTAAGGAGAAACCTGGGGGTGCCGCAGACATCCGGGCCGGAGCCGCGAACCGCGGTGCGAACTGGGGGTCTTCGATCGAAGCGAGGGTGCGCGACCACTGAAATTGAATGCCTGAGTACCAGTCCCTCTACCGCAAGTACCGTTCGCAGACGTTTGCCGACCTCGTAGGTCAGGACGCGTCGTCGCGAGCGCTCCAGGGCGCGATCACGTCGGGTCGCGTCGCCCACGCCTACCTCTTCAGCGGCAGTCGGGGGACGGGCAAGACGTCGGCCGCGCGGCTACTCGCCAAGGCTCTCAACTGCACGGGCCGTCCGCGTGATTCGGCGGAGCCGTGCAACAAATGCCAGTCCTGCGTCGAGGTCATCGCCGGCTCGGCGCTCGACCTGATCGAGATCGACGCCGCCTCCAACCGGGGCATCGACGAGATCCGCGACCTGCGCGAGAAGGTGAACCTCTCGCCGGCGCTCGGACCATACAAGGTCTACATCATCGACGAGGCGCACATGCTCACCGAGCCGGCGTTCAACGCCTTGCTCAAGACACTCGAAGAGCCGCCCGCGCACGTCGTGTTCGTGCTGTGCACGACCGATGCGCAGAAGATCCCGCTGACGGTGATTGGCCGCTGCCAGCAATTCGTGTTTCGGCGGCACAGCGAGGAGCAGATCATTTCGCGGCTTACGCACATCGCTAAATCAGAGAAGGTGCAGGTCGAGCCGGAGGCGATGCGGCTGATCGCGCGCACGGCTCAGGGATCGATGCGCGACGCGGTCGGGTTGCTCGACCAGCTGGTTCCACTGGCCTCGGGCCCGATATCACTGGATGGCGCGCGGTCGCTCCTTGGGATCGCGGATCCGCGACTGCTCGACTCGCTGCTCGACCACGTGCTCGCCGGGCAAGCGGCGGAGGCGCTGACCGAGCTGAACAGGGTCTATTCCGAAGGTGCGGAGCTGCGGCAGGTCGTGCGCGGGCTCATGGAGGGATGCCGCGACCGCCTGGTCGCGTCGCTGACCCGACACGATCAGCCGACGGCGCGGCGTCTTTCCACCGTCCTGGACGCGCTGCTGCACCTGGACGGCGAGGTTCGGCGCCATGCCGAACCGCGTCTGCTGGTCGAAGCAACCCTCGCGAGGCTCGCGGTCGAGGCTGGGACGGATGCGCCGGTTTTGCAAGAGGGTTCGCCCCCTCCCGAGGCGCGAAGCGCCTCGGGCTCCCCACAAGGTGGGGAGGTGAAGAGTCCAGTCCCCGTTTCGGGATGGAATGAAGTGCTCGAGAAGCTCAATCGCACCGTTCGCGCCGCTTACCTCGACGCGCAGCCGGAGGTCGATGGCTCCGTGCTGGTGCTCTGGTTCCGTTACGGGTTCCACCACAAGAAGGCGCAGGAACAGTCGGCGCAGTTGATGCCCCACGTTCGCGCGTGGCTCGGCGACGATGTGAAGATCGACTTTCGCCTGCGCGAGAACGACGCGGCCAAATCCACACCTCGTCCCGCAAGCCCGGAGGATGATCCTTTCGTGCGCGAGATCGTGCGCCGGTTCGACGGCCGCGTGACGAGGGTGAAGGAGGTCTCCGAGTGAAGGATCCCATGAAGATGCTGCGCCAGATGCAGCAGATGCAGGACCGGATGCAGAAAGTCCAGAAAGAGTTGGAGACCGAAACCGTCGAGGCAACGGCCGGCGGCGGGGCGGTGACCGTGGTGGCGACTGGCTCGCAGAAGCTTGTATCGGTGCGCATCGACCGCGAGGCGGCGAGCGATCCCGAGATGCTGGAGGACCTGGTGGTCGCCGCAGTCAACGAAGCCATGGAGAAATCAAAGGAAATGGCCGCGTCCAGGATGCAGTCCGTCGCCTCGGGCCTTGGACTTCCGCCCGGCCTGATCTAGATGCCTGCGCTTCCGGAACCGCTGGAGCGGCTGATCCAGGAGCTGTCGCGGCTGCCCGGCATCGGTCCGAAGACGGCGCAGCGCCTTGCGTTTCACCTGCTGCGGGTGGACCGCCAGCGCGCCGAGGGGCTGGCCCGGGCGATCGAGGACGTGAAGGCGCGCATCGGCTACTGCGAGCGCTGTTACAACATCGCCGAGGGAAGCCTCTGCGCCATCTGCACGTCTCCGCGCCGCGATCCCTCCGTGCTCTGTGTGGTCGAGTCGGCTTTTGACGTGCTGGCGATCGAGCGCACGGCCGAGTTCAGCGGACTGTATTTCGTCCTGCACGGCGTGATCTCACCGATCGATGGCATCGGGCCCGAGCAGATTCACGTCCCGCAGCTGCTCGACCGGGTTCGCGACGAAGGTGTAAGCGAGGTCATCGTCGCCACAGACGCCGATATCGAGGGGGAGGCTACGGCCGTCTACCTCCAGCGGGCGCTCCAGCCTTTGGTCGCCAGGGTGACCCGGCCGGCGCACGGCCTTCCGGTGGGAGGCGACCTCGAATACGCGGACGAGCTGACGCTGGCCAAGGCGATGGCCGGCCGGAGGACCTTCTAAGGCTATTTACCGCCCGCCTTGCAATCTCGGCTGGGGCGCAGGTATTATTCGCAGGTTCCTCCACCGAACAGGTTTCGTGCGCCCTTCGATAGGGTAGAAACCAGGTTCGGTCGAAGGAGCCAGCACCTTGACAACTGAAGAGTGGGAAAGACTCTGAGAGTCTGAAAAGACTCAGGGCGAAGGCTCTGGGTCCTCCGTTTTGGACGGAGAGTTTGATCCTGGCTCAGGGTTAACGCTGGCGGTGCGCATAACACATGCAAGTCGAGCGAGGGCTCATCTCCCGCAAGGGCGATGAGTTCCTAGCGGCGAACGGGTGAGTAACACGTGGGCAACCTTTCCTATCGCGGGGGATAACAGCGGGAAACCGCTGCTAATACCGCATGTTGTCACCGGTCGCATGGCCGGTGAACAAAGCAGCAATGCACGATGGGGTGGGCCCGCGGCCTATCAGCTAGTCGGTGGGGTAACGGCCTACCGAGGCGATGACGGGTAGCTGGTCTGAGAGGACGACCAGCCACACGGGGACTGAGACACGGCCCCGACTCCTACGGGAGGCAGCAGTGAGGAATCTTCCGCAATGGGCGAAAGCCTGACGGAGCGA
>VBFH01000017.1 GCA_005883575.1 Chloroflexota bacterium | reverse complement strand
CCATCGCCGCGTCACAAGATGTGGTCTGGAGCGCGCTGCTCGCCATCACGACTCAAGACCTACGGCTGAGCAGTCTGTTGATGGGGATTCGCGGCCTTCCCTCTCGGATATCAGGTCGGAGCAACGGATTGAGGCGCGCATCGCACAAGCCGGTCATTGATCAGTTCATCGCGGGCGGCTTTCGTAAGCTGCGGGACGATCCGCCAAATTTGCTTGTCGCGGGTGCCGCAATGCAACCCTGGAGGCTCGTTAAGGGCGAGGTCGCTGACGTTTGTGACCTTGCGGGCTTTCGCGCCTTCACCCAGCCAGGTTTTGTCCTCGCGGTCGTATCGTTCGAGCTCGAACAGACCGAGAAAGGGATATGCCTGTCGACCGAGACTCGTGTCCAGCCGACGGATAGCCGGGCGGGACTGGCCTTCCTTCCTTACTGGTTGGTGATTCGAGCTGGATCGGGGCTCATCCGTCGCGAGATGCTGCGCGCGGTGGCCCGCCGATCTGGCCTTCAATGAACGAGACTAGGCCGCGCGTTCTGGTTAAGTTTCCCTAGAAGCCTCAATCGCACCCAGCAGCTGGTGGTCGGCTTCTTTGTGCTCGCTTGGATCGCGCTCGTTGCGATTCTGGTCCTCGCCCCGGAGGTCTACACGCAGACCCTGCAGATGGTCGATGGGAAAAGCCTCGCGATTGAGGCGTCGTTGCTGATTGCGCTCTCGGCGCTTATCGCCGTCCTCGTGGTCGGGGTCTTCCGTCGCTGGCGATGGACTTTCTGGCTAGTCCTGATTGCTTTCCTCTTTGGCGTGTTGCGCCTTCCAGCCTCCGCATTGCAGCTCGGCGGGATGATGCCGGCCCGCGGCCCTACCTGGTACGAGGCGCTGCATGGTGTGATCGGAGTCGTCCAGTTTCTGATCGCCATTGCCATGGTCGCGGGCTATCGGAAAGCCGGCGTCTGGGGAGAGTTCTGATCCTGTGGAGGCGCCAAGTCGCGTGGTCAAGCGCACATCGCGCGCCACCATCGTGGCTCGGCGTTGCGCGAAAATCGGAGCCTTCGCCGGATCACAGCCGTATCACGCATTCCCGGCACCGGACGGCTCTAGGGGGTCACCAGAGGACACCAGCCTGGTCGATTTCGTATTCGCGGGGACGCCGCGGGAGTCTGTCGGACACCGGAGGACACGGCACCGACACGGTTCGGGACCGTGAGGCCCCCGGTTCAAATCCCGGGCCCCCGACCAAGTTTTGAATTCAGGATCGTCAATTCCTGCTCTACACCTACTGCCGCCGGGTCACAGCCGGGTCACAATTTCCCCGCAGTTACGCAAAACCGCGCGTCTGATTGCTGAGTCGCTGGGGTCCACTCAACGGATCGCCGCCGCCAGGGCCCGAACCTCGGAGCGCCTTCTGATCTCGATCGGAAGCCCGGCGACCGCAGGTAACCCGACGACTCGATACGGTCAGTGGTCGGTTGCGCCACTACCAGCCGTGACTTAACGTTCGCCCATGGTGGACGTCGAGCCGCTCGGACGTGCTGACGAGCTGGGCGGCCTTCGTGGCTTCCTCGAGCCGGGCGCCGACAGAGGGCGAGCATTGCTGCTGGAAGGTGAGCCCGGGATTGGCAAGACCATCCTCTGGAAGGCGGCCCTTGACCTCGCGGCCCCGCGCGGGTACCGAATCCTTACCGCGACGCCGGCCGAGGCCGATGCCGGTCTGCCGTTCGGTGTGCTCGGTGATCTCCTCGACCCTCCGCCCGAACAAGCGATCGCGTTGCTGTCGGAGCCGCTTCGGACGGCCCTGGATATAGCGCTCTTCAGGGCGCCTACCAGGCAGGGCCCGACAGATCAACTCGCGGTGAACACGGCATTTCTTCGGTTGTTGCGGCAATTGACGAGCGAGGGCGACGTCCTGGTTGCGATCGACGACGTGCAGTGGGTGGACGCGCCTTCGATGCGAGTCATAGCCTTCGCGATCCATCGCCTGCAGCACGAGCGGGTCAAATTCATGGGAACCGCGCGGCTTCCGGCCGTGGGCGATCGCGTGCAGACACTTCGGAAAGCCATCGCTGACGAGGACTTTCGCCGGTTGGGCGTGCGCGAGCTGCCGCTGAACGTGATCGACGATCTGTTGCTCTACAAGCTGGACCGCGCACTCCGCAAATCAGAGCTGGACAGGGTGTATTCAGCATCGCGCGGTAATCCGTACTTCGCGATCGAGATCGGGCGGTTCATCGTCGAACGCCGCGAAGACCTCATGGCCGATGAGCCGGTGCCGATGCCAGCCAGCCTGATGGAGGCCCTTAAAGGCCGAGTGGCCGGCCTCCCCGCCGGGACGCGTCACCTTCTCGTCGCGGTCGCGGCAGCCTCTCGTCCGGATGAGAACCTTCTACGGCAGCTCGACCCCGCGGCTGCGCGTGTCCTTGAGCCCGCGCTGCGGGCGAGCGTGCTCGAGAGAGTCAATGGGAGGCTGCGGTTCTCGCATCCGCTCCTCGCGTCGGTCGTCTATGCGATGGCAGACGCGGAAACGCGGAGCGGGCTGCATTCGCAGCTTGCCACGCTGGTCACCGATCCGGAGGAGCGAGCCCGCCACCTGGCGCTAGCCTTGTCGGGACCCGACGCGGCAGTGGCCGACGCGCTGGAACAAGCCGCGCGGTCGGCTGATGCCAGAGGAGCGCCCGATGCCGCGACCGCGCTCGCCCAACAAGCGTGCGACTTGACGCCCGCCGGGATGAATGATGCAATCACTCGCCGCCGGATCATCACGGCTGAATACCGGATGCGCGCGGGCGACACTCCGGGCGCGCGAGCGATGCTCAGGGACGTCGTTAGTGCGACCCCTGCCGGCAATCGGCCACCGCTGGAGGCGCTGCGGCTTCTCGGGAGCCTCGTCCTCGGCGGCGACGACCTTGCCGAAGCCGAGAGATACCTGCTAGAGGCGCTAGTGCTCGTCGAAGCCGACGTCCTCACAGCCGCCACCTTGGAGCGCGACCTGATCACGATCCTTCTGCAACGCGGGAAGACTAGGGAGGCGCTCGAGCACAGCGCACGGCTCACGGAGCTTGCCAAGACAAGTGGAGATGAGTCGCTCATCGCGTTCGCGCGGCGGTCTCAAGGGATGACGGAGAGCAACTTCGGACCAGTGAGCCCCGACACTCGCGCGATGGCGGCCAACTTGGCTGAAGGCCAGATCACGGCAACTCTCGACGATCAGAGCGGCGGCCTCCATCCAATGATGCTCTGGGGCGCCCTGCTCAAATGGTCGGACGATTTCCCTCATGCGCGCGCGCTGTTCAAGCGCGCTCTCGCAGAGACTGAAGGCCGCGACGAGTCGCTGCGCGTTCCCGTGCTCTTTCACCTCGCCGAGCTCGAGTGCTGGTCCGGCGATTGGCTGCTCGCAGCCGTTTACCTACGTGAGTGCGAGAAGTCTGTCCTCCACACCGGCCAGCGTTCGTACGCGTGCTTGCCGCTGAACGCGCAGGCGATGCTGCACTGCTGCCGCGGTGAGCTGGACGCGGGGCGCGTCGCAGGAGAGCAGGCTCTCGCTACCGCCAGCACCGTGGGCAATGATCCCTATGCCTGCCGCGCTCTAGCCACCCTCGGCCAGCTCGCCCTGGCCGGCGGCGACGCAGTGGCGGCGAACCGATGGTTCGATCGCCTACGGACCCACCCGACCCACGTCGGACGCATCCGCACCGAAGGCGATGAGGTCGAGGCCCTCGTCGCGACCGGACGGATGGCGGACGCGGAGTCGGTGCTCACGCGCTTCGAGGGCTACGACGATCCGTGGGAGCGCGCCATCGGCGCTCGAAGCCGCGCTCTCATCGCAGCGGCACGCGGTGACAGCGAAACTTCGGTTGCCGAGTTCGACGTCGCGCTCGTCGAGCACGCTCGTCTCGGGATGCCCCTGGAGCGCGCGCGGACGCTGCTGGCTTACGCGGCGGTGCTACGGCGGACCAAGCAGAAGCGGTCTGCCCGTGAGGCGCTTGAAGAGTCCCTCGCAATCTTTCGCTCTCTGGGCGCCAACGCATGGCTCAGGCGTGCCGAGGCTGAGCTGACGCGAACCGCTCCGCCCCGCACCGCCGCAGGGGAGCTCACCCCGACGGAGGCGCGGATCGCGGACCTGGTCGCAGCCGGACGCACCAACAAGGAGGTCGCCGCCGAGCTTTTCCTTAGCGTCAAGACGATCGAATCGAACCTTTCCCGCGTCTACGAGAAGCTAGGCCTGCGCTCGCGCAGCGAGCTGGTCGCCCGCCTCGCGGCGTCGCACGAGACGATCGCTAAGCGCTGACGGGCCGGCGGCCCGACTGGATGACCTCCATCAGGCTGGTTTGAGGGAGCCACGGATAGCGCTTTCGATTTTCTTCGCCGTCCCAGGTCATGTCCGTCGTGTACATCGCGACGCCCGTCTCCATGATTCGGGCCATCGCGGGATTGATCGGCCTAAGCGCGACCGACATCACGCGCATTGCCGGCACTGGGAGCCGGCTGACCTTCGCCTTCTTGCCGCCCACACGCTCGAAGATCGCGACCACCTCGTTTAACGACAGGTTCTCGGGGCCGCCCATATCGAGCTCGACGCCGCGAAGACTCGGATCAGTGACCGCCATCTCAACAGCTTTGCCGACGTCGCGCACCGAGACGAAGTTCATGAGACTAGTGCCTGGGCCGAGCATGCGAGTCTGGCCGGTTTCGAGGATGGGCTTGCCCACGAGATTTGCCCAGAACTCCATGTAGGCGGTCGGGCGGATGATCGTCCAGCTCAGGCCGCTCTGCTTCAGGTACTGCTCGGCGGCGTACTTCGCGCGCGCCATGCTCATCGGATGATTCGGAGTCGCAGGCCGGCCCGAGACGAAGATGAAATGCTCGACCCCAGCGTGTTTGGCCGCGTCGATGAGGTTCTGGTTGCCGACGCGGTCGGTTGCGTCCGGACTTGACTTCGGATCGTCGAGGCCCTGGACGGAGGAGATGACCGTCCTGGCGCCGCTGACGGCTGCGTCAACGCCCGCACGATCGCGAACATCGCCGACGACGATTTCAACGTTGCTGGGCAAGTGCTTGGCACGTGATCGATCGCGGGTCAGCACACGAACCGCCCTGTTGCCCTGAGTCAAGCGCTCGACGATGACCGTGCCGAGACGGCCGGTGCCTCCTGCTATCAGAACCATCACCAGATCCTCCTTAAGAGTCGCATTTCGCTTGAGGCGACGGTAGCCGCGCCTTGTTGGGTTGGAATCCGGGAAAACCCTCTCTTTTCTCGCCGGCCGGTCCTCACCGGAGGGTTTTCCCTGATTCCTCGGCTGATTGGAGGGCTATTCTGCGGTTGATGAAGTTCACCCCGATCGGCGAGATGGACCTGGCGTATGTCGCGGTCGACTTCGTCGACTACGGCATAGGCGGGCAGTACCACGGAACGATGGAAGGTCAGTTGCGGACCGAACGCGTAAGCGGCCGGGTGAAGCTCACGAACATCGCCCAGAAGAGATCGGACAACGTGAACACGCCGACGCTCCGAGGAATACTCGAGACCGACGACGATGCGCGCGTCTTTGTGGAGATGAACGGTCTTTCCCAGATCGAGGAAGGCGGCCGCGTGTTCATCACATCGCTGACCTTCCGGACCGCTCAAGCTCGATACGAGGGCCTGAATACCCTGTTTGCCATCGTCGAGGGCGAGCTTCATGGCCGCCCGCGGCCGAATGAGATGCATGCGCACTGCCGCGTCTACGCGTGCGAGGCGACGATCAAGCCAAGCACGGCCGGAGGCTCGGCGTTGCCGGTCGTCATCGGGTACGCGGTGCCAGCCCCGGGCCCTAACGTCGAACTTCGTGCGCCAGCCACCGATACCGAACGTCGAGGTATCGCGCGGGCGGCAGCGTTTCGCCAGCGTACGTCGAATGGTGAAATGGTCATTGTTTATCGAGAGACAGACGGAGCAACCGCTGCTCAGCCACCGGTAACGGTAGAGATGCTGATTCGGCAGCGACCGTCTCGGCGTGGAAGCCTGTACCTCATGGCGCTGCCGATGCTTGCGGGCAAGGCCGCTCGGTTCCACGAGTTTTCGATGGAGCTAAACGGCATCCACTTCACAGAATTCCAGGAGAGCCTTCGCCGGCTCGGTGTCGGCATCACGGTATTCCTGCAGCACAACGCCGAGGTCGATCTGCTGGTCTTCGCTGTCGAGGGTGATGCGCCCACGACTTGGCTGCAGAGGCTCGGAATGTCCGCGGACCCGTTCGACCGATGGTTCGCGCAGGAGCTCAGCGACCAGAGCGGCGCAATGATCTCCTCGATGCCCCCGGGCGTGAACGAGCAGCTGTGGTCGTGGGACGGAGCGGCGGCGCGAGCTGGCGAAAGCTAGGTCACAGGTCGAGGGGTTTCCCCGATTCCTTCCGGTCGGCCGGCGCTTAGGTTGTCCTCACAAATGCATCGAGGAGGGGAGCCTGGTGACCTTCATGACCTGCCAGTTTGCGACGCGCGGGTCCGCGGCCGTTGCCGTCTTGGTCGGCCTCGTCCTCTGTGGCTGTGGGTCATCCCCGACGTCAGCGGCCGCCACCGCAACGCCCAACCCGGCTTCGCCGAGAAAGTAGGCCGCCACGCGCGGGTCGAGAGAAATAGATGAGCGACAACTACAACCGTTACGCGCAGAAGATGGCCGAGCTCAAAGCCGAGCGAGCTCCGGCACCGCATCCGCTTCGCGAGGCGCTCGAGGAGCTGCTGATGAGCGTGAAGTGGTGCGAGACCATCTGGGCGATCGAAGACCGGATCGAGAAGTCTCTCGACTGACTCCGCGACGCGAATTCGAAGCCATTTCTCAGGGGTGTCGAGGCCTGCGTCCATCTTGTCCACGACCTCTGCCACGGGCCGTCTCCGTTGGGGAAAGGTTCGCCCCGTGGCGACGTCATGCCTGCGCCATGCCACGATTGCCGAGCGCCGCAGCCCACGCACGGATCACAGCCGTGTCACGCACTCGCGGAACCAGGCGGATACAGGAGGTCACACGAGGACACGAAGGAGATCCAGCTCGAGCACAGGAGGAACATTGCGGACACCACAGGACACGAGAGGACACGGCATCACGCCGGTTCGGGACCGTGAGGCCCCGGGTTCAAATCCCGGGCCCCCGACCAAAAATCGTATTCAAATTCGAGGTCTTCGCCTGCTCCGTCTGGCGCGTGGGGGTCACAGGGAGGTCACAGATTTTCTTGGAACTGGGTGGCGGCAGCCCGGTCCAAGTGGATTTCGAACCGTCAATTGAACTCGCTCACGGCTATCGCACAGCCGTTATATCAGCACGCGCACGGCCCAAGGGCCGTGAGGCACCTGGGTTCGAAAATCAAAGGCGCAGTCCACGCCGGTGTGCTGCCGACGCACAAGTCAGGACCGTGAGGCACCCGGCTCAGATTTCCAAGGTGGGCCGGAGTTCGAGAGGAATCCTTGACAGTCGCGATGGCCAGATCGATAGTCAAGCCGTCGCCGTTGGGTAAGGCGAGGATTCATGGAGGGGGGACATATGGATGCAAAGAAGATCAAGCGCTGCGGCCGACGGTGCAGGAGGTAGGAATGGCAGATCAAGGCAGCACAGAAGCTGACAAGGTGACCAAGCCGTGCGTCTGTCAGCTAGGCGTTCATGTTGGGCTTTATAAGGCGACTGGCAAGGTTGATGATCGGGGCCGACGAGAGTTTAGGTGCCGCCTTTGTGGACGCACAGAGTGGAGGTCAGCCTAGGCCAAGAGATGCTGGGCAGTCGTCAGGACGTTTAGGATCACTTCGTCGCGGCGCCAGCCCGCGGCGCGAAACAGCTCCCCGAACACGACCTCTGAGTAACCGGTCTTGAGCGGCGCAGTGCCGGTCTCGTCGTTGTAGCGCGCATCGTCAAGAAAGTTGACGCCGACCTCGCGTGCCTTCAGCATGACCCGCAGCCCGGCGTCCTTTGGGATCCGCTCGTAAGCTCGCCAAGATCCCAGGGCCACTATAAGCTCGGCCCAATAGAACTCCAAGGGCCGCTGCCCCGAAGCGATCGCGGCCGCCGCTCAAGACTTCGGATAGCGGATTTTCAGCCCGGCGCCGGCGATTGCCAGCACTGTCCGGGCCGCCGCTCTGGCCGACAGTCCCCGACCCGAATGGAGCAGGTCGAAGGTCTCGAAGCTGGTCGCAATCCAGAGTAGGTCGGCAAGACTGCGACGAGACCAACCCGCTTTCAGATAGCCCTCTTTGGCGAATCGATCGGCCATTTTCTGCATGTCTTGCCGGCGGTTTTGTTCGAAGCCCGCTACCAGTTCCTTGGCCTCGGGATCGACCGCAGCGAGCGAAATGATCTGCCGGAACATCATGCGTTCGGCAGCAAAGAATCGATAGGCCTCGATCAACGACCGTCCGAAAGCCTCATATGCGTCCGGGAGCTTCTGCGCTTCGAACGTGGCCTGCGATCGACTCCGCTGGCCGGCCTCGGCCGCTATAGATTGCAGCAGGGCGAGCTTGGACCCGAATTGGTTGAAGACCGTAGCCCTGGTCACCCCTGACCGCTTGGCCACGTCCTCCATCCGCATCCGGTAGAAACCGCCCTCAAGCAGGAGCTCCCGAGCGGCCGCCACGATCTTCCGCCTTCGCTCCTCGATGGCTGGTTGACGCTTGCCCAGGCGGTAGCTTCGTCGAGTTCTTGACACCGAATCGTTAGATCTAGAGTCTAAACAATACAGCGAGGAGGCGTCGGGGAGATGCTACGGGCACGCCAGGTCGCGGCAGCCACGGGGATCCTTGCGTACATCTCGGGGTTCGTAGGGAGCCTCGCGTTAGGAAGCAACCAGCCTGGCGCCGCAGACTCGGTTGCGTCGGTTCAGAGCTACATCGCGCGCTACTCGTTCGTCATCTATATGCATCACACGTTCCTCGCCCTGGACTCCGTATTGGTTCTTTGCTTCGCGGTTTTCCTCTGCGGCGTTCTCCGCCAGGCCGAAGGCGAATCAGGGACCTTTGCGTCAATCGCGCTGGCCGCCGCCGCCGTTGCCGTCGCTGCAGACCTGATGGTGCTGGCGGTTCACAGCGCTACATTCGTTCCTGCGGCCAACACCGTTGATCAGCGCGTCCTCGCGACAGCGGTGTTGAGAGAGCTCACGATTCTTGAGCTCTTCCCATGGGCCGCCTTCTTCGCAGGTGTCGCGGTCGTTTCGCTGACCCGGCGTGCTCTGCCTGGCTGGCTGGGATGGAGCTCCGTTATCCTGGCCGTACTCGATCTGGCCGTCGCCGCTTGGTCCGGCCTCACCGGCGTGAATGCAAGCCTCGACGTGCAGTCGTTCATTCCGGCTTTTCTGGCGATCTACTTCCTGCCGCAGTTCTGGATGGTCGCTGCCAGCGTGGTGCTGCTTCGGCGAGAGCTCACGAGGCCGGCAGCTGTCAGCAAGACGAGCCCGGCGACTTCCGTGTGATAGGGATCGCCCGTCAGATGGAGGGGCGTAAGTAAGCAAGCACCGCTCCGACCCTGCGTGGACGTTTCTCTTCCGCATTCTGTAGTACTTCATGTAGTAATCCGGCTAAAGACTCGTGCACATCTGGACGGTCCGGGCGCGTCGACATGAAGAATCGAACTGAAAAACGCAGAAACCGACATATTTGGACGAATTGTCGCGTGATTCGGGACCGTGAGGCCCCGGGTTCAAATCCCGGGCCCCCGACCAATTTCGGGTGCAAAATCGCTAGTTTGGGCAATGCTCAAGAGCAGGCGGATCAGAGCCGGGTCACAGATTCCGCGGGAAACTCAACAACTGGAGAGGTCCCAGGGGCGACGGTCATCTGCCCGTCCGAACTGGCACGGCAGCGATCAAGTGCGCAGCAGTGGGAGTAAGCGTGTGCCGCAGCGGAAAGGATCGTGAGGCACTCGCTTCGAAAATCGCAGGCGAGCATGCATGAGGTTCGGCTGATCAGCTTGAGGTGCGCAGAAAGTCCGTCGCACTACCGGCAGGTCGACGTTGAAAGCATGGCTAGGAAGCTGAATCTAGAAAAGCTAACGACAGTCGCTTTCGAAGAGCCTGTGACAGCGCGAGCTGGTGACCCTCGTCCATTTAGGCGGCGCGATGGTATTCGTTAATTAGGCCACTGAGGCGTTGCTGACGCAGGACCGGTCCTGAGCCAAGGACAGGTGCCGGCTGAGGAGGGAGGAGGTCCAGCGCAAGGTGGGGTCGCTGGCGGTTGTAGTGATCGATGTACTGCCGAAGAACTAACTGCAAGTGGCGCTCGCCAAAGATGAGCATCCAGTCCAGAGCTTCGTGGCGCAGTGTCTTGATCATCCGCTCGCAATGGGCGTTCGCTCTCGGGCGCCGGTAGGGCGTGAGGGCCACTTTGGCACCTTCGCCCCTGAGCACGTTGTCGAACTCGTCAACGAACTTGGCGTCGCGATCGTGGATAGCAAGCTGGATCGGTGTCTCCAGTCGGCTCAACTCCCAGGTCAGGTTTCTGGCCTGCTGAGTCACCCAGGCACCGTTGGGATGGGCGGTGCAGTTGGCGTAGAGAATGCGGCGACTGGAGATCTCCAGGAAGACAAGCACATAGAGGGTCCGAAGCAGCACCGTGTCGACGTGAAAAAGTCGCAGGCAAGGATCGCTCCGCCATGAGCGTTGAGGAACTGCGCCCAAGTCGGGCCATCGCGGCGAGGTGCGGGAGGCACGCGATGGCGACGAAGGACGCCGCGGATGGTGGTGGCCGAGACTCGATGTCCCAGCTTGAGCAGCTCGCCCTGGATGCGGCGGTCGCCCCAACGCGGGTTCTCGCGGCCCAGACGCAGGATCAGGTTCCGCAGCTCGTCCGAGATCGGCGGCCGGCCGGGACGCGGGCGCAAGCGGAAGGCAGACCAACGCTTGCGCACCAGCTCTTGATGCCAGCGGAGCAACGTGGCGGGAGAGAAGAGCAAGCGCCCAGGCGGCAATCTCAAGCCCAGTACAGCCAGGATCATTCGGTCGGGTGGCAGCAGCTCCGGTCGCTTAACTTGTCGGCGCAGGACGGCGACTTGGTGGCGGAGGGCGAGAATCTCGAGGTCGCGCTCGGCGTCTGAGCTGGTGTGCAATACCGCGACGCTGATCGCCAGCCGCAGCGCCAGATAGATAGACGCATAGAGCACGAGGCGGGAGAGTAGCCGGGCTAGCTTCGCAACTTCAAGCTCGGGATCGTTGCCAACCGACACGGTGCGGGTGAGTTTGGGCAGCCGCCCTTCGGACCACGTGCGACGCAATTTCTGCGCACCTCAGGACCCGCGAATACCTCGTCGAGGCCGCGATGGCCATGGGATGGCGGACGACGACCCCCGCGTGCTGGTAGTCGTCGGTCTCGCCCATCCCGAATTGACAGGGCCGGCGATCCGGAAACGGGTCGCGCGTATGCGGCTGCACGAGATGGCCGACCCGGTCGCGGCCATGTACGCGGGGATGGCTGCCGAGAAGGCCGGCGACGTCACTACAGGAGTGCGATTTCTTGCGTCCGCGATCGACGGCCTCCGCGAGCAGGTGCGGTTGGTCCCTCTGACGCAGGCTCTCGGGCACTATGCGTGGGCGGCGACTCACGCGGGCGAATGGCCGGCTGCCGCCGCGGCCGCTCAGGAGGCAGCCGGTCTCGCGCGCGACACGAGGCAGCCTCAATACGGTCTTACCGCTGAGCTGATCGGCGCCCTGGTGACGGCGCTCCGCGGAAACGAAGCAGACCTCGAATCAGTGCTGGCTGAACCGGAGCGGGCGCTTCTGGCCATGAAGGGTGGACCGCTACTCGCGACCGCGCACCTCGCTCGCGGCGCCGCCGCACTCGGCGATGGACGGCACGACGATGCCTTCCAACACCTGTGGCCTGTCTTCGACGAGAGCGACTCGGCGTTCCACCGCTTCATGCGTTGGCAGGCGCTGCTGGACCTCGTCGAATCCGCCGCCGGCAGCGGACAGACCAGCCGGCTCACCGAAGTGATCGAGGACCTGGAAGCAATCTCCAGACATTCAGAGCCGCCGATTCTCGACTTGAACCTGGCATGCGTCAGGCCGCTACTGGCCGCGGACGATCAGGCGGAGCCTTTGTTCGCCGCGGCGTTGGCGCAGGACTTGGCCGGCTATCCGTTCCTTCGAGCCAGGACATTGTTCTCGCTCGGTCGCTGGTTGCGACGGCAGCGGCGCAGTGCCGAATCGCGGTCGCCGCTGAGGGAAAGCGTGACGCTCTTCGATGCCCTTGGTGCAGCCGCCTGGAGCGGGCGCGCGCGCCAGGAGCTGCGGGCAACCGGGGAGAGG
>VBFH01000069.1 GCA_005883575.1 Chloroflexota bacterium | reverse complement strand
GACCTGCTTCGCGAGGCGGTGGCCAACCTCGTCGACAACGCGGTCCGCTTCAGCCCGCGGGGCGCTCAGGTGAGGCTGAGCGTGGAGCGCGGGTCAGGCGGGCCGGTGATCGCCGTCGCCGATCATGGCCCCGGCATCGAAGAGGAGCGCCTGCCGCGCCTTTTCGAGCGCTTCCAGCGCAGCGATTCGGGCAGCGGCCTTGGGCTTGCGATCGCCCGGCGGGTGGTGGAGCGCCATGGGGGCACGATCCGGGTCAAGACGGCTCGCGGCGCTGGCAGCACCTTCACGATCGAGCTGCCCGGGTAGTTCTTCAGGGAGCGTCCCCACCCGGCGGCTACGCCGCCGACCTCCCCTGCGGGCGGGGAGGTGAATTAACTTAGCTCCGTGGCGATCATCGTCTGCCCGCAACCGCAGGCGGCCGAGGTCGGCCTCGACGTCTTGCGGCGAGGAGGCAACGCGGTCGACGCCGCTGTCACGTGCGCGTTCGTGCAGGGCGTCATCGACCCGCAGATGTGCGGGATCGGCGGCTGCGGCGTGATGCTCGTGCACAGCACCCAGGCGGGGGACTCGCTGCTCGAGTTCTACGGCACGGCCGGGTCGCGAGTGCGCGAGGACCAGTGGGAGTCGATCTTCATCCGCGAGGCCGCGGACCGCTACGGCTACGTGCTCGAGGGCTGGGTGAACGATGTGGGTTACCAATCGGTCGCGGTGCCGGGAACCGTCGCCGGGCTTCACGAGGCGCTGACGCGTTTCGGCACCATCTCGTGGGCCGAGGCGATCGAGCCCGCCATCCCCCTGGCCCGCAACGGATTCCCGGTGACCGGATACGTGCATGGGTTCTGGACCACCGATTACGGCCCCGACGTCGTACCGAACGCGCAGCGGATCCAGACCACACCGGAGGCGAAGGCGATCTACACCCGTGACGGCGCGCTCTACGCAATCGGCGAGGTGATGGTTCAGACCGACCTGGCACGCACGCTCGAAACGCTGGTCGCCGGCGGCGCCGACGTCTTCTATCACGGCGAGGTCGCAGACGCAATCGCAGCGGACTTTGCCGCCAACGGCGGATTCATCACCAAGGAAGACCTCGAGAGCTACCAGGTCAACGTGACCGAGCCGATCCGCGGAACCTATCGCGGGCTGCAGGTCGCGGCCGCGGGACCACCGGCGGGCGGGCTGACGCTGCTGCAGATGCTCAATTTCCTCGAGGGCTATGACCTCGGCGCCGCCGGGTGGCCGAGCAGCGAGGCGGCGCGGCTGCTCGTCGAGGCGATGGCGTGGGCGGTGGCCGACCGCGAACTGCATGTCGCCGACCCGCGCTTTGTCGAGATACCAACGGGCGCGCTCACAGACAAGCACTACGCGGCCAAGGCGCGCGGGGTGATTGCGGATCGCGCAGACACCACGCACGTATGCGTGGTCGATGACGGCGGCAACGCGGTCTCGCTGACGCATACGCTGGGCTCGTCGAGCGGCGTGGTCACGCCGGGACTTGGCTTTGGCTACAACGACTACATGAACTGCTTCGATCCGCGGCCCGGGCGGCCCAACTCGCTGCGCCCCGGCAAGACGCGGGTCACGATGATGACGCCGACGATGGTGTTCGACGGCAAGAAGCTGCGTGTGTGTGTGGGCGCGCCGGGCGGGACGAGGATCGTGACCGGCGTGCTGCAGGTGCTCGTCAACGTGCTCGACCACGAGATGTCGGCGGTCGAGGCCGTCAGCGCCCCGCGGGTCGACTTCCAGGGCGACGTGGTCCAGGCCGAGGCGCGGATTCCGCACGTGGTCACCGAAGGGTTGGAGCGGTTCGGATACAGCGTCAACCGGCGAACGCTCAACTACGACTCCTACTTCTCGCGGCCGCAGGTGATCGTCGCCGACCGTGATGGATTTCTGACCGGTGCCTCCGACCCCCGAAAGGATGGCGGCACGGCGTTCGACACCGAGACGAAATGAGGTTTGACGATCGCGTCGTTCTGATCACCGGCGGCGGCCGAGGAATCGGGGCGGCGAGTGCGCAGCGATTCGCAAGCGAGGGCGCCCGCGTGGTCGTCTCGGACATGGACCTGGCGCCGGCGGAGGAGGTGGCGAACCCTCTCAAGGGTCTGGCTGTCGCGTGCGACGTCACCAACCGCGAGCAGGTCGAGGACATGGTGGCGCGGGCGGTGCGCGAGCTCGGCCGGCTCGACGTGCTGGTGTGCTGCGCCGGCATCATCCGCGACAACCTGCTGTTCAAGATGTCGGACGACGACTGGGACGCGGTCATCGACACCCACCTCAAGGGCACGTTTCTGTGTGCGAGGGCGGCGCAGAAGCCGATGGTCGAGCAGAAGTCCGGAAAGATGGTGTTCCTGTCTTCGACCTCGGCGCTCGGCAACCGTGGCCAGACCAACTACTCCGCCGCCAAAGCCGGCCTCCAGGGCATGGCGCGCACGCTGGCGATCGAGCTGGGCCCGTTCAACATCAACGTCAACGCCGTCGCGCCGGGATTCGTGGAGACGCGCATGACGCGCGCGACCGCGGACCGGATGGGTGTCGACTTCGAGGCGTTCAAGCTGGGCGCCGCGTCGCAGATCCCGCTGCGGAGGGTTGGACAACCCGACGAAATCGCGAGCGTGATCGCATTTCTGTGCAGCGACGAGTCCAGCTTTGTATCCGGTCAGACGATTTATGTCCGCGGAGGACCCTGATCCCCTTCGGGGGGTGGCAGGCGAAGCCGGCGACTAGCCGAGCAAGTACCCGCAATAGCGGACGTTGAACGTCCTCATGAACCGGCTACTCGGCCAGGCCAGGCGGCGTAACGGCGGGCGAACTGTTGTTCGGCGGCGTAGCCTATGGCGACCCAGCCCTCGAATTCGTCTCGAATTCGGGCGCGAGGAGCAGCTCGCCGCCTCAGGGCTTCCCATAAGTAGCCGTGTGGGGGTTGACTGCCCCGCCGATTGTCTGTTAGGGTGCCTAGGTCTTCTGGGGATCCACCCGCCGCCAGGGCGGATTCACAATCTACCGGGGGTAGGCAACTGCGGATTAATCGTTACCTGACCCATGCCGTCGTACTCGGAATAGCTGTGGCCATGTCGAGCTACGCGGCGATTGATCGTCATTTTCCGACGACGCTGACCGCGCGCCTGGGTCCGGTAAACGCAGAAGCAGTCATGGTCGGAGGTGGCGGCGACTATGGCGATGTCTCCATGGGCCGCTACGGCACGATCAACAAGCCGCTGTCGATTCCGACGGCGGCGCCGGTCAACCACCAGCCCTTTACCTATACAGTCGCCGCCGGCGAGAGTCTGGCCACGATTGCGGCCAAGTACCACGTCACGGTGGCGGAGATCCGCTGGTCCAACACCGACCTTTATTCGAGCGACTCGGTCGCGACCGGCGACCGCATCTACATCCCGCCGGTGCATGGAGTCGTCGTGCACGCGAAATCGAGCGACACGCTCTCGAGCTTGGCTACGAAGTACTCGGTCGATCCACAGGTGATTATCGACTTCAACCGGCTGCGCACGACGACGCTGACGTCCGGGTCGCTGCTCGTCATCCCCGGCGGTGTCGGTGGCGCGTTCCCGCCGCCACCGGCGCTCTTCCAGATCCTTCATGGCTCGACTCAGTCGGCGTTCGCGGCCAAGGTCATGGGGTGCTGCCTTGGTCCGTACGTGAACAACAAGTTCCCGGTCGGTTGGTGCACCTACTACGTGGCCACGAAGCGCAACGTGACGTGGAACGGCGACGCCGGCTACTGGTACCAGAACGCGTCGTACATGGGCTACGCGGTCGGCCCGACGCCGAAGGTCGGCGCGATCATGGTCACGTGGGAGAGCTGGGCGGGGCACGTCGCGTACGTGGAGGCGGTCAATTCGGACGGCTCGTGGCTGGTGTCGGAGATGAACTGGGTGGCCTTTGACGTGATCGACGAGCGCACAATCAAGCCCGGACAGCTGGGCTCGCGGCTGGTCGGGTTTATCTACTAGAAACTAGACCGCGACCGTCTCCGGTTCCCGGCTCGCCCAGGCTTCCTCCATCGCCTCGGTGTCTCGCTTGACCGTTCTCAGTCCCGTGGCGGCGGCGAGCGCGGCCAGGATCAGGAGCGTCGGCGAGGTGATGAGAAGTGCGGCCTGAAGGTTGTGTCCCAGGTGGTCGGAGATGACGCCAACGTCGTAGGTCGAGTGCGAGTCGCCGAACACGTGGGCGATGAAGAGGAGCAGCGTCACCGCACTGGCGCGCAGTCCCGGCGAGACGACGTTTTGCGCCACCGCCGTGAAGGGGCCGGCGTAGAGGTAGAGGCAGATCACGGTCAGCAGGAAGACGGGAACGAAGACGGGGATTGGACCGACGTTCAGTGGGCTGAGGATCGCGATCGTGATCAGGACCGCACCGGCGAGGAAGCCGACGATGCCGGTCTCTAGGTGGGCTTTGGGCGATTCGAGGGCGCGGCGGTCGGAGAGCCAGCCCCCGGCGAGCGTGCCGATGAGACCGCCGACCACGATCACGACCCCTGCCAGGAGGCCGGCTCTGCCTGAGCTCATGTCGAACCGCCTCTGGAGGACCGTCGGAAGCCAGAATGCGTTGGAGGCGAGGACGAAGAAAAGGAGGGTCTGGGCGATGATCGTCGCCCTCAGGGTCGGGATCTTCAGCAGGTCGATGAACTTCTTAAGGCTCGCGTCAGCGGTCTTGGCGAGCGCGGGGCCGGTTTTCTCCACCGCGCCTCGCAGCGGCTCGCGCATCTGGAAGGCGAGGATGGCGAGGAGCAATCCAGGCACCGCTGCGAAGAAGAATGCCGCGCGCCAGCCTAGCGTCTCGGCGATGTAGCCGCCGCCGGCAAAGCCGAGGGCGATGCCGATGGTGCTGCCGGCGCCCCAAACCGACATGACCCGGCCTCGCTGCTCCTTGGGGAAGTAGTCGCTGAGGAGGCTGGTACCGGCGGGGTAGTAGCTTGCCTCGCCGATACCCACGACCGCCCGGCTGAGGAAGAGCTGCGCGTAGGTGCGCGCGAAGCCGGTGAAGAGGGTGGCGATGCTCCAGATCGTGACGCCGACGCCGATCACGGTCTTGCGGACGCCGCGGTCGCCCCAGTAGCCGAAGGGGAGGGCGGCGATGGCGTAGACGAGCAGGAAGGCGGTGCCTAGGAGGCCGAACTCGGAGTCGGAGATGTGGAGCTCTTTCTCGATCAGGGGGCCGGCGCTGGCGGCGACCCAGCGGTCCATGTAGTTGAGGAGGTTGATGCCGACCATGAGGGCGAGCACGTAGCGCGCATAGCCTCCGACCACTGGGGGAATTATGAGGTTGGCCTACCGGACCGCCATCGACAAAGCCCGGGGAGGTGATTTCGTACGATTACTGCTCTTTAGTGGGTCGGCTGGGCATTGGCGAGCTCAAGTGGCTGTAAACCACCCGCGAAAGCTGTGGGGGTTCAAATCCCTCCCGGCCCACTCCCCAACATCTGGTGCACGTGGGCTGAAAGAGCCACAGCATCGCTGGTTGAGCTGTCGGGGCCCCAAGCTTTCGGATCGCCACACCGCGACCAAAGCAGGGCCAGTCAACCTTCGCCCCCATCTGACACCCAAGTGCGTCGGCATGCGGCGCGACCTTGAGCGCTTCCTCCACGACTACAGCTTCGACCGCGCCACAACGGCATCGGGACCTCGGCCGGACACCGGCGGAGACCTTGAAAGCCGCGGTTAGGCTATGAGCACGTCACTCCTATGGCGTCGCCACATCTCGTGGACAGGACATCCCAGCCCGCGAAGGGTCCAAGCCGTCGCCGTCATCGCAAATCTCAAATTCAAGTCGGGCGTCTTTCCCGCCAAACGTGCATTGTCGCCCCGGATGCCCGCGCATGTTTAGCCAGATTCTGCAACGTTTCGGCGCAGCAGAAGTAGACGACCGCCTCGACATCGTGAGGGTACCGTTCGGCCGCGCACCGAACTTAGACCGGAAGCGTGAGAGCGTAAGCGCAACTCCTCCCCAGGTCGTGCAACGCGGCGGCGTTTTGATCCACCTGGCGTGATTGATTCATCCAATGGAGAGGCGAAGGCTCACACCGCCTTTGGCATGGCGCGCGGCGCATTCTTGAATTTCAGCCCTTCTACCTGCATTAAACGGAGAACCACCCAGAACATGAACGGCAAGTCTCCACGAGCGGGCTTGGTGACAAGAGCCGGGTCCACGAGCTCGTAGACTCGCCCCCTCGTTTCCACCGCGCAGCGGCCGGCCGCGAGGACATTCTTGACCCACTCCGTATCCCTCCCGTATGTGAGACCGAACAGAAAGCCATCGCGGATCCTGAATACGTTGACCGGTGTGCGATGCACTTTCCCGGACTTGCGGCCAACGTGAATGACGTATCCAAACGTAGGCATCTTCAAGCCATTCGCCAGTCGGCCGATCGTGCGGTTCGTCACCACGCGATTGAAGCGCGCGACCTGTTTCGGCCAGAGCCGAACTGCAATCACGAGCACAAGGGGCAGAAGCAAGAAGCTTGAGGCGATGCTCAGCCACAGATTCATGATCCAGACCTCTCATTCAGTGAACCGGTAACGACGGCAGGGCTTGGCGTCTGGAAGCCGTCTGAGATGGCGACCACGAAGCCAACCGCGGTTCCGAGCGCAAGCAACAAACCGCAGCGTCGATTTCATCGCTTGTTGAATTATATGCCGCCACGGCCTGAGATGTCAACGGGCGTTGAAATTTCTCGGGTAGACTGAGCGGCATGGTCGTCGCGAGAAGTCGCAGGAAGGTCCGTGTGGGGCGAACACCAGGTTCGCCAGCGAACCGGGAAGCAATCCTGTCTGCCGCCAAGACTTATTTCGAGCGACACGGCTACGAAGGGAGCACGATCCGTGGCATCGCGGACGCGGCGGGTGTGGATCCCGCGCTGCTCTACCACTACTTCGGTTCAAAGGATCAGCTCTTGGTGGCTGCCCTCCAGCTACCGGTCAACCCACGCGATGTCGTGCCGGAGCTCCTGGCGGGGGGCCTGGACGGCATCGGAGAACGATTGCTGAGACGTCTCCTCGGCGTCTGGGGAAGGGATTGGGCTGCGGGTGGGCCGATGATTGGATTGATCCGGGCATCGGCCACGCACGACGAGGCGGCTCGCCTGGCTCGGGAATTCTTTTCGAGAGAAGTGATGGGTCGGGTCGCCGAATCGCTTGATATGCCGCAACCGCGACTTCGCGCTGCCCTCGTCGGTTCTCAACTCATGGGCCTCGCGATGGCCCGATTCGTCATAAAGCTCGAACCGATCGCAAGCGCCGATCCAGAGCTGCTGATTGCCTGCTACGCACCGACGATTCAGCGTTATCTGACTGGCCCGCTGCCGAGTCACGATCGCCCTTTGCCCCCAACAAGAATCGGCAAGGGCGGGCATCAATGAGTCGAGCGCAAATCCCCCAGCACGCGCTCGGTCATTGGAAAGGTGACCATGAAGCGTTTAGCAACTGTTGGCCGGGAGCCCTCCCGGCACACCATCCCGAATTTCTCCTCGCTTAAGCGAGGGTTTTCAACCGTCCGCCGAGGATGTCGGGTCACCCCAACCTACGAAAGAAAGCACGCACGTCGCCGACCAGCGCGTCGGGCCGCTCCATCGCTGCGAAATGTCCGCCTCTATCGAACTCCGACCAGTGCACGATGTTGTTTGACCGTTCGGCAAAGCGTCGGATGGGAGGCGCGATCTCTCGCGGGAACACCGCCACGCCAGTGGGCACCATGGACGTCTCGACCTTGCCCCAGGAGCTGCCGGAGCGGCCGAACTCGAAGTAGAGCCGTGCTGACGAGTTGGCGGTGCGCGTGAACCAGTAGACGGAGATGTTGGTCAGCATCTGGTCGCGGTCGATCGGTTGGTCACTCCACTCGTGGAATTTTTCCGCAATCCAGGCCAGCAGGCCGGCGGGCGAGTCCGTCAGTCCGTAAGACAGCGTCTGGGGCCGACTGCCCTGGATCATGAAGTAACCGGAGCCCTGCTGGCGGAAGCGGTTTGCCGCCTCGATGTAGCCCTTTTCCTTTTCGGTGAGGAGTTTCATATCCTCGGGATCGCCGGAGGACGGGGTGGCCAGCGTGTTCAGGTGCAGTCCGATGACGTGCTCCGGCGCGCTCAAGCCAAGCTGCCGAGAGATGGCTGAACCCCAGTCGCCACCCTGAGCTCCGTACCGGTCGTAGCCGAGGCGCTGCATGAGCTGCGCAAACGCGGCGGCGATGCGCTTGACGTCCCACCCTTTCTCTTTGGTAGGTCCCGAGAACCCGAATCCAGGAATCGATGGTGCGACGACATGGAAGGCGTCCGACGGGTCGTCGCCATGGGCACCTGGGTCCACGAGCCGACCGATGATCTTCATGAACTCCACCACCGAACCGGGCCAGCCGTGCGTCAGCAGTAGCGGAATGGCATTTGGTTCTCTGGATCGGACATGCAGAAAATGGACGTTCTGGCCATCCAAGATGGTGGTGTACTGGGGAAAGTCGTTCAGTCGGGCCTCGTTCTCACGCCAGTCGTATCCGTCGGCCCAATACGTCACGAGGTCGCGTACAAGGCTCAGAGGGATTCCGTACTCCCAGCCTGCGCCAGGCAGCTCGTCAGGCCACCTGGTCTTGCGCAACCGCTCGCGAAGGTCATCCACCTCGGACTGCGCAACGTCGATGCGAAAGGGTCTGAGGTCCGTGAGCGCGTCAGTCTCCAATTCTTGGCCCCCCTTGGTCTCGACGATATGACAGAATATTGTCATAGTTAGGTTAACAAAACGACAGAATGCTGTCAAGTCGGGTCGGCGCTCTCAAGCTGGTGAGATCCTGACGTCGATGATCATCCCCGTGATCCAGCTCGAGGCGCACTTCAGCCGCGCAGGAGAGTCGATCGCGGCGTCGGGAGGCCAGACTCTGGCCCGCTGGCTCGCGCTGGAGATGGTATTTGACAAGCCGGCCACCGTCGCGCAGATTGCTCGACGGTTGGGCCTCACCCGGCAGAGCGTCCAGCGGGTGGCTGACCTGCTGGCGCACGATCGCCTGACCGGATACGCATCCAATCCGGCTCACCAGCGATCGAAGCTGGTTCAGATCACACCACGAGGCCTAAGGGCCCTCAGGGCGATTCGAAACGCCCAGCGCGTCTGGGCGAACAGCGTGGGCGAAGAGATCGGGGAGGCAAACCTGCGACATGCGAGTCGCGTGGTCGATCAGCTGACTAGGGTCCTGACGAGGCATCGCACATAGGCCGAAGCTTGTTAACTGCGGGCCGGGAGCCCTCCCGGCCCACTCCCCAAGATCTGGGGCTCAGGCTGCATCGCAGCGCGAAATATAGCGGCGCTGATTGCCCCTTTGGTCGAAACCACAAAGATCGCACTCGGACCATCGACCACATCGGAACACTAAGGGCGCCAGTTGACGTTGTGTGAGCTGTGAACCGCAGGTCGGCTGGATTCTGGGTTTGGCCTGTCGGCGCCACGCTCGGCGTGGCTGGTGCAGTCGGACTGGAAATCACGTTTGTCGCATCCGGTGATTTGCCGGCTGTTCCAGCCCTCCTCGTCACGTTTGGGCTTCCGGGCGTTGGCGGTCTCGCCCTCGGTGTAAGCAACGGCTGTGCACGAAGGACCTACCTCCTGCTTATGCAAAGATGACACCATGCGTGCTGTATGGCTGTCGGGTTCGGGCGCACCCCCGAAATGCGGGTCGGTGGACGCCGCGAACCTTTAGTAACTGTTGGCCGGGAGCCCTCCCGCCCCACCAGTTTCCTGACTCAAGACATCGTGGACACCCGGCTTCGGCAATGGGCGGAGTCGGCTCAGGTACGGACCAGAAGCGAATGTCGCGGCAGCGCTGTACGAATGAGTCAACCGCTTGGGTGCAAAAGAGCCGCGCCCTGTTTGGACGCGGCTCCAACGCCACAGTGGGCAGCGTCTGTTAAATCGTCGTTGCGAATACGTCGGTGCGGTTGGCCGGGTTGCCGGTATTCGTCTGAACGTAGAACGGCAAGAAGGTGTTGAAGTCGCTCCCTACTGAAGTCAACCCCTCGTAATCGCCCAGAAAGTAACCTCGCGAGATCGGGGCAGTCTCTATATCAAAGCTGCCAGCCACATGGGTCTCCGACCAATCGGCGGTGTTGGTGCACGCGCTGGCGGACTTGCAGCGGATTATCCAGTAATCGGTCGGCACTCCCGCGGCCGGCGTGTTGTTCCGAAAGTCGTAGTAGGCCACGCCAACGGTGCTGTTAGCTGCCACGTACACCGATGGGGTGAATGCTGCCGCGTTGTTTGTCGTTTGATTGATCTTTATCGGTGCCGACCAGGTAAGCCCGCCATCAGTCGACCGGGAGAGGGCGACATCATCGTGGGCGCCGTTGCTGAAGCGGCCATCGGCCCAAACCACGTACAGGGTGCCAGTGCTGCGGTCGACAGCAATGTCGGGAAGGCCCGCGCCGGTGCGAACCGGAGCTCCGGTGTCCGGATCAGTGACCGCCACCGACATGTCCTTGGAGATGATGATGGGATCTGACCAGGTCAGGCCCTTGTCCGTCGAGCGGATCACCGCCTCGAAGTACTGATCGGAAGGCTGGATTCCAGATCCTTTGCCGATATTGAAGACATCCACCAGGGTGCCGTTGGGCAGGACAACGATCTGGTTCCCAATCGCAAACTGATTGCTGTTACGCGCGAAGAGGTTGCGAGGCGCTTCCCAACTGGTGCCACCGTTCGTCGTCCTGGTGAAGTAGATATCTCCCCGGAACGCAAACGAATGCAGGGCATTGAAATCCGCGTTCTCACTGGGGAAGCGACTGCGATCCCATACGGCGTAAACATTGGAGGCATTGGTCGGATCGGCGGTAATCGTTTCTTTATCGTTGAAGTGGAAAACTGACGAATCACGAATCAGCGTTGTCGGCTCGCCCCAGGTGTCGCCCCCATCCGTCGATTTGCTCACAAGGATCCCGGAGGTCACCAAATCCGCGCTGGCCGAGAGGCTGATTTGGTAGACGTCTCCATTGGATGCGAACGACACCCAGGGGTCAGAGGCTCGATCGTAGTTGCCGCCGTTGCCGGCAGTCCCTCCCGAGCAGGTGCTGAAATGCGCCCAGTTCTCTCTCCAGGTTGCTCCGCCATCGTGCGAGACGCCGGCGATCAGGCCGTGCGCTCCGCCATTCGACCAGCGATCCTGCTGGAAGACACCGACGATGTTGTGTGCGTTTGTTGGATTGACTGCGACTCGGGGCTCGACCTCAGCATTGACGTAAACAGTGCCGGGCCCACCTATAGCGCAACCCGCGAACGAGCTTGGCCCGGAGACCAACGTCGTCGACGCACTCGCAGACTGGTTGAGCCCGAGCGTCAAGGCTCCCGCGACAGCAACAACAGATATGACCTTCATGCATGCCTCCTCATCGAGAACACCGGGGGGAGCGACAGAGCCACAACCCGCGTGAGACCACCCCACTCCGCAAGGCCCTCCGTGCGGCCGGTGCAGTCGCCAACTAAAGCAGTACTACTGAACGGAATGATTGTCAAATGATCCCGCGTGCGGATACTCGGCGCCATTTGCAGATCACGGTGCGATCCAGACCTCACCGCATCTTTCTTCTTCGCCCGGCGCCGTGGCTAGGCCTCGGTCTCCTGAAATGGCTACGGGCGCGGTGCCGGCTCAGGACGGTTTAGTAACTGTTGGCCGGGACCCCTCCCGGCCCACTCCTCGTCAACGTCTGACCCGCCGCCATCGTCGAAGTCGTTCTCTTGTCGCCAGGCCCCGACAGATCGCGTCCTATTCCAACAGGGCTTCCGGCCGGATGTTCTGGTTCAGGTGGAACGTGTTGTCAGGATCGTAAAGGCGCTTGAGGTCGGTCAGCCTCGTGAGCTTGCGCGCGGAATAGGCACGGCGCACGCCGTCCTGGCCTTCGTCGCCCAGTGCGTTGACGTAGACCCCACTTGCGAACGGCTCGAGCGCCGCTGCGTAGGCCCGCGCAGCGGACACCCGGTCGCCATCCTCTTTCGGATCCACCCAGTTCGTCCCGCAGCCAAACTCCACGAGCGTTTGGCGGTGGCTAAACGCCGCATCGTCGTCCCCGACATCGCCGATCGCGCCGCCGTATGCCTGGAAGCCGCCGTTCGGGATGCGTGACCAGTCGGGGTCGGCCCCGCTCGCCGGTAGGCCGCGCGCCAGGAAGGCGTCGATCGCGGCGTCGCTGAGCTCGGTCAGGTAGTGACCTTTGGAATAGCGGCGGCGGCCATGGCCGTTCGGGTCGTCGCTCATGCACTGGAGCCCGACGTATGACATCTCCTGGACGCGCTCGGTTGCGGGCCTGCCGAGCTCGCGAATCGTCGAGAGAAAGCGGAGCCCTTCATTGAGATCGCCCACCCAGACGTAGCCGACGGTGACGATGGGTCGGTTCCGCAGACCGGGCGGCGTCGATGGTAGATCTGCGGCCGTCGTGGCGCTTGCCGTGAGGGTTGCCGCCCGGGGTGCGTCGGGCAACAGGTCGCGCCAGCCGCGAAGCGCGTCGCGAGCTTCGGCGGCATCGAAGACGAGGTCCACCACGAGTGCGCGGCCGCCGACTGGGTGGAGGCGAAACTCGAACTCGGTAACAATGCCGAAGTTCCCCCCTCCTCCACGGAGGCCCCAGAACAGATCGGCGTTCTCCGATTCAGACGCGTGCACGATGCGTCGATCGGCAGTCACAACGGTATACGCCTCGACGTTGTCGCAGGACAGACCGAACTGTCGCGCAAGCCACCCCATTCCGCCGCCAAGGGTCAGCCCGCCGACGCCTGTGTGCGAGACGTTTCCAGCCGTCGTTGCAAGGCCGTGCTCCTGCGCGGCCTCGTCCAGGTTTCGAAGCAGCGAGCCACCACCGACCCAGGCCTTGCGTCGGACCGGGTCGATGCGAACCGCGCTCATGGGGGTCAGGTCGATCATGACTCCGCCGTTCGGCACGGAAAGGCCGAGCACGCTGTGGCCGCCGCACTTCACAGCGATCTCGAGGCCGGCTTCACGGCCGAAACGCATGCCTGAAACCACGTCCTCAGGGGACGCGCAGCGAAGGATGGCGGCCGGGCGCCGGTCGACCATGCCATTCCACACTGCCCGGCTCCGGTCGTATGTCTGGTCGCCAGGCAAGATCAACTCGCCGCCGAACTCGCCGATCCTCGTCGCGGTCCCCATCTCCCGCCTCCTTGCTTCGAAACTCCACCCGCTCATGGATGCGCCACAACTAGTGACTGGGGAGGAGCCCTTGACTAATCGATCGGAAATGCCGCGATAGTCCCGACGACCCGCAAAGATGCCCGGGTCTTTGGAGTTTCATGTCCTTGCCCGGCCTGGCTTACGATGCGGCCCATGGCAAATATCTTCTTGGGCCGATATGCCGCAGATATCCAGGGATCCTTCGTCGTCTTTCTGATCGGCATGCGGATCAACCGGTTATGGAGAGTGCCGGACTGGTGGTCGGTGGCGGTTGCAATGGCGCCCATGCTGCGGGAGCTCTATAAGCACCCGGAGAAAGGATTCCTGGGCGCCGAGCTGTTCTTTTCCTTCTCCAACTGGGCGCCGATGGTCGTCCAGTACTGGAAAACCTTTGACGACCTGGATCGCTTTGCCCGGAACCAAGACGACCCTCATCTTCCGGCGTGGCGCGATTTCAACCGGAAGGCGGCACGGACCGGCAGCGTCGGGATCTGGCATGAGACCTATCTGGTCGCAGCAGGCCGCTACGAAGCGGTCTACGGCAACATGCCGCGCTTTGGATTGGCCAAGGCGGCAGGTCACGTGACCGCCACCAGCCGCGGGGAGACCGCGCGCACTCGCCTGGGAGGCGAAAGCAAGCCCGCGGTCGAAATCACTTACTGAGCGTTTGCTCGGTGGAGTAGGGGCGGCGGTGCCCGCCGGGAGTGCGAAGGTGGCGGTCCTTACAGGGCCTCGACAGGTCGAGGTTCATCAGGTCACCGTGCCTGCCCCAGGACCGCATGAGGTTCAGATCGAGACGTTGTTCTCAGGCATCAGCGCAGGCACGGAGATGAATGTCTACCGCGGGCGCGCCCCTCAGTGGCAATTGCGACTCGATCCCTCGACCCGACTCTTCTCGCATTCAGAGAAACCTGACTGGAGCTACCCGCTCACATACGGTTATGCGAACGTGGGGCGGGTCGTCGAGACTGGAGAAGGCGTCACGTCACCGTCGATTGGCGACGTGGTTTTTACCTATTCGCCGCACCAGAGCTTGGTGGTGACGACCGCAAACACAGCAGTTCCACTGCCGGATCGCATCGACCCCCGTCTAGGCGTGCTGAACGCCAATCTGAACACTGCCCTGAATGGCGTGCTGGATGCGCGGCCGTCGCTGGGCGACGTCGTTGTCGTGTCAGGGCTTGGCGTGATCGGTCTGCTGGTAACACAGCTCGTGCGCCGGGCCGGGGCCGGTCTTGTAATTGGCGTCGACCGCATAACCTTCCGTCGAGAGCTGGCCAGACGACAGGGAGCAAACGTCGTCGTCGATCCAGGCGAGGGCGGCGTGGCCGAGAAAGTCAGAACGCTTACCCAGAACCGTGGAGCCGATGTCGTCATCGAGGTTTCGGGTGCGCCACCTGCTTTGAATGAGGCGATTCGGGCGGTGGGCTTAGGCGGGCGAGTGATTGCTTTGAGCTGGTATGGCGGCACCTTCGAAAGCCTGAATCTCGCCGGAGAGTTCCATCACAACCGGCCGCGAATCATCTCGTCACAAGTCGGCTCGCTGAATCCAGATCTCGGGCCCCTTTGGGATACCGGCCGGCGCCAGGAGCTGGTGACTCAACTGCTGACGCAACTCGACCTTGCACCGCTGTTCACCCACGAGTTTCCGATCAGCCGAGCTCCGGAGGCTTACGCGCTGGTCGACCAGGGTGCCGAAGGACTCGTGCATTGCGTCCTGACGTATGGCGAATGAGGCGGTGACTGGAACGCCCTGACCCTGATTCTTTCACCATGCATCGAGTGGCTTTTCGCCGATGGTGGCCGTCCGTTTCCGGATCGAGTGCGCTCAGCGGCTGCCGCGGGCTTCACTCAAGTGGAATTCTGGACTACGACCGACAAGGACCTCGAAGAGGTCGAGAGAGCGCTACGCGAGACCGGAATCACTGTCACCGACTTTGTTTCCGAGCCCACAGGGCGGCTGGTCGACCCGGCGACTCACACCGAGTTTCTTGAGGGAGTTGAGCGCTCCACCCGCGTGGCGACTCGACTCAACGCACGCAACGTGATCGTGCTTTCAGGCGACACCATTCCGAATGCAGACAGAAGACGACAGCTCGAGGCGATCACGCAAGCTCTGAGCCGGGCGGCACCGATCGCGTCAAAGGCTGACGTCTGGCTCCTGCTCGAGCCGCTCAACACCCTTGCAGATCACCCTGGCTACTTCCTCGATTCGACGGTAGAAGCCCTGGATGTCATCCGGAATGTGAATCAGCCTGCGGTCCGTCTGCTCTACGACATGTACCACTCGATCGTGATGGGTGAAGAGCCGGCGGAGGTCCTGGCCGGTTCTGGCCACCTTGTCGGCCACGTGCACGTCGCCGACCTGCCTGGTCGCCATGAGCCAGGTACCGGAAAGGTCGACTGGGCGCACCAATTGGCGGTGCTGCGCGCAGCGGGCTATGCCGGGCCCATCGGGCTGGAGTACATGCCAAGCCGGGATACGCTTTCGAGCCTCGAGTTCATTCAGGGGTTGGAAGCTTGATGCCTGTCGTGCAGGAATTGGAGCCCGAACCGCTGAGGCGAGGGGGTGCAAAATCTGACCAATATGGGCATCGGTTGGCCGGCTCGAGCTGCTACGCCTGCGTGGTTTTTCGCGACCGCTGCATTTGGCCTGTGCTCCGTGGCGTGTGATACGGCCCCAACGCAGCCAACGCAGGCTGCGACGACACCTAAGCTGCAAGACCTGTATTCTCGCGAGCTTGAGCTGCCAACCGTGGCCCCCGGCGCCGAGTGCCCAGTGACGCCCACCCAGACCGTCGAGTCAGGGTCGACCTCCAAGCAAGACGAGATCCCGACCTATGGATATGGCACGTGGCCGGTCTTCTTGTCAGGGCAGGACAGGTGGTTCGCCGGAGAAGCCGCCCTTCTGCTGATCAGTCCCGAATACGACGGCCCGCTCATCGTCCGAGGGCACCAGCTCGACGGGTCCGGCGGGATGCCGCTGCAGTCCACGTCCGACGCACACTCATCGCCCGTCGGGGCGCTCGGAGTCGAATTCAGCCCGCCGCACTCGGCCACAAGATGGCGCGAGTGGGATGGCCAGATCACGCCGGGGATTGCACCCGGCTGCTACGGCCTTCAGGCTGACGGCTTCACCTTCACGACCCTGATCGTCTTTGCGATCCAGCCGGGGCCACCACCACCGAGCTGATCGATGCGCACTTCAGGCCGGCCCGCTCGGTCGTTACGCGGTGGGCGTCAACTTTCCGGCGGCGGCATCGCGCTCGAGCCTCCTGCGACCGGATCGCGCAGCGTGGCCAGGGCGTCCTTTATGTGTGCCAGGCGGGCCGCCTCTACCAGCCGTCCCGCGGGACCGTTCGGAGCTTCTTCCGGGCCACATCGGCCCTGGGCTGGTTGCGCAGGACGACGACGCGGATGTGCCGGCACGCATCTTCGGAGCGCAGGGCCTGGATGAAGCTCATGCTTCCCGCTTCACCTGAGACGAGGTGGATGAAGATCACATTGGGTGCCGTTTGCTTTGCCCGAGCCAACCCATCGTTCTGGTCTCGAGCCAGGGCGACCATGTAGCCATCCCCCTCTAGCCGGTGCTGATTGGCCTGCTGCGAGTCGGGATCGTCATCAACCAGCAGAGCGGCGGCGACGCGGTTAGCGTCCACGGCGGACCTCCCATGTCCTTCTCGGCTAAGCGATCGGCAGGTTCGCGGGAGGAAACGCCAGCCTGTCGGGTGTGGCTCCAGTCTAGTCCTTGGCTCCCCAGGTCAAGCTCGAATAAAGCCCCGGGTCCCAGGCCGGCGGCGTCCGGGCCGGGGCCGCCGGCGGTCGCGACCAAGCGCCGGAGGCGCGGCCGCGTGTGCCACTTCCTCGAGGTAGAGCCAATCCCCGCTGCGCGCATAGGCCGACGCGTCCACCGGCCGCAGGGCGGGGGCGCCCTGGCGGCGCAGCTTTGCCCACTTGTCGTGGTCGTCGGCGGTGATGAACGTGAGAGCGCGCCCGGTATTTCCGTTGCGCGCCGTGCGGCCGATACGGTGGGTCAGGGCGTCGGCGGTGTCGGGCAGCTCGTAGTTGATGACCAGGCCGACGTGGCTGAGGTCCAGGCCCCGTGCCGCGACGTTTGTTGCCACCAGCACGTCGGCGCGCTGGTTGCGGAAGGACTCCATCACATGGTCGCGCGCGTTCTGGGCCATGTTGCCCTGCAGCTCGACCGATTTGTGGCCCAGGCGCTGCAGGTCGCGGTTCAACCTGCGCACACCGTGCTTGGTACGGCCGAAAACGATAGCGCTTCGACCTTGATGAAGGATCTCGCTGAGCACCCGGAGCTTCAGTCCGGAGTTGGTGTGGACCAGGCCGTGCTCCAGGAGCGACGGTCCCTCGGTGACGACTTTGACCCGCAGTGGGTCACGCAGGTGCTTGGCGATCATCCGCGAGACCCAGTCCGGCATCGTGGCCGAGGCGAGCACGGTCTGCGGCTGGTAGGTCAGGCCAAGGATCCGTTCGACGTCAGGGGCAAAGCCGGCGTCCAGCATCTGGTCCGCTTCGTCGAGGACCAGGTACTCCACACGGCTCATCGAGAAGAGCTTCCTCTGGAACATGTCCAGGATGCGCCCGGGCGTGCCGATCACGATATCGACGCCTCGCCTCAAGGTCTGGATCTGCTGGTGGTAACCGACGCCTCCGTAGAGCAGGGCGCTCACCAGTCCCGAATCCAGCGACTCGAAGACGCTCTGGACCTGGATCGCCAGCTCACGCGTCGGTGCGACCACAAGGCCGCGTGGGCCGGGCTTGCCAGGCTCAAACCGCTCGATGAGCGGGATCAGGAAGGCGAAGGTTTTGCCGCTTCCAGTCGGCGATTGAATGACCACGTCACGACCGTCCAGAAGGGCGGGGATCGATTCCAGCTGTACCCGGTTAGGGGTGTTGATTTCTTGCCGTGTAAGCGCTGCCAGAACGCGCGCGCTCACGCCGGCTTCGGCGAATGTCTCCAACGAAGCTCCAGGGTGCCTCTCTCTTTCTTCTTATTTGCCGTGAGCTACAGGACTCTGTGTTGTGACAGGAAGAGAGGACCCGAGCGGGCGACGCAACCGGTGCGTCTTGGCCAGTGTACCGGATCGTACGAATGAAGCCGTAGAAATGCCGTGGCGCAGTATCATGCGGCCAACGCCGTTCCCTCCGGCGTTACTGGCGACGGGTGCATCTCGAACGCGCCTCTCGCGAGAAAGCCAGTTCGAGTCCAAGGAGCCACGATGTCGGCGATTGCCGTCTCCAAACCTGCGCCCCCAGCCCAGATCTCATCGGCCTATGCGGAGCTGAAGCGGCGGGTCGAAGCCGCCGGACTGATGCAAAAGCGCCCCGGTTACTACGCCCTGATGCTCGTCACGAACGCACTCTTCTTCGGAGTGTGCTTTTGGGTGCTGGCGCTCGTTCACAGCTGGTGGGCGACCGCGCTGGTTGCCGCCGTGCTCGGCTTTGCTTCCGGCCAGCTCGGCTTTCAGCTCCACGACTCAGGGCACAAGCAGATGTTTCCCAGCCGGCGTCTCAACACCCTGATCGGGGTGCTGACCGGTAACGGGCTGCTTGGCATGAGTCATGGCTGGTGGGTGGACAAGCACAACCGCCACCACGGCAATCCGAACCACCAGGACCTCGATCCGGACATCGGCGTCGGCGTGATCGCCTATTCCGAGGAGCAGGCCCTGGCCAAGACCGGGCCCGCCCGCTGGATCGTGCGCCACCAGGCAGGCCTCTTTTTCCCGCTGCTCTTCGGGCTCGGGTGGGCCATGCACGTCGCGAGCGTCAAGTTCCTGATCCGCCAACCCAGCCGGCTTCGCTGGATCGAGGTCGGCTTGCTTTGTCTGCATGCGATCGCCTACATCGCGCTGCTGGTGGCGATCGTGGGTCCCTGGCGTGCGGTGTTGGTGATCGTCGTCCAGAAGTGCGTCGGCGGGTTCTACCTGGCCTCGGTCTTCGCCCCCAACCACAAGGGCATGCCCCAGATCGAACCGGGGCAGGAGCTCGATTTCCTCCGCTCCCAGGTGTTGACCGCGCGGAATGTGAAGTCCCACCCTCTGACGGACCTGCTCTACGGCTCGCTCAACTACCAGATCGAGCATCACCTCTTCCCGACCATGCCCCGCTGCAATATCCGCCGCGCCCATGCGATCGTGCGCGCGTACTGCGCCGAGGTCAGCGTTCCCTACCATGAGACTTCGATCTACCGTTCGTACCGCGAGATCCTGAGCTACCTACACGAGGTGGGCGCGCCGCTTAGGACCTCACCTGCCTGAAGCGAAGTCGTCGTCTTCCCGACGCGTAGGTCGTGCTGTTGGGTGCCCTCGACTGTTCCTTTGATCGCCGCGAGGCCGTGGATCAGTCAGGCGAGGGCTGCGTGCTGGCGTCCGGACTACACTGGGCGGACTTTGACCGCCGCCTTCGTGCGCGATCGGTACGCGACCATTTCCGGTCGCGGCCTGGACTGGGAATCGGTGCCGATGCGCCTCTTCCAGAAAGCAAAAAAGCTCGGTACCTGGGACCCGCAGGCGCTGGACTTTTCGCGCGATGGCGCCGAGTGGGTGGGATTTGATGACACCGAGCGAGACTTCCTCCTCCGCACTCTGACCCTCTTCCAGGCCGGCGAGGAAGGCGTCACCAGCGATTTGCTGCCCCTCATCATGGCCATCGCCGGCGAAGGCAGGCTCGAGGAGGAGATCTACCTCACCTCATTCCTGTGGGAGGAGGCCAAGCACGTCGAGTTTTTCCGGCGCTGGCTCGACGAGGTCGCGGTTGCACGTGGAGACCTGGAGCGCTACCTGACCCCGAGCTACAAGCAGCTCTTCCTGGTCGACCTGCCGACCTCCCTCAACGCGCTCAAGACCGATCAATCCGTCGAAGCGCAGATCCGGGCGTCGGTGACCTACAACATGGTGATCGAGGGCGTTCTCGCCGAGACCGGCTATCACGGGTTCCGCCAGTCGCTCGAGGCCAATGGCAAGCTGCCGGGGTTGCTCGACGGAATCCGCCTGCTTGCGCGGGATGAGAGCCGGCACATTCGGTACGGCGTCTTTCTGCTCGACCGTCTCATCAACGCATCGCCCGATGGTTGGGAGGTCATGAACCAGCGCATGAACGAGCTGCTCCGCCCCGCGTTGGGTGTGGTGAGTGAGTTCTGGGAAAACTACGATGACGATCACGGCCCGTTCGGGCAGCGCATGGAAACGTACCTCGACTACGCGAGCACCCAGTTCGACAAGCGGATGAAGGTCCTCGAACGCGACCGGGGCAAGAGCATCGATGAGATCGTCAAGGCACAGATCGTTGATCTGTCGGAAGACGAGATGACAACTCAACTTGTCCACGCTGAGACGGCCTAGCGCGCTGGTCCCGCCGGCGATGTCGCTGGTGGCGCTCGTCATCGTTCTCGGGCATATCGCATTTTTCGGCACGGCGCGCGAAGCGGACGAAGGCACGGCTGCGCATCTCTGGCAGCTCCTGATGGCGGGCCAGGTTCCAGTCATGGCCTTTTTCGCGATCACGTGGCTGCCAAGAGCGCCGAGACAAGCAATGCTTGTCCTTGCTCTGCAGGCCATCGCCATGTTCGCCGCGGCAGCGCCAGTCTTCTTGCTCCAACTGTAGAGTCGCGTGCCGGAAGGCGACACCATCTGGCGAACCGCCGAGACCCTGCGAGACGGCCTCGAGGGCAAGCAAGTCCGGGTCGCTCGTCCAGACCGTTTGAAGCGCCTCGCCGGATGCACCGTCACCGAGGTCAAGCCGGTGGGAAAGCACCTTGTGATCCGTTTCGACAACGGCCTCGCCATCCACTCCCACATGCGCATGAACGGCGCCTGGCACGTCTACAAGCGCGGCGAGCGGTGGCGTCGTCCGGCCTGGCAGGTGAGGGCGCTGCTCGAGACCGATGACGTGGTCGCCGTGTGCTTCGCAGCTCCTGTCGTCGACCTGATCCGCGACGAGGTGCCCAAGGTCGGACATCTCGGTCCGGACATCCTCTCCGACGGCTGGGCGGTGGCCGACGTGATCGAGCGCGCCCGCTCGCTCGGCCCGACACCGATCGGCGAGCTGCTCCTTGACCAGCGTGTCACCGCCGGGATCGGCAACGTGTATCGCTGCGAGGCATTGTGGATGCGGCGAATCAATCCGTGGAAAAGCGCGGCCGAGATCAGCGACCAGGAGCTGGCTGCGCTTTTCGAGGCGGCACGTCAGGCGATGCGGGCCAACCTCGACGGCGGGCCGCGCCGACGCTTCCCAGGCTATGGAAGAGGCGCCGTCCACGGGCGTGGCGGCAGGCCATGCCCCCGCTGCGGGGCTCGAATCCAGGTGCGTGCGCAGGGAGAGCAGGCGAGGCTGGCGTACTGGTGTCCTGCGTGCCAACCCTGATCCAAGCGTTCCCCTAGCGCAACCGGATGGCAAGCGCTCATCACGTCGCGAGGCGGGCAAGATCGGTAACCAAGAGGGGCGCCTCCAACCCCTGGCTGGAGTTCCTCGAACGGGCCGGCTACGTGATCCGCGGCGTGCTGTACGCGGCCATGGGCACGTTCGCCCTCGGCCTTGCGCTCGGACTTGGAGGCACAGCCACCGATCAATCCGGCAGCCTGGTGATCCTCACGGGTGGGCCGGCGGGCAGGGTCATGCTCCTCGCCGTAGCGATCGGCCTCGGCGCCTATTCGATCTGGGGATTCGTGCGCGCGATCTTCGATCCCCTGAAACGTGGTGATGACGCGGTGGGAATCGCTGAGCGCCTCGGGTTCGTCTGGAGCGGCATCGCGTACTCCTCGATCGTGTTGTTTGCCCTGCGACTGCTGATCAGCAGCGGCCCGGCCCGCTCGCGCGACGGGACCCAGGCGGCGATCGCGACCATCCTTTCCTACCCGGCAGGTCATCTCGCCACCATCGCGATCGGCGTCGTCGCCATCGGTGTGGGGTTGGGACAGTTCGCCGACGCGTATCGAGCCGTCTTCAACAAGGACCTCAAACGCATGGAGATGAACAAGGCCGAAAAGAAGATCGTCGACACCCTCGGCCGGCTCGGCATGGTTTCGCGTGGCGTGACCTTCACGCTGGTCGGCTGGTTTGTCCTCCAGGGCGGCCTGCATCGCGATCCGTCACGCGTCCACGGATTCGGCGGTGCATTCATGTTTCTCCTCGACGAACCGTTCGGTCGCGTCATGCTCGGCGCGGTCGCTGCGGGCTTCATCGCCCTCGGCCTGCATTCATTTGCGTGCTCACGATGGGTTCGCCTTCTTGGAAGCCCGCATTGACCGCCACGCGTCTGCTGGTCCTCAGCCGTGGAGCGGGCGGCATGACCGAGGAGGTCGAAGCCAAGCTACGGAAGGCATTTGCCGATCACCTGATCGTCGACTTCGATCCCGACCAGGACCTGGAGGCGCTGATCTCTCCGCGCGGCCGCATCGTCGTCGCGGGGGGCGACGGCACCGTCGAGTTCATCGTCCGCAAATTCGCCGACACGCAACATCCCATCGGCGTCATCTCGCTTGGAACGTTCAACAACCTCGCCCGCGCGCTTGGCTTGCCGACCGGGATCGATCAGGCGATGGAGATCGCGAAGGACGGGCACCAGCGCGCGATCACCCTGGGACGGGTCAACGGCCGCGTCTTCGTCGAGGCCTGCGCGATCGGTTTGTTCGGCGAGACGATCGCGCTTGGCGAGTCGGCCAAGGACATGGAGTTCGGCAAGCTCGCCGGCAAGCTGAAGGATGTGATCGCGGCGAAGAGGTTTCAGTTCGAGCTGAGCGGTGACATCCAGGGCAGCGGAGCCGCGATGTCGCTCGTCTTTAGCAACACCGCCTCGATCGGCAGCCAGCTGCCGATCGGCAACGCGACGCCGATGAATCCCTACCTGGAGTTTTCTGTGCACGCGGGTCGAACCCGGACTGACATCGTCGGCCGCGCGGTCAAGTCCGCTCTGCTGTTCCAGCACTCCGAAGACGGAGCCGGCCAGGTGTTCAAGTTCAGCAAGCTCGAGGTGAAGACCAGGCCGCGCGTCCGCGTCTACGCGGACAACTTCCTGGTGGGGCGCACACCGGCGACTATCGCCGCCGAGGCGAGCGCGCTGAAGATGCTGTTGCCCAAATGAGCAAGCCTGAGCCGGTCGAGAAGGCGGCCAGCGAAGTTCTCGCGGGTGATCCGCGAGCAAGCGCCCGCGCCTGGTTGTGGCCCCTGGTTGTGGCCGTCGCCATCGTCTTTGCCCTGGACACGTACCTGGTCGCGACCCGGCCACTGCTGCCGTTCGATGTCCCGGTTGCAGTCTTCGTGCAGTCGTTTCCGTGGGGACCGGTGACATACGTCTTCGATGTCATCAACTTCACTGCCGGTTACCTGCAGGTCGCCGTCGGCGCGGCGGCCATCATCGTGCTTTTCATCTGGGAGAGGCGTGCCGGCTACCTGATGGCGATCGGCAGCGTCTCCAGCTTGCTCGACAACCTGATCAAGCTGGCGATGGCGCGCCAGCGTCCCAGCGCGGATCTGGTCCACATCCTCACCCCGGCGCCCGGTTACAGCTATCCGAGCGGGCATGCGGTCTTCTTCACCTGGCTGAGCTTCATGGTTGCGTTCTCGCTCGCGCCTCACGTCAAGCCGCGGAACCAGTGGATCCTGTGGGTCGCCGCGGCGCTCGTTATCCTGCTGGCGTGTCTCGCCCGCGTGTGGGCGGGCGACCACTGGCCGAGCGACGTCGCCGGCGGCTTTCTCCTCGGCCTGGGCTGGTCCGCGTTCGTGGTCTGGCTGCCTGAACGCTGGTTGCCATCGCCGACTTGGAGGTGGTTCAGAGGCGGGCGCCGGCGCGCGACGACCTAGTGCGAGGCGCGGACGTCGAAGCGCTTGGCGAGGTCGGCGGGCAGCGTGAGCGCCGGGTCGAGCTCATTCAGCAGTCCGCCCTCCTGGAGAGCCCGCACAACCAGGCTCGAGCAGATCTCGTGGTGGCGCCGCGCCCAGCGCACTGGCCGGCCGAAGAGCAGGTAGAGCGAGGCACCGATCATGTCCAGGTAACCGAAAGCCTGTCCGAGCTGCCTGGTCGCGTAGACCACGACGCGCTCGCGCGCTCCCGTGTCGAGCTCATCGCCGAGGCGCACGAGGTGGTACTCGTCCTCGCGATACTTCGAGATCGGGCTGCGCACGATCCCCCTGATCTCGGCCTCGATCACCGAGTCCCCGCTCGCGACGACCGCGGAATGACTCCAGTGCGCAAACACGGCATCGCGGCCGCGGAAGCGCCGCTTCTGCGCCAAGCTGATCAGGCCGGCGAGGAAGTGATGGCGATGGGCGAGCATGAAATCACCGGGTTTAAGCTCGCGAGCCTCTTCGCCTGGACCGTATCGCTCGATCCGCGCCATTCCGATGGTGTAACGCCCGGAGCATGAATCGGCCCTTGTTGGCGCTGGCGGCGTTGACCGGATTGGCCGCGGCCGCGGTGTCGGCTTATGTCGCGCTCCATCCGTTCATACCTCAGGACGCCGCCGTCGAGCGCGACGTCCAGGCGACGAACTGGGGGCCTGCTGCGCTGACGTTTCCGATCTTCAGCTGGATCGGCGACGCCAAGGGATTTGTGCTCGAGGTGATCATCTTCGCGGGCGTTCTCATCTTCAACCGCCGAGCCTGGATCGTTGCGGCGGGGGCGGCGCTCTCTGCCGGTTGGTACGCGCTGTTGAGCCACCTGATCGTTCGGCCCCGACCTACGACAGCTCAGGTGCTTCAGGTCACGGAGCATCCAGGCGCGTCGAGCTATCCCAGCGGCCATACCATCTTCATCGTCACGGTGATGGTTGTGCTGATGCTGTGCTTCGGCTACCGATTCCTACCCCGGGGGGCGCGGGTCATTGGCTGGATCCTGGTCGTGCTGGTCATCGCCGCGAACGCCATCGGCCGCGTCTACACCGGCGCACACTGGCCGACCGATGTGCTGGGCGCGATCTTGATAGCGGCCGCATGGTTCAGCTTTCTGCTTTCGATCCGCTGGGTTTCGGAGCGGGTGCTTCCGTCGCGCCGGACCCAAGCGGGTCAGGCCTGAACGCGAACCTCGAACGCACCTTATCCTGAGCCTTAGGCACGGGGCGATCACAGGGGCGGCTCAGTTCTCGGTGTTTGGAGGCTGTCATGACTGAGCAGGAACGGAACAAACAGGTCGCGAGGCGGGCGCTGGACGAGGTGTTCGCCAAAGGAAATTTTGCCGTCGTGGATGAGCTCTTTCATCTGGACTTCGTCAACCACGAGGCCGGCCCCAACACGCCGCCTGGACCAGATGGGCTCAAGATGACGGTCGGGTGGCTGCGCGACTCCTTCAGCGATCTCCATTACGACATCAAGGATCAGATCGCGGAGGGCGACAAGCTGGCGGTGCGTGTCATCTCGAGCGGCCGGCACACGGGAAACTTCATCGGTTTCGAGCCGACCGGTAAGAAGTTCGAGGTCCAGCAGATCCACATCTACCGTTTCCGCGACGGCAAGATCATCGAGCACTGGTCGAGCCGAGACGATCTCGGCCAGGGGATGCAGCTTGGCTTGATTCCGGGAGGCGCTGCGGCCGCCAGCCGCGGCGGTTGAGGCCACAGACATCACTTCTTTGACGCCACGACGCCGATGAGATGACATCGGCGTTGTGGCTCGCGAGCGAGCCGGCCCTTTTGCCCAGCCGGATCCAGATGGCGTTCACGCTCGCGTCGCATGTGCTGCTTGTCCCGCTCGGCGTTGCCCTGCCTTCGCTAACCCTGTTGATGGAAGGCATCGGCCTGGCCAGCAAGGACCCCGTCGCGCTGAAGATCGCGCGTCGCTGGTCGGTGGTGATGGCGGTCCAGTTCGCTGTGGGAGCGGTGACTGGCACCATCCTCTCCTTCGAGTTCGGAATCCTGTGGCCGCGGATGCTCGGCCAGTTCGGCGGCGCGTTCGGTCTGGGCTTCGCCATCGAGGCTTGGGCATTCTTCCTCGAGGCGATATTCATCGGCATCTACCTCTACGGCTGGGAGCGGCTGCGCCCCAGAACGCACCTCCTGTTTGGGCTGGTCCTACCGCCGGCGGGCTTGCTCGGCGCGTTCGGCGTGCTCGCCTCGAATTCGTGGATGAACACCCCGGCCGGCACGACCCTGAAAGCGGGAAAGGTGGTCGACGTCGACGTCATGGCCGCCCTGTTCACCCGTGCCCTGGGCTATGAGTTCTGGCACTTTCTGATCGCCATCTACATGACGGCGGGCTTTGTCGTCGCGTCGGTCTACGCGGTGGCCTGGCTGCGCGGACGGCGCGACCACTACCAGCGCCTCGCGTTCGCCGTTCCTTTCACCGTCGCTGCAGTCCTCGCCCCGATTCAGCTTGTCGTCGGCGACCTCTCGGCCCGGGCACTCGTTGCTGACCAGCCGTCCAAGTTCGCGGCCATGGAGATCACCTGGACGACAAGGGATCACAACCCAGAAGTCATCGGCGGCTTGATCGACGCCAACGGCGACATCCATTTCGGGATCTCGGTGCCCAGCCTCGACTCGCTGCTTGTGGGCTACTCGCCGAATGCCGTCGTCCCGGGACTGACGAGCGTCGCCGCCAACGCCAGACCGACCATCGTCGAGGCGAACATCACGCATCTCGCCTTTGACCTCATGGTCGGGCTCGGCAGCGTCGGCGCCGCGCTCGCCGTCTGGCACTTGTGGGTCCTGTGGCGCCGGCGCCGCCCGCCAGAGTCGATCTGGTTCTATCGCCTCGCCGCTCTCGCCGGAATCGGCGCCTACATCGCCGTCGAGACCGGCTGGATCACGACCGAGGTGGGGCGCCAGCCATGGATCGTCTTCGGGGTGATGCGCGTCGCCGACGCCGTCACGACGGCGCCCGCGTCCTTCGTCTGGACGATGCTCACGGCGCTGGTTGTGATCTACGCGCTGATCGCGTACTTCTTTGTGACCCTGCTGCTCCGGCTATCCGCCCGCTGGAGACGCGAAGACCTGAACCAGCCCTCCGAACCGGAGGTGGGTGCGCCTTACGGGCCACGCCCGCGAACCTTCACAGCCTGATGCCGGACCTGATCGCGTTCACGCTGCTGCTCGCCATCACGGCTTACAGCACCGCCGGCGGCGTGGATTTTGGCGCCGGCATCTGGGACTTGCTGGCGGGCGGCAGCCGGCGCGGGCGTGAGGCACGTGCCCTCATCGACCATTCGATGGCGCCGGTGTGGGAAGTCAACAACGTGTGGCTGGTGCTCGCGATCGTGTTGTGCTGGACAGGATTTCCGCTGCTGTTCCAGACTGTTTTCGCCAGGCTCTATCCTCTGTTCGCCCTTGCCCTCGTGGGGCTGATCCTGCGGGGCGCCTTTTTCGCGTTTCGCCACATCGCGGAGGCCCCGCGCGCTCACCGCATCGCGGACCTCGTCTTCGGCCTCTCCTCGCTGCTCACGCCGTTCTTCTTCGCGGCCAGCCTGGGCGCGATCGCATCCGGCCGTCTCGAATCCTTCAGCCTCATGTCGATCGCGTTCGGCCTCGTCTCGCTCGCTGCCACGGCGTTCAGCGGCGCGTCCTTTCTGGTCGGAGACGCGCGGCGTTATGGCGCGATCGAGCTGGTCGGATACTTCCGCCGCAGGGCCGTGATCGCGGCCCTGGCGTTGATTGCGGTCGGCTCCGCCGCTCTGATCACGATCGGGTTCGAAGCCCCGGACCTCTTCCGTCCGATGCTGGCCGGCAAGGGCTTTCCCTTCGCGCTGGTCACGATGGTTCTGACTCCGGTGGTGGGGTTCCTTCTCTGGCGGGGCGTCCTCCGCTGGTATCGCGTCCTCACCGTCGCCGCGGTGGGCTCGATGGTTTTCGCGTGGGCCTTCGCGCAGTCGCCGTATCTCGTGCCCGGACAGCTCACGATCGCTCAGGCCGTCGCGCCCTTTTCGACGCAGGTCTTGCTCCTGGTTGTGGCGGCTGTTGTGCTGCTTGTGATCGGCCCGGCGATGGGCGTGCTCTACTACCTCGACCAGCGCAGCGCACTGGAGTCCCCCGAAACGTGAGTGCTCCGTTAACCGCCGCCCTCGAGGAAAAGCGCAATCACCGGTTCGGCCAGCAGCGCTTGCTGCTCTTGCCTGAAAGCGGGCGAAGTAGTCGCTCGCCATGTGCCGGGCGAACGACGCCTCGGTTGCGAAGCGCTCGATGAGAAACCACGTCTGTGGGTCCGCAGTCGATTGATGAAGCTCCGGGCGCTGCCGAGGATGTCGTGGTGGGCCTGCTGGGACGTTGGCTGGAGCTTCCCCGCGTGTGCGGAACGCGGACCGGATCGCGGCCTTTCTCGCCACCAGCTCCGCCGGCATGGCCGAGATGGGAGCGTGGTACCGCTCGCTCGGCTCCGGCCTCGTCGATCCCGGGGCTCCGTTGTCGGAGCGAAGACGTCTCAGCCGACGGAGTCGGTGAGGCCATCGGTCCCAATGCGACCGGCTACACGATGGTGCAGGCGGAGTCGTTGGAGGCCGCCACCACGCTTGCGCGGGGGTGCCGGCTCTTGAAGCACGGTCGCATGGTGACGGTCATCGGAACGCTACCGATGTAACAGAGCTCAGTGAGAAGGGGGCACGAAAGGCCTCGCATCGAAGTACGCGCGCAGGCTTGTAATCTTGCCGCCGCCGACGGTGTACCACTCGGCCACCGGAGCTTTCGCGACCGGCGTGTCGAGGATGTAGAAGACGGCCACCTCGGCACCTTCGGCGATCGTCGCCTGGTGGTCCACGCCCCTGGCCATGCCGTAAAGCCGAGCGATCGCGGTCACGTAGTCGTCGGCTTTTTCGAAATGGTCGATGGGGCCCTGGAAGCGGAGATCGTCCGCGAGGTAGCCGCGAGCGGCGGCGAAATCTTTCGCCCCGAGGGCATGGTTGTAACGGTCGACGACCTCTTTTGCGCTCATTTGTGCCATGGACCCGAAGCTAGCCGCGACGCGCTGCAACCAACAGGTCTCCGGCGCCACAATCCTTAGCTGCCGCGCTTGCATGGCGTCCTGGCAAAATGCCGCGGCGAATCGGCTAACTGCGCAGGCGCGAATCGGCGCCTAAGATCACCTCACCTTGCACGAGCACAGGCAGCCGTCACCGCCGAGAGAGCTCTCCGGTTACCTCGACGCCATGGCCCGGGTCATGTTCCAGACCGGGATCAGCTGGCGCGTCGTCGAGGCGAAATGGCCGGGCATCCGCGAGGCGTTTGGAGGCTTCGATCCCAAGCGCGTGTCCAGGCTGACGTCGAAGGACATCGAAGGGCTGATGGGCGACTCGCGGGTTATCCGCAACCGCAAGAAGCTCGAAGCCATCTCCTCCAACGCCGGCCGCATGCTCGAGCTCGACGTGGAGTACAAGGGATTCCGGCGCTACCTCGACTCCCTGGGCGACTTCAACTCCACCAAGGAGGCGCTGCACAAGGAGTTCGCTTACATGGGCGACTCGGGGACGTGGTTCTTCCTCTGGATGGTCGGCCGCAAGGTGCCCGCGCACGATCAGATGTGATGCGGCGACTGGGTGAGTTTCCGGATCCGGACGGGCTCAGCGAGCTGCTCCTCCGGCTGACCGTCAACAGCACGGTCTACTGCTTCTTCATGACCTCCCCGTGGGGGTTCAAGGTTCCGGCTCGCCCGGTGCCGGCCTTCCACATCCTCACCGCGGGAGGCGGGTGGCTCGAGGTCGACGGACAGCCGGAGCCAATCCGCCTTTCGGCCGGCGACCTCGCCATCCTTCCGCGCGGCGAGGGCCATGTGGTCCGCGACTCGCCGAAGACCTCGTCGCTGCCGTGGCTCGACCGCGTCCTCGCCGACGCGAGTCTGCTGGATGGCCGGCTGGCGCTCGGTGGCGGGGGTCGTCGGAGCGAGTTGCTGTGTGGTGGGTTTGCGATCGATCCCATGGCCGGTAGGTTGCTCCTGAACGCGCTACCGACTGTCGTCCACCTTCGCGGCAGCGAAGGCCTCGCTCCGGAGTGGCTGGTCGGTCTGATCCGGATGATCGCGACGGAGATGGCATCCAGCGGGCCCGGGTCGCAGGCTGTGGTGACGCGGCTGACCGACGCTCTCATCTCTCAGGCCCTGCGTCAGTGCCTGGTCGACATCGACTCGTCGCTGGACAAGGCCGCGGCGTTCACCGATCCACAGATCGCGCGAGCCCTCCGAATGATGCGGGATCACCCCGACCATCAATGGAGGGTGCCTGAGATCGCCGCCTCGGTGTCGATGTCGCGCTCGGCCTTCGCCGAGCGGTTCCGAGCGGTGATGGGAGAGACCCCGATGCAGCACCTGACCCGCTACCGAATGGCCAGGGCGGCGGAGTACTTGCGGCACAGCAATGCCGGCATCCGGGAGATCGCGCGTCTGACGGGTTATGACTCCGAGGTCTCGGTCTCCAAGGCCTTCCGCAGGCAGTTCGGGGTCACTCCCGGCGCGTACCGCAAGACCAGGGTCACCGAGCCGGTCTCGAGGGCGGCGGACTAGACGCCGGCATGTACGACCTTTCCCTCTGGCACGACTACTTCGTCATGGTGGGCGCGGGCGCGGCCGCCCTGACAGGGCTCGTCTTTGTGGCGATGACGCTGCACCTGGAGGACATAGTCCATCACCCTGTGCACCGGCACAGAGCCAGGACCATCCTGACCGGCCTGACCGCAGTTTTCATTCGCTGCGGCCTGGTTCTGATGGGCAACCAACCGCGACAGGCCGTCGCAATCGAGCTCTTCGCAGTGCTGATCGTGGTCGAGGTGGTCCTCTACCGGAGCACTCGTGACGCGTTCCGAGCCGCTGACATGAGCGTGCTGCTGCGCGCAGTCGGCAGCTTTGTGTGTCTGGTCACGGAGCAGCTCGGGGCGCTACTTCTCTTTGCGGGCGCCGCGTGGGGACTCTACGTCGTTGGCGTCGGCATGATGGCGTCGTTCCTGTTCATGGTCACCGGCGCCTGGCTGCTACTCGTGGGGGTTGAGTCGGCGCAGCCGCAAGGCGTGGTGCGCGAGCCCTAGAAAGCGACCCACCCGCGGCGTTGACCCGCTCAGGACTTCTTGGACGCCCCTGCCTCTCGTTTGACCTCGGACTCGGACTCGGCCGCCTCGACGATCTCGCCCTCGATGTTGATGTTGACCTCGTTGCTGACCACGAACTTGCCGTCAAGCATCGCGTCGAAGTTCATGCCGAACTCCTTGCGGTTGATCCTGGTCTCAGCCGCGTAGCCAATGCGGTGACCCATCATCGGGTCGTTGAACTCGCCGTACTTCACGACGTTCAGCGTGACCGGCTTGGTAGTGCCCTTGATCGTGAGGTCGCCGGTGACCTTGTAGCGATCGCTACCGACGTGCTCGATCTTCGTGCTCTTGAAGGTCATCGTCGGGAACTTGTCGATCTCGAGGAAGTTGGACGACCTCAGGTCCTTGTCGCGCTGCTCGTTGTGCGTGCGAATGCTCGCGGTGTTGATCGTCGCCTCGACTTTGGTGCGCGTTGGGTCGTCGGGGTGGATCTCGCCGGTCGCCGTCACCTCGTTGAAGTGCCCGCGCACGGTCATCATGCCGAGGTGCTTGGCCGAGAACTCGACCTGTGTATGAAAAGGATCGAACTTCCAGGTTCCCATGTGATTTACCTCCGGCGGGCTTGTAATTCGGTTACCTCAGCCATCAATTGTTGAGTAACTGAATGGAGCTCCCATTTATTTCACCACGAACCAATCGGGCTAAACTCCCGGCGATGGCAGACCAGTTCGTCCCCGGCCTTCGCTACCGGTCCAGCGCCCAGGAGCTGTGGGCGCTCTTGATCGAGGCGTTTGCCGGTTGGGAAGAGCGGATCAACGAGGCGGCGGCGGCGGCCGGGCTTTCGCCGGTCTCGGCGTGGGTCCTGGTCCAGCTCGATCCCGAGCACGCGATCTCCCAGAAGGAGCTCGCGGCCCGCCTCCGCTGCAATCCTTCGACAGTGGTCGATCCGACCGATCGCCTGGAGGAAAACGGGCTGGTCATCCGCCGCCCCCAGCCGACCGACCGGCGGATCAACATCCTGACCGTCACCCGGAAGGGCCGCCAGGTCAGGCAGACGCTCGTCCGGCGCCTCTTCGAGCCGCCCGAGGCTTTCCGGCGTCTACCCGCCGCGGATCAGGACCGATTCCGCGACGCGATGCTCACCGCGGTCGGACGGGTCAAGACGCGGCCGAAAAGCTAGTCTGGGTCGATGGCACCGGCGATCCGCCTCGGGGCCCGAACCAATCTCGCACTCCTCGGCCTGATGGCCATCGCCTTCGTGACTGGTTGGGTCGCATTTGCCTTCGGCAGCGGGCCGTCCCGCTGGTCGCTCATGCTTCACGCCACCGGCGGCGTCGCCATCATCCTTCTCCTGCCCTGGAAGTCGATGATCGCCCGACGCGGAGTTGGCCGACCGCGCCCGCGACGCTGGCTTTCGATGGTCTTCAGTGCGCTAGTCCTGGTTTCACTGGCGGCGGGGTTCGCGCACTCGACCGGAATTTTCGTCTACGCGGGACCGCTCAGCGCGATGGAAGTCCACGTCGGGGCCGCCCTGGTGGCGGTGCCACTCGCGATCTGGCACGTAGTGGCGCGCCGGATCCGACTGCGCCCGACCGATCTCTCGCGCCGAGCGATTCTGCGCGGTGTGCTGGTGGTCGGCGGCGCCGCGGCGGCCTACGGCTCGAGCGAGCTCGTCGTCCGGGCTGCCGGCCTGCCCGGCCGCGAACGGCGCTTTACTGGAAGCTACGAAGCAGGTTCGTTCGACCCGGCCTCCATGCCTGTGAGCTCGTGGATGTTCGACGCGATCCCCGAGGTCGACGCGAATGCCTGGAAGCTGCACGTGGGCGAGCGCGAGATCTCTTACGACGAGCTCCTGGCGTTCGACGACCGGGTCACGTGCACTCTCGACTGCACTGGTGGTTTCTACTCGACGCAGGAGTGGTCGGGAGTCCGGCTCGATCGCATGATTCGTACATCGAGTCGCCCGACGGTCCGGGTCATCTCACACACCGGGTACGACAGGCGATTTCCAATCGGCGAAGCCGGCAAGTTGCTTCTCGCCACCCGTTTCGGCGGCCAGACGCTCGACGCGGGCCATGGATTCCCCGCGCGGCTGGTGGCGCCTGACCGGCGAGGTTTCTGGTGGGTGAAGTGGGTGGTCGCCATTCAGGTCGAAGACTTCCCATACTGGTGGCAGAGTCCGTATCCCCTGCAGTAGAGGTGTGAGATGGCTGTCTCTTTGAATTACTTGTTGGTCGAGGACGCGCCTCCGGCGGTGACCATCACGCTCAACAGGCCGGAGCAGCTGAACGCGCTTTCGACGGGACTGATGGAGGAACTGACCGCGGAGCTCGAGCGCCAGGCCGCGCGCCCCGAGGTTCGCGCCATCGTCCTCAAAGGCGCGGGGCGGGCGTTTTCCGCCGGCCACGACTTGAAGGAGATGCTGCAAGGCAACCTCGACGACGAGCGTGCCATCTTCGCCGTGTGCAACGCGCTCATGGCCACGGTGCAGTCGGTGCCCGTGCCTGTGATCGCAGCGCCGCATGGCATCGCCACGGCCGCGGGCTGCCAGCTCGTTGCAACATGCGACCTCGCGATCGCGAGCGACGATTGCCGCTTTGCCACCTCCGGCGTCAAGTACGGATTGTTCTGCTCCACGCCAGGTGTTGCTGTCGGCCGGAACGTCAGCCGCAAGCACGCGCTCGAGATGCTGCTGACCGGGCGCTTCATCGACGCAGCGACCGCGGAGCGATGGGGGCTGATCAACCGGGCGGTTCCTCGCGAGCGGCTCGACGAGGAAGTCAGCGCACTTGTGACAGAGCTGTCGCAGCTCAGCCGCTACGCCGTGCAGATCGGCAAGGAAGGCTTCTACAAGCAGATCGAGTCGACGCAGGCGGACGCCTACACAATGATGGCCGAGGCGATCTCGTGTAACGCGGTCGCACCGGACGGGCGCGAAGGCATGGCCGCGTTCGTGGAGAAGCGCAAACCAGTCTGGACGAGCTAGACGACCCGGCGCGCGGTCCAGTAGAAGGCGGAGCCCCGGATAGTCCGGACTATCCGAGTTTTGCCTCGGGCTTCAGGCCGCTTCGTCCGGACTAACTGGGTACCTCGCCAAGACTGAGCGCGCACGCCGCACCTGAGTGACTACTGATCCTGGCGTTCGAAGGTCGGCAGCGGTGAAGCGGAGGAGGTGGTACCCGGCGTTGACGAGGGCATTCTGCCGGCGGAGGTCAGCAACGAGCCGATCTTTGTGGTTCTCCCCGTCGTACTCGATGACCAACCTGCGATCCGGGTGGTAGAGATCCGAGCGCCCGATGAAATTACCGGTTGCGTCGCGAAGTGCAGCCTGAACTGAGGGCCGTGGAAGCCTCGCTGTGATCAGCTCCAACCGCATGCGCGTCTCCATCGGAGATTCGGATCGGGGATCGGCCAGGCGAACCGTTCGTCGCAATCTTTTGATTCCTTTTTCCCCCGGATGAGCGTGTACATGCCGTTCGAGCGGCGAGACGGCGCGGGTGCGCGACGATCGCTATCGCCGGCAGCTCACCCCGCAGGAGCTCCAGGTTGCGCTCACGCTGGCGGAAGGGGCGACGACCCGCGAGGCGGCGGCGAGGCTTTACCTGAGCCCAAAGACGGTCGAGTATCACCTACGCCACGTGTACGACAAGCTCGAGGTGCGTACCCGGGAGGAGTTCCGCGCCGCGGTGATGAGCGAGACGCGGCCGCAAAGCTCGCGCAAAGCGCTCATGTTCACCGACCTGGCGGGTTCGACGAGCCTGGTCGAGGCAATCGGGGACGACGCCTGGCGGAACCTCAGCTCATGGCTCGACAACGAGATGCGGGCGCTGTTCAGGGAAAACAAGGGCCGTGAGGTCGACCATGCGGGCGATGGCTTCTTCGTTGTCTTCGAATCAGCGGCCGACGCCATCGATTGCGCGGTAACCATTCAGCGCCGCCTCGTCTCGCATCGGCGTCTCCACGGCTACGCGCCGCAGGTCCGGATCGGAATCCACGCCGGCGAGGTCAGTGGTTCCGAATCGTCGGTGCGCGGCGCGTCGGTGCATCGCGCGGCCCGCCTCTGTGCCGCGGCGCAGCCTGACACCATTCTGGTCTCGCGTGAGGTCCTCGAGGCGGCGCGTCGGCCGGCCGTTGGAATGCGCGGGTACGCCCTGAAAGGAATCAAAGAACCGCTCGAGGCAGCGGTCGTCGACTGGCAGGCGACTGTTAAGACTTAGCCCCGGTGCATTCGCGGCACAGGCCGCCGAAGACGACACGGTGGCTCGTGACCTTGAAGCCCGTCAGGCTGTGCACCTGCGCCGACGCGTCGTCCAGCACGCAGACCGGAACCTCCTCGACCCGCCCGCATCGCTCGCAGCGGATGTGCTCATGGTGGTCCTCCCGGATCTCGAAGCGCGCGCGGCCGTCGCCCAGGTCGATCCGGTCGAGCATTCCTTCCCGCTCGAAGACGCTGAGCGCGCGGAAGACCGACGAGTAGTCGGCGGAGCCCAGGGAAGACCGGACCGACGCCAGGAGCTCGTCGATCGACCAGGCGTGCCGCTGATGCGTCTCCAGCAGGCGGCGGACTTCGTCGGTGACTGGGCTCGGCCGGGGCATCCGGCCACCAGCTTAATGCATTCGTGTTGCGCAAGTTATTTGTGCAATACTCTTGCGCATGCCGTCGGCGCTGAAGCTCGATCGTGCCGCCGTACGGATCGGCGGCGGTCTGGTGTGGAGCGACGTCGATCTGGAGGTCGAGCAGGGCGAGTTCGTGGCCATTCTCGGGCCCAACGGGGCGGGCAAGTCGACGCTCCTCAAAGCGCTGCTCGGCCTGGTTCCGCTCAGCCACGGCAGCGTCCTTGTCTTCGGCCATCCCGTCCGTCGGGGCAACGACGATGTTGGCTACCTGCCGCAGCGGCGCCGGTTTGACCCCGATCTGAGGATCCGCGCCACCGACCTCGTCCGCCTCGGTCTCGATGGCGGCAGGTGGGGCGTGCCGCTCCCGTCTGCGGCGAAAAGGCGGCGCGTGGCACAGATGATCGAGTTGGTCGGGGCGACCGGCTATCAGGACCGGGCGATCGGCGAGCTGTCCGGAGGCGAGCAGCAGCGCGTCCTGATCGCGCAGGCGCTCGTGAGCGGGGCCCGGATGCTGATGCTCGACGAGCCGCTCGAGAGCCTCGACCTCAGCAACCAGCAGGCGATCTCAGAGCTCATCCGCGGGATCTGCGAAAGGCAGGGCGTCACGGTGCTGCTCGTCGCCCACGACGTCAACCCCATCCTTCCCTTCATCGACCGCGTGGTCTACGTGGCGGGCGGCCACGTTCTGTCCGGGCAGCCTCGCGACGTCATCCGCACCGAGACCCTGACCAGGCTGTACGGTGCACCGGTCGAGGTGCTGCACACCGGCGACGGTCGGCTGGTCGTGGTCGGCCAGTACGAGCCGGTCAGCCACCACGCGATCGATCACTGATGGTCGGGCAGGGTCCCTCTTGGGACGTCGTGGCCGACATCCAGCTCTTGCTCCAGTTCCATTTCATGCAGAACGCGTTTCTCGCCGGCACGCTGGTGGCCCTGCTCGCCGGCGCCACAGGCTATTTCGTCGTCCTGCGCGGCCAGAGCTTTGTGGCACATATGCTGTCGCAGGTCGGCTTTCCAGGCGCCGCCGCCGGTGTGCTCCTGCACGTCTCTCCCGTCCTTGGACTGATCACGTTCTGCGTCGCGGCCGCTGTCGGGATCGGTTGGCTCGGCCGCGACGTGGAGGCGGGTAACCGCGCAGAGTCGGCGGCCGTCGGCTCCATCCTCGCCTTCTCGCTTGGATTGGGTCTGCTGTTCTTCCGGCTCTACGCCGGAAGCGCGCAGGGGATCTATGCCTTTCTTTTCGGGTCCATCCTCGGCATCGCCGATCGCGACGTGCTGCTCACCTTCGCCATCGCGGCAGCGGGTCTCGCCGTCCTCGTGTGGATGGGACGTCCGCTGGTTTTCGCCTCGGTCGACCCCGACGTAGCGGCCGCACGTGGTGTGCCCGTGCGGTTGGTGTCGATCGGTTTTCTTGTCATCCTCGCGCTCGCGGTGGCGATCACGGTCCAGATCGTCGGGACGCTGCTGATCTTCGCGCTCCTGGTCGCGCCCGGAGCCTCAGCTCTCCAGCTCACCGCGCGGCCTGGCCTCGGATTCGTCTTGAGCATTGTCTTGGCGCTCGCGTTCACGTGGGTTGGCCTGGCGCTCGCGTACTTCAGTGACTTTCCGGTTGGGTTCTTCGTCACGTCGCTGGCGTTCGGCGCGTACGTGGTGATCCGCGCGCCGAAAACGCTGCCGGTGCGCACGCGGGCGGTGTACGCATGACCGGCCTGCAGCACCTGCTCGCGCTGGAGTTCATGCGCAGTGCGTTTGTCGCCGGGGGCTGCATCGCCCTGGCCGCTGGTCTCGTTGGCTACTTCGTGGTCCTGCGCAACCAGGTGTTCACGACCGACGCGCTGGGACATGTCGCCTTCACCGGCAGCCTTGGCGGGCTGCTCGTTGGCTTGAACCTGCTGGTCGGCGTGTTCAGCAGCTGCATCGCGGTCGCGCTTGCGATCGGCACCCTTGGCGGTCGAGGGCGTGGTCGCGACGTCGCGATCGGAACGGTCTTCGCATGGGTGCTGGGCGTCGGCGTGTTGTTCCTGAGCCTCTACACCGCGTCACGCAGCGCGGCCTCCGGCACGGTGGGGGTCACCGTGCTGTTCGGCTCCATCCTGGGCCTACAGTCGGCGCAGGTGATCATCGGCTCGGTCACCGGGATCGCGACGTGCGTCGCCCTCCTGGTCGTCGCCCGACCGCTGCTGTTTCTCAGCATCGATCCTGACGTTGCCGTCACGCGTGGCGTCCACGCCCGCGGATTGACAGCACTCTTTCTTGTCCTGGTCGCGGTGACGGTGGCCGAGTCAGTGCAGGCGGTGGGGGCGCTGCTGATCTTCGCCCTTATGGTGACGCCGGCCGCGATTGCGCAAAACATCTCCGCCCGTCCCTGGGTGGCAATGACCCTGTCAGCACTGATTGCGGTCGCCGTGGTCTGGGTGGGGATCGTCCTTTCCTTCTACATCTCGTACCCGGCGAGCTTTTTCATCACCGCCCTTGCATTCGCGGCCTACCTCGTCTCGCGGTTCTGGCGGCGCATCCCGGTGCTTCTGCCGGCGGCGTTGGCCCTCACCGGATGTGGGCTGAGCTCGGCTCCTACGCCCGTTGACTCCGGCAAGGTGCAGGTCGTCGCGGCGGAGAACTTCTGGGGCAGCGTCGCCGCCCAGGTCGGGGGCGAGCACGCGCGGGTAACGAGCATCATCGTCAATCCCGACACCGATCCCCACGACTACGACGCGACGCCAAGCGACGCGCGGCTCCTCGCCCAGGCGCGCTACGTGATCGTCAACGGCGTGGGCTACGACGCATGGGCATCGAAGCTGATCGCAGCCAACCCGGTCACCGGCCGCAGCGTCCTGACCGTGGGCGAGCTCGTCGGCAAAAAGGACGGGGACAACCCGCACCTCTGGTACTCGGCGTCCTATGTCGACCAGGTTGTCGACCGGATCGCCTCCGACCTCAGACAGCTCGACCCCGCGGACGCGTCGTACTTCAAGCAGCAGGCGGCGCAGTACAAGAGCGTTGGTCTCAAGGACTACAACGACACGATCGGCGTCATCCGGCAGAAGTACGCGGGCACGAAGGTGGGCGCGACCGAGAGCATCTTTGCCTACGACGCGGAATCCACCGGCCTCGACCTGATCACGCCTCCCGGCTACCTGAACGCGATCAGCGAAGGCACCGATCCGAGCGCCGCCGACAAGGCGCAGGTTGAAAACCAGATCGCGACCCGGCAGATCAAAGTCTTCATCTTCAACTCTCAGAACTCGACCCCGGAGGTGCAGAGCGTGGTCGACAAGGCGACGGCGAAGTCGATCCCCGTGGTCAAGATCACCGAGACGATGGTTCCGGCGAACGCCACGTTCCAGGCGTGGCAGACGGCGCAGCTGAAGGACCTCCTCCGCGCGCTTGGCGGCTGACCGATGATTCGCGCCATGCGCGATCGTCTAAACCAGCGTGCGTAGGTTTTTTCAGGAGGGCTGAGCATGAGGCTTGTCGCCACGGAGTACGTGTCGCTGGACGGAGTTTTCGAGGAGCCCGGCCACTGGTCGGGACCGTGGTTCAATGAGGAGGCCGGCCAGTTCAAGTTCGATGAGCTGCGCGCGAGCGACGCGCAGCTGCTGGGACGGCGCACCTACGAAGGCTTCGCGGCCGCGTGGCCGACGATGGAGGGCACTGGTGAATTCGGCGAGAAGATGAACACGATGCCGAAGTACGTGGTCACGTCGACCCTCGACAAGCTGAAGTGGGCGGGTTCGAAAGCGGTCAAGGGCGATGTCGTCGAGGAGGTCCGCAGGCTGAAACTGCAACCGGGTAAGGACCTTCTCCTCGCCGGCAGCGGCATGCTGTTCAACGCGTTGATGCGCGAGAACATGATCGACCTCTACCGATTCATGGTCCACCCGGTCGTGGTCGGGGAGGGCAGGCGCCTCTTCGACAACGAGCCCGGGCGGCGAGAGCTTCGTCTGACGGACACCAAGCGGTTCGCTTCCGGGATCGTCATCCTCGAGTTCGAGCCGGTCAAGACCTCCTGACGACAACAGCCGCGGTCCTGCTGGCCGCGACGGCCGGCCTTGCCGTCGCGGACTGGACAGCGGTCTTGACCTCGCAAAGAGCGCTGGAGTATGCGGCCAAGCCGGGAGTCATGGTCGGCTTGATCGCCGTCGCCGTCGCGATGCACCCAGCGAGCGCCGTGCAGCGCGACTTCTTCCTCGCGGCGCTCGCGTTTGGTCTGCTCAGCGACCTCTTCCTCATGATGCCGCGGGACATGTTCCTGGCGGGATTGGTCGCAGCCCTAGTCGAGCATCTCGTTTACATCGCGGGCTTTCGTGCGCGCGACCTGCACCTCGCCCTGCTCGCGGTGGCGCTCGTTATCGCGCTCGTTTCCGCGGCCATCTTCCTGCCCCCGATCTACCGCGCCTTGAAAAAGGCGCGACCTTCGCTGGTGTCGCCGGTCTTGGCTTACGTGGCGGTCTTTGTCGTCATGGTCGCCAGCGCCGGGGCCACGGGGTCGGTGGTCGCCTTGGCGGGTGCGCTGCTGTTCTTTTACTCGGACGCGATCCTGGCGTGGAACCGGTTTGTGAAACCGATCCGGTACGGCAGGATCGTGAACATCGTTCCCTACCACGTCGGCGAGGCTTTGCTCGTCCTCTCACTTCTGACTTGACCGCGGTAATTCATCAGATGTAGAATTCTACGCAGGATGAATTGTTGGAGGGTGGCGCCATGAGCGATAGGCCTGCAGTCCGAAATCAGATCGAGACATACTTGCAGCCGGTTCTGGCCGGCCTGCTGGCGCTGATCACGTTGATCGGCCTGATCGCGCCCGCGATCAAAAGCCCTCAGCCGCACGACATTTCGGTAGGGCTGGCCGGGCCGCCGGCAGCAACCCAGCCGATCGCTGACGCCTTTGCAGCCAATGCGCCGGGCGCCTTCCAGTTCACGACCTACGCCAGCGAGGCGGACGCGCGCGCCGCGATCGACTCTCGCTCCGTCGACGTGGCGCTCGTAATCCGTCCTGGTGGTCCGCGCCTCATCGTGGCGGGCGCTGCCGGTGATGGCGCGACCGGCGTGATCACGGGCGCATTCACCAAAGTCTTTCAAGCCCAGGGTCAGGCGCTACCGATCGAGACCGTCCATCCATTCACCGCCGGCGACCCACACGGGCTGATCCTCTTCTTCGTAGTCCTGGCCATTCTCGTCTCCACACTCATCGCCCAGGCCCTCCTGGGTCTGCGAAGAGGGCCTGGTTTCAGCGGCCGCAGCCTCGTCGTCGTTGCCTACGCTCTGGCCGCGGCTCCGATCGCGATGGGCGTTGCGACATGGATCGCGGGCGACTACGGATCCGGATTCTGGACGGCGACCGCCCTCGTCGGGTTGGGCTCCGCCGCGATCGGGGCCGTGGTCGCGGGTGCAGCCCGCCTGCTCGGCCGGCCAGGAATCGCTCTGGCGGCGCTGGTGGCCGTGCTTCTCGACCTGGTCTGCTCCGGAGGCCCGATCGGCAGCCAGCTCCTCCCCGACGCGTACCGGTGGCTGGCGCCGGCGATGCCGGCGGGACAGCTGTACAGCGCCATTCGGGGCGTCCTTTACTTCGACAACGCGGGGCTCGGCATACCCCTGGCCGTGCTTGGGCTCTGGCTCGCCGGTGGCCTGGCGCTCCTCGCCGTCGGCGAGATGGTCGCGCGCAGGTCCGCAGCCCCTGCCGGCGATCGCATCCGGGGCGACGTGGCCGCTCATGCCCCGAACCGGTAGAAGGCCTGGCGCCGGCGGGACTCGCGAGAAGATCCTCGCCGCTGCCCGCTCCCAGTTCGCCGGGCACGGCTACGAGGGCGCGACGATCAGGGGCATCGCGGCGTCCGCGCGGGTCGATCCAAAGCTCGTTCTGCACTACTTCGAAACCAAAGACGGGCTGTTCAGGATGGCGCTGGATTTTCCGTTCGACCCGGCGCAGGCTATCCCCGGACTGCTCGAGCCGGGCCTCGCCGGCCTCGGCATCCGCCTCGCGCGCTTCTTCATCGACCTGTGGGATTCGCCAGCGGGCGCGCGTGCGCATGCGCTTGTGCGCTCGGTGGTGGCGAGCGAGAACGCGGCCGCGCTGATGCGCGACTTCGTGAGTCGAGAGATCCTGACTCGCCTCGCGCAAGCTCTCGAGCTCGATCATCCGCAAACGCGCGCAAGCCTCGCGGCCAGCCAACTCGTCGGTCTCGCGATGCTGCGTTATGTGGTGAAGGTCGAACCCCTGGCCTCGGCGCGCGCGGACAGGTTGGCGAGATGGATCGGGCCGACGCTCCAGCGCTACTTCACTGACGCGGACGCGATCACACCCAGGGTAGGCTCGCGTTCATGACCGCGACCATCGAGGACTTCCAGAAGCTCGACATACGTGTCGGCAAGATCGTCGACGTGAGAGACCTGCTCCAAGCGCGCAAGCCGTCATTTCGCCTCACCATCGACTTCGGAGTGCTGGGCACACGGCCAGTCCGTCGCGGCCGCGAAGACCGATTACACGCGCGCGTGCAGTTGACGGATCGGCAGGTCGTTTGCGTATTCAACCTGCCGCCGCGCCGCGTGGCCGGTGTCAACTCCGACGTGCTCGTGCTCGCCGCGACCGAGGCCGATGGCACGCTTCGTTTGCTCGCTCCCGATCCACCTGCGGAGCTGGGAAGCAATATCACCTAGCGAGCACTTGTTCGCCGCGTACCACAAATGCACGATGACAGGGCAAGCGGCGGGGTTCTAGGTTTCGGGCGTGGCCTTGAAGATCCGGGTCATGGCCTCACATGGCTCACCGGGCCGGGGTGGGCTCTCCGCGCTGATCTATCGAGCTGAGGCGTACGAGGACAACGACCGGTTTCGCGAGCGCAAGTGGGGCTGCTCGCACGAACATAGGACGATCGAGACCGCCGTCCAATGCGGCCAGGCGTGGCTCGACGAGCACCTCGACGACCTGACAGAAACCGCCTGACGAACCTCTCTACAATCGGCTGAATGGCGCAGGCGACTCTTTCGGGTGCCCACGCGTTCGGCGAGCTCGACACCTACCGTGCCGAGCTGACCGCGTATTGCTATCGCATGCTCGGCTCGCCCTTCGATGCGGAAGACGCCGTGCAGGACGCGTTCGTGCGCGCGTGGCGGAGTCGCGATCGCTTCGAGGGCCGCGCCGCGATGCGCTCGTGGCTGTATCGCATAGCGACCAACGTCTGCCTCGACATGCTCAAAGGCAAGGAGCGCCGGGCGAGGCCGATGGACCTCGGGCCTTCGTGCGAGCCAATCGAGTCCAATCTGCACATCCCGGAGATCCCATGGCTCGAACCTATCCCGCTCCACCTGGTCGCCCCAGAGCGCGACCCCGCCGACGTTGCGGTCGCCAACGAGTCGATCCGGCTCGCCTTCGTCGCGGCGCTTCAGCACCTGCCCGCGCGCCAGCGGGCCGTGCTCATCTTACGCGACGTCCTCGACTGGCAGGCCTCCGAGGTCGCGGAGCTGCTCAGCACGTCGGTTGCCTCGGTCAACAGCGCGCTGCAGCGTGCACGCGCAACGCTAGCGAAGAGCAACGCGAGCACATCGAACGGCGCGCAGTCTCTGAGCGAGTCGGACCGCGCGATGCTCGAGCGTTACGTCGCCGCGTTCGAGCGCTACGACGTCAAAGCCCTGACCTCGCTGATCCAGGAAGACGCCCGCCAGTCGATGCCGCCGTACGACATGTGGCTGAGCGGTCGCGACGACATCCTCGCGTGGTGGTTCGGACCCGGCATCGGCTGCCAGGGCTCGCGCGTCATTCCGACATTCAGCGCCAACGGCATGCCGACGTACGGACAGTACAAGCCAAGCCCGAACGGGGGCTACGACCCCTGGGCGCTCCAGGTGCTCGACATCTCAGACGGACGGATCGGGGAGTTCACCTTCTTCCTCGACACCGCCAAGCTGTTCCCCCTCTTCGGGCTGCCGCTTCACCTCGACGCATAGCACGCCGTCGAGTCCGGCCAGGCAGATCAGCTCCAGTAGATCTGCGTTCGCGCTTCTCAATCGGACGTCGCGGCCGCATCGCCGCTCTGCCAGCTGAGTCCGGGCGAGGCAGTCGATAGCGGCCAGGTCCGGTTTATCGATCCGGGCGCAGTTCACGATGACCGATTCTGGCGCCATCGAAATTAAGACGGAATAGCACCGCCAAACTCATCGGTTCGTGAGCGATGAGTTTCGCCGCAGATGGTGGTCTAACCGAGCATGAAGAACTCGCGCTGGTTTTCACTGATCGTTCTCTGCACCGGGTTTCTCCTCATCGTGGTCGACATGACGATCGTCAACGTCGCCCTTCCCTCGATCCAGAAGGACCTCGGTTTCTCCCAGTCCGGACTGGCTTGGGTCGTGAACGCATACTTGATCGCGTTCGGAGGCTTGCTGCTCCTGGCCGGCCGGGTTGGCGACCTGGTCGGACGCAAGCGCGTCTACATGGCCGGTCTCGCGATCTTCACCAGCGCGTCGGTCCTGTGCGGCCTTTCCTTCGCGCAGCCGATGCTGATCGCGGCGCGTTTCGTCCAGGGCATCGGCGGGGCGGTGAGCTCGGCGGTGATCCTCGCCATGATCGTGACCCTCTTTCCCGAGCCCCTCGAGCGCGCCAAGGCGTTTGGCATCTTCAGCTTCGTCGCGTCTGCGGGCGCCGCGGTCGGCCTTATTGCGGGCGGTCTCATCACGCAGGCCGTGAGCTGGCACTGGATCTTCTTCGTCAACCTGCCGATCGGCGTCGCGACCGCGGTCGTGTCCGCAAGGCTGCTCAGCAACGACAAGGGCATCGGTTTCGGACAAGGAGCTGACCTTCTCGGCGCCGTCATGGTCACGGCGGCCCTGATGCTCGGCGTCTACGCCATCGTCCAGACGTCCGACTACGGTCTGCTGTCCGCGCGCACGGCCATCCTCACCGCGGTCGCGGTCGCGCTGCTGGCGGCGTTCGTCATCCGCCAGGCTCGAGAACGCAACCCGATCCTGCCACTTCGCCTCTTCCGCTCGCGGAAGGTCGCAGGCACAAACCTCGTCCAGGCTCTGATGTCGAGCGCATTCCTCGGATTCTTCTTCCTCGGCTCGCTCGACCTCGAGCGGGTGCAGGGCTACGGACCGATGGCGATCGGCCTCGCCTTCCTGCCGGTCGCGATTGTGATGGCGCTGTTCTCCGTGCGGTTCTCGGCACAGCTGATCGGGCGGTTCGGCGCGGGCGCCATGCTCGGCGCGGGCCAGGTCGTGGCCATGATCGCGCTGGCGATGGTGGCGTTCGGCCCCGTCCACCCCAACTACTTCGTCTACCTGATGCTGCCGATGGCGCTGCTCGGGCTGGGCGGCGGCCTCTCGTTTCCCGCCCTGACGATGATCGCCATGGCCGACGTCTCGCCGGCCGACGCGGGTCTCGCCTCGGGTCTGCTGAACACGACCGGCCAGGTCGGCGGAGCTTTCGGTCTGGCGGTGCTCGCCACCATGGCCGGCGGCCGTACGCTCGAGCTTGTTCGTGGCGGCGTCGATGGCATCGCGGCGCTGTCCGGCGGCTACCACTTCGCCTGGGCGGTATGCACGGCGATGCTCGTCCTCACCATGACCGCCGCAGCGGTCCTCCTCCGCGAGAAGCGTGCCGGGCAACGAGCGGACGAGGTGCAGTGCGTCGAGTGCGAGGCCGCGGCATGATCGCCAGCTTCATCATGGTCACGCTGAACGGCTATTTCGAGGGCGAGAAACCGTGGGACCTCGAGTGGCACCGGACGGACGAGGAGTTCAACGACTTCGCCGCCGATCAACTCGACGAGTTCGACACGCTGATCTTCGGTCGCGCGACATACGAGGGCATGGCTCAGTACTGGCCCAGCGAAGAGGCGGTCAGGAGCGACCCGCAGGTCGCGTCTCGGATGAACGAGGCCCAGAAGGTCGTCGTCTCACGGACCCTCGATGCGCCGGAGCCGGCGTGGCACAACACCACGCTGGTCAAGGACGCGCGCGACCTGCGCTCGGACAGGAGGCAGCTGGTCCTGGGCAGCTCTGTGCTGACGGCCGGCCTTCTCGAAGAGGGCCTCCTTGACGAGCTCAGGATCATGGTCAATCCGGTGCTGATCGGTTCGGGCAGATCACTCGCCAGCTCGGCAACGCGCCGCTTGCCGCTGCGCCTGCGCGCCCGCCGCGAGTTCCGTAACGGCAATGTACTTTTGACCTATGGGCCGGACGAGCATTCCTGACGAGGTCCGCGAGCTGGTCGACGCAGCGAACGTGGCACACATCGCGACCGTGCTTCCGGACGGCGCGCCGCACAGCGTCCCGGTCTGGGTGGGGGTCGAGGGAAATCGGCTGGCCGTCCTGACCAGCCCAGGTTCGCGGAAGGCGCGAAACCTGGACCGCGACCCGCGGGTTTCCCTGTCGGTCACCGACTCGGCGAAGCCCAACCTGATGGCGCACATCCGAGGGCGCGTGGGAGAGCGCGTGGACGGAGACCGGGCATGGAAGATCATCGACCGGATGTCGCACAAGTATCTGGGTAGTCCGTACCCACTGCGCGAGGATCGGGTCGTGTATCTCATCGAGCCCGAGGTCGCCTGGGCGCAGACGTTCTGATGTCGGCACGCGAGCCGGTGACTGCCCAGCCATATCTCCGCAGCGACACAAGGCC
>VBFH01000049.1 GCA_005883575.1 Chloroflexota bacterium | reverse complement strand
AGCGTCGCCGGCCTCCGTCACGGGCGGCAAGCCGGCAAGCAGAGTCACGGTGCCGATATCCGACACCGAGACGCCGAGGTTCACCTACGACTCTTCGGCCGGCGGTTGGAAGCGAAGCGAGCCGGATACAGGTGCTTTCATCGACGGTGACACGCGCTCGCCAGTCGTCGTCTCGACCTTGATCGTTCAGCAGGTGGTGATCACGCCGACGTCTCAGGTGGTCGACGTCAACGGCCAGACGGGCGTCGATCACAACGTGATGGGCAGCGGCAATGCGCAGGTGTTCACCGCGGGCCGGGAGTTCGACGCGACGTGGACCCAAAATTCCAGCGGGCCGCCTTCGTTCACTGCGGACAGCAGTCCGGCGCCCATCGCTCCCGGCTTGGTCTGGATCTGTCTCGTCGCCACCGGCAGCGTCGCGACGTGATCTCGCCGCGTCAGTGAAGGCGGAAAGTGACGCGAGGCGCATTCCCGGCTGGCTCCGCGTGGTCTTTGCCACAATTCTCTTGGTGCAGGGGCTGCCCTGATCGGCGCGTA
>VBFH01000048.1 GCA_005883575.1 Chloroflexota bacterium | reverse complement strand
CAGTGGTACTGGGCGCTTGTGGCGGAGGGCAGCCGGTTCATCATCGCGGTCTTGCTGCGCTGCAACTTCTTCCCGCGCCTCGCCGAGCTGCTTCAGCCTGAACCAGCTCTTCCTTTCGTGGAGGATCAGCGCCGGCGCGCGAACCATTGTGATCGCAGCAGCCAGCCACGCGGACCGCAGCGCCGAGGCAATCGGGGCGGGCGATGCGCTCGGCGCGACGCTGTGAGCAGATCGTCTAACCTCTTTCGAGAACAGCTAACGAGCAGCCGCGGCGCCGACGACCGAGCAGATGAAGTAGTGGTGGATGTCGACCTCGATCGCCACCGGGGCTCCATCTGGCAACCGCTGGGTGAGCAGAGCGTCGAGCGCTTCCTCGGACCGCACGGGCAAGACGGCCGCCATCGCGTCGCTCACCTCCTGGTTGGAATGAGTCGCCGAGGCCGATGTGATGAAGTCGTATGCCGGGATCACCACCAGCACACGCCAGAGTGGTGAGAACTCGCCATGCCCCGGCGCGCTCGGCATGGAGTCGAGCACGTGGTCGTGGAAATCGATGAAGTCGATCCCTTGGCCGTCGTGATCGCAAGGCTTGCATTGCGGGTTGAGACCGCGGACTTGCCAGTCGAGCGGATAAACGACCTGGTAGAAGTCGGCGAGCGCGTGCTGGTCGGCCACCTGCCGGACTTCGATCACGTTGACCGTGACCGTCTGGTCGAGGACGTAAGCCTGCTCGTAGCCGAGCAGGCCTCCGCGAGCCTGGACGGAATCGCCCCCGACGAAAAACGTGGAAAGGGCCACCGCCGGCAAGGCCAGTCGCAGCCAGGATCTGCGGCGCATCACGTAACCTCCCCATCCGCCCGCGACCTGGGCGCCGTCGTGGGCAGGGTCATTCTAGACCCCTACCGATAATCGGACCGAGCCCAGACGGCAGACCCGGAAACGGCCATCCATGCAAGGCCGCACCCGCCGGAAACGCGAGTACATGGAACCTGCTCATTGGGCTGCCGAAAGAGCGACCACGCCATGGCGTCGTGTCCCGCCGGTTCCGCCAGTGTCCTCCTGTACTCAACTTCGCGCGCCGTCGTGTACTCTCGTGTCCCCCCGTTCCCTTCTGGTTCCGGGAATGCGTGATCCGGCTGTGATCCGGCTCTGTTGCATATCGGCACGCAGAAAGCCAAGCGTGCTGTCCTCAGCGGCCCGCTCGCTCCCCGCGAAGGCCACCCGCTACGCGTGACTTCGCAGCAAGAGGACCGGGCATGGACTGTGGTCCACGACAAACCGACCAACGGGTCCGAGCGACCGTGTGCCGATGGGTGGTTGATCGCGACCTCCGGCTCTTATCACGATGAGGTCGACACGCTCTCGAGCAGCGACATCGCACACCGCGCGACCGGGCTCACCGTCCAGCTGTATCGATTTGACAGTTCCGACCATCGCGTTGGCCCGCAACTCTGCTTCGGCGAGTGCACTCGCACTTCCCGCCAGCTCGGCATCGGCCAGTTCGCGCTCGCGCCGCGGTGGCAGAGGACGCCCGCCTGGGCCGTGCCGAACTAGGTCGAGCCCAGCCCGCGGGCCGGGGCCGCGCACGTAGACCAGCAGCAGCTCGGCCTCATCAAGCTGGAGTAGGCGCTCCAGGGGGTCGAAGAGCTCTCTCGTGTGGAGGCCATTGATCAGAACCAGGACTCTCATCGCACCTACTCTCCGCATTGTCGGACTTGACAGACTCAGCGGAAGCTCAACGCGATGAGCACACCGGCGGCAAGCAGCGTAAGAGGTGCGACCAGGGCGCCAATGCGGAGGAAGTCCCAGGCCGAGACTTCCACGCCACGGCGTCGGACTATCACCAACCAGAGCATGGTCGAAAGGGCTCCCACCGGGGTCAGGTTGGGGCCGAGGTCGGCGCCGGCCAAAGCGCCGAACAGGAAGGGCGTGCGTAGGTCTGGAGGCACGCCACCCGCTTGCGCGCCGGAGATGAAGACGAGGATGCTGGGCAGGTTGTTGACGAGGTTGGAGGTCACGGCGCTGCCTAGCAGGCCAGTCGCGACCGCGCTCGCAGAGTCGCTGGCCTGAGCGACCGCTCCCGAGACAAGTGCGGCGGTGATGCCTGCCCCCTGGACCCCACGCACCAAGACGAAGAGTGACGCGATATAGATGAAGAGCGTCGGGCTGACGTGTGCACTGAGGTGCTCGCGGGACACCCGACGCCGTAGCGCTCCCACGGCAAGTAGTGCGCCTCCGCCCGCCACGGCGATGACGCCCAGCGGCAGAAGAAGGGCCGAACCAATCACGTAAGCGACCGCCAGCAGAGCAAGCCCCGCGAGCACCAAACGGAAGAAGACGCGGTCGGCGCTCACCATCGCCAGCGCGGATTGCAGGTCGAATTCGAACCGACGGTTGGTCGCCCGCCAGAACACCGCCATGAAGACGCCCAGGCAGATCGCAATCGAAGCGATGGACGCCGCAAAGAGGTGGCCCTCGTAGACGCCTAACGGAGCCCGAAGGCGATCACCGGTCAAAACATTAATCGGGTTGGAGATTGGCAACGTCATCGATGCCGCGTTGGCCACGAAGCTGACCGCAAACAGATATGGCATGACACGAAGCCGCAGGCGCGTCGCCATGCCGTAAACGACGGGTGTCAGGATGATGGCGGTGGCGTCGTTGGACAGGAATGTGGTGATAACCGCCCCAATGACGAACACGTTGAGCAGTAGCCTGCGACCACTGCCACCGGCGGTCGCCGCAGCAAGAGCAGCAGCCCAGTCGAAGAATCCGGCCATATCGGCGACCGCCGCAGTCAACATCAGGCCGAGGAAAAAGAGGAAGAGATTCCATTCGGCACCGATGGCGGCCAACGCTGAACCGATGTTGATCACGCCTGTGAGTAACATCAGCAACGCACCTGTAAGAGCCGACCAGGCCTCGCCGATTCGTCTGGGGCGGGTCACGATCGCGATTAGCGTGGCCACGAAAATCACCGCGGCGAGGGCGCTTTGCACGTCTACCCGCTAAACATCGCGGAAACCACGCAGTGGATCACCCGGCCTTTCGAGACCCTCGCGCTCGGCCTCATCGACGCATTAGCCCGTCGAGGGCCTGGGATTGCGAACCGGGTGCCTCACAGTTGTGGCATCCGCACCGGCTCATCAACCTCCCGCCGGATGCGGATGGCTGGGCGGAGAGCTCGTCGAGAGAGGTTCGGCCTCAAGCATCCGGAACGTCCTTGTCCCGTCAGGTTGTCGTTCGGCCCGCAGGAAGAGGGTGTCGTCTCTCCCCTGCAAATGAAACCGGTGCGCCAGCTCGAACGTGTGGGTGACAAAGAACACCTTGATGCCAGTCTCCACGAGTGCTCGGACGATTGAGCCATCGATCTCGGCACCCTCTCGCTCATTTGTGGCCGCAAGTGACTCGTTGAGCAGGACGAGGCTGTTGGGCGTAAGCCGATCTCTGCCGACCACCTGCTGAGCTTCTTCCAGATGCTCCGGGCGGAGCTCGGCTTCTATCTCGGATGCGGTCCCGAACCGACCTAATGCCGGATCCTCCCGTGTCCCGCCGGTTCCGCCAGTGTCCTCCTGTACTCAACTTCGCGCGCCTTCGTGTCCTCTGGTGTCCTCCCGTATCCTCCTGTTTCCGCGAATGCGTGACACGGCTGTGATTCGGCGCCGCTCCAAATCACAGCAACTGCTCCCGGCGATTGCAATCGTGTCTACGACACTCAATCGAAACAACCAACCACGTCCGAACGCCGTAGCAAGATCTTCACTTTCACGGGCGCTGAAGCGCCGGCTGGCTAGGCGTGCCGGCCGCTCGCCGATGTATCTCGGCCTGATCGAAGTGGTAGCCAAGGATCTGGGCGATCTCTGACAACTGATCCGATTGGTCGTGCTTGAGCCATTCGGCGAACCTTTCGTGCAGAGCCGCCCGGTCTTCGCGAGTCATGCTCTGATATGCAGCCAGCCGGATCAGCGAGTGGCAGAAGCGGAACCTGTTCGCGCCCGCGCGCTCGATCAAGCGCTTGCGTTGGAGCGCATCGAGATGACGTTCGACGAAGGGCTGGGCGTCATCTGGCAGAAGAGCACACACCGCGTCATGCCCAAGGTCCATGCCGACGACGGATGCGCAACGAAGAACATCGCGCTCGCCCGGCCCGAGGCGGTCCAGGCGCATCGTCAGCAAACCTCGAAGGGAGCCTGGGACCATGCCTGCGTCGTCGTCGTGGGCGGCGAGCAGCTGCTCGGCGAACAGCGGATTGCCCTGCGAGGCTTCGACGATCTGGCGCCGGGTGTCCGCGGCTAGGGACCCGGCGCGTTCGACGACGAGGCTCTCGAGATCTTCAGAGGACAGTGGCCCGAGCGGCAACGTGTTGAGCCGTTCCCACTCCGGCCGGTGCTCGAGCAGGTCGGGGCGAGCAGTGCACAGCAGAAGCATTCGGCCGGCTGCCTCGCGCTCTAGAAGATCGATGAGATCCAGAAATGTCGGTTCGGCCCAGTGCAGGTCCTCGAAGACGATGATCAATGGGCGTTCTCGTGCGATGACCTCGAACAGCCGGCGCATCGCAGAAAACAGGGAGGATGCGCTGACCAGTTCGGCCTGAAGGTTCATCGCCTCCGCGATCTGGTTGAGCGGCGCCGGTTCGTGCTCATCGCCGCCTGCGAGCACGTCGTGAAGCGCCCGCCAGCCGTGCAACCCCGCTGCTTCGACCATGGCCTGCCGCACGGGAGTAAACGCACCTTCGCCGTCGGCGGGACATCGAAGTGTGATCACGTTCGCCTCCTCGCGTGTCGAGGCCGCAAGCTCCTTTGCAAGACGGGATTTGCCGATTCCAGCGTCGCCCAGAACCAACAATCGGACGGGCGAGCCCGAACGGAGACTGCGTCGAAAAGCTGAACGCATTCGCGTCAGCTCTTCCTGGCGTCCGAACATGGGTGCTGACAGCGCGCGCGGGACGCCGGAGGCTCCGGCGACGACGTCGAGCACGCGAAAGGCCTTTGTTCCGTCGCTTGCCAGTCGCTCGACTTGTTTCAGGATCAGCGATCCCCTAAGCAGACGTGCAGCAGCCGGGCCAACAACCACATCTCCGTCTTCGGCCGCCTGCAACAATCGTCCGGTGACGGCCAGCACCGGTCCCCTGACAACGTCCTGGAGAGCCCCCGCGGGGCCCGCCACGACGATCTCGCCGACCTCGATGCCGGCGCTCATGCGATTGCGAACACCCTTACCGGATGACGGATCGGCGTCCAGGGCGTATACGGCGGTGCGCGCATCGAGCGCTGCGCGAACTGCTCGCAGCGCATCGTCTTCGTGTGCGAGAGGGAAGCCGAAGAACGCCATCAACATGTCTCCGAGCAGTCGCTCGACTCGCGCGCCATGACGCTCGAGCGCATCGGACGCGACACGGGCCGCATGCGCGCCAACACGTCCGAGCGCCTCTGGGTCCGGCGCCGACTCCCCGGTGGGCGTGACATCGACGGCGACGAGCGCGACCATCCGCCGTTCGCGGGGAAGCCAGGCTGAGGGCGCCGTGAGGGGCGGCTCCCCGGTTCGAATCGTGGGCTTCAGCTCGAGCCCGGGGTCTTCGCGAAAAATCGCGGCCTCGAGCTGGCGCAGCCCAGGGCCAGGTTCGAGGCCCAACTCGTCCGCGAACAGCGAGCGTGTCTGGCGGTAGGCTTCGAGAGCGTCCGCACGGCGTCCCGCGCGGTAGAGCGCAAGCATCAGGAAACCGCGCAGGCGCTCACGGAATGGGTTGGCAGCGATGACTTCCTTCAGCTCGGCGACGAGATCCCCGCCTCGCCGCAGAGAAAGCTCAGCCTCGACGCGGTCCTCGATCGCCTGAGTACGCAGCTCTTCGAGCGTCGCGATGGCTCGCTGTGCGAACGGCTCGTAGGTGAAATCGGCCAGCGCTGGACCGCGCCACATGCCGAGCGCAGCGGCCAGGATCTCGGATCGCTCCTCGGGCGTGGCGGCGCGCGCGCGGTCGAGGAAGCCTTTGAACCGATTGGCGTCGATCGATTCGGGGGCGATCGCGAGGCAGTATCCAGTCCCAGCGGTCTTCAGGATTGCCGAGGGTCCGCCCTTCGCCCTGCCGGGTTCCAGCGATCTCCTGAGCCGAGAGATGAGCCCCTGGACGACAGTGCCTGCAGTCCGAGGGGGGTCCTCTCCCCACAGTTCGTCGATGATCCGCTCGGCGGCTACCGGTTCCCCCGCATGCAGGACCAGAAGGGCAAGCAGGGAGCGGGCGCGCCCGGTCGGGAGCTCGACCCGACGAGCCTCGTCGCGCACCTCGGTCGCCCCCAGGATGCCGAAGTTCATTCGACTGCCGGAGAGCCTAACGCGTATCGGGCCGCCTGGCTTTCTGGCCCGTTAGCGGTTCGTTAGCGGTCCGATTCAGTATTTGGCGACCAGGGCCGGAAAGCTTCAGACGCCCGGTCTGTTCAAAACGGAAAGTCTCCTCTGAGGAGAAGGGAGAGGATCGAAATGGCACCCCTCATATACGTGGGCACGACGAAAGTCAAGCCTGGAAAGCTCGTGGCTCTCCGCAAGCAACTATCTGAGTTGGTCGACTTCGTGGAGACGAACGAACCGCGAATGATCGCCTTCCACCTTTATCTCGACGAGCCCGGAGAAAAGCTCACCATCGTGCAGGTCCATCCTGATTCGGCGTCGATGGAGTTCCACATGCAGGTCAATGCAAAGCACTTCGCCACCGCATTCGACAACCTCGACGCCGCGATCAGCGAGCAGTACTTCGGCACGATCTCGGACGGACTTGCGACCGAGCTGGCCAAGTGGGACGACCCCGCCGTCGCAACCACATACATGCCGGTTCATGAAGGCGGCTTCACCCGCAGCAGCGTCAGATAGCCACCGGGTCGAGGAGGTAGGAACATGCTCAGCACATCCGGATCCACGTCCATCGCCAGGCCCGCCGCGGAGGTCTTCGCCTTCATCGCCGACGTTCGAAACGATCCGCGATGGCATACTGACGTCCTGGCGGCAAAACTGCTTGAAGGGACTGCCATCGACAGGCACTCAATATTCGAGATCGAGACGAAGCCCGTCATGGGAGTGTCCGGCGGAACCGTCGCAGTGTCGCAATACGCGCCGCCGAGCCGCATCGTCTTCGATGTCCGGATGGGGAAGCTTCAGCCCACCACCACTTTCACGGTGGTTCCGGACGCCACGGGCTGTCGGGTCACGCGCCGGATCGACATGGAGCCGCAGGGCCTGATGCGGGCGATGGCGCCGTTCATGGGCGGGATGATGCGCAGACGTAACGACGCGTTTCTCGCGAACCTCCGGCGCCTGCTCGAGGACAAGCCAGAACGGAGCCTCTAGGCGGGCGCAAAGGGCCCGAAGGCAATCGGCTTCGAGCGAGCACAAGAAACGGCTGTCGAAACAAGACCGGTCGGGGGCCCGGGATTTGAACCCGGGCCCTCACGGTCCCGAACTCTGATGATGGCGTGTCCTCTTGTGTCCTTTGGGTCCCTGAGGTTCCGCCTGTACTCGAAATGAATCTTCCTCGTGTCCTTCTGTGACCTCCTGTATCCGTTTGGTTCCGGGAATGCGTGACACGGCTGTGATCCGGTTGGGGCTAACCGACCAGGCCCAGCAGGTTCCAAAAGCTGAGAAACCCGGGGAAGAGTAGGCCGCCGATCACGATCGCAGCGAGGTGGATTCGCCCCGACCGACTCCATGTCTTCTTCCACATGAGCATCACCACCCCGGCTGCGAGGATGACTGTAAGTGCGGTTGTTGCCAGTGGCACAGCAAAGAGAACCTGTATGGACGCTGGTGACCCGAAGTCGAGTTGGGTTCCATTGAGGCCGGCATAAGGGAGCAGCAAGACCGGAATCCCAACCAGAAAGGCCACATTCAGGATCGACATCAGGGTCGCCAGACTTTTTGCCGCCTTGGCCATTCTGGGCTCGGTACGTTTGCGCCGCCGCTGCCAAAGTGCCGAGCCAAGCCACGTTATCGGTGTCGAGAGAAACAGGAGCGCGAACAGGAGAACGCCTAGGGCATAGGCCAACAACGATCTGTACCACGGCACCTTGCGATAACCATCGTCATGCGGCCCATACGCTTGCGTGACCTGGCCGCTCGCGTCGGTCTGGAACGACATGCGTTGGTTGGGATCGTCCACATCTTGGAAGACACGCGGCTCAACTTCGATCCAGCGCCCGGGAGCCCATGAAATAGAGAGTGTTCGATCTCCATTCACGCTGATAGCTCCCTGGTCGAACAGCTCTTTCAAAGCCTCGATTCGGCCCTCGTAGCGGTAATCGCTGTAGACGCCCGCGAATCGCTCCGGGTCACGGTCGGCGATCGGTCTTGGCGCCCTTGATTGACCTGGGTAAAAGCGATCCATGAAGGCGCGTAGCAGTGCGTACCTGAGCTCCGGCTCGTCGCTGTTCGTATCCACAAAGAAACCTACTCGGCGGTCTGGTAGGAGGACGAGCAGGTTGCTGAAGCCATGGCCCAGCCCACCATGGACGAGGACCCGCTCACCGATCTCGGGCCACTCGTAAAGCCCATAAGCGACGCCTGGGCCATCTGGCTGCAAGGCGAAGTGCCTACTCTCCATGAGCCGGACGGTCTCGGGGCGCAGTATCGGAGGCGTGTCTGCCGATCCTCCCAGCATGCCGACCAGGAAATGCCCCATATCTGTGCCGCTGGTCACCAGCGAAACCGCAGGGGCGACATAGAAATAGCCGACTGGCGCTGGCCGGTACGAACCGCTCACATACTGATAGCCAACTGCGAGGTCAGGCTGCCCTTCCAGGGGAGGATCGAAGGCGCTTTGAGTCATGCCGAGGGGACCCAAGATCCGCTCTTGCATGTACCGGGCGAATGGCAGCCTGGACACCTCCTCGACGGTGAGCCCGGCAAGGGAGATCCCGTGATCGGTATAGCTGAAGATCTTCCCCGGCCCAGCAATGCGTGGAGGCATGTGGGCTTGCAGGTATCGCCGGAGGTTGGAAGCGTCTGTGCGATCGCTGGTCATGGTGCCGACCGCACGGTCGCCGATGCCGCTGGTCTGCGTTAGAAGTTGGGCCAGCGTGATCGGCGGGTCGTTACTCCCGGGCAAGGTGAAGCCTCGGAGATACGACGTTACGGGGGCATCGAGAGCAATCTGACCGTCCTCCATCAGTTGCATGACGGCGGTCGCTGTGAAGGTCTTGGACACGGACTTCGCCCGGAATCGTGTGTTCGGCGTGAATGAGATCCGCCGCTTCAGATCGGCGTATCCGTATCCCTTCTCAAGGATGACGGCGCCCTCTTTCACGACGACCACGCTGGCGCCCGGAGCGTGAAAGCGGCCGATGCTGCTAGCCATGAACTGGTTCATGAATTTCATGAGCTCGTGTTTGTCCAGGTCAGCCGCATGTGGCTCGGAGGCGACCGGCGCCACCGCAGCTTTGACCGCGCCTTCGACTGGAATAGCAGCAATGACGCCGAGCAGCAACCAGGTGAGCCAGGTTGCGGGTCGCGATTTCATATCTAGCCCGGGCGGCGAGTAGCCGTGACGAGAGTCAGGACAAAGGCGGCATAGGCAACACCGGCCAACAGAGGCAGCACGTTCGCCACCCCCAGGTCAGGGGTCCAAATGCGCAGGAAGATCCACAACGCAAGCAAGAGCCATACGATCGCGTGGCCCCAGCGCAGGATGATGCGGGCGACTCCTTCCGATCTGAACCTTGACGGCCAAACCACGACAAAGAGCACCGCCAGGGCCAGGCAGATTCCGCCCCACAGAGGCCCGGGTATCCCCAGGAACGCGGCGTTCATGGTCGGCCCCTCGAATTCTGCTCTACCGGGACCTTGCCGGCCACTTGGACTTTGAGTCCAAGCTCCATCGTCACGGCACGCCTTCCAGATGCAAAATCGTGACGCCATGCGCACGAGACGATGCCTGTGGATGGCCGTGGCGCTCGCCCTTGCCATTCCGCTTGGCTGCGGCGAAACTGCTTCCGACCCGGACACCGCCCGCTGCAACGCCCCAAACCCCAGCTTCAGTGCGGTCCAGGCGTTAGGCGACCACAACGAGGTCTCGGTGCGATTCGCTTGTGAAGGGGTGCGGCTTAGTGGTACCGCCTATCTACCTTTGCCTGCTGGCCCGCATCCGGCGGTTGTGTGGGTCTCGGGGGACGGACCGCACAAGCGACTGGCTTTCGGGGCCATGGTGGCAATGTTCCTGGAAGCCGGAGTTGCATTCATGTCCTATGACAAAAGAGGTGTCGGGGAATCGCAGGGCACGTGCTGCCCGGGCGACTACGGCCACTTCAACCTCTTGGCGGCCGATGCCGTCGGCGCGGCAAACACTGTGCGCGTGATGCCGGAGATCGATTCGCGCCATGTCGGCCTGTTGGGTGCGAGCCAGGCCGGCTGGATCGTACCGTTGGCCGCGGCTCGCTCGAAAAGCGTCGCGTTTACCGCGCTAGCCGATGCACCGGCGGTTAGCCAGGGCGAGGAGCTCCTCTACAGCCTCCTGACGGGTGAGGAGGGCGGCGGTGGCGGTGTGCTTTCGAAGCAGGCGATCTCATATCGCCTGAAGCGGGCAGGCCCTTCGGGCTTCGACCCCCGTCCGTCGCTCGCGCAGATGTCGATTCCGGGCATCTGGGCCTACGGCGGTGCCGACAAGTCGATCCCGGCTGACGAGTGCATGGCTGTGATCCGAAGCCTGAAAACGCAAGGCAAGGACTTCACCGCGGTCGTTTTCCCAGGCGCCGGTCATGGGTTACTGGACGACCCGCCGACTGATCCGCGGGCGCTTCCGACATTGGTTCGATGGGTCGCCGAAACAGCTCGATCGTGAGAAAACTTCTCTACATCGCGGCGGGTTCTGCTCTTTTCGCTGCCGCGAATTTGCTGACCGATCATCTGAACTTTCCTGGCCTCCAGGTGGTGCGGCCAGGTATCGCCGTCCCCGTTATCTTTGGCGCCTTGTTCGGGCCGATCGTTGGCTTCCTTGTCGGCTTCCTGGGCAGCACGGGCTCCGACCTACTTACGTTTGGTTTCTATTGGAACTGGTCGCTGGGCAACGGATTGGTGGGGATGGTGGCGGGCCTCGCGCCGCTACTGTTCCCTCGCGTTCGCAGGCAATGGCTGACCATCGTTGCCGCAGCTGCACTGGGTGCTGTTGCAATCGTCTTAGGAGCAGGCGTGGTGGCATTGACCGATGTCTTCGTCGCAAATCTGACCCCTGACACGGCGATCAGTGCCGAATGGATCCCGCTGGCCACTTGGAACCTGATCTGGGGGCTACCTCTGCTCGTGATTGTGTTGTCAATCTGGGCGGTAGTCCGTCGACGTGTCGTTCGCTGACCTCATGTTCCAAGTCCGCCCGGCGGAGCGTGAAAGTGAGGACAAGATCGACTCACGTCGGACCACTGCCTCACGGTCCTGACCGTCGCGTCATCTGATGTGCAGCTAGCGGATTGCCACGAGCACAGTTCAGATTGGTCCACGACAACGACCACTGCATGCCCTTGACCGGACCCCGAAAACGGATCCACCCTAAGTGAGAGTTCCGCAACTCTGATTCGCGTGGCGACGATTGCCACCGCGGGGTGCCGACTCCAAACCGGCCGAAAAGATTGTAGGTCTCATCTGTCGGTCGTTGAGCAGGTGTTACGCGTCTGG
>VBFH01000047.1 GCA_005883575.1 Chloroflexota bacterium | reverse complement strand
TCGAGCTGCCTGGACCTCCGGGGATGGACCCCAAGTCGGCGGAGCAGGTTCGGGAGCTGATCAGCAAGGGCGCGAGCGGGTTCGCCATCGGCTTCACGACCAAGGACGCCAGGAAGACCTTTGACGAGCTCAAGGCAAAGGGCGTGGAGATCGTGGACGAGCTCACCGAGCGCGAATACGGGATCGACTTCGGGCTCCGCGATCCGTTCGGCAACCAGCTTCGGATCGTGCAGCTCGCCGCCACCTCGCATCAGCTCGGCTCGAAGCACGCCGCGGAGAAGCAGTCATGAGCAGCGCCATCGCCACCCGATCCACCCGAGCTCAATCGTCCTCTCGCAGCCAGATCGCCACGGCGCTCCTCGCATGCGGCGTCACCGCGGGTCCACTCTTCATCGTCACGATCTTCGTCCAGGCCTTCACCCGCGCGGGCTTCGACATCACACGGCATCCGCCCAGCCTGCTCAGCCTCGGCGATCTCGGCTGGATTCAGATCACCAACTTCATTGCGTGCGGTCTGCTGTTCATCGCCGGCGGTGTCGGTCTGCGGCGCGCGAATGCCGGCGTCTGGGGTCCGATCCTGATCGCCTGCGTGGGCGCCGGCATGATCCTCGGCGGACTCTTCAACGCCGACCCGGGTCTCGGCTTTCCGGCCGGAGCGCCCGCCGGCCAACCGTCGACCATGACGTGGCATGCGATGCTGCACCTCACCGGCTTTGGCATCGGCTATACCGCATTGGTCGCCGCGTGCTTCGTGTTCACTCGGAGGTATCGGTATTCGGCGATCGTCGGTGTCGTGACCGCCGCGTGCTTCGTCTACGTGATGAGCGGGCTCAGCCACGGCAACCTGGTGCCACTGTGGTTCGCGCTGATCGTCGGCTGGACGTGGGCATCGTCGGTGCCGGCGCGCCAGATCAAGACGAGGGGGGGCGCATGAAGTTTCGAGCGAAGGTCCTGCTCGCAGGCAAGACGGCCACCGGTGTCGAGGTGCCGGCGAAGATCGTGGAGGACCTGGGGTCGACAAAGCGGCCTTTGGTGCGGGTCACGATCAACGGCTATACCTATCGAAGCGCCATCGCTCCGATGGGCGGGACCTTCATGCTCGGCATCAGCGAGGAGGTGCGCAACAACGCGAACGTCAAGGCCGGCGACAGCATCGACGTCCAGGTTGAGCTCGACACGCAACCTCGGGACGTCGTAGTGCCGCCGGAGCTCGCCCAGGCGCTCGCCAAGAACGCGAAGGCGAAGAAGTACTTCGACAGCCTCTCTTACAGCGGCAAGGTCCGGCTGGTGGCGCCAATCGCCAACGGCAAAACGGCGGAGACGCGCGAGCGGAACCTCGCCAAGGCGATAGAGGAGCTGGAGGCCAAGGCCTAAAGCTCGGCGGCCCGGATCAGGTCTCGCAGCGATTCCTCAGGTCCGCGCCGCAGCTCCCTCCCGAGCAGCAGCTGCACAAGGCGGCCCCGCCACCCGGGCGGTAGGTGGAAGTCTCAATTGAACCTGACCAGCGTGCCCCCGTCCTTCGTCTCGGTCAGGGCGAGGTGCTCGTGGTTCGCGACGCCGAAAGGCAGATAAGCGACGAGATCAATCCAGCGGTGCTGCGGATCCATATCGACCACATCGATCCGCACCGGCCACTTGCGGCCCAACGACGGCGCGAGGAGGTGGATCGTCTGTCCCGGCCGTGCCGGACCGGGCGGTTCGGCGGAGACGACACGGGCGTCGACCCATTCACCGAGCCGTTCCGTCGCGGTGACGACCGCCCAGATCCTCTCGGGCGAAGCGGGCGTGACCGTTGCCGGACACACGTTGACGATCACGCCCAGGAGGTTAAACGGCTGAAGCCCCCTGGGTGGTCGCCTGCCTTCTCCCTACTTCGTCCCGGTGCCTTCTCCGATCGCCGCCTGCGCCGCCGCAAGCCGGGCCACCGGAACGCGGAACGGGCTGCATGACACGTAGTTCAGGCCGAGCTTGTGGCACAGGTGGATGGAGTCCGGGTCTCCGCCGTGCTCGCCGCAGATCCCGACCTCGAGGTCCTTCCTCGTCTTGCGCCCGTCGCGCACCGCCATCTCCATGAGCTTTCCGACTCCGCCCACGTCGATCGTCTCGAACGGGTTGCGAGGCAGGATCTTCTGTTCCAGGTAGCGGACGATGAAAGCGCGCTCGGCGTCGTCGCGCGAGAAGCCGAACGTGGTCTGCGTCAGGTCGTTGGTGCCGAAGGAGAAGAACTCGGCCTCTTGCGCGATCTCGCCTGCGGTCAGCGCGGCGCGAGGGATCTCGATCATGGTGCCGAACTTGTACGGCACCCTCACGCCCATCTCCTTCTGCACCAGCTCAGCGACGGGCTTGAGCTCGGCGTGAACCGTCCGCAGCTCGGCCACCGTGCCGGCGAGCGGGATCATGATCTCGGGCCGCGCGTCCACCTTGCGCTTGCGCAGATTGCACGCCGCCTCGATGATCGCGCGGACCTGCATCCGTGTGATCTCCGGATAGAGGATCGAGAGGCGCACGCCGCGCAATCCCAGCATTGGGTTTGCTTCGTGCAGCTCTTCGACGCGGCTGAGGATCTTCTCGCGCTCGGCCAGCAGCGTCGGGTTCTCGCCCGTGTCCTTGAGGTGCGTCGTCTCGCGGATCAGCTCCTCGAGGCTCGGCAGGAACTCGTGCAGGGGCGGGTCGATGAGCCGGATGATCACCGGCAGCCCCGCCATCTCCTTGAAGATGCCCTCGAAGTCACCACGCTGGATGGGCAAGAGCTTTGCCAGCTGTTTCTCGCGCTCCTCGGTGGTGGTGGCCATGATCATCGCCTGCACGATCGGCAGCCGGTCCTGCTCCATGAACATGTGCTCGGTACGGCACAGACCGACGCCCTGCGCCCCGTTCTCGCGCGCCTTGGCCGCGTCTCGAGGATAGTCGGCGTTCGCCCACACCTCCAGGCGGCGGATCTCGTCGGCCCAGCGCAGGATGGCGCTTGCGGCGGGGTGCTGGTTGAGCGAGCGGGCTTCGATCGTCGGCACGTTGCCCACGTACACGTCGCCGGTCGTGCCGTCGATCGTGATCTGGTCGCCTTCTTTGATCGTGGTGCCGTTGGCCAAGAACTTCCGCTGCCGGACGTCGACGTCGATCGCGCTCGCGCCAACCACGCATGGCCGGCCCATGCCGCGCGCGACCAGAGCCGCATGGCTCGCCGTCCCTCCCGTCTGCGTGAGGATGCCCTTTGCCTCGACCATCCCGTGCACGTCATTGGGGTTGGTCTCGACCCGGACCAGGATCACCGCCTTGCCCTGCTTGCCCCATTCGACCGCGGTGTCGGCGTCAAACACAGCGCCGCCGGTGGCCGCGCCCGGTGACGCGGGCACGCCCCTGGCGAGCGGCGAAGCCTTGGCCGCCGGGTCGACCCGCGGAAACAGCAGCTGCTCCAGCTGGCGCGGCTCGATCCGCGCGACGGCGTCCCTCCTGGTGATGAGGCGCTCTTTCACCATGTCGACGGCGATGTTCACGGCCGCCTCGCCCGTGCGCTTCGCCGAGCGCGTCTGCAGCATGTAGAGCTTGCCGCGCTCGATTGTGAACTCGAGGTCCTGCACGTCCTGGTAGTGCTTCTCCAGCTGCCTCGCGTAACGGTCGAACTGCGCGTAAACCTTCGGCAGCTCCTTCTTCAGGGCGCTGATTGGTTCGGTGTCGCGAACGCCGGCCACCACGTCCTCGCCTTGCGCATTGGCGAGGTAGTCGCCGTATAGCTCTTTCGCGCCGGTGATCGGGTTGCGCGTGAAGGCCACGCCCGTGCCCGAGGTCCGGCCCATGTTGCCGAAGACCATCATCTGCACGTTGACCGCGGTCCCCAGGTCGTCCGGGATGCGCTCCATCCGACGATATGTCTTCGCGCGCTCGGTGTTCCACGACTTGAAGACGGCATCGATCGCTTCGCGCAGCTGCTCGACCGGGTCGGAGGGGAACTCGCTCCGGGTCTCTTCCTTATATATGTCGAGGAATCGTTTGACCAGCGGCCGCAGGTCCGCAGGCTTCAGCTCGGGGTCGGTCTTGACCCCCGCCTTCTTCTTCGCCTCTTGCAGTGCGTGCTCGAACTTGTCGCCGTCGATCCCCTTGACGGTCTTGCCGAACATCTGGATGAAGCGACGGCGGGCGTCGAGCGCGAAGCGCTCGTCCTTGGTCAGTGCCGCAATCCCCGCGGCGGCCTCCTCGTTCAGGCCGAGGTTGAGGACTGTGTCCATCATCCCGGGCATGGAGAACTTCGCGCCCGAGCGCACGCTGACGAGCAGGGGATCTTTCGGGTCGCCGAACTTCTTTCCCGCCTTGCGCTCCAGGACCTTCAGCGCCGGCAGGACCTGCTCCCAGAGTCCCTTCGGAAATTTGCCGCCGCTTGCGTAGTACGCGCGGCACGCCTCGGTCGTGATCGTAAAACCCGGTGGCACCGGCATTCCCGCCTTGGTCATCTCCGCGGCGCCCGCGCCCTTGCCCCCGAGGAGGTCGCGCGGATTCCCATGTGCGCTGCGCGCGGCGGCCGAGCCTTCGGAGAACTGATAGACCCATTTGTGGGATTGGGGCATCGAGGTGTTATTTTCCCATGCCGGGATGGAAGACCTGGGAAATGCGACAGAAGACCAGGTGATTCTTGCCTGGCTGCAGGCCGAAATCGAGTCGCCCGACTTCCAGGCTTTCATCGTCGGCAACCCGCCAAACCCCGCCAACCTTTCGCTGGCGTTGAAGGCGGCGCGTACGCCCGACCTCCGCGACCAGACCCAAAACGACCTGCGCCGGCAGATCATCACCTCGGTCTATGGATTCGGACTGGGCGTCGGCAGCTTCGAAGGCCTTGCGAACGACGTCCGCTGGCGGCGTTTTCGCCTAACCGCCGACGAGGTGTCCGAGATGCTCTACGCGAGGCGGTCTGGTCCCTGGCAGCTCGTGTCGCCGGTGACCCGCAAGGTCGCCGAGGGCGCGACCAACATCGGCCACGTCTTCACCGGCGACCAGACCAACATGGTGGTGCTGTCGCTCGCGTCAGGACTGTGCCACTCGCAGAAGAAGGTGCCTGAGATCATCGCCCTGCAGCGGCCGGATGGGCGCCTGGTGATCCTCGAGGGACACGCGCGCGCGACGGCGATCGTGCTGGAAGCGCACCGGTTTCCAAACGGCGTCCAAGCGTATGTCGGCGACGGGCCCAGCGTCGCAAACTGGACGTACCTGTGACCCAACCGCGCACGATCCGCCGCTACGGCTGGATACCCGACCAGCCCGACGAGCGCGACCATCTCTACGCCGCTCCCGCCCACTACCTGCTGGCGCTGCCGGCGTCCGTGGACCTGCGCTCCAAGTGCCCTCCGGTCTACGACCAGGGCAATCTCGGCAGCTGCACCGCCAACGCGATCGCGGGCGCGATCGAGTTCGACCGCAAGAAACAGCGCATGCGCGACTTCGTGCCGTCGCGACTGTTCATCTACTACAACGAGCGCCGTATCGAGGGCACGGTGTCCATCGACAGCGGGGCGATGATCCGCGACGGCATCAAGTCCGTCGCCAGCGACGGGGTCTGCCCCGAGCCCGAGTGGCCCTACGACATCGCGAAGTTCACGAAGCGCCCGACCGCCCAGTGCTACAAGGACGCCCGGCTCGACCGTGCCGTCTCCTACCAGCGCCTCGTCCCAGACGTGAACCAGATGAAGGGCTGCCTTGCCTCAGGCTACCCGTTCGTTTTCGGCTTCACCGTGTACGAAAGTTTCGAGACCGACGCCGTCAGGAGGACGGGACACGCGCCCATGCCACGGCCAGGCGAGCGGGCGGTGGGCGGTCACGCGGTCACGGCCGTCGGCTACGACCACGCCAAGCAGTGGTTTCTCGTCCGCAACTCGTGGGGCGCGGGTTGGGGCATGAAGGGCTACTTCACCATGCCCTTCGCGTACCTGATCCAATCGGGCCTGGCGCAGGACTTCTGGACTATCCGGCTGGTCGGGAAGTAGCGGAGGGGAATCCGGCCCCCAACCGGAGCCCGGCGAGCAAATCAGGGAGGGGGCCCGCCGGGTCGGCTGGAGCATTGGCCTCCGTAATTGGAGATGGGAGGTTTGGGAGGAGGAGGCCGTACTCCTCGTGTATTCACATGAGGGGGCTACCGCGACATAACGAAAGCCGAGCCTGGATCTTGCGTTTGAATTGACGCCGTGCCCAAAGCGCGCCTCGAGGCCTTCGCCGATGGGATCTTCGCGATCGCAGCCACCCTGCTGACCCTCAACCTGGCGGTCAACGAACACAGCCCGCTCGCTGGTGAGCTCATGCGGATCTGGCCGGGCTACGCCGCGTATGCGATCAGCTTCACGACCATCGGCATCATCTGGATGAACCACCACCTCCTGTTGCATCAGATCTCGCATACCGATCGGTTCTTCTTGCTGCTCAACGTCCTGTTCCTGATGCTCATCGCGTTCATCCCGTTCCCAACTCGGCTCCTGGCGCTGTACATCAACGCGGACGGGGCCCAGGCCGCCGCGTTCGCGTATGGGATCACCCTCACCCTGACGGCCATCCTGTTTAACGCGATCTGGCGTTACGCGGCGTGGGGACGCCGGCTTATCCGCCAGGACGCCGACGCGAGGGTGGTCAGCGGCATCGGGCGGAGCTACCTGCCGGGGCCGTTCATCTACCTCGCCGCCACCCTGGTCGCGCTGGTGAGCCCGCAGGTCAGCGCCGGCCTGTACGCGGCCATCGCCGTGTTCTACGTCTTGGAGAGCTCCGTCTTCGGCCGCGAGTGAGGTAACCACGGCGGGTATTCAGGCCAGATAGCCGCAAATCGTTTTGGGGAGATTTGAAATGGCTCATTGGCGGAGATTTCTCGTGGCCGGCGTCGGGATTCTGAGCCTGCTCGCCGCGGGGACGGTGAGCGCGGGCGCGCACGTAGCCGGCGGGCTTATCGAATTCGATTCCATGACACCGGTGACCGGCGCGGCCGTCGGCGCGGTCAACGCCAGGGGCATCACCGGCGGCGGCAAGCCGTGGGCGATCACGTCCGGCACGGGCGAGGTCGATCGCCGCGGCCACGTCGAGGTGACCGTGCGGGGGCTGGTCATCCCGGTCGCGCCCTTCAACGGGACCAACCCGGTCGGCAGCTTCAGGGCGACTGTGAGCTGCATCACTCCGCACGGAGTCGTCAACGTCATGACTGGATCGTTTGCAGCCAGCCCAGCGGGTGACGCGACGATCGAGGACACGGTCCGCCTGCCGCACCCGTGTAAGCAGCCCATCGTCTTCGTGACGAGCCCCACCGGAGCCTGGTTCGCGATGTCCAACTCCGACGAGGAGGATGAAGACTAGACGTTCCAACCGGACGACGCGAGGGCCCGTCCTAGCTGGCGGGCCCCTCGCGCTTAAGCCTTGGAGCGCCGGTTCCTTAACTTGCCGTTATTTCGCCGCTGGCCCGACTCGATTAGACTGACCGCCTTCAACACACGGCCCTAGCCCGCCTTGTGTCCACCTTTGGTTGCATCCAGAAGGGGGGTTTTAGATGCGACGAGCGATCGCCTTCGGTGGCTTCGCGACGCTGATCGCGATGATTTGCGGCTCAGCGTCGGTGTCGGCCGATTCGAGCCGGACGGATCTCAAGAACTTCCAGCACGTGTTCGTGATCATGATGGAGAACACCGGGTACAACAGCCTGATCGGCAACGCGAACGCGCCGTGGATCAACACGGCTGTCGCGACCTTTGGCTCGGCTACGAACTACTTCGGCGTGATCCACCCGAGCCAGCCCAACTACGTCGCGGCGACCGCGGGGATCACCGGCAATGACACGGACAACGACGAGACGCTCGACGTACCAAACCTCATCGACCAGCTCGACAGCCACGGCAAGACGTGGAAGAGCTACAGCCAGTCGTTCTCACTCTGCAACGGCAATGTGCTCGCGCATGCCTGCGGAAACCAGCTCTATGAGCGCAAGCACAACCCGTTCGTGAGCTTCGCCGACGTCCAGGGCAGCCCGGCGCGGCTCGCCAACATAGTCGACCTCAGCCAGCTGGATGCTGACCTCGCCGGCGGCAACGTGCCCGACTACTCGTTCATCGCGCCGGACCAGTGCAACGACATGCACGGACGCGCCGCCACCCCGGCCGACCCCTGTGACTTCAGCCAGGTGCAGAGCCTGATCGCGACGGGCGACTCGTTCCTGTCGACCTGGGTGGGCAAGATCATGGCGTCCTCGGCGTGGAACGGCAACTCGGTGATCTTCATCCAGTGGGACGAGAGCGACTTCACCGGCTCGTCGTCGGACTTTGGCTTCGGTGACACCTCCGGCTGCTGCGACTCGATCGCGGGCCACGGCGGCGGTCACGTCGTGTCAATCGTGATCTCGCACTCCAACCACGTGGCGGTCACCTCGAACGTTGCTTACAACCACTACTCGCTGCTGCGGACGATCCAGGAAGGCTGGCACCTCGGCTGCCTCGGCGCCACATGCGACACGGCAAACGTACCCGCGATGGGCGCGCTCACGGGCCCGCGCGGCTAGACGACGCGTACTTGCCTGGGCTCAGCTTGGTGCTGAGCCCAGGTGCTTCTCAAACCAGCCCACGATGCGCTCGATCCGGTCCACGCGACGGTCCGGCCGGCCGATGGCGAGCATGAGGTGGGTCTCCGCGGGATAGCGGATCATCTCGACCTCTCGGCCGAGCGTGCGCAGGATGTGGAAGACCATCTCGCTCTGGCCGGGAGGACAGCGCATGTCGTTCTCGGCGTGAAGCAGAAGCAGAGGGGCGCGGTTCTGGTGGATGCGCACAAACGGCGAGCGCGAGAGGTATGCGTCGAGTTGGTCCCAGGGATTCTGTGCCTCGACTGCCCGGCGGCCGATGTAGCGGCCGAAGTCTGAGGTTGCCCATTCGCCGAGCAAGTCCGTCACCGGGTTCTCGCTCACCGCCGCGGCGAAGACGCCAGGGTGCCTGGCGAGCATGTAGTTGGTCATGAATCCGCCGTAGGACAGACCCATGATGCCGACCTTCTTGCGGTCGACGATCTTCTCCTCGACCGCCCAATCGATGACTCTCAGCAGGTCGCTTCCATCAGGGTCGCCCCACACGCCATCGAGCTCTTTGGCGTACTTCTCGCCGTAACTGACCGAGCCGCGGGGGTTGCAGTAGGCCACGTGGAAGCCGGCATCGGCGAGGGCGTTCATCTCCAGCCATGGCGTCGGGCCGAACGAGGAGTTGGGGCCACCGTGTACGTCGATGACGAGCGGCGCCACCTCGCGTTTGCCGTTCGCGGCCAGCAGCCAGGTGTCGATGGTGTGGCCTTCCGGATGCGGGATCTGGATGTGCTCGACGCGGCGCTGGAATGGGCCGTACCAGCTGCTGCCGTCGGTCGTGAGCCTGCGCAGCTCGCCATCCTCGACGGCGAAGATGTCGTTGGGTTGGTCGGTGGTCGCGGCGATGACCGCGATGCGGCCGCCTCCGGCGGCGATGGAGCTGCATGTGGCCTCGGGCTCGGCAAGCGCCTGGACGCTGCCGTCGACTCCGAACCGGTACGGATGGCTGTAGCCATGGTGTGAGACCAGCGCGACCAGGCTCTGTTCATCCTGCCAGAGCAGCGGAGGCGGGCCGAACTGCTCGCCGTCCTGGTAGTCGCCGTAGCTCGTGGACTGGATGTTGAGGTGGAGGTCCGCAGCGAGCCTCTGGGTGCTCTTTCCGTCGCTCACATGGAGCTCCATATCGGCCCATCCGGGAAAGCCCGGTCGGTCGACCCCGACAAACGCAATCTGGTCGCCTGGCGTCCAGGCGAGGCTGAGCTCGCCACTCTCGAGCCTGGCGACTTGCGTCGGCTCTCCTCCGGCCGCTGGCATGGTCCAAACTGCGTCGATCTCCTCCAGGCCAGCGTTCTCGCTACGGTCAGCGAGGAAGGCGATGTGCTTGCCGTCGGGTGACCAGGCGGCCCCGTCCACGTTGTAGCTCGGCGCCGTGATGCGGGTTGGGTTGGGTTCGTCGAGATCCGTGATCCAGACGCTCGTGAACTCGTCCCGGACCCCCAGGCCGTCGAAGCGCCAGGTGTAATCGCGGATTTGCCGCGCCGTGGGGTCGTCGGGGTTGCCGACGATGAATCGCTTCTCGCCCGATGCGGCCAGCAGAAGGAGCTTCTTCCCGTCGGGCGACCACTCCGCCGCGGTGACGCCACCGGGGATGTCTGTGACCTGGCGCGGCTCACCGCCGCTGAGCGAGATGACCCAGGCCTGGGGCTTGCCGGCGCGGTCGGAGATGAAGACGAGGGAGCGGCCGTCGGGTGAGAAACGAGGCCGGTTGTCGCTTGCCTTTGCGCTGGTGAGCTGTTCCGGCTTTGCGCCGCCGAACGTTGTCCGCCACAACCTGCGAGCGTACTTTCCGTCCTCGACCGTCCGTCGCACGTAGACGATGCTCGACGCATCAGGTGCGACCGCGAGGGCGGCGATGATGACCTGGCTCAGCACGTCTTTCGGCTGGAATGCGATCCGGGCTTGGGTCTGGGCCTCTGTCCTCTCAATCGTCTTCATGTGCTAAGCATGAACTGAACTTGGAAAGGCTGGAAAAGCTGATATGCGAGCTGGTGGAGATCGAGTCGGTGAACCCGGACCTGGTTCCGGGAGGCGCCGGCGAAGGTCCGATCGCGGCATTCGTCGCGTCGTGGCTCCGTGACTCCGGGCTGGAGGTGACGGTGGTCGAGCCGGCGGCCCGGCGTCCGTCCGTGGTCGGCGTCCTTCCCGGGTCTGGTGGCGGCCGGAGCTTGATGCTGAACGCGCACATGGACACCGTCGGAGCGGGCGGGATGCCGGGCGCGTTCTCGCCGCTGTTGCGCGATGGCCGGGTCTATGGCCGCGGCGCGTACGACATGAAGGCGAGCCTGGCGGCGATCATGCTGGCCGCGCGCGAAGCCAGATCGTTGAAGTTGAAAGGCGACTTGATCGTCACCGCCGTCGCCGACGAGGAGGTCGCATCGCTGGGCACCGCCGCCGTGGTGTCGCAGTTTCGGGCCGACGCGGCCATCGTGACCGAGCCGACCGAGCTTCGCCTCTGCCTGGCGCACAAGGGCTTTGTGTGGCTGGAGGTCGAGACGGTGGGGGTGGCCGCGCACGGCTCGCGCGCCGATCTGGGCGTGGACGCGATCGCGCACATGGGCCGGGTTCTAACGGGTGTTTTGGAGCTGGAGCAGCGCCTGCGCTCGGGCCCGCGGCATCCGCTGCTTGGCACCGGCTCGATCCACGCGTCTGTCATCGAAGGCGGCCAGGAGTTGTCCACGTACCCGGCCCGCTGCGTGGCAAAGCTGGAGCGCCGCACCGTCCCTGGCGAGGACGGCGCGAGCTGCGTGCGCGAGATCGAGGAGCTGATCGGCGATGCGCCGGCCACCGTGAACATGACCCTCGAACGCCAGTCGTCAGAGCTGGCGCCCGACCACGCTTTGGCCCGCGTTGTGTCCGAGGCCGCCGGGAAGCCGGAGCAGATCGGCGTGGCGTACTGGATGGACATGGCGCTGACGAACGCCGCGGGCATCCCGACGGTCGCGTACGGCCCCGCCGGCGAAGGCGCTCACGCCGACGTGGAATGGGTCGACCTCGCCTCGGTCGAAAAGTGCGTCCAGGTCTACGTGCGCGCCGCGGAGCTGCTGTGCAGCTGACAGGCCCATGGACATCGGACGAAGTAAGCGCGTCCGGCCAGGTCTTTGAGTTCCGGCTGTGGGCTGCCCTTACCGAGCAGTCCCGCGGAGCGCTGCATGTTTTTCTGCCGCTGTCCGACCGCGGCATCGACGCACTCGTGCATCGCCTGACCGACGAAAAGTACATCTCGGTCCAGGCGAAGGGTCGCTCCACGCTTGATCGCGGCGAAATCCACCTTGTGGTTTGGGCGGACAGCCTGAAGGACAACAAGGCGCTGCTCGTAAGCGGGCTGATAACCGAAGGCGGATTGGGCCCAACGATCCTGGTCCTTCCGGAGGGCGACTTCAAAGGTTTAGCCGAACCCTCAGATCACGATGGCCGGCCGATCTTCGCTGCTTGGTACGTTATGCACCCAACCGAACGAAGCCGCTTCAACGACTTCCTTGTTCCGACAGACCGCCTGGCCGAGCGATTCGGCATCGGCCCCACCGAAGCAGTACCGCCGCAAGTCGAACCGCGACCGATGTGGCGCAGCGACCTGGGCTCTCTGGGCGAAATCGAGATCGCACGACGACTTGCGGAGAGCGGCGATCTGAATCTGTTCCGTCCGTTTCCGGACCTGGAGACTTCCGAGCTGGCGGTGCTTCACCTCGCCACACGTCGAGTGCTCGGTATCCAGATCAAGACGATCGGCGTCGACCTGGCTCATCCCGTGGGAACGGTCACGATCCACGCCTCGAGCTTCCGCCCTTCCCCCTTAACGTATCTCGCCGCGCTGGCCTGGCTGCGCGAAGAGAAGCGCTTCCACGACGAGTGTCTCCTCATCCCGACCGAGGAGCTGCGCGGACTCTGCCGGCCGCACGAATCGGGCAATCACATGAGCTTCGACTGGCACCCGCTTTCGCGACGTTTCACATGCGTCCGCTGAGCAGCGCACCAAGGCGGGCGACTAGGACGTCGATCTGAACCCGCTCCTGAGA
>VBFH01000046.1 GCA_005883575.1 Chloroflexota bacterium | reverse complement strand
CGGACGCCCGAGAGGCCGATAGGTCTGGATGGTGATGCCCCGGGAAGTGGTCCGCGAGTTGACCAGGTCGAGCGCGACGTCCGGTCCGGAATCGGGGAACAGTCGTGTGCCCTGGCCGATGACGACGGGATAGGTGAGCAGGTCGAGTTGGTCGACCAGGTCGTTGGCGAGCAGCCATCGGACGAGGGCACCGCTGCCGGGCACCAGCAGTGTGCCGTCTTGATGCGCCTTCAGATCACCGACGGCCGTGGCGACGTCGCCGTGCAGGACAGTCGTGCCCGCCCACTGCGGATCGGCGAGGCTGGTCGATGCCACGTACTTGGGCCGGCTGTTCAGCGCGGCGGCGATCGGGCTGGTGCTCGGATCGGCCATCGCTCCCCAGGAGCCGGCGAAGATCTCGTACGTCCGCCGGCCAAAGAGGAACGCGGCCGCGCCGCCGTAGACCTGGTTGAGATAGTCTCCGGTTTCGGTGTCGAGAAGTGGTATGGCCCATCCGCCGCGCTCGAAGCCGCCGCTGCGATCCTCGTCAGGTCCGCCCAACCCCTGCATCACGCCGTCCACCGAGATGTTGGTCGTGGTCGTCAACCTCATGTCGTGGTCACCTCCTCATGTGCATGCCTGGTGCGCTCGTGAGGCGAGAATAGCAAGCCCCAGACGGGGCGTCTTGTCGGAAACGGACGTTCGCGGCTGCAAGTGGTGGGTACTGAATCGGAGTTATCGTCGATCCGACTGTGACCCAGACTGCCGAGAGCTGCCCCGCCAACTGCACTCAACGCTCATATCGCTTGCTTCTGGATGCAGCACGTGTCCGAGAAAGAGTCCGGATCGTCGAGGTCTCGGAGTTGCCGACCAGCCTCAAACGGGCTGTGGTGTGATTCGGGACCGTGAAGCCCTTGGTTCAAATCTCGGCCGCCCGACCATCGTTCTCCCCATAGAGATGTAAGGCCGGGAGCAACTGTGCCGGCCACGCTGCTCACCCGCGGACGATCGGGTCCCTGGGTACGTGGGTGATCACTTCGGGCGCATCGTCCGTGATGATTGACGTCTCGCCAAGCGACATCGTTAGGCCTGTCTCGCGCTCGCTCAGGATCATGTGGGTGAAGAAGACCATGTTCTGTTGCAGCACGAGCGGGTTGTCACGGTAGATCATCGGCTGCTCCATCCAGGTGGGGGGGAAGGTGGCCCCCATGGTGTAGCCGCACGCCTTGAGCATCGCGTGCTCGTATCCGTGTGCGGCAAGCGTGGCGCGGTGCACCTCGAAGACCTCGCCGAGGGTCCGGCCAGGACGCAGCTTTTTCTGGACGGCGTCAAGCGCCTCGGCGCAAGCCGCCTGCATGGCCATGTGCCGAGGATCGACACTCGGACCCGTCAGGACCGTAAACATGTTGGCCACGTGGTAGTGCCGCCAGGCGTCGCCCATCTCGAACGTGACCTGGTCGTTCTCTGCAACGCGCCCTCGACCTGTGACGTAGCGCACGTTCATCGCCTTTTCGCCGTGGCCCATCGGCATCCGGTTCGCGGGGATGTCCGCTCCCGCCTCCCATATCACTGTGTAGACCTCGGCAAGCACATGGCCCTCGTCGGCCCCAGGAGCGATCAGGTCGATCGCCCGCGCGCAGGCGCGATCGAGGATCTGTCCCGCTTGGCGGTGGTAATCGAGTTCCTGCGGGCTCTTGACGAGCCGCATGAGCCGAATCAGGTCCGACGCATCGACAAGCTCGCACCATCCGTCAAGGCTCTCTCGAAGCTCCTCGTGGAGGTTCGGCAGCAGCCCGAAGGAGTCCAGCTGGATGCCGACGCGCTTGCCGGCCATGCGGTGGCTCTCGAGCACTTCCTTGATCACTCTGGACTTGGGGTTGCCTTCGGCGTCCTCCCAAACCCGCACGTCCTCGCACAGAGACGAGTAATCGATGCTGGCGATGTCCGCTGTCCTTGAGATGTGCGTGAGCTGGCCGTCGGCTCCAATGAACATCATGTGAAAAATCACAAAGCCGTCGGTATCGAGCCCGCAAAGCCAGTACTGATCCTCGATTCGCGACACAAGCAAGCCCTCGAGACCGCGCGCCGCCAGCTCCCGGCGGATCCGCGCCTGCCGCTCCCGGAATTCGTTCTCGGAGAAGTTGATGTGCGGCTTGGGCGTTCTGCGCGCTCCTTTCATGGACTTGCGCGGCGCCTCAGCGCTAGGAGCCAGTGCTCATTGTTGGGGAGCGGGTACGGTCGATGAGCCGAACTGGTCGTTAGCAGAGCGTTCATACATGTACTGAGCAATCGACATCGACAGTCAGGTCGTGACCTACGTTGCCGAGCACCGAACCTGGCTCCTCGATCGAATTGCGCTCGTCACGATGTTCATCGGTACCAACCCTGCGGTGCTCGCCATTGTCGGGCTGGTTGGCATTGCAATTGTCATCTGGCTTCGAAACTGGCGAATGGCTGCTGCCTGCCGGGGTAGCTCTGATCTCGTCGGCGTTGGCGGTTGAGTTCTTGAAGAATCTTATCGGTCGTGGCCGACGAGCCTCGAGCTTTGCCGTGGTGCACGCAGCAGGACCATCGATGCCTTCGGCTGACGCCGCCGTCACGGGCCGTTGCGATTGCGCTCTTTCTGGCCATGAATTGGCCCAACTCCATGTTCCGCCGCAGTGCCGCCGCGACTCTCGTCACCGGCGTCTTTTGGGTCGGCCTCTGCGTCGTTTACCTGGGTGTGCACTGGCCGGTGTGCCGGGGCCGATCGACGTCTTGGTGGGCTGGTTGCTGGGTGGCGGGATCGGGTTGACGGCCGCATGGCTGGTCGGCCGCACGCGGGTTCCTCGGCACCGATGAATTTCCGGTGCACGCGAAGTCTCTATCTTCGGTAGTTGATTCCCAGCGCACGCAAGGAGCTTGACCATGACCACCGATACAAAGGCAACCGGCAAGTACGCCAAGGTCAACGGCCTCAATTTCTACTACGAGACCCACGGGGCTGGGCGGCCGCTGATCCTCCTGCACGGTGGACTTGGGTCCGGCGAGATGTTCGGGCCGGTCCTGCCGCAACTCGCGCAACACCACCAGGTCATCGCCCCGGACCTGCAAGCACATGGCCGTACCGCTGACATCGATCGACCAATCGACGTTCGGCTGATGGCCGATGACATCGCCGGCCTGATCGATCATCTTGGACTGGAGAAGCCGGATCTGGTCGGCTACTCGCTCGGCGGTGGGGTGGCGCTTCACACAGGGGCGAAGTACCCAGCCAAGGTGCGCCGGCTGGTTGCGGCCTCGGCGAACATCCGCCCCGACGCGATCTATCCGGAGATGCGAATGCAGCAAGGCCAGGTGAACGCGGCCGCTGCCGAGTTCATGAAAGACACGCCGATGTACCAGCTCTACCAGCGGGTCGCGCCACGTCCCGAGGACTTCCCGAAGTTGCTTGACAAGATCGGCGCCTCGATGGCGAAGGAGTTCGACTTCGCCGACGAGGTCCGTGGCCTCCAGGTTCCGACGCTGATCGTCGCCGCCGACGCCGATATGGCTCCGCCGAGCCATTACGTCGAGGTGTTCAAATTGCTCGGCGGGGGACTGCGCGACGGTGGCTGGATGGGCGAGGGCCGGCCGGCGGGCGGTCACGCCCTTGCGATCCTGCCAGGCCTGACCCACTACAACCTCGGTATCTCGCCACTGTTTGCAGCGGTGACGCTCGCCTTCCTTGAATAGCAGCCCGCCTGAGAAGGTTGGTCCGCGCTCGCGGGATCCTCTCGGCAACAAAGCCCAAGTTCGTCTCCAGTGACTGAACCGCACGAGCCCGGCTCGTACCTGAAGGCAACCCTGGAGAGCCAGCCGGCAGAGCTGATAAGGCTGCTGGCCGACGATTCCGTGGCGCGGGTTGCGACGCGTCTTCGCGGCTGCTCGCGGATTTTCCTGGCCGGCACCGGCACGAGCTTTCACGGCGCGCTCGCGGGCCAGTTCATCCTGCGCAGCATCGGCCTTCAGGCCTGGGCGGTCCGGGCTTTCGAATTCGCGAACTATCCGCCGGCATTACGTCCGGACGACGGGCTGATACTGCTCAGCCACCGCGGCAGCAAGCGCTTCAGCCGCGATTCTCTCGGCCGGTTTGCGAAAGACTCGCACAACTGGATCGCGATCACCGGCGAAGGCTCTCCCATGGAAGGCGAAGGCGTCGTCCGCACAGTGGCGCAGGAGAAGTCTCCGGTGCACACCGCGAGCCACACGGCGGCGATGCTGCGTATCGCGCAGGTTGCCGCGGCACTTGGCAGGCCGGCGTGGGAGAGCCAACTCGCGGATCTTCCCCGCATCGTCCAACTCGCCATCGACCACGGCAGCCGAGTCGCGAGTGAGGTGAGCCGGGCTGAGTTCCGGCCGGTGACTCATTTCGTCGGTGGCGGTCCTGCGCGCGCGACCGCTTACGAAGGCGCGTTGAAGCTGCGCGAGGCTAGCCACGTCGTGAGCGCCGAAGGGCACGACGTCGAGGGCATCTTGCACGGGCCGCTTGTCAGCATCCAGCCTGGGAAGGTGGTCGTGCTCGTGGCTCAGCCCGGCCCGTCCCGCGAGCGGATGGGCGAAGTCGAGACGGCCCTTCGTGAGATCGGGGCGACAGTCATGTCGTTCGCCCCGCCGCCGGATCTGGACGAGGTGCTCGCGCCGATCGTGAACGTGGTGCCGCTGCAATGGCTCGCCTACCACGTCTCGCGCAAGCTGGGGGTCGACGCGGACAGCTTCCGCCGCGACGAGCCGCGATACGCCGCGGCGCAGTCGAAGTTCACGCTGTAGGGTCGAATCGTCCCGGCTCGGACTCAAAACCGTCAGATGCCGGAGCCGACGGTGGGAAGCGGCGCTAGAGTTCGAGGCGCGGCCGAGGTCGGGTCCGGCGAAGCCAGCATATTCGTGCGCTGGGCAGGTGCTGGGCCGCCGCTGTTGCTGCTTCACGGCTTCCCGCAGACCCACTTGATGTGGCGGCGGGTGGCGACTCTCCTCGCCCAGCATTTCACGGTGGTTTGCGGCGATCTAGGCGGATATGGACAGAGCGGCTTTCCCGCCTTCGCGCGGGCCCACGAGCTGTATTCGAAGCGCGCGATGGCGAGGGACATCGTTGCTGTGATGGCACGCCTCGGATTTCAACGTTGTGGTAATCCCCTTGAAAAAAGGGCCAAATCTGGACCTCGGCGGTCCGAATGGAAGAAGTTTCGAATAGAAAATGACCAAACCAGCGGCGCTGGACGAACTGCCATGTGATTCGGGACCGTGAGGCCCCGGGTTCAAATCCCTGGCCCCCGACCAGTTTTAGTGTTCAGAATCGGCAAAGCCGCCGATGAGTTGCTCGGCCGCGGCATCTCCCCGCGCGCGCCGCCGTGCGAGGTCTGGACGGGCTGGGCGTTCGAGATCGCCGACCCGTGGTGCAACGTCCTCGGCTTCACCGTCTACGTGAAAGAGCCGGAACGGGCCAGGGCGTGATTTTGTAGAGCAGCGTCACGGCGGCCGCGGCCACGATCACGAAAGGGTTCGACATGCCAACCACGGCGAGGGCCAGCATGATGCCCGCGCTGCAGGCGATGCAGCTCGCGGTGTAGCTCGCGCCGTCGACCACCGCGTGTCGGAACCGGGGCCTGCGCGGCTCCCGCTGCGCCATCTCGCGGCACCGATCCCGTGCCCACCTGCCCCAAGGCGTGAGCGCGTAGACGACCGCCATCGCGACCGCTGCAGCGGCGATCAGAAGCGACGACGGCATCATCATCATGCCCATCATGTAATCGAGAGTGAAGCCGATCAGCGCCCAGACCGCCACATATATAAGGACGACAGCGGCGGTCGCCACCGGCCGTCGGCTGTCGCGCCCGTAGGCGAAGAAGAACGGCACCGCGGACGCCGCCATCATCGCGGCCATCGAAACAGCAATGACCACCCTTCAGTCAGGGTACTCGTCGCGGCGGTGCAGCCACGCCATGCCGCCCATCTCGTTCTCGTCGCGGCCCTTCGGCACCAGGTCCATGTAGTGGTAAGCGACGTTGACCATGTCGAGACCGCGCGCGTACGCCGAGTACGTGTGGTAGATCTTTCCGCCCTCGCGCACGAAGACGCTCACGCCCGGCTTCTCTGACGGGCCGATCGCCTCCTCGCGGTAGTTGTACTCGCCCTCTTTCTCGCCCGGCTTGAACGAGACGTGGTAGTCGAAGTTGAAGTCCGAGGCCTTCGACGAGTACCACGGAAACTCCCAGCCCACTCGCCTGCGGTAGGCCTCGATCTTGTCAACTGATGCCCTCGACACCGCCGCCATCGTGATGTCCCGGTGGTTGAGGTGCACCACCACGCGGTCGAAGTTGTCCATCCAGAAGGAGCATGCGAAGCAGGGGGAGTCCTTGGTCCAGGTCGTTTGCTCGGATGCCGTCTCCGGGTTGAACATCGCGTGGTAGATCACCAGCTGTCCGCGCCCGTCGAAAAGCTGGTCGAGAGTCCTTTTGCCCTGTGGCCCCTCGAACACATACTCCTTGTCGACCAGCTCCCACGGCAGGTCGCGCCGCGCCTGGCTCAGCTTGTCGCGGAGCTTCGTGAACATCTTCTCCTCGACGAGGTGCCTCTTGCGCGCCTCGACCCACTGCTCGTGCGAAACGACCTTGTGCTGCATGCGTCGTACCTCCAACCGTTCAACATTACGATCCGCAACAAACGGTTGCGCATGTTACCACGAAACGCAACCGGCGGTTGCAGTATTCTTGGCGGCGTGATCCCGAGTTCGATCGAGAAGGAAGTCGTCATCGAGGCTCCGCTCGAGGTCGTGTGGCGCGTCGTGACCGACCCGGAGCAGATCCGGCAGTGGTTCGCCGACGAGGCGGAGGTCGAGCTGCGGGTCGGTGGCAGTGGGCGTCTGCGCTTCAAGAGCGGCGATTCCTACCAGCTGCAGGTCGAGGCGCTGGAGCGGCCGCGCCGCTTCGCGTTCCGCTGGGTGCAACCGGAGGGCTCACCCGCGCGCGCGGACAACTCGATGCTCGTCGAGTTCATGCTTGAGCCCGCAGCCGGCGGCACGCGCCTGCGCGTCGTGGAGAGCGGATTCGACACGATCGACTGGTCCGAACCCGAGAAGGCGAAGTACGCCGAAGGCCATTCGAGGGGCTGGCAGGTTCTCCTCGGCCGCCTGCGCGACTACGCACCAAGCGTGAGATGACGAAGGCTGCGCTAAACGACGAGGAGCTGCTGGAGGCGGTCGCCGACACGTCGCGGCGCCGCGTCCTCGACCTCATCCTCGCCCACGGCGAGGTCACGCCAACTGCGCTCGCGGCCGAGCTCCCCTTCACGCGGCAGGCGGTGGCCAAGCACCTGGCCGTACTTGACCGCGCAGGGCTGGTCGAGAGCAAGCGGAGCGGCCGCGAGGTCCGCTACTCCGTGCGGCCCGAGCACCTCGACGTCGCGGTGCGTGCGATGGCCAAGGTCGCGGCCCGCTGGGACGCCCGGCTCGGCGCGATCAAGCGGGTAGCCGAGTCGCGCGCTCGCGCAACGAGGTAACAACCGCATTCCGTTGGCACAGGCTGGTGGCGGCCGTGGCCGCACCACGCACGTCCTCGGAGCTGAGCGGCGCGCCGACGAATGGACGCTCGCGGGCCCACGTCGGATAGCGCAGTGATTCTCGGTCGGTTTCGGTGGCCGATCCGGTTGCCACGCCGGATCACAGACGGGTCACAGAATCGCGGAACCGTGAGAGGACACACAAGGATCCGAACGCACCGCAGTTCGAGTACAGAAGAACACTAGAGGAGCTGCGGGGGCACCAGAGGACACGTCACGAGCGCGGTTCGGGACCGTGATTCAAATCGCGGTTTTCGCAGGCTCCTCCTAGTCAGCGGCATCACACGGAGATCACAGATTTTCTGGCGACCTTCCGCAGGCGACCTGCCTCGTCGCCTCATGCAGGGCCCCCGCTACTCCTTTTCGATATCGACATTCCAATTGATGCCGAAGCGGTCGGTCAGCCAGCCGGACGTCCCCCAGGGCTGGTCGGTTAGCGGCATTCCCACCTGGCCGCCGGCGGCCAGCGCATTGAACACGGTCATCAGCCGGTCACGGTCCGTGCTACCGATGGAGAGGCCGATGTGGTCACCAACCTTCGCAGGGTACTTGGGGTTCCCGTCCGAGGCGATCATGAGGATGCCGTCCGCTTCGAGTCGCGCGTACATGATGCGCTCGCCAGGGCCGGCCGGCTTCGGCTTGCCGCTATTGTCCGATGCGAACAGCTCGAGCTTACCGCCGAGAATCCGGTGGTAATGCTCCATAGCTTCGCGGGCGCTGCCCTGGAAGTTGATGTACGGGGCGAGATGCGTCTTGCTCATGTGATGTCCTCAGATTCGGAATGGGCTGGAGTGCTCCTCCAAAAGTTGGCCTCCGATTATGAATGACGAATCTCGATGGGGAAATGTGACCGAACAAAGCGGGAGGCCGTGTTCGTTGTCGCCGCCATTTCCGTCCTGTCTTCCTCAACTGCTTGCTACGCCTGCGGCTGCGGGGAATCTCCCTTGAACTGACTCTTACCTCGGCGATGGGGAAGCGGCTCAGCGTCGATCCCCAGTCCAGCCCCAGGCGCCGGCGATTTGTCACGTGGCTACGTTGAGGCGGTTGAACACGTCGGTAACGGCAATCATGAGTACGAGCGCCGACAGTCCCAGTTCGTCATATTGTCGAGCGGCCCCGTTCCAGACCTCGTCGGGAACAGGGTCCGGGCGATCGCTGAGACGGGTTATCGCCTCCGCCAGTGCGAGTGCTGCCCGCTCCGGATGGGTGAAGTGAGACGATTCGCAACAAGCCGTGCGCGCAGCGAGGTTACCGAACTCATGACCGCCGTCGGGCTGCGGGCTGGGGAGGGGGGGTGAGAGCCGCCGTTTGCACGGCGTACGGGCCGCCCGAGGTGCTCCAGATCAGGACTGTGCCCGACCCGCGTCCCCGAGACAAGGAAGTGTGCATCCGGCTTGTCGCGACCGCGGTCACAGCGAGCGACTGCATCGTGAGAGGCCTCAAGCTGCGCGGCGTCTACCGGCTCGTGTTGCGAGCAGCGTTCGGCATCAGGGCGCCGCGGCAGCCGATCATCGGCATGATCGCCGCCGGCGAGATCGAGTCGGTCGGCCGCGAAGTAACCTCCTTCAAACCAGGTGACCAGGTGTTCGGAATGGAAGGTTTCCGCGCCGGCACATACGCCGAGAAGGTGTGCTGGCCCGCGAGCTCGGCGCTTGCACTTCGACCTGCCAACCTCACCTACGAGGAATCCGCCGCCTTGCCCTACGGTGGGCTGATCGCCTCGTTCTTCGTACGCCGCCTGAAGGTTCGGGAGGGCCAGCGGGTGCTGGTCTATGGAGCCTCGGGGGCCATCGGCACGTCCGCGGTGCAGCTGGCCAGGCATCTCGGCGCCGAGGTGACCGGCGTCTGCAGCACCACGAACGTCGAGCTCGTGCGGTCGCTGGGTGCGGCCACGGTGATCGACTACACGAAGGAGGATTTCACACTGAACGGCGGGCGCTACGACGTCATCTTCGACGCGGTTGGCAAACGGAAGAGTGCGAAGGCAATGCTCAACGCCGGCGCGGCACTCGCCTCGGGCGGCGTGTCGATGTCCGTCGATGACGCGTTCCCGAGGACCAAGAAGGAAGACCTGCTAGTAGTGAAGGAACTCGCCGAGAGCGGCGCGTTCCGGCCGGTGATCGACCGCCGCTACACGCTGGATGAGATTGTGGAGGCGCACCGCTATGTCGACCTGGGTCACAAGAAGGGCAACGTGATCGTGACCATCGCACCGAGCTGACATCCTGGGAGGCGCCGGTTACCTCGTGGATGTGCTCGCCCAGTTCTTGGTTCCCGACTTGGGCGAAAGGATCGCCACCTTCGTTGTCATCCCGTCAGCAGTTGCGGAAATCGCGACGCTCGGGTACCTGCTCGTGATCGGCGTGAAGACCCCAAAGCCCGACGGGCGCACTCCCGCGGCAGCCTGATCGTTAGCGAAGACCGAAAGGGGCCGGGAACCTTTCCCGGCCCCTCGACCCAGCCGGCTCTTCCGGTGCATGGCGGTGTTGGTCGGATCCGAGGCGAATGTACGAAAAGGAAGTGGAGTAGCCCTTCGTCGATGCCAGGTGCTCATCGGACCCCCCTCACGCGCAGGACGGCCACGGCTCCGATGATGGCGCAGAGGCCGGCGACGGCGTACAGCGCGCCGTAGCTGCCGCCGCCGATCGCCAGGTCGGCCACGGCCAGGCGGCCACGGCCAGGCGGCCACGGCCAGGCGGCGGTCCTGCAGCGCGAATGCGAAGAGCAGGACTCCATATCAAGGACTATGGGCGCCGAAAGGGAAAGGCGGGAGCGCGCAGCCCCCGCCTCTCACATTCTCGCCTTGTGGCGATTCGTCCTCTTACTGGGGTGCGATTGTGGCGATGAACTCTCCCCCCGTGTCGATGATCGTGAGGAGTCCGGAATTTTCCGGCGACTCGATTGGGTCAGCGGAGGTCAGCTCGTGCCCGTTCACCGCCTTGGCGAAGGGGATCGTGCCCAGACCTGGGATTGAAGTCATCGCGGGCACGCAGCCGCCGCTGGAGATGCCCTGAGCGCTGCACAGGACGAAGTAGCCGTGGTAGCGAACGAGATTGGTGCCACCGTCGTCGCCATGGTTTTGCGGTGACACGTCGCCGATGACGTGGTCGTGCAGGAAGGGCACGGTGCCCTGTGGGGTGTGGGTCTGCGGCGCTAGGACGTAGAAGTTGCGGACGGAGGCGGTGGACGGTGCGGGGTTGAGGTCGACAAACGTCATCTTGACCTGGTTATCGTCCGACCAGACCTTCTCGAAACAGGGCGTGGTGGCGCCGATGGCACCGCAGTTCACCAGGGGTGCGGGCTGAACCGGAGAAGCGGCCGCCGTGTCGACTGTCAGTGCGTCGACGGCCAGGACCACTGTCAGTGCGGCGAGGGTTGTGGTGGCGACGCGGTCGGGTAGTGAGCTCAACTTTGACTCCTTCATTACTTAGGGCCTTACGGGGTGACGGCCGCAGGGATGAGTGATGTGTTCACTCCGGCATCTCGCGGATCGACAAAGAGGAGTGGGGAAGAGGGATTGAAGCCTTTGACAACCAGCCAGACGCCCAGCGAAAACTCCCACAGCGCGATCGGGATTGCGAGCAGCCCGGTCGAAGGGGCATGCTGCCCGATGAGACCGAATAGCACGGCGATGTCGCCGGCGACGAGCAGTGTCGCCCCGATGAATCCGAGCACAGGAAGAACGCGCGGCACCAGGCGCGACCGGTACAGCAGAGAGCCCAGCAACAGGCCGTTCACCGCCGGTATGAAGCTCTGCGAGATGAGGAAGATGCGGTCATACATGGTGACCAGTGCATGGCTGGTGACCAACGACTCAGCTCCGGCTCCGGCCTGACGCAAGCTCACGACCGACAGCAGGCACATGACGCCTGCGAAGATGCCGCTTGCTTCCAGGGTTCGGGAGCCGACGAAGCCCAGCGCGACCCCTTCGTTCTGCCTCTTGAGCACCGGGTACAGCGCGACTGCCGTACCGATGCCTGCGAGGGCCACGATGATCTCGAGGATGCCGCCGAGGACTGCGCCAGTGTCCGGGCCGGCGCCGAGGATGTAGTTCGCGCCCTTCACCGGACCGTAGAGAAAGAGAGTCGGGATCGAGACAAAGGTGAGCAGGTAGAGCACGCCGGCGGCCAGCGACGTCTTTCTGCGTCGATTCACCTTGCGCCATAGGCGGCCGCCTGTACGGGGGCCCGTGACATCGGGCCCGCATGGCCATTGGTCGTCGGTTTCGTAGCGATCATGATGTGGCGCTCCTTTTGTTGGATGGGGTCATCGGCACGATGACCGTGTGGGAGGTCAGGCTTATGACCTCGGAACCGTGCAGTGCCTCGAGAAATGGCTGAAAGCTGCCCCAAACCTGGCAATGCAGCCGGCAGCCGTCGACCTCGACATCGGTGACCCCAGACGCCAGCGCTACTTTTCGCGCGGGAGGCGGGCGGACGAAGGTCACGTCGACTCGGTGGTTCGATAGCTCCTTCACGCCTGTCAGCCTGCGGCTGCGACCCCACCGCCCGAATCGTCTGAATTGATGATTCGATGGGTAGTCGACTGGGCTACGCCCGCAAGAGCGCGGTAAGTTCGTACTCAAACATGGCCAGAACGCGGCGCTCGTCGGGCAATCTCCCGGCCGAAATCACAAGCTTCGTCGGCCGCCGCCAGCAGCTTGGCGATATCAGGAAGAAGCTCACGGCCGCCCGCCTGGTCAGCCTCGTTGGGCCAGGGGGAGCCGGGAAGAGTCGGCTCGCCCTTCGAATCGCAGCCGACCTTGCCCGGGGATTCGCCGACGGCGCCTGGTGGGTCGAGCTCGCCGAGGTTCGGGATGCCGCCCTCGTGGCGAACTCCGTGGTCGCGGCGCTCGACCTCAGAGACCAGGCTGGGACCGAACCGGCGCAGATCCTCGCCTCGTACTTACGGGAGAAGCGGCTGCTTCTCGTTGTCGACAACTGCGAACACCTTCTCGGCGAAGCCGCTCAGCTCGTGGCCGAAGTCCTTCGCGCTG
>VBFH01000028.1 GCA_005883575.1 Chloroflexota bacterium | reverse complement strand
GGCTGTTCCTGGACTGAGGCGAGGGCGGTGAGTCTTCGCGGTTGCCGGCCTGACGATGGCAGTAGCCTTCTTGGCCCTTCCGCTTCGCGGACACTCCCCTAGGAGGGACGCAATGCCAGAAGCCAAAGACACGACCGACCGTTTCGTAACCGCATTCAACGCCCACGACGAGAACGCTCTGAGCACGCTTCACGCCGATGACATCAAGTTCAACGCGCCGGGCGGCTTCAAGGCCACCAACGCCAAGGAGGCGACCGCCTACGCGATGACCTGGCAGAAGGCATTCCCGGACGGCAAGATGACGGTGCGCAGCGAGATCACGAGCGGCCCCTGGGTCGTCCAGGAGATCCTGATGGAGGGCACCCACACGGCTCCGCTTGAGAGCCCGACCGGCACCATTGCGCCGACTTACAAGAAAGTGGTCGGCTACGGAGTCCAGCTGCTCCGCGTCGAGGACGGAAAGATCGCTGAGGCCCGCATCTATTTCGACCAGCTCGACCAGATGAAGCAGCTCGGCCTACTTCCCGCAGCCGCCACGGTCTAACCACCGACACTCATGGCCCGGCCCCATCGCGGGGCCGGTCTCCTTTTTTTGGCCGCGTTTTGAAACGGCCCGGGCCACGAACCGGGGTTACAAGAGCTCTGCGATCAGTTTCGCGGCCCGGGCAGCCGTCCCGGTTTCGACCTCGCGGTACTCCACGGGCTGCGCCACGAGGGTCTCGATTGCGTGGGCAATGTTTGAGGGCGTCGCCTCGTCGAAGTCCATGCATCTGCCGGCTCGATATCGATTGAGTCGGTGCCTGACGTGGAAGTTCTGCTCGCAGTGGTCGCGCAAAGGGAAGTAGAGAAAGGGACGGCGGGCCGCAGTCAGCTCCATGGTCGTGCTGAGGCCGCCCTGCGTTAGAGCCACATCGCATGCCGCCAGATGAAGATTCAGGTCGGGGACGAAACCACGCACCTCGACACCTTTCACACTGGGAAGGGTGCCGACGTCGACACGGGGGCCGGCGACAGCAACCATTCGCAGTCCGGGGACCCTCCGTCGTGCCGTTGGAAACGCCTTCATCAGCCGACCCAGCAACTCCGCGCCTACGCCCGAGCCGCCGACGGAGGCGATGCAGACGACGTCATCGTCCCGGTAGCCGAGCCGGCGGCGCAGCTCGCCGCGATCGAAGATCGCCTGGTGGTTCAGTCCGAGGATGTAGCCGCCTGTGAACTCGTAATGTCGCTCGGTCCATGCTCGCATCTCCGGCAGCCCAGGTCCAAATGTGCCGGGAACGACATCTTCGGGCCGCCCGATGAAGATGGCCCGGTCACGCAATCGTGGAAAGCGCTCGACCTGCTCGATCATCTCTGCGTTGTAGTCGGCAGTCAGCGCAATGTCGCGTTCGCCATGGGCCGGCATCGGCAACCAACCAACGAAGTCCGTCAGCCAGACATAAGCAGCCTGTTTCAGCTCGGGGTTCTCGTGCAGGTAATAGTCGACCTCCCACGCCTCATCGCCGATCCAGAGGTCGTATTCGCGTTTGCGCACCGCGTCCAGGAACACCATGAAGTTGGAAAGGAGGATCTCGTCCATCCGGCGCCAGGCTTCGAAAACATGAAGGTGGTGGGAGCTGGACTCAAGCTCGATGTGCTGCGATTCGCTCGCCAGTTCCTGGCTCAATGGGTGAATCCGCTCGCCATGCGCCTGGAGGACTCGTGTCACCGGGTCCTGCGCAAGCCAATCGATCTCCAGGTCAGGGACCAGCTGTCGCAGCTCTTGAGCGATAGCAACATCACGGCGCGCGTGGCCTAGACCGATTGGCGATGACACATAGAGTGCTCGACGGCGCCGGCGCACCGCTCTCCTGCGAGTTGATGGCGCCGATGTCGGAAGCAGGAACTCGCGCAGAGCGAGATTGACCGCCACCGGATCGCGGACGTGCGGGCAATGGCCCGACTCCTCCATCGTCAGGAGCCGGCCGCCGGTAAGGCCGGCCAGGGCAGCACCGTTCTCGTGAAGAACGATCTCGTCGGCATCTCCGTGAATCACGAGGACTGGACAGGAGACACGCCGGCTCAATTCGGTCGTGGCCTGCTGACTCAGAACGTGACGGGCGGTTGCAATGAGCACCTCTGGAGTCGTATCCAGTCCCCAGCTGACCGTGTCCTCGATCGGCTTCGAAGAATGCGGCTCAGGGAACGCCCGACCGAAAAGGAACTCGAGGAATCCCCGGTGGTCGCGCAACCAGTAGTTGGCGTTGTACTTCATCCAGTCGACGTACTCCTCTTGCTCCTGATCGAACAGTGCCGTCGCTGCCAGCCTGAAAGGATTCCACGGAGCAAGCGGCACAGCCGGCGCGATGAAGACGGCGGCTGTGACCCGCTCGGGATGCTCAGCCGCGAGCAAGAGCGCCCATCGTGCACCCGCCGAGAGTGACACCAGCGCAGCGGTCGCGGTATTGGTGTCGTCCATGACCGCAAGCGCATCGGCCGCGAACCCCTCATCGGTGTAAGCGTCTGGGTCGAGGGGATGGTCGGAGAGGCCGTTGCCACGACCGTCCATCACGAGCACGCGACAGTGCCGCGCCAGGGCCGCAACTTGGAATTTCCAATGCCGGGAATGGATGATCGACCACGGCGGAAGGAAAAACAGTGTCCGCTCGCCCTCCCCATAGAGCTCCCAGTGGAGCCGCACACCCGCTTGAACGGTATGGCCTTGGCGATCAGGTTGCCGGGCCCTCATTCCTCACCTCGCTCGGTCATCTGGCGGTGGAACCCTCTTGAGATTGCATTTGCAGAAGCTAGGGGTTTTCCGCGGCAGTTCGCATCAGGGCTCCCACCTAGTCGTGGGAGCTTTCGCCAGGGCGCCCGACACCTAGGATGTGCCCTGAAGGGAGTCGGACGATGGGTGAACTCCGGACGCGAGACACGACGCCAAATGTCTTCGTCGGCCGGAAAGCCGAGCTCAAGCAGCTGCTTGCCGGCCTTGATGGCGTGTTCGAGCGAAACGGCGGCCTCTTTCTTCTGAGCGGGGAGCCGGGCATCGGCAAGACGCGCCTGGCCGAGCGCATCAGGCTCGAGGCGCGGACCCGCGGCGTCGCAGTCTTGTGGGGCCGATCGACCCAGGCTGAAGGTGCACCCCCTTATTGGCCGTGGATACAGATCCTCCGCTCGTTGCTTAAGGATCGCGGACCCGAGGAGTTTGGCCGCCTTGCGGGCCCTGGGTTGGCCCAGGTCCTGCAGATCGTTCCGGACCTGCGCCGCCATTTTGCGGATGTCAGCCGCCCATCCGTGGACGAGGAAACCACCCGTTTCGGCATCTACGACTCCGTAATCCAGTTGCTCGTGGATGCGTCGACCGAGCGGCCGATCTTGCTCGTGCTCGACGACATGCACTGGGCCGACGCCCCGTCAGTGCTGCTGCTTGAGCTGCTGGCGCGCGCTCTCGCGCAGTCCTCTCTGATGGTGATCGTGACCTATCGAGACCGCGAGCTCCCATCCGGCCATCCGCTACGGATTCATCTGGCCGACCTGGTTCGTTCGGGCGGAACGACGGAAATCCAAGTCTTGGGGCTGATGCAGGCCGATGTGGCGACTATGTTTCGGGCTTTGACTGGGTTCGAGCCTGAGGCGCGGGTCGTCCACCGGCTGCTGTCGCAAACCGCAGGCAACCCGTTCTTCCTGACCGAGCTTGCCAAGACATTCGAAAGGGAGGAATCGGATTCGCGCCACTCGAGCGTCTCGGGTGCGGTTGATAACGTCCCTCACGGAGTCGACGCCTTGCTGCGGCAGAGCATTGCCCGTTTACCGGATGACTGCAGACAGCTTCTGCAGGTCGCAGCCGTGGCCGGGCAGGACTGGCACCTCGATTTCCTCGAAGCGATCACCCAGGTCGGGCGGACGCGGATGCTCGACCTGCTCGATGAAGCGGTTGCCAGCGGGATTGTCATCCGAGCTGGTGGCGGTTACGGGTTTGCCCACGGCCTTGTCCGAGACTCGGTCTACCACAGCTTGTCGACCGCTCGCAGGGCTGAGCTCCACGGGCGCATCGCTCTCGTCCTCGAGCAACGGAGTGGCGGCCAATCTGGCAAGCCTGTCCCGCAGCTCGCGTACCACTTCATCGAAGCATTGGAACTGGACGATTCGTTCCGACCCAAAGCCCTCGAGTACGCGACGGAGGCCGGCCGACGGGCATTGTCCGAGCTTGCTTACGAAGAGGCGGTCCGGATGTTCGACATGGCGCTGGCCAAGGCCCCTCCACCAGACGCATCAGAACGTGCGGATCTCGTTCTGGATCTCGGCCGGGCCCGTTATCTGGCTGGTGACATCGGCGGCGCCATGCGGGCGGCAGAGGAAGTGTCGCAGCTGGCGGAGAAGCTGGACGATGGCGACCTTCTAGCCCGAGCGGCACTGGTCGTCCGTGGCGTGGGCGGCCCCGGCCTCAGCGTCGAAATCAAGCGCCTCTGTAATCGCGCGATGCGTCGCCTCACCGACGACACATCACTCAGGATCCAGGTGTTGAGCCAGCTGACGGTTGCGTTGATGCAGACAGGTGATGCCGCTGACGAGCGGGCTGCCGAGGAATCGAGTCGCGAGGCTGCGCGACTGGCTGAGGACGCGGCTGACCCCGACGTGATCTTCGCCGGGATCCATGCTCGTCAGATGGCCACCTCGGGGCCTGATGGTGTCGATGAGAGGCTCGAGCTGGCGGACCGGACCCTCCGTTTGGCGCAGGAGACTGGTCGCTCCTCGATCGCCCAGTGGGGCCACGCGTGGCGGATCGATGCGCTCATCCAGTTGGGACGGATCGATGAAGCCGAGGTTGCGCTGGCGACGCAGGCGAGTCATGCCGAGGAATTGCGCCAGCCGCTGGCCCGCTGGCGCACCTTGCAATTCCGATCATGGCTCGAGTTGTTGAGGGGAAGGTTCGACGAGGCTGGAAGATCGGCTGAAGAGGCACGGCAGCTTGGCCGCCAGGGACGCCATGGTCCGGCCGAGTTTACGTATCTGACTCATGTCTTGGGCAAAGCCACCTTCGTCGGCGGGATGGAGGCAGGGTTCCAGGCGATGAGTGAATTCATCGGCCCGCTGGCCGGCTCACAAACGCTCACCGCGGCTTTTGCGGCCGGCCCGCTGGCAATGAGCGGGCGTCTAGAGGATGCCGGCCTGGCGCTGCGCCAGGTCGCAGCCGCCGGGCTCGACAACGTTGGGCCGCCTATGGCGTGGCTGCCGGCGATGGCCCTTCTCACCGAAGCGATCACCTTGCTTGACGACAGAGATCTCGCCGCGGCTGTCTACACGCGCCTTCGTCCATTCGACCGCCTGAACGTGTCGGCCGGTGGCGCCGGCCTCTACGGATCGGTGTCCCGATACCTTGGCATGCTGGCCGGGACCCTCGAGCGATGGGATGAATCGGTTGACCATTTCGAGCATGCGATCGAATTTGAGCGGCTCATGGGCGCACCTCCACTTCTTGTCCGCAGCCAGATCGCCTATGCGGAGATGTTGCGGAAACATGGCAAAGGTGCAGATCTTCGCCGGGCAAGACAACTCCTCGAATCTGCGATCGCGACCTCTCGAGAGCTCGGCATGAGGCCCTGGCTGGACCGCGCGACGCGGTTGGCTACCGACCTGAAGGTGAAAGGCGTTTTCGATCACCCCCTGTCGAACCGCGAGATGGAGGTCGCGGCGCTGGTCGCGGAGGGGCTGTCCAACCGGGCAATTGCAACGCGCCTCCACCTCTCGGAGCGCACGGCCGAAAGCCATGTCAAGAATGTTTGCGACAAGCTGGGATTCAACTCGAGGTCCCAGCTCGCGGCCTGGATCGCCAAAAGAAGCCCGTCGCGCTAAGCGGTCGCGCCGTTTTCAGTACTGACTTTCAGTACCAGCCTCCGTACTCCTCCCGATGGCAGGGACGTCGCCAAAGGCCACAGTGGGTCCATTCACCTGGAGGAGTAGGAGAGATGTGGAAGACAGTCGGTGATGCACTCGTAGAAGCGTTCGCGGCAGCCGATCGGATCGCCTACATGTACTACCTGCAAGCCAAGCGCGAAACCGAGCTTCAGGTTCAGGCCACCCGATCCAGCCTGCCCAGCCGCCAGGCACGGCCGCGACCGGCCGATGGCGCGCTGCACGCGCGTCAGGAGGCTTCGGCGTGAGCCCAGGGCGAGTGATCGAGGTTCCTGTTCTGATCGTGGGTGCCGGGCCCGCAGGTCTGTGCGCCTCGATCCTGCTCTCCCAGCATGGCATCGAGTCGCTGACCGTGGAAAAGCACCCGGGGACATCGATCTATCCCCGTGCCACCGGAATCAATGTCCGGTCGATGGAGATCTTCCGCTCGCTCGGACTCCAGGACGAAGTCAGCCGCGCCTCCTTCAAGGCCGAACCGCGCATCGCTTTTTCGAGGGCGCTGACCGACAGCGAACCCAATGTCTCGCCGACCTTCCGACCGGATCATCTCGACGTCAGCCCGGCGGAATGGACTTCTTGTTCGCAGAAGGAGCTCGAGCCAATCCTGCTGCGGGCCGCATGTTCACACCGCCAGGCGCAGTTGCTGTTCGGGACCGAGCTGTTGGGTTTCGACCAGACATGCGATGGAATCACAGCGCAGATCGGTGATCGAGTGAATGGCCGGCGGCGCGACGTGAGATGCAGGTATCTCATCGCATGCGACGGATCCAGAAGCTCCGTTCGGGAGCGACTCGGTGTGCGCATGTTCGGCCCGGGGGTCTTGAACCACAACGTGAGCATTCATTTCTCGGCTCCGCTTGGGCGCTATATTCCAATGGGCCGGAATTTTCTCCACTTCGTGCAGAACGAAGAGGTCATGGGCATGTTCGTCGCGACCGATGGAGGGTCGCGCTGGGTGTTTGCGATCCCATATCACCCCGAGCAGGGCGAAACGCCTGATGCCGTCACCAAGGTCAGGGCCGTGGATCTCGTTCGCAAGGGCGCCGGCGTGCCAGGCCTGGAGGTGGACGTCATCGGCATCGTGCCGTGGAGGATGGAGGCGGATTGTGCCGAGCGGTTGCGGTTGGGCAATGTGTTTCTTGCCGGCGACGCCGCTCACCGTATGACGCCGGCGGGCGGCTTGGGGATGAACACTGCCATTCAGGACGTTCACAACCTGTGCTGGAAGCTGGCTGCCGTCTTGCGAGGGTGGGCTGGACCCGCTCTGCTTGAAACGTATGAGGCCGAGCGCCGCCCGGTTGGGCAACAGAACGTGGACCGTTCCGTGGGCCTGATCACCGGCGGCGGCAACGTCGGCGATCGCTCCGCGCTCGACTTCGATCTGGGCATCGTCTACCAGTCGACGGCCGTCCATCCGGACGGAACCGAGCGACCGAGCGGGGCGGGTGGTGAGTTCGTACCAAGCGCGCGTCCTGGTTCGAGAGCTCCGCACGTCTGGCTTGGCCGAGTTTCGACCCTGGATCTGTTCGGCCCTCATTTCACTCTGCTCGCGGGTCCTCGAGGCGTGAGTTGGCGTGCTGCCGTCACCAAGGCCGCCCGTGAGCTCGAATTTCCGCTCATGGACCGTTCTCGTGGCCGCGACACCGACCGGCACGCTTGGCAACGTTGTTATGGCGTCGGCGAAAGCGGCGCGGTTCTGGTTCGGCCCGACGGCCACGTTGCGTGGCGCCGATCTGCATCCGTTGCAGCCCCAGCGCAGGAACTTGACCGTGTCCTGAATACCGTTCTCAGCCGGTCTTCCGAGGAAGTCTCGGATCTCGTGACTCCTGATCTCGACCGGCTGACAAGCCTGACCGCGTCGTAGCCCTGGAGGGTCAGCCCTTCTCGGGGCGGCCGACCCCCCCAAACACACGACCTACCTATTGGCAACCCATGTTTTCGATGATCAACCGGTCTCGAGTACGCGCTTGAGATTCGCGACGAAAGCCTGCGTTGTGCTTGCGAAACCAGTCACCCATGAGCGGCGCGATGAGTCCCGGCATCTCCATCTCGACCCGGCGCGTGAAGCGCGATCCGCGGCCTTCCGGCTCCACCGTCAGGATGACAGGCAGCTCCAGCTTGCCCATACGGCCCCTCAACACGACGCGGCATCGTAGGCACCTCTTCTCATCTAAAACGCACCGCACTGCCGGAACCGATCCGCCGCGATGCCTCCTAGCGGAGCTCCAGGTGGAGGTCGATCGCGGGCGCCCCATCCTGATGGCCCAGGATCACGACCGTGGTGCCCTCGGCAACCCAGATCGTCATCGTCGTGGAGCTGTTGAAGAAGTTCTGGTTTCCACCCACCCTGCCTTCTGCATAGTCGGGCAGCACGGCCACCGCCTTGCCCTTGGCCCCGACCGAGCCGGCAACCGTCAAGTTGCTCTCGGTCAGCGGAACGCGTACTGACGCGCCAATCGCCACGGCGGCGTTGAATAGGCTCAACAGGATGCCGGCTGTCAGCACCAGAAAAAAGCTGGCGCAGCCGAAACCGCAGCCGCGATCGCGGTAGCGGGTGCGATAACGGACCTCGGTCGAGTGAGCGTCGGCCAATTTCGCTAGACCTCAGCCATCTCTGGTTTCCATGGTGGGTCGGCTCCGCCACGCGCGCAGGTGAGGGACGCGGCAAGGCACGCGTACGCAAGGGCGGAACGGAGCTCGTCTTCGTCGAGCGACAGCTCGGGCCGTATCAGGTCATGGTCGTACAGCCACGCCAGGAGGCCGGCGCCGAACGCGTCCCCGGCGCCGATGGTGTCGACGACCTCGACCGGCGGAGCGGCGACGCGAATCCTGAGGTCGCGATGAGCGCCAAATGCACCGTCGGCGCCCAGCGTGACAACCACCATCCTCACCCCTTCGCCGAGGATTCGATCCGCCGCTTCCGTGTAATCGCAGTCGGCATGAATCCAGGCGAGATCCGAATCGCTTGCCTTGACGATGGTGCTCGCCGAAATCAGGGTGTTGAGCCGGTCGCGGTAGTCGAAGTCATCGGTCAGCCCGATCCTGATGTTCGGATCAAGCATGATCAACCGGCCGTCCCGCTCACGCTGCACCAGCTCGACGATTGTCGAGGCCATCGGTTCGAGCACGAGCCCAAGCGTGCCGACATGGAGGGCGCTCACGTCGCGCGCGAACTCCGCGGGCAGCATCTCCATCGTCAGGTTCGGCGCGGACGTGCCCTTGACCAGGAACTGGTACTCGGCGAAACCCTGGCTGTCGACGTCCGCGACAGCGATGGTCGTCGGCTCGGGTCCGACCGTCGCCAGCTCGAGACTCGCCCCATCCGCCACGAGTAGATCGGACAGCTCGCGACCGAACTTGTCTTCTGACAGGTGACCGAGAAACGCGGTCGGCACGCCCAATCGCGCGAGCGCTCTCGCAGTGTTGAACGGCCCACCGCCGGGCGCGGCTCGCTGCGAGCCGTCGCCGTTCTGGATTATGTCGATCAACGCCTCGCCGCAGACGACGATCACGGACGGATCTCTCCCGAGCCGCGCGTGATCATCCGCGTCCGTACGGTGTGCTCCTGCCAAGGCGAGCGATCCCCATCGAGGCGTCGAAAGAGCACGCCCGCGGCGGTCTTGCCGATGGCCGCCGGGTCCTGAGCGATGACCGTGATCCCGGGTTCGAGGAGATCCGCAAGCACAAAGTCGTCGAACCCCACCAACGCGACCCGCCGGTGCAGGTCCAGCTTGCGCAGCGCGCGAAAGGCACCGATGGTGATCAGGTTCTGCCCGGCCACCAACGCGGTCGGGGGACGCGAGGAGGTCAGCAGCTCGGTCGCTGCGGCCTCGGCCTTTTCGATCCCGCGCAGGTCGAGTCGGATGAGCGATTGGTCGACCTCGATCCCCTGCTCCGCGAGCTCCTCGACGTACCCCCGGTGCCGCTCGGCCGCGGTCGCGATCAAGTGGACGTCGCCCAGGTACCCGATCCGCCGATGCCCCTGCTCGACCAGGTGCTGCACGGCGCGTCTGATTCCCGCGGCGTTGTCGGTCACGACCGCGTCCGCGACCAGGAATGCCGGCGGCCGGTCGACGAAAACGACCGCGGTGCCGGTGTTGCGCTCCCTTTGCAGATACCTGTGGTCGTGGCTCGAAGGCTGGATGATCAATCCGTCGACGCCACGCGAGGCGAAAGCGGACACCAGCTGCCGCTCACGGCCTGGGTCTTCGTCGGAGCTGCCGGCGAGGACCAGGACCTTGTGCGCAACAGCGACGTCTTCGATCGCTCGGTGGAGCGTCGAGGCGAATGGGTTCGCCACGTCCTCGAGCACGACCCCGATCGTCAGGCTCCGGCCGTCCGACCGGCGCAGGGTGCTCGCGGTGAGGTTGTGCCGGTACGCGAGCCGGTGGCTGGCCGACAGCACCCGCTTGGTCAGCCGAGGCGATACGCCGGACTCGCCGTTGACGACCCGGGAGACGGTCTTCAGGCTGACTTTGGCGAGCGCGGCCACGTCCCGCATCGTGGGCCGAGATCGGCCGGCTTGCTCCTCCGTCAACCATCGTCTCCTGACTCCGCCTGGGGGGCGGGTGTCGGCCTGGAAATTCTCCTGTTGAAGTCTAAGCCGATTTGTGTTATCAATGACAACGTTGTCTTTCTGACAACGTTGTCAAATGTCCGCACGCGCCTTGGCGCGGCAAGCCTCGTGCAAAAAAGGGGTGACTCTCCATGACTGACAGGAAGCTTGGTTCTCCAGACCCACGATGGCGACTCGTGGCGACGACCGCCATCGGGTTGATCGTTGCCCTGGCCGGCGCCGCATGTTCGGGCGCCGGAGGAGGAGGGGGAGGTGGCAGTTCAAAGACGATCACCATCGCCGCCGTCGACAACCCGCAGATGGCGGACCTGAAGAACCTCGTCTCCGACTTCCAGAGCAAGCACTCCGACATCACGGTGAAGATCGTGACCTTGCCCGAGGACCAGCTTCGGCAGCAGGTCACGCAGGACGTGGCCGCGAACAGTGGACGCTACGACCTGTTCACGATCGGGACCTACGAGGTTCCGCTGTGGGCGAAGAAGGGATGGATCGAGAATCTGAGCCCTTACATCGCCAAGGACTCGTCTTACGACGCGAATGACCTGATCCCCGGCATCCGTGGGGCCCTCAGCTACCAGAACAACCTCTACGCGGTGCCGTTCTATGGCGAGTCGTCGATGCTGATGTACCGCAAGGACATGCTCTCGGCCAAGGGCATCACGCTGCCCGACCACCCGACGTGGGACCAGGTCGCGGCCGCCGCCAAGGCCGTCAACACGTCCAGCGTTTCTGGCATCTGCCTGCGCGGCCTGCCCGGATGGGGCGAGCAGCTCGCTCCACTCGACACGGTCGTCAACACTTACGGCGGGCGCTGGTTCGACGAGAAGTGGAATGCCCAGCTCAACCAGCCGGAATTCAAGGCGGCCGTCAACTTCTACATCAACCTCATCAAGACGGCCGGCGAACCGGGCGCCGGCAACGCCGGTTTCACCGAGTGCCTGAACGCCTACAACAACGGCAAGGTCGCCATGTGGTACGACGCCACTGTGGCCGCCAGCAACTTCACAGGCGACGCGGCCAAAAACTCCGGCTATGCCTTTGCGCCGCACGTGGTCAAGGATTGGTCGGGTTGGCTGTGGGCGTGGGCTCTCGGCATGCCCTCCAGCAGCAAGAAGAAGGACGCGGCCTGGAACTTCGCGGACTGGGCCACTAACAAGGATTACATCAAGCTCGTGGGCCAGAAGCTCGGCTGGGCGCACGTGCCCCCCGGAACCCGCACCTCGACTTACTCAATCCCCGAGTACCAGCAGGCGGCCGGCGCTTTCGCTCAGGTCACGGTGGACTCGATCGCCCATGCCGACGTCACCAAACCCACCGTTCAGCCGGTACCTTATGTGGGGGTCCAGTATGTCGACATCGACGAGTTCCAGCAGTTGGGCGACCAGGTCTCGCAGGAATTCGCCAAGGTGATCGCCGGCGGACAGACGGTGGATCAGGCGATTGCCAAGGCGCAGTCGCTCGCGACCGCCGTCGGCAAGAAATACCAGACATAGCAACGCTGGTCGGCTCCGCAAACAGGGGCGGAGGCGTGCGGGCGACCGCCGCCTCCGCGCTCGGCCGCGAGGCGTGGGCACGACGCCTGCCCTTGCTGCCCGCGTTCGTCTACGTCTTCCTGGTGACCCAGATCCCCTTCGTGCTGACGATCTACTACAGCTTCTTCTCGTGGAACCTGCTGAAGCCAGGCAGCTTTCGCTTCGCTGGACTCGAAAACTACGGGTCGATTTTCACCAGCGAGAGCATCAGGATCGCGGTCTGGAACACAGTGCTCCTGACTATTTCCGTGATCGGGATCTCGGTCGTGCTCGGGCTCGGGGTCGCGATGATTCTCAACTCGGAGGTCTTCGGCAAAGGTCTGATGCGCACGCTGATGATCGCGCCCTTCCTCATCATGCCGACCGCCGGCGCTTTGATCTGGAAGGACACGCTGCTCAACCCGCTGTTCGGACTGCTTCCTTATCTGTTGAGCCCGTTCGGGCTTGGCCGTGTCGACTGGGTCAACCAGTACCCCATGGTGACGGTCGTGACCGTGGAGGTCTGGCGCTGGACACCCTTCATGATGCTGATCATCCTGGCCGGGCTCCAATCGCAAAACCCGGAAGTGTTGGAGGCTGCGCGGGTCGATGGCGCGAATGCGATCCAGTCCTTTCGGCGGATCACGCTGCCGTTGGTCAGGCCGTTCATCGAGCTGGGCGCGCTCCTGGGATCGCTGTTCGTCGTGCAGACGTTTGACTCGATCTTCATGCTGACCTTCGGCGGTCCCGGAGAGGACACGACCAACATTCCGTTCCTCCTCTATCTCGTGGCCTTCCAGGGCTTCAGCATCGGCGAGGCGTCGGCGATCGGCGTCGTCGCCGTGATCATCACAACGATCGTGGCGACGCTCGCCCTACGGACCCTCTTCTCCATCTTTCAGATCGAGGCGAGACGCTGATAGACACTGGCGCGGTGCGCCCGAAGCTGCTGAAATCGGCGCTCGGCTGGCTCGTGGTCTTCGTGTTCTTTTTCCCGGTCTTGTGGATGTGGCTCGAAGCCCTCAAGACCGAGCCGCAGGCAGCCAGCAGCCCCCCGACCATCTTCTTCGCCCCGACCCTCGAGGAATTTCAGACCGTGCTGTCCGGCGACTTTCCGCCGTACTTCATCAACTCAGCGATCGCCAGCATCCTCTCGACGTTCCTGGTCGTCGCGCTCGGGCTGCCCGCCGCGTACGCGCTCGCGATCCGTCCGGTGAAGAGGTCGCGCGACGTGCTCTTCTTCTTCATCTCGACCCGGTTCCTGCCGTTCGCGGCGAGCCTGGTGCCGCTCTACCTGCTCGCGCGCGACCTCCACCTGCTGGACAACATCTTCGCCCTCGCCCTGATCTACACCACGATCAACCTGCCGCTCGGCGTCTGGCTTCTACGTTCTTTCCTGCTCGAGATCCCGCACGACCTATTCGAGGCCGCACGCGTCGATGGCGCGCAGTTCCGCCACGAGATCCTACGCATCGTCGTGCCACTGATCGCCCCTGGCATTGCGGCGACTTCGTTGATCTGCCTCATCTTCAGCTGGAATGAGTTCTTCTACGCCGTCAACTTCACGTCTTCAGAGGCGGCCACAGCGCCGCTGTTCCTCGTGAGCTTCATCAGCGGCCGGGGTCTCTTCTACGCCAAGCTCGCCGCCGCGGCCACCCTGGCCAGCCTGCCCGTATTGCTGGCCGGCTGGATTGCCCAGAAGCAGCTGATCCGCGGCCTCACCATGGGTGCTGTCAAATAGAGGGCACGTGAAAGCAGTCGTCATCGAAAGGCCGAACGACCTCAAGGTCAAGCAGATCGATGACCCATCACCCAAAACGGGGGAGGTCGTCGTCAAAGTCGACGCGTGCGGGATCTGCGGGACCGACATCCATGTCCTGCGCGGTGAGTTCGCCCCAACCCGCTATCCGATCGTGCCGGGCCACGAGTTCTGCGGCGAGGTCGTGGCGCTCGGCGGCGACGTGAGCAAGCTCCGGACCGGCGACTTCGTGGCCGTGGATCCGTCCCTGTTCGATGGCACATGCCGGCAGTGCCGCGCCGGCCATTTCAATCTCTGCGAGAACTGGAACGCAATCGGCGTCGGTACCGCCAACGGCGCGTGCGCCGAATTCGTCGCCGTGCCCGCCGCGAACGCCTTCAGTCTGCCTGGTGAAATTCCGCGCGATTGGGGCGCCCTGGTCGAGCCCCTCTCCTGCGCCGTGCATGGACTCGACCAGGTCGACTTGCGAGTCGCCGGCGATTACCTGATCTATGGCGCCGGGACGATGGGCCTCTTGTTGGGCCAGCTGATCCGCCACAGCGGTGCCAGCCGCATTGACATGGTGGAGAGGAACCCGAGCCGGCATGAGCTGGCTCGACGGCTGGCTGCCGACGCCGTCGCGCTGTCGGCCGACGAGCTCGACCACACGGGCGGGTGGGATGTCGTGATCGATGCGACCGGCGTCGTTCCTGCGATCGAAGACGGCCTCCGCAGGGTCGCGCGCGGGGGCACCTTCCTGATGTTCGGCGTCGCGAACGCGGACGCGACCGCCACCTTCTCGCCCTTCCGCGTCTACAACGACGAGATCAAGATCATCGGCTCGATGGCGATCCTGCACAGCTTCGAGCGAGCGCTGTCGCTGCTTGTCAAGGGCGTGATTGATTGCAAGGCGATGATCACCCAGCAGTTCGGACTGGACGATTACCCGAAGGCGATCGATGCGTTTCTAGGGGGTCGCGGCCTGAAAACGCAAGTCAAACCGGCCCAGTAGCCCGGGCCCACGCCGCAAACGACTGAGGCTCGCGGCAGGTAGCACGCTCGGGTTACAAGAGGGCGGCAACCATGGCGTCGGCGACGAATTCACAGTATGTCTCCGCTTTCGTGTGCGACACGACTCCAATAGGCTTCGACAACTCAGACCTGAGGAGGCGCTTCCCGCACGTGGTGTACACGACGACAGCCGAGGTAATCCGCCAGCGTTTTCAAACAGCTGTGCCCGTGCCGGCCTGAGCCGCCGATGATGGCGCTGATGCGTGCGATCAGGAGGGCGCACCCATTGGCTCCAGCTCGCTCTTGAGGGCGTAGCCGAGCGCTTCCTCGAAGGCCAGCGTCCGGCCCGTTTCCCACTCATGTTGCGCAAGGTCACCGCCGAGCTGTTCCCGCGCCGGATTCAGGAAGGCTGACGTGAACTGGTGCCACTGCTCAGGAGGCCGTTGCCCGGTGGCGTCAAACATCGCGGATGCCGCGCCGGCAAGGCGCAGCGCCCGCTCGCTGTGTCCTCCGGCCGCGCTTATGCACGCGAGGACATCCAGCGACCATGCCGAGCGCCTGTCCCGCAGCGACAGCCCGATTTCGAGAGCCTCCCGGATGAATGCATGTGCGGCGGTGGCTTCGCCACGGACGAAGGAGACCGCCGCTAGGAAGACGAGGGTCATTCCCGCCTCATCCTTCCTGCCCGCCCGCCGCCTGACGTCAAGGCTGCGCTGCAGCAGTGAGCCGGCCTCATCAAGGTTGCCGCTGATCGTCGCCACCATCCCGAGCTGGTGGAGGACCTCGCCTTCCAACTGCAGGTTGTCGATCTCGAGGCTGAGCCGGAGTGCCTCTTCGAGTGATTGCTGGGCGCTCTCGAGCTGGTTTCGCGCGCTGTCGAGCACACCCTTGTAAAAGAGCCCGCGAATCGTCGCCACCCTGTCGTCCACTGACCTCGAGAGCGCAAGCCCCTGGTCGAGTCGTTGCTGAGCGGCGTCGAACTCCCCGGCCACGTACGCGAACGCACCGGTGTTGAGCAGGGTCGTCGCGCGGGCAGGTTCATCAGCTGCCAGGCGCGCCAGCAAGTCGTCGAGCGACTGCCGCGCCTCGCTGATATGCGCGCGAAGGAGCCAGAACAGGAACAGCTCAGCCGACAGCTGCGCGCCCAATCGAGGATCGCTGCGTGTCGCCCAGCGAAGCGCTGCGATCAGGTTGTCATGATCGTCCTCGAGCTGCTCCAGCCAGGCCGCCGATTCGCCTGGCTGCCGCGAGGCCGCCAGCGCCAGATAGAAATTCGCATGCTGGGAATGCACGGACTCGAGGTCATCTGTCGCCAGCAGTTTTTCCAGAGCGTATGCACGGATGGTCGCCAGCAAGCGGTACCGGCCCTCGGCGGCAAATACAAGGGACTTGGTGACCAGCTGCCATAAGAGGTCGACGACCTTCTCCCTTGACAGCCCTGCCCCAAAGCACACCTGCTCGCAGGCCGTCAGCGAGAAGGTGCCAGGGAACACCGCCAAACGCCGGAACAAGATCTGCTCCTCCTTCTCGAGCAGTCCGTAGCTCCAGTCCATGGTCGCGTTCAACGTTTGCTGCCGGCTGGCCGCCGTGCGGCTTGCGCCTCCAAGAAGGGCGAGTCCGCTTTCAAGTCGTTCGAGGATCTCCTGCAACGGCATGATCGGCACACGAGCGGCGGCGAGCTCCATGGCGAGGGGGATTCCATCGAGGCGTTCGCATATGCGTGTCACGACAGGCAGCTGCGATTCCGGCAGGTCAAGCGTGGGTGCGCTGGAGTGAGCTCGATCGAGAAACAAACGAGTTGCGTCCGCCACCGAGAGTGGATTGACCCGCCAGACCGTCTCGCCTGGAACCTTGAGCGGTTCTCGGCTGGTGGCGATAAGGTGCAGGTTCGGACACGAGCCGATCAGCTCCTGTGCCAGCCGCGCGCAAGCATCGATCAGATGCTCGCAGTTGTCCAGGATCAACAGGAGGCGACGCTGCCGGCAGTGGTCAACGATCGTTTCCAGCCCGGTACGGCCCACCTGCTCCGGAAGCTCTAGGCTGGCTGCCACCGCACGCGGCACCAGGCCTTCATCGCCCACCGGTGTGAGGTCGGCGAACCAGACGCCGTCCGGATGCTCGTGGTCGACCAGCTGTGTCGCGAGCTCCTGCGCCAGCCGCGTCTTTCCGCAACCGCCGGGACCGACGAGGCTGACGAGCTTGGACTCGGCCTCGAGCAGTTTCAGCTGGCTGATGTCCTCCATGCGGCCCACGAACGTGGTCGCCTGGATCGGTACGTTGGTCCGCTCGTAGGGCAGCGAGCGCAGCGGCGGAAAGTGCACAGCGCGTTGAAGATCGACAAGCTGAAAGATGTGCTCTGGCCGTTTGAGGTCTTTCAGGCCGTGGAAGCCCAGATCCCACAGATCGGAGCCGGCAGGTAGCTCGTCCGCGAGCAGCTCCTGCGCCGCCCTGCTAACCACGATCTGGCCCGGGTGGCACGTGCCCAGGACCCGAGCGCACCGGTTGAGAGCCTGGCCGAAGTAGTGGCCGCCTCTGAACTGCGCTTCGCCCGCATGGATCGCGATCCGGATCCGGAGCTCCACGCCTTCCGGCCACGTCGCGGCATCGATGTCGCGCTGAATGTCAAGCGCTGCCGCAGCTGCCGCCTGCGCGTTCTTGAACGCGGCCAGAACGCTGTCTGCCTCCCGGCCCGCCTCCACCTGGCTGCCATGGTGGCGCACGACACAGCTGGAGATGATGGAGTCGTGCCTGGCCATGGCTTCTCTCATCGCCATGGGTTTGCCTTCCCAGGCTCGGGTTGAGCCCTCGAGGTCGGTGAGCAGGAAGACGACTATGTTGCCCGGGCTGGCGATGGCTGCGGCAGGCGAGCCGTCCACCGGCGCAGCACTGGAAGCGGCGACCCAGGCCGCGACCTGGGCTCGGGACGAAAAACCGAGCTTGTCGCGGATCCGCTCGACGTGCCCCTCGGCGGTCCTCTCGGCGATGAAGAGGCGCTCGGCGATCTGCCGGTTGGTCAGACCGGCCGCCACCAGCCTTGCGACCTCGAGCTCCCGCTTCGAGAGCCCGTCCGAACCTGCCATTCAGGCGAAATCTTGCGCCTAGAGGCGCCGGAGCGCTCGGCTCGAAAAATTGGACCTGACAGGCTGTCCGGTGGGTGTTAGATTTCCGCCCGTGCCCATACCTTTCATGGCTGACGACGACAGGAACGAGATCGCCAACCAATTGGAGCGGATCGCCGGCCTGGTCAAGAACATAACCGCCGAGGAGAGCCCGCCCAATCCGCACGAGGAGATGGCGTCGATCCGGGACCGGTTGAGGGGCATCGGTGATGCGCTCGAAGAGGGCACGATCGCCCATGGGGTGACGAGAGACCAGATCCATACGATCGCCGCACATTTCGAAGGGATCGGTGGCGACCTGCGCAAGGGATCCGGCGCCAAGTAACGGCGGCTGCGCTCGACGGGTTCACCCGTAGAACGACAGGGCTAGGGTCTGGCGACGACCTCATTTCCTGCGTTGGCCGCGCCTTGAACGGCAGCGTGAAGTGGAACTCGGAACCCTGGCCGGGGACGCTGTCAAACGAGGTCGTTGATGTCGACCCGATCGACCTCGAGCACCGTGCGGCCCGCCTCCATGCGATCCAGCTCGAGCATCTCCTTGAAGGCCTCGTTCAACCTTTCGGCGTCGGCGTAGATGTCGCTGGCGAACGACCACCTCGTCCAGGTCGAGAGCTTCTGCGTCGCGGATGACCTCGCTGAATCCTTCGATGCCGACCAGGGCGGTGCGGAATTTTGCCACCGCCCACCCGCATTTAGCGGCGTTAAGTAACTCCTAGGAGGCCCCGGTTCGCACACCGAGCTGGCGCAGCCACCGGCGATAGGCGATCGCCGTCCGATCGCTGCGTAGATGCAGCTCCGCCTGCAGGTCCAGCGGCAGCAGCTCCGGCCGCTGCGACTCGAGGATGGGCCGGTCCTGGGCGAAGATCCGGTCCTGGAACTCGATCATCTCTGACTCCGGCTCGTAGTTCATCGCCATCCACATCCACGCCGAGCTGTCCACCGCTTCGTGCGGCGTCACGGACAGCAGCATTCCAAAAGAGTGCTCGCCGTGCTTGATGAACGACGCCGAGAGCGGGCGATGCACGCGGTAGGTGTAGGTGACGGTGGAGCCGTGGCCGGTCGCGTACGGATCGGGCTGGTAGACCTTTACGCCCGTCGCCAGCACGCCGTCAGCGTTGACGACCGCGTCGTAGTCGGCGATCTCTGGCCGTGCCCGGTCGCCGAGGATGCCCTCGTGCACGAACGGGAAGTGTCCGACGTCGAGGAAGTTCTCGACCACGCGCGGCCCGCTCGCGCGGACCCGATACGGGCCGGCCATCAGCACCTGGTGTCCAGGCTGGTCGAGCAGCTCAAAGCGTGGAAGATTGCCGGAGCCCTTGCCGAGGGTGACCCATACGACCCCGTACTCGGCTCGTGCGCGGAACACGGTCACGCAAGCTTTGGCCGGCGGCGTCTGCTCGGGGTGCGCCGGCATCAGCACGCACCGCCCATCGACCCCGTAGGTCCAGCCGTGATAGGGACACTCGAGCCGAGCTCCTTCCACGATGCGTCCCAGCGAGAGGCGCGTGCCGCGGTGGACGCACAGGTCGCGCCACGCGAACACCTGCTCGCCCGATCGCCAGACCACTACGTCCTCGCCGAGCAGCCGGACGCCGATCGGGCCTCCGCCCACAAGTTCCTCGACCCGAGCCACCGGATGCCAGTCGTCGACCAGGACCGGATCGTCGAGCAACTGGCTAGGACCTGGCTCGGTCGAGCACCGCCACGAGGTTTCGCGCCGACACGAGCCCGATCGGCTTGCCGTCCCCATCGACCACCGGCAGGTGCCGCACGCCTCTGCTCATCATCTTCAGCGCCACCACGCTCACGTCCTCATCGAGCGCCACCGTCGCCGGATCCCCGGTCATGACCACTCCGGCGGTCGCCTGCTTGGGGTTGACGCCGTCCGCGATGGCGCGGACCAGGTCGCGCTCGGTGATGATCCCGGCCAGCTCGCCGTCGGACAGGACCACGACCGCGTCAGCGTCCTCGCGGCGCATCACCCGGGCGACGTCGGCCAGGTTGGTCTGCGGTTCGACGGTGAGGAGGCGCCCGGGCGGAAGCTCGCTGACTCGCAACTTCACGCCACCTCGTACTTGAGAGGCACCATGCGCTGCGAGCTCTTGGGCGGCCGGTTGTAGCCCCGCTTCTGCCGCGGGGGCAGCTTGATGTCGTCGTGCGGCACTTCCTCATAGGGGATCAGGGACAAGAAATGACTGATCAGGTTGAGGTGCGCGGCGCGCTTGTTGTCGGTCTCGACGACGTACCAGGGGGCGTCGGGAATATCGGTGTAGGCGAACATCTGGTCTTTGGCCTCCGAGTAGTCGACCCACCTGGCGCGCGCCTGCAGGTCCATCGGGCTCAGCTTCCAGCGCTTGCTCGGATCGTTGATCCGCCCGAGAAACCGGCGCTCCTGTTCGTCATCGCTCACCGAGAGCCAGTACTTGACCAGGACGATGCCCGACCGCACCAGCATCCGCTCGAACTGCGGACAGGTGCGCATGAATTCGTCGTACTCGTCGTCGGTGCAGAAGCCCATCACGCGCTCCACGCCGGCGCGGTTGTACCAGCTGCGATCGAAGAACACGATCTCCCCGGCCGAGGGCAGGTGGGCGACGTAGCGCTGGAAGTACCACTGGCTTCTTTCTCGCTCGGTTGGGGCGGGCAGCGCGACCACACGCGCGTACCGCGGGTTGAGCAGGGCGGTCATCCGCTTGATGACCCCGCCCTTGCCCGCCGTGTCGCGGCCCTCGAACAGCGCGACCACGCGAAGGCCGCGGTTCCTGACCCACTCCTCGAGCTGGACCAGCTCGACCTGCAGGCTGCGGAGCTCCTTCTCGTACTCCTTCTTGGATAGGACTTCCTTCTTCTCGGCTTTCGGAGCCGCGAATTCGCCGTTCTGCTTGTGCTTCCGCTTCCGCTGGTTTTCTTTCTTGGCGACCGCCATGGGCCCGACCAAGTTATCACCAGTTCAATGCGGCGTCCGGCACGTGCGCGAGGTCGGGCGCGAACCACTCGGCGCCGATGAGCTCCGCCGCGTCGAACGAGCTCGTGATGCCCAGGCAGCGCATGCCGGCAGCCCTCGCCGCAGCCACGCCGCTGACCGCGTCCTCGATGACCAGGCACGCCGCGGGCGAAAGGGCCAGCCGGCGGCTCGCCTCGAGAAAGATGTCAGGCGCCGGTTTCTTGTGCACGATCTGGTTGCCGTCCACGACCGTCTGAAACAGGCGCTCCGGCAGTCCGACCTCGCGGAGGTTCGCCAGCACTTTGATCCTGTCCGCGCCTGACGCCACGGCAATGGCCAGGCCGCGGTCGCGGCACGCATGGACGAACTCGACCGCTCCCGGCAGCGGCTGGAGCCGGCCCCGAATCACCTCCTCGTAGATCTCGTACAGCCGGGCCTTGTCGCGCTCGACGTCGAGCTCGATGCCCCGGCCCTCCGCGGCCCCGCCGAGGTAGCGGTCTTCTCCCATGCCGATGAAGGGCTTGAAGTCGTTGGCGGTCATCTGATGGCCCTTTTCGGCGAAGAGCGCGATCGCGGCCTCGGCGAGAAGTGGTTCGGAGATCGCCAGCACCCCGTCGAGGTCGAAAATCACTCCTCGAAGTTGGGTGTCTTTCACGCGCGGGCGATCGTTTTCGACCTGGACGGCGTGCTCGTCGACACCATGCCGGCGATCAGCGCCGCGTGGGCGGAGTGGGCAGGTGCGCGGGGATTGCCGTCCGACGAAGTTCTCTCGTCTCTCCACCTGACCGCCACCGAGCTGATCCAGAAGTTCGCGCCGGAGCTCGATCCCGGAGTGGAGGCACGCGCCATCGCGGCTCGGCAGTCGATGCTCGAGAGCACTGTTGCAGCGTTCCCTGGCAGCCGCGAATTGATCGGCCGGCTGCCGCGCGACGCATGGGCGATCGTCACGTCAGCCCGCCGCGAGCTTGCTGTACACCACCTCGAGATGGCCCAGCTCCCGCCGCCCGAATTTCTCATCAGCGCCGAAGATACCCCGCGCGGGAAGCCCGACCCTGCTGGTTACCGCCTCGCGGCCGAACGGCTTGACGCCCTGGCTGGCGAGTGCCTTGCGATCGAGGACAGCCCTGCCGGGATCCGCGCCGCGCGCGACGCGGGCATGTTCGTGCTGGGTGTGACCAACACCCACGCTCCGGCCGAGCTGCGTGGCGCCCACGCCATCATCGCGTCACTTATGAGGCTCGACGTGAGCGCGAACCCACTCCAGGACGTCCGCCGGGTGCGTGTCCGGTGGAAAGACGGGATAGAAGACCTTCAGGATCCGGCCTGAGTCGGCGACCAGCGTGAGCCGCTTGTAGAGGTGCAGATCGCCCGCGGTGAAGGTGGGCAGTCCGAGCTCTCTGGACAGCTTCAGGTCGGGATCGCTGAGCAGCGGAAAGTTGATCTCCTTGCGTCCAGCGAACGCTCGCTGTGCCTCGGTCGTCTGCGCCGAAAGGCCCATCACCGTGACGCCGAGGTCTTCGAATGACTTCCTGCGGTCGCGAAAGGCGCAGCTCTCGGCCGTGCAGCCGAAGGCGCCTGGGATCTCCTTCCAGCCGCGCGCCGGCAGATCGGCGGTTCCAGTCGCGCTCGGATACACATAAAGGACGAACCTGGGCGACGCCCTCGCGAGATCGACCGTCCCGCCGGCCGTCGATGGCAGCTCGATCTCGGGCAGCCGTTTGCCCGCGAGGCCGCGCGCCGCACCGTCGTCCTGCGGAGCGGGGTATTGCAGGTACTCCGAGGTTGGAGCGGTCACCCGAGCAGCGCCTTCAGCTGGGCCGGGCTGATGTTGCCGCCGCTGCAGATCAGGGCGACCCGCCGCCCCTGGAGCCGGTCCCGAAGCTTTAGCGCCGCGGCCAACGCCGCGGCCCCGGCGGCCTCGACCAGCGTGCGCGTCTTCTCGATCATGACCGCCGTCGCGGCGTCGATCTCATCGTCGGAGACCAGCACGAAGTCGTCGAGGAACCGCCGCAGGATCCTCTGCGGCAGCTCGAACGGCGCCGCCGTCGAGAGGCCTTCGGCCCGCGTGCGGTTCGGCGACTCGATGAGCTCGCCGTTTTTCCAGCTCAGATATGCGGCCTGGGCCTGCTCCGATTGAACGCCGATAACCTGAACCTCGGGATTGATCGCCTTGGCGGATATGCAGCCGCCCGCCGCGCCCGAGCCGCCGCCGATCGGCACGATGACGGTGTCGATCCGCGGCTGCTCCTGCAGCACCTCCAGCGTGTGCGTGCCGACGCCCGCGATGAGCAGCGGCTCGTCGCCGGAGTGGATGTAGCGGTAGCCGTGCTCGCGCGCCAGGCGCTCGGCGTTGCGGCGCGAGTCGTCGTAGCGCTCTCCCTCGAGGATGACCTCCGCGCCGAGGTCCTGCATCGCTTCGACCTTCACGGGGTTGGCCGCCGCCGGCGCGCAGATGATCGCGCTGACGCCGAACAGCCGGGCGGCATACGCGACCGACTGGCCGTGGTTACCGGTCGACGCGGAGATGACGCCGCGACGGCGCTCGTCGTCGCTCAGCCGGCTGACCAGATTGACGCCGCCGCGCACCTTGAATGCTCCAGTGGGGTTGTGGTTCTCGTGCTTCACGTATACCTCGGCGCCAACGAGGCGATCCAGTGCAGGGTAGCGGCGTAGGGGCGTGGGCGAAAGGTAGGGGCGGATCTGCCTGGCGGCGTCGAGCACATCGGCGAAGGTCGGCTCGGCCAGCTGGCCCATCGCTGACAGGTTAAGTCCTCCCGTTAACCCGGCTCGAAACCAGCTCCGGTCGCTCAACATATCGAGCGGTGGTCAAGACTCTCGCGCAAACCATCGTCGCCGCGGCCCTCCTTCTTGCCGTGGCCGGCTACGGCTACGACAGCAGCGCGACTTTCAACGCCGACGGCTCCGTCATGGTCGGCCTCAAGTTCCTGTTTCCCAAGTCCGTGATGCAGGGCACCGGCGGTACCTCGATCAGGGGCTTCAGCCCCTCGGACATTGCGTCCGCGAACTCAACCTTGCAGAAGAGATACCCAGGAGGCAAGGTCACCGTCGTCACCGAAGGTGATGAGACAGGCGCGTTGATCACGATCCCGTTCAAGGCGGAGAAGGACGCGTTCGCCTTCCTCACGCAGCCGTCGACGCTCAACCCGGCGAAGGCCACCTCCGGAAGCAGCCTCGGGCTGAACCTTTCGAACACGGGCGGATTGTTCACGTCCGCCACTCACACGACGTCCGGCCAGAACGACACCTACACCTTCAAGACGGTAGCCCAGTCGCAGCCTTCGCCCTCGCCTGGCTCACAGCAAGTGATCACCGACGATGAGGTTGCGTCGATCTTCAGCGTCACGTTCGCGCTGACGGTTCCGCACGTGATCATCTCGGCCCCAGGCGCGCTGTTCACCCTCGATCGCAAGACAGCGATCTGGAGGCTGCACTGGACGCGGGCAGAGACGTTGACCGCGACCTCGGGCCCGGACGCAGGTCTTGTCGCCAACGTGTCTCCGCTGCAGGACTCGCGGCTGGTGATCGCGGTGGGCTTCGTCGCCATCGGGGCCGGCTTCCTGCTCGGCATGTTCTTGACCTGGCGCGGACTGTTGAGCCGCCGCCCTCAGCCCGCGCCCGCCGCTGCGGAGGCCACTCCAGTCGCGCCGCTGGCCGCCCGGTCGCCGGTTGAATTTCCCGGTCCGCCGCCGGGAGCGGTGCGCCCGACCGGCTAGCCCGCCGGCGCCCTGCCGGGCCGTTTCACGGTGACGACCAGGCCCGCGATCAGAACCACCAGCATCAGCGCGTGAATCGCCAGGTCAAGCGCGGTCCGCGGCCCGACGCCGACCGCGATCGTGAAAAGGCCAACGAGCACGCCGAGCACGCCAAAGCTCTGCGCCGCGATCGCGGCGACGCGAGCCCACCGCGACCACGTGAGGAGAAGTCCCGTGATGAGCACGCACGCGATGATCGACTCGGCGGTGCCGGCAGCCCGGTGCTGGTACCCAGTGAACTGCCAGCCAAAGTGAATCGACACCGCGACCACAAAGATGGCCGCCTGCGCGAGCAAGAAGATCCGCACGATCCTGAGCTCGGTCATGTTGAATCCCTCGATTCCAGTATCACACGCGGCCTTGAGTACGATCGCGAGGTCGATGCGCAATCCCGAGAGCCGCTTCGAATACACCGCTCGGATGCACCGAGTGCTTCAGCACATCGACGATCACCTCGACGAGCAGCTCGAGCTAGACACTCTCGCGGCGGTCGCCAATTTCTCGCAGTTTCACTTTCACCGCCTGTTCACTGCATGGATGGGAGAGACGTTGGGCGACTACACGCGCCGGCGCCGGCTCGAGGTGGCTGCGCAGCGGCTCGTTGCCCAGCCGCGACTGCCAGTGCTGCATGTAGCCATGTCCATTGGGTTTGGTTCGACCGAAGCGTTCGCTCGCGCGTTCAAGGCGCGATTCGGCAGCGCACCGACCGTATGGCGGGACGCCCAAGTCCGCAATCGCGATCAGCTGAAAAGCAAGTTTGATCAGGGCGCGGCGCCCGGCTCGCCGAATCATGGACGTATGAAAGTCACCATCGTTGACAGACCACCCGCCACCGTCGCCTACCTTCGCCATGTCGGGCCGTACGGCAAAGAGATCTCCGATTTCTGGATGGAGAAAGTTGATCCGTGGATGGAGACGAACGGGCTCTACGGCAAGCCCCGCTACGGCATCAGCCTCGACGATCCGGGTATCACAGCGCCCGAGAAGCTCCGATACGACGCCGCGGTTGAGGTGGCAGCGGATTTCGCCGGCGCCGGCGAGCACCAGAAACAGTGATCCCCGGCGGCAAGTACGCGGTTGCGAAGTTCAACGGCACGGACAAGGAGATCGGTGAAGCGTGGGATTGGCTGCTGCGCGACTGGCTTCCTTCGAGCGGCATGCAACTCGACTCCCGGCCCTTCTTCGAGCACTACCCGACCGGCGCGAGCTATGACGCGGACACGGGAAAGTTCGACTGCGAGATCTGCATCCCGGTCGCTCTCCTCTGACCCGACAATAAGGAGCGTGGCGGCGCAGCTGAAGCTCGGAGTCTTCGTGCCCCAGGGATGGCGCATGGACCTGGTCGATGTGCGCGATCCGGTCCAAAAGTACGAGACGATGAGTCGCTGCGCCGTCGAGGCCGAACAGGCGGGCTTCGACGCGATCTGGGTCTACGACCACTTCCACACCGTTCCCGAGCCGCGGCCTGAATCGGTGTTCGAATGCTGGACCTCGATGGCGGCGCTGTCGCGCGACACCCGCACCATCCGCCTCGGACAGATGGTCACCTGCAACGGCTACCGCTCGCCTTCGCTGCTGGCGAAGATGGCGAGCTGCATCGACGTCATGAGCCACGGCCGGCTCATCCTCGGCATCGGCGCGGGCTGGTATCAGCACGAGTACGAGGCGTACGGCTACGAGTACCCCGAAACGCCGGAGCGGCTGCGCATGCTGCGCGAATCGCTGCAGGTCCTCAAGGCGATGTGGACACAGGAAAGCGCGACGTTCGAGGGGCGCTACTACAAGGTGCGCGGAGCGATCAACGAGCCGAAGCCGGTGCAGAAGCCGCACCCGCCGATCTGGATCGGCGGCGCGGGCGAGAAGGTGACCCTGAAGCTCGTCGCACAGTACGGCGACGCGTGCAACTTCAACGCGGACGTCGAAACCGTGCGCCACAAGCTCGAGGTGCTGCGGGGGCACTGCGACACGGTCGGTCGCGACTACGACTCGATCCTGAAGACGATCGAGTTCTACACGATCCTCGGCGACCGACGCGAAATCGACCGGGTCGTCGCCGACCATGCGCGGCGGACCGGAAAGGACGAGTCATACATCCGCGAGTGGCACCCGCTCCACGGCGACGCCGATCGGATCGCCGAGATCATCCAGGAGTACGCCGACCAGGGCATTCAGTACTTCATCGTCAACGTGCCGAACGCCGCCGAGGGCGGCGTGATCGCCCGGTTCGCCCAGGAGGTCTTCCCCAAGCTCGGCTTGCGGGCGGGCGTCTAGGCGTCCATACTCGCGGCGCCCCTTCCCTCACCGCACCACGCCAAAGGAAGCCGCCATGTCCGCCGCGCTAAGGCGTCAGCCGCTGCTGTGGTACTTCGTGCTTGCGTTCGCGTGGACCTGGGCATTTGTGATCGTCTTCCTGATCCTTTTCCCGCTCCCCGACATCCTCGTCCGGACCACACCTGGCGACTTTGGTCCGCTCATCGCCGCCATCGTCATGTCCGGGATCGTTGCCGGACGTCCGGGCGTCAAGAGTCTTTTCCGGCGTATGGTCCAGTGGCGGGTCGGCCTCCTCTGGTACGCCTTTGCGCTGATCGGCATCCCGCTCCTTTACATCGCCAGCATCGCCGCAGTTCCGGGTGCTCTGGGCTCCTTCAAAGCGCCTGAGCTGTCGACCGTCTTGACGTACCCCGTCTTCTACATCGTGCTGCTGGCGATCGGCGGCCCGCTGACCGAGGAGCCGGGCTGGCGGGGTTTCGCGCTGCCGCGCCTGCAGCAGCGATGGGGCCCTCTCGTTGGGACGGTGATCCTGGGCTTGATGTGGGCCGCCTGGCACCTGCCCAACTACTTTCGACCGGACTGGGCTGCGGTCAATGGCGGCTTCAGCATCAGCGGCATCGCGGTGTTCGCGATCGTGGCGGTGAGCATGTCGGTGATCATCACCTGGGCCTTTAACCACACCCGCGGAAGCATCCTGATCGCAATTCTCATCCACGCCAGCCTCAACTTCTCGCAGGGGCTGACCGGCGACCTGTTCCCGGCCGCCAAGAACAACGAGGTCGGGCCGGTGGTCGCGTTGATCGTCCTCGCGCTCGTGCTCCTGGTCGCGACTCGAGGCCGGCTCGGCTACCCGGGGTCGGAACCGGCTCTGACCGCGATGCCCGCGTATTCGGCGCCATGACAGCCAGGCGCGCGCGGTGGCTGGGCTGGATCGGCACCGGGCTCACGGTCGCGTGCATACCGCTGACGGTCGTGATGCTGTCCCAGCACCTGCGCGCTTTCCTCCCGGCCGAGGCGATCTGGAGCACCGTGGTGGTGTTCGTCGGAGCCCTCGCCTTCTCCGTGGTGGGGACCCTGATCGTCTCCCAGCACCCGCATCACGCCATCGGCTGGGTCTTCGCCCTATCCGGGCTTGCCACGGCTGGAGCCGTCGTGCTGGCCGCATACGCCGAGCTCGCCCTTGCGCCCGGCTGGTCGCTTCCCGCCGGCGGCGTCGCCGCGGACGTCTCTCACGTCCTCATCCAGGGCGGCATCTTCCTGCCGCTGACGCTCGGACTACTCCTTTTTCCCGACGGGCACCTCCTGTCGCGCCGCTGGTGGTTCGCCGCCGTGGCCGCGGTCCTGGGTCTTCTGCTGAGGCTCTATTCGGATGCCGTGAACCCGATCACCCCCGACTTCGACCTGGGCGACGTGGGCGTGCTTCTAACGGTGGCGTCTGCGGTGGCGGGCCTCGCCGCCCTGGCGCTGCGCTGGCGGCGCGGACGTGCAGTGCTGCGGCAGCAGGTGAAGTGGATGGCTGCCGCCGCGGTGGTCGTGGTGCTCGCGTTCATCGGCGACATCGTGGTCAACATCTATAACCACGAGCTGCTCAAGAACGACGCCGAATTTCTGATCTTCACGCTGACCTACACGTTGATCCCGATCGCCGCCGGGACCGCGATATTGGGCTACGGCCTGTACGAGATCGACCTGATCATCAGGCGCGCGATCGTGTACGTGGCGCTGACCGCGATTCTCGCCGGCCTGTACACGGCCTTCACCGCGACGCTGCAGCGCGTGTTCGTCGCCCTCACCGGGCAGTCCTCGGACGCCGCGATCGTGATCACCATCGCGTTGATCGCCACGCTTTTCACTCCGGTGCGCAACGCCCTGCAGAAGCTGGTCGACAAACGGTTCAAGGACACACGCGACCTCGAGCGCCTGATGGAGTCGTTGGAGACCGAGGTCGGAGCGGTGGTGGACGTGATGGACGGGGAGAGGCTCGCCGAGCGCCTGGTCCGAACCGCTCGTGAGGGCGCAGACGCGGTTGGCGCCGCGCTCTTCCTGGACGGAGCCTCCGACGACCGCCCGAGCTACGTGTCCGGCGATTGGAACGGCAGCGCGGCGCTCGCCGTCCCCCTCCGCGTTGGAGCAACGAACATCGGCCGCATCGCCCTCGCCGAGCGGAGGAATGGAACGCCCTACCTGGAGCGCGAGCGGGAGCGCCTGCAGCGGGCGGCGGACGTCGTCGCCATCGGGCTGACGCTGGGCCAGCGGCGCCACCTGCCGGAGTTGGTCGCACGCTGATGCGCCTCCTCGGTGGGCGCGCCGGCGGGGCGTGGGGAATCGCGTTCGTCGTCCTCGTGCTCGTCAGCGCCGCGATGGCTTCGCTACCGACCGCGGGCGACTCGGAGGCGACGATCGCGGCGTTCTACCGCGACCACGCGACGATCGTGGTCCTGCAGCAGGTGATCGGCGTGTTGGCCCTCCTGCCTCTCGTCGCCTTTGGCCTTTCCATCGCTCCGAATCGATGGCTCCGACCGGCGCTGTTCCTGCTCGTCGCGGTGGAGCTGGTGACCAACATCGTGCCGCTCGTGATCGTCGCCGCGCCGGGCGCCGCGCATCCCCTGACGCTCGTCGAGGATCTCGCCGACTCCGCGCTCTTCGTCTCGGTGGCGCTGTTCCTGATCGCCGCGACGCTGGGCGAGGCTCTGTGGCTGCGGGCGATTGCCTACGCCGTGGGGGCGGCCTGCATCATCCGAGCGCTGGCGAGCCCGCTCGGTGTCACCGCCCTGGACTTGGTCGCTCCGCTCGCCTTTGTCTTGTTCGTGCTGCTCTTGAGCATCCGGCTCCTGGTGAAGCCCCCGATGCAGGTTGCCGTACAGCCAGGCCGCTGAACGCGTTCTAGCGGTGAGTGCTGGTTCCAATCGTCGCCCTGCTCGCATGTGAAGCGGATCTAACGCTGACCGCGGGAGCCATCGGGCTTGGGCTGCACCGGTCGCGCCCATGGCGGACGCTCCTCACCACGGGCGTCATCTCGATCGGCTTCGCGGCGGCGGTCTTAGTGATCTGGATCCTGTGGTTCGTCGCGCCCGCATGCGTCGTCGCCGAGGGAACGTGCCTCGGCCAAACCCAGGTCAACGCCGCCTTGTGCTATGCGGGCGTGGGGGCTGCTGCTCAGTGGGCCTGGATGCTCGGGATCGCGTTTGCCGCCCGCCGCGTCAGGCGGCCCAGCGTCTCTCGCCCCATCGCCGCCGGCTGACCACCGGACGCTCAGGCGGAATGAATTTATAGCCCTGGCCGAACTGCACCACCTGCCATTCGCCTTCATGCACGAGCCGGTGCTGGAAGTAGCAAACGGGGAGGATCTTGCGCAGGTTGTTGTGCCCGCCCTCGGTCCAGAAGTCGACATGATGTCCGGACGTCGAGCTCACCGGCCGGTGGCAGCCGGGTCCGGCGCAGGTGCGGTACCTGGCCTTGATGCCTCGCCGTTGCGGCGAGGAGATGGCCCGCGTCGCCCGGCCGACGTCGATCACCATCGAGTCGGCCTTCAGGATGCGGTGCAGGGTGCCGTCGCAGGCCAGGCGCTGCACGGTGGTGCTCGAGATCGACGTGCCGTCGGCAAGCTCCGAAGCTGGAGCTCCGAGCTCGCCCTTCAGGCCCTCGATCGTGGTGTGGACGGCGATGTGGGGCCGGACGCCATTGCGCCGCGGTAGCGTGCCCTGGTCCATGGCATGGTGCGCCATCTCCACCAGGGCGTCAGCTCGACGCTGCTTGGGCGACCGCCGATCAGATTCACCCAGCCGGTTGCACAGCGATTCGACCGCGGTCTTGACCGCCACCCCCGCCGTCAATTCCAGCCAGCCATCCAGGCGATACATGTCGCCGCACTCGCTGATACACAGCTGACGTCGCTGATGGGCCTCTTCGACCTTGGCCTTGAAGGCGGTGGGGTCGACCGCGTGCCAAGTGCTGCTGGCCACGTCGGCCAGATCCTTGATTGAGGACTCGCCGGCGTTCTCGATCCACATCGCTTCGTCGGTGGAGCCGCCCGCCTCAACCACTCTTTGCTGGAGGTGGCAGATCACGGAGGCAGCCTGGAACCCGATGTCGCCTGAGCTCAGCGCCTGGGCGACCTTCGGCATGCCCGCCAGCTGTTCGCCGACGCACAGCCGATTGGCTGCGGCGGTCTTGGACATCTGGCATTCGGAGGCCACCCAAGACGTTGCGCTCTTTCCAGTGAGCAGGTGATCGCCGCGCTTCGTAGCAACAGCCACCACCCGACAGCGCTTGGCGTCCAGCCGGTCGATGACGGCGGTCAGGCGTCGAAGATCGACGAAGTCGTCAGCGGCCTCGAGGTCGAAATCTCGAGCCGCAGCCTCCAGGATTTCGAGTTCGCCCGACATGATCGACTGTACGAAAATTTGTTCGATAAGTCTAGCGCAACGCTGTAAATTTACGTGTACTCCGGCCGCCCCAACGCCACTCCGCCGGCCCTCTTTCACAGTCCCTCTCCGCGCGTGTCCAGCCAGGGGATTTACATGCACCAACAAGTGATACGTGCCTCACCAGCTGCGGTGGCCGGCTCGAGGGACCACATTGAGGACCAGAGGGCCGACGCCCTCTGGTCGCCCGCAATTAAGCTGCCTCGGATGGACCTCGGTCTCAGCGGCAAGGTCGTCATCGTCACGGGTGGCGCGTCCAACCTCGGCCGCGCGATCACGCTGGGTTTTGCGGCCGAGGGGGCGCGGGTGGTCGTCGCCGACGTCGACGACGCGCAGGCGAAGAAGGTGGAGGGCGAAGCCCCCTCCGGAACCATCGTCGCCCGCCACACCGACGTCACCGACTGGGAATCGGTCACCTCGACCGTCCAGCACGTCCTGAGCTCGATGGGCAGCATTGACATCCTCGTCAACTGCGCGGGCTGGACCATCGACCGTCTGTTCATGGAGAAGCCGCGCAGCGAGTGGGAGCGGGAGATCGCGATCGACGTCTGGGGCTTTATCAACAGCGTGCGCGCGGTGCTCGATCCCATGGTGCAGCGCAAGTACGGACGCATCGTTTCCATCGGCTCCGACGCGGGCCGCATGGGCGAGTGGCGCGAAGCTGTCTACAGCGGAACCAAGGCCAGCGTGATCGCGATGTCGAAGGCGATCGCCCGCGAGGTGGGGAAGTACGGCATCACGCTCAACGTCGTTTGCCCGGGCCTGACGCCTGGCTCGCCGGAGACCTCGGGGCGCGAGTCGATGTGGGCGGGTGATCAGGCGGACAAGTTCACACAGGAGGTCCTCGAAAAGGCGGCGAAGGCGTATCCGCTGCGACGGATCGGCACCCCCGAAGACGTCGTTCCCGCGGTCCTGCTGCTGGCCTCTGACCGGGCTTCCTACATCACCGGCCAGACGCTGTCGGTCAGCGGCGGCTACACCATGATCTGAGACAGGATCTCCGCGCGGATTCTTCGCCAGCGCTCTGCTCGGTTCCGGCCGGCTAGAGGCAGGATGAGGCTGTCCACGCCGATGGAAGTCAGCCCGCGCAGCCGCGCGGCGCATTCGTCAGGTGTGCCCACAACCGCCAGCACGCGCGCCAGGTCGTCGGACACCGCGCTGCTGTGCTCGGCCCGCGTCGACAGATGCTCGGTGTAGTCGTATGAATCCGCGCTTCGCGAGATCTCATCTCGGAATCGGACGAGGCTTTCGGGAAGCTCTTTGAAGTGCGTCAGCAAGCGCGCCTGGGTCGACGCCCACGACCGCACGTCGTCCACCTGGGTCGACATCGTGGCCATGAGTGCGACGTCGAAATCAGCGCGGCCGCGGCCGGCCATATTCAGGCCGGCTTCGATCCAACCGACCTGCTGCCGCACCATGTCCGGCTGCGCGGGACCCATCACGATCGCGCCGTCGGTCAGGCGTCCCGCGAGCTCGCACATGCGCTGCTGGCTCACCGCGAGGTAGATGGGGACCGTTCGGTCGACGTGGGAGCGAAAGAAACCGATGGCCTCCTCGACCTCGGCCACCTTCTGGGGTTTCAGGCCGATGCCGTAAAGCGCCGAGTCGCCGGCGCCAAGGCCGAGGATCGCGCGGCCGTGGGAGATCTCGGCGATGGCGGCAATCGCGTTGGCGGTCACCGTCGGGTGGCGCGTGACCGCGTTGGTGACGCCGGTGCCGAGTCCGACTCGCGTGGTGTTCAGGGCTGCGACCAACAGGCCTGCGTACACGTCCTTCATCGCGAGCTGCGAATCGATGACCCACACCCGGCCGACCCCCTCAGCCTCCAGCGTGGCGATGAACTTGCCCCAGCTGTCGAACGACTGCCGCGGGCTGATCCCCACGCTGACGTCGAACCGCATCAACTGCCTGTCACGTTCTTCTGCCGCCGCCGCAGAGCCTCCAGGCGTTCGGGGCTCGAGGCCGCCTCCGCCCGAAGCTGCTGAGCGCGCTCGAGGTCGTCGGGAGACATTCCGCGTGACGCGATGAGGTTCATGCTCGACTTTGTCCCGCGCGCGGCCGCGCGCGGCGCCGCCGCCAATCGCTCCGCCAGCGACCCCACGCGCTCGTCGATCTTTGCCGCCGGCACCACCTCGGTCACCAGGCCCCACGCGTACGCGCGCTCGCCGTCGAGCTCCGGCATCGCGAGCAGCAGGTCCGATGTTCGCGCCAGGCCGCAGATCTGCACCAGGCGCGCGACGAACTGGTAGCGGTAGACGACCCCGAGGCCGACCGCGGGCACAGACATCCGGAGCGCGGGCGACGCGATCCGCAGGTCGCAGTTCATCGCCAGCTCGACCGCGGCACCGTGACAGTGGCCGTGCAGCCGTGCGATTACGGGCGCCGGACACCTCCGCAGCGCGTCGACTGCCTCGCCGATCACGCTGTCCGCGTCGAGGTCCTTCGCGGTTCCGGTCAGACGCGACAGGTCGTAACCCGCGGAGAAAGCCTCGTCGCCCGCGCCGCGAAGGATGATCGCTCCAGCCCGGCCGCCGTCTCGGTGCAGCGATGCGGCCAGTGCCGCCAGCAGCCCGGGGTCGAGAGCGTTGCGCCGGTCGGGCCGGTTGAAGGTGAGCGTCAGGATGTCGTCCACCCCCCAATCGCTGAGAAGCGTCTCAGCCAACTTCGGCCAGGAACAAATTGATCAGGCGGGCGAGCTCGCAGGGCTTCTCGACCGGGATCGGGTGGCCCGCCCCTTCGATCACCTCGAGCCGGCTGCCGTGGATTCCCGCGGCGATGATCTCCGCCGCCTTCGGCGGGCAGTGCTGATCGCGGTCCGAGGCGACGATCAGCGTCGGCGCGCCGATACGTCCCAGCTCCGGATCGAGGGGGGCAGCGTTCAGCCCGGCCATCGCCGCGCACGCGTTGCCGTAGCCGCGTGGGTCGCCGGTCGACTGGCGCCGGATCATCAGTCCTTCCTCGAGCTCATCCGGGGAACGGGCATAAACATCGGCTGTGTCGCGGTCGAGCGTCTCGCGCAGTCCCGGATCGTTCCGCTCCACCATCCCGGCCCGCTCGCGGTACCAGTCCGCCGCTGTGCGACCGACCCGGCTCGACGTGGCCACCAGACAGAGCCCCCTCACGCGGTCACGGTGGTCGATCGCCAGGCGCATCGCGATCGTGCCGCCCAGCGAGAATCCGGCGACGTGCGCGCGGTCGATCCCGATCGCGTCCAGAAGCCTGACCAGGTCTTCGCCCAGCTGTCGCAGAGAGCCGTCCGGCTTACCCAGATCTGTGCCGCCGTGTCCTCTCAGGTCGTAGAGCACCACGCGGTGGCGCAGCATGAGGTCGGGGAGCGTTTTTCGCCACGCCCGATGGTCGTCGGCCAGCCCGTGGACGAGGACGAGCGGATCGCCTCGCCCGGTTTCGAACCACGAAACGTCGGTGTCGTCACATCGCGCGCGCATGTTCCCTCAGCGCCTTGCGGTTGACCTTCCCAGGGCCCGACAGGGGAAGCTCGTCGAGACGGTGGACGGCTTCGGGCCACTTGTATCGGGCGAGCCCGCGCCCTTCCAGAAAGGTCTGGATCTCTTCGCGACCTGGATCGACGCCGGATACCGTGACGACGAAGGCGACGGGAACCTCGCCGAGGTCGGAGTCCGGCCGCGCGACCACGCACGCGTCGATCACGTCCGGATGCGCACGCAGCATTGACTCCACCTCATATGGATTGATGTTGGAACCGCCTCTGATGATGATGTCCTTCACCCTGCCGACGACGTGCAGGTAGCCTTGCTCGTCGACGAAACCGAGGTCACCCATATGGGCCCAGCCATCCTCGGCGTTTGGGCCAGCGCGCTCGCCCCAGTAGCGCTCTTGGACTAGGTCGCCGCGCATGCAGATCTCACCATCGATGATCCGCCACTCAGCGCGCTCGTGTGGCCTTCCCACCGTCGTCCAGCGAAGAGGCTGTGGGTCGGAAGGGCTCGCCACGGCCAGTTGGCCGGCGTCCATCGAGCCGTAGAAGCTCGAGATCGAGATGCCGGTCGTCGTCTCCCAGCGCTCCGCGATCTCGGGGGGAAGCGGCGCGCCGGCGACTGCCACCGCTCGCACGGTGGGGAGGGAGGGCGGCGGGCCGTTCAGCATCCGGATGACGTTGGTAGGCACGCCGACCATCACGGTAGACCGCGACTCGGCCGCGATGCGGAGGCAGTGCTCGGCCTTCCAGTGGGGCTCGCGCAGCATGACCAGCGCGGCCCCCAGACGCAGGCTGTATAGGCACATGCCTCCGATCCCCTGGGTGAGCGGCGTCATTGGAAGCACACGGTCGTGTTCGGTGATCCCCAGCCTCGATGTGAAACTCTCGAACGTGACCTGCTTGAGGCGGGCCGAGAGCGAGGCGAGCTTGGGCATACCGGTGGTGCCCGAGGTGAGGGCGATCTCGACGATTCGCTCGGGATCAGGACCCGCAGCTCTCGGCGAGGGCAGACCGTCAGCCGGTTCAAGCGGCAAATCCCGCACGACGAGCACCGGCCGTGCCTTCTCGTTGATCCAACGCAGCTCGTGCGTGCCAAGCCCGAGCGGCATGGGAAGGACGATGGCTCCGAGGTCAGGAACAGCCAGCTCCAGGGCGACGTACTGCCACACGTTCGGCAGCTGGACACCCACCACGTCTCCGTCGCGTACACCCCTCGCCGCCAGCACCTTTTGCAGCCGGCGGACTTGGCCCAGCAGCTGCTCGAAAGTGATCTCTTCGCCGTCCTGCCATACGGCGAGGCTCGATCCTCGGCGCGCCGCGTTCCACTCCAGGTAGCTGACCGGCCGGTACGGCGTCGGCTCCTTCAACTGAGGAGGGCGACGATCCGATCGGGGGTCAGCGGCAGGGTCACGTTCGACGCCGAGAGGGCGTCGGCGACGGCGTTGGCGACCGCCGCAGTGGCCCCGATCGTGCCTCCCTCCCCGGCGCCTTTGGTGCCGAGCTCGTGCACGGTCGACGCCGTGACCAGATGCTCGATTTCGACCGCGGGCGCCTCGCCGACGCTGGGTATCAGGTAGTCGAGAAACGTTCCGCTGAGCAGCTGGCCATCGTCGCCGTATGCCACCTCCTCCATCAGCGCCGCGCCGGCGCCCTGGGCCACGCCGCCCGTCACCTGGCCTTCGACGATCATCGGGTTGATGAGCACTCCGCAATCCTCGGCCACGACGTAGCGGAGGATGTTGACCGCCCCGGTTTCAGGATCGACCTCGACCAGGCAGACGTGGGTGGCGTAGGGGTGCGAAGCCTGCTCCGCGTCATAGGTGACTGAGACATCCATCTCGTGGCCGCCGTCGTCCCTCGAGGTTGGGTCGGCGAGCTGAGCCAGCGTGACCGCTTGCCGCCCATCGACCAGCACTGCCGAGCCCGCGATCGACAGTCGCTCCACGGGCTGATCCAAGCGCCACGAGGCAGCCTCCAGGATCTCTGCCCGCAGCAGCGCGGCGGCCCGCGAGGCGCTCGTCGCCGCCGTGACCGACCCGCGGCTCATGAACGAACCGGTCCCGGCGCCGACACGGGCGGTGTCGGTCTGCTCGACGACGATGCTTTCCGCCTCAACGCCAAGGCTCGCCGCTGCGACCTGTGCGAACGTCGTCTGCGAGCCCTGGCCGATCGCGGGGCAGGTCGTCTGCACGTGGACCAGACCGTCGGCGGCCAGCCAGACGCGCGCTGTGTCGATGCCTGGGATGTCCGCCATGCCGCGGCCCTTGAATGTGGAAGAGCCGGCGCCGGTGAACTCCACGTACGATCCGAGTCCGATCCCGAGCAGCCTGCCTTCGCGGCGTCCGCTTTTCTGCTGCTCGCGAAGGTGTGCGTACCCGGACGCACGCAGCGCCGCGTCGAGCGCCGCGTCGTAGTCGCCAGACTCATATGGGTGCCCGGTGGCGGCGACATACGGCATCTGCTCGCGCTTCACGAAGTTGAGCCGGCGGACGGCTGCTGGGTCGAGCTCCAGGCGCTTGGCGATCAGGTCCATCAAGCGCTCGTGCGCGAGCACGGCCGTCACCATTCCGACGCCCCGGTAGGGCCCCTCGGGGCATTTGTTGGTCGCGACCGCGAACGACTCGTACTCGTAGTCGCGGATGTCGTATGGCCCCGGGATCAAGCCGGCGCAGGTCATGGGATCGAGCAGCGGACCGAAAGGCCGGCCGCCGTAGGCGCCGATGCTCGAGTGAATCGTGGCCTGTAGACCGAGGACGCGTCCATCCTTGCGCACGGCGGCCGAAAATCGGATCCTCTGGTCCCGCGCGTGGCTGGCGGCCTGCATGTGCTCGGAGCGGGTCTCAACCCATTTCACAGGCGAATTGGTTCGCATCGCGATCCACGCCAGAAGGATCTCCTCGGGATAGACCTGAGCCTTGATGCCGAATCCTCCGCCGACGTCCGCCGCGACAACTCGAACCCGCCCCCGCTCCATGGCCAGGCATTCGGCCACTGCCTCGGCAACAAGGTGCGGGACCTGCGTCGAGGTCGTGACGACTACCCCGCCGGCCCCGTCTGGCGACGCCATCACACCCCGTCCTTCCATTGGCGCGGCCGAGACGCGCGGATGCGTGACCTCCCCATCGACGACCAGGTCGGCACGCTCAAACGCACTTGCGACGTCGCCGAAGCTGCGCTTGCCGACGTAGTAGAGGTTGCCAGGCACGTTCTCGTGCACGAGGGGCGCACCGTCCGCGAGCGCGCCCTCGAAGGTCATGACCGCGTGCTCGGTATCGATGTCAGGGTGGATCTGCTCCACCGCGTCGGCGGCCTCGTACCGGGAGTCCGCGACGGCGGCAGCGATCATCTCGCCCACGAAGCGCACCCGCTCGCCAGCGAGGATCGGGCGGGCGGGCGAGACCGCGCCGGGGGTGGTCAGGTGGACGGTGAGCGGACGGCACGAACCCTCGAGGTCCGCCGCGGCGAAAACGGTGGCGCCGGCGGGTGCCTCATTGACGATGTTTCGGATCCGCCCGCTTGCGACCGGGCTGCGCAACAAAGAGACGTACAGGCAGCCATCCGGCCGGAGGTCGTCGACGAATCGGCCCAGACCGCGAAGGAGGGGGCCATCCTCGAGCCGCTTGACGCTGCGGCCTATCTGTTCCGCCATGTCGCTAAAGTCTCCGTCATCGACGCACACTGGATGGCCGTCGCGCGAGGCGACGAGCCGGCCGATCTTGTGGTGTCCGGCGGCCACGTCTTGTCGGTCTTCACCAAGGAGTGGCTGGACGTGGACGTCGCGATCCAGGACGGCCACGTCGTCGGGTTGGGCAGGTACGAGGGCCGCGAGCAGCTTGAAGTCTCGGGCGCCTACCTCGTCCCCGGATTCATCGACGCCCACATGCACCTCGAATCGTCCAAGCTCATGGTCGACGAGTTCGCCCGCGCGGTCCTGGTGCATGGCACAACTGCGGTCGTCGCCGATCCCCACGAGATCGCCAACGTGCTTGGGACAGACGGCATCCACTGGCTGCTCGACTGCTGCGAGGATCTGCCGCTCGACGTCTATGTCATGGCCTCGTCCTGCGTGCCCGCCTCGCAATTCGAATCACCACGCCGCCCGTTCACGACGGGCGACATCGAGAGTCTGCTGCGCCGCAGCCGCACGATCGGGATTGCTGAGATGATGAACTTCCCAGGCGTCATCGGCGGCCGCGAATCGGAGCTCGCGAAACTCGAAACCGGCCTCACCGATCACGTCGACGGTCACGCGCCGGGCGTGCGCGGCCCAGCGCTCAACGCCTACGTGGCGGCCGGTATCGGCTCCGACCACGAGGCCATGACCTTCGAGGAGGCGTTGGAGAAGCGCCGCCTTGGGATGTGGGTGCTGCTCCGCGAGGCCTCGATCGCGCGCAACCTCCGTGACCTGCTTCCGCTGGTCAAGCGATATGGCACCGAGCGCTGCGCGTTCTGCACCGACGACCGCGAGCCCGATTTCATCGTCGAGCAGGGCCATATAAACCAGATGGTCCGCGTCGCCGTCGAAGAGGGCGTCAGCCCGGAAGACGCGCTCGTCATGGCGACGATCAACCCCGCGACCTGTCACCGGCTGTGGCACCTCGGCGCGATCGCGCCGGGTTACCAGGCCGACATTCTTGTTCTGGACGACCTGAAGACGTTCAATCCACGCCAGGTTTTGAAGCGCGGCGCCCCGCCTCGCCACGTGAAGGTCGAGGTGCCGGATTGGGTTCGCCAGACGGTGAGCCTGGCGCCGCTCGCCGCGACGTCGTTTCGCGTCGCGGCCGGTCCGAAGAAGATCCGCGTGATGCGCGTCATCCCGGCGCAGCTCGTGACCGGCGTCGAGAGCGTAGAGCCCACCGTCGAAGACGGCTGCATCGTCGCCGACGCCGCACGCGACCTCGTCAAGATCGCGGTTGTCGAGCGGCATCACGCGAGCGGGCGCATCGGGCTCGGATTCGCGACCAATGTCGGGCTGAAGCGCGGTGCGTTCGCATCGACTGTGGCGCACGACGCGCACAACATCGTCTTGCTCGGCGTCGACGACCGCGATATGGCAGTATGCGCGACCCGATTGGCAGAGATCGGCGGCGGGATCGTCATCGCCGAGGGCGGCCGCGCGGTCGAGGAGCTGCCGCTGCCGGTGGCCGGGCTGATGAGCGACCGGCCGCTGGCCGAGGTCGATGAGCGGCTGCGGTCGATGGAGCGGCGGCTCAACTCGATGGGCGTGACGATGACCTCGCCTTTCATGACGTTGAGCTTCCTCGCGCTGTCCGTTATCCCCGAGCTCAAGATCACCGACCGCGGCCTGGTCGACGTCGGCCGCTTCGAGCTGGTGCCGCTGGGGATTGAGTGACGGCCTTGCCAGGTTCAACGCCCTGCCCAACCAGGAGGTGGAGGACCGGCTCTACGAGTGTTTCGCGGACCGCTCATGGGCGGCGCAGGTGGCGTCAGGCCGGCCGTACCCGGATGTTGACCACCTTCTGGACGTCGCCGAGGTCGCCTGGTCGGAGCTCAAGCCCGGCGACTGGCTGCGGGCTTTCGCAGCGCACCCGCGCATCGGCGAGCGAGGAGGGCACGCGCCGGCGACCTCGGAACGGGAGCAGAGCGGCGTCCGCCAGGCGTCGGGCCGGACGCTCGCGGCGTTGACGTCGGAAAATCGCAAGTATGAGCAGCGCTTCGGGCACGTCTTCATCATCGCGGCGCGCGGGCGTAGCGCCGCCGAGCTTCTCCACGCCCTGAGGCGGCGCATGAACAACGACCCGGTCACCGAGCTCGAGGAAGCCGCGGCCGAGCAGCGCAAGATCACTCGGATGCGGCTGCTGGAGATGCTGGACCGATGAGCATCTCAACACACGTCCTCGACACCATGCGCGGCACCCCGGCCGCCGGGTTGGCCGTCGTGCTGCATCGGCGCGAGCCAGACGGTGATTGGAAGGAGCTCGCCCAGGCCGTGACCGACGCCGACGGCCGGGTTGGCGACTTCACCGACGAAGAGCTCGACGCGGCCGAGTACCGACTGGAGTTCGACACCAGGCCCTACTTCGAGCGCTCCGGACTCGGCGCCTTCTACCCCTCGGTGTCCGTAGTCTTCACGTTCGACGGCGGCCACCTGCACGTCCCGCTGCTGCTGAGCGCCTTCGGCTACACCACCTACAAAGGAACCTGAATGCCAATCGTCCTCGGAGACAACCAGTACGGCAAGGCCGAGACGCACGTTGTGCGGGTCACCAAACAAGGCGCGACCCACGAGCTCAAAGACCTGAACGTCAGCGTCGCCCTCGCCGGCGACTTCGCCGAGACCCACTTGACCGGCGACAACAGCAAGGTCGTGCCCACCGACACACAGAAGAACACGGTCTTCGCCTTTGCCCGCGACCCCATCGGCGAGATCGAGGATTTCGGCATCCGGCTCGCGCGCCACTTCGTCAGCGAGTTCGCCTCCGTGTACCGGGCGCGTGTCGCGATCGAGGAGCGCGCCTGGGCGCGGATCCACGTGAAGGGGAATCCGCACGACCACGCCTTCGTGCGCCAGGGATCGGAGAAGCGCCTCGCCATGGTGACCTGCACCGACGACGGCACGTGGGTCGTCGCTGGTCTCACCGACCTTGTCGTCCTCAAGTCGGCGGGCTCGGAGTTCCATGGCTACGTCAAGGACCGTTTCACGACCCTGCCCGAGACGCGTGACCGGATCATGGCGACCTCGCTCGCCGCACGCTGGCGCTACCGCGACGCGCAGGCTGACTGGGCGAAGTCCTTCGCCGGCGTACGCCGGCTGCTGCTCGAGGCGTTCGCGTCCAAGCACAGCCTCTCCCTGCAGCAAACGCTTTATGCGATGGGCTCGGCCGTCCTCGAGGCACATCCCGAAGTCGCCGAGATCCGGATGTCGATGCCGAACAAGCACCACTTCGTCGTTGACCTCTCGCCCTTCGGTCTGGCCAACGACAACGAGGTCTTCTATGCGTCGGACCGGCCGTATGGCTTGATCGAGGGAACGGTCACCCGCGACGACTCGCCGGAGCCGGGCCTCGCCTGGTGATGGAGTTCTTTCAGCCGGCCACCTGGTCGGAGGCGCTCGCCATGAAGGCCGCCCATCCGGAAGCCATGCCGATCGTGGGCGGGACGGACGTGATGGTCGAGCTGAACCTGGACCACCGCCGTCCGGAGGCGATCATCGACCTGACGCGAATCTCCGAGCTCACGCAGTGGGGGACGGACGACGGGCTTCTGCGGATCGGCGCCGGAGTCACCTACTCGCAGCTTATCAACGAGCTCGGCGATCGGCTGCCCGGCCTGGCCATCGCCTCGCGGACGGTGGGTTCCCCGCAGATTCGCAACCGCGGCACCGTGGGAGGCAACCTTGGAACCGCCTCGCCGGCGGGCGATGCGCATCCGCCGCTTCTTGCGTCGGACTCGCAGGTCGAGCTCGCCTCGACCTCGGGGGTTCGCCGCCTTGCAGTGGGTGAGTTCTTCACCGGGCCGAAACGCAACGCGATGCGTAAGGACGAGCTGATAGCTGCATTCCTCGTCGAGCCGGCGCGAGGGCCGCAGCAGTTCTCCAAGGTGGGGACGCGCAACGCGATGGTCATCGCCGTTTGCTCGTTTGCGCTTGCGATCGATCTCGAAAGGCGTCGCGTGGGCAGCGGTATCGGATCGGCGGGACCGACGCCGCTGCGGGCTATCGAGGCTGAGGAATTCATCCAGGGCGAGCTCGACTGGGAGAACAGGGCGCGACCCAGCGACGCGACATTGCGTCGGTTTGGTGAGCTGGTCGCCGCCGCCGCGAAGCCGATCGACGACGTCCGCGGCACCGCCACGTATCGCCGCCACGCTCTGGCCGTGATGGCGCGCCGCTGCCTCGAATGGGCCTGGGCCGCGGCGTGAAGGTCAGCTGCACGGTCAACGGCCACAAGCAGGTGGCGGATGGTGTCTGGGAGGGCGAAAGCCTGCTGTATGTGCTGCGCGAGCGCTTTGGCCTCTACGGGTCCAAGAACGCGTGCGAGCAGGGCGAGTGCGGTTCATGCTCCGTCTACCTCGACGGCACGCTGGTCTGCGCTTGCCTGGTCCTCGGCGGCCAGGCCAATGGTAGGTCGGTGGTGACGATCGAGGGACTCGAGGGCGCAAAGGTCCAGCAGGCTTACGTCGAGGCCGGCGCGGTGCAATGCGGGTTCTGCACCCCTGGCCTGGTCGTCGCCACCCACGATCTACTGCACCGGGTGCCGCACCCGAGCGAGGCGCAGATCCGCGAAGCGCTGGCGGGAAACGTATGCCGGTGCACCGGCTACGCCAAGATCATCGACGCCGTGAACCTCGCCGCGGGCCGCCTGTGAGGCCGCGCCTCGCGCCGCCCACCGCCATCCGCGGCCGCGTCGGCGACGGCGTGCAGCGGCCGGACGGCCTGCTCAAGGTGCGCGGGGAGTTTCCCTATTCATCCGACTTGCAGGTGGAGGGCATGCTTTGGGGCGCCACCGTGCGCAGTCCGCACCCGTATGCGCGGATCCTGTCGATTGATACGGCTGCCGCGCGCACGATGCCCGGCGTGCGAGCTGTGCTCACGCACGAGGATGTGCCTGGGAAGAATCTGTACGGTCTCGAGTTCGAGGACCAGCCGGTCCTGGCCCATGACTTCGTGCGCTACTGGGGAGAGGCGGTGGCGCTCGTCGCCGCGGACCATCCCGAGCAGGCGCGGCGCGCGGCGGCGAAGGTGCATGTCGAGTACCAAGTCCTGCCTCCTGTCGTCGACCCCGAGCAGGCGCTTTCCCCTGGCGCGCCTCGCCTGCATCCAAACGGCAACCTGCTCCGGCACGTCAAGATCCGCCACGGCGAACAGGCCGCGCGCGCCGACGTGGTGGTCAAGGGCGAGTACGAGATCGGCATGCAGGACCAGGCGCCGCTGGGCCCCGAGTCGGGGCTCGCGGTTCCGGACGGCGAGGGCGGCGTCGACCTCTACATCGCGACCCAGTGGCTGCACATCGACCAGCAGCAGCTGGCGCGTGTCCTCGGGCTGCCGCTGGAGAAGGTTCGGCTCACGATGGCGGGCATAGGCGGCGCATTCGGCGCCCGGGAGGATCTCTCGATGCAGGCGCATGCATGCATGCTCGCGCTGAAGACCGGGCAGCCTGTGAAGATCTCCTACTCGCGGCCGGAGTCGTTCGTCGGCCACGTCCACCGTCATCCCGGCCGCCTGGCCTACGAGCATGGAGCCGACCGCGACGGCACCCTGGTTTACGTCAAGGCGCGGATACTCCTCGACGGCGGCGCCTACGCGTCGAGCTCGACCGCCGTGATCGCCAACGCGACCTGCTTCTCGGCCGGCCCTTACCGGTGCCCGAACGCGACCATCGACGGCCTCGTCGTTTATACGAACAACCCGCCGTGCGGCGCCATGCGGGGGTTCGGCTCGGTCCAGAACTGTTATGCGCACGAGGCGCAGATGGACAAGCTGGCCGCGGCGCTGGGCATGGATCCGGTTGAGCTCCGGATCCGCAACGCGATGGAGACCGGCACGGAGATGATCACCGGCCAGGTCATCGACGGCCCTGTGCCGGTCGCCGAACTACTGCGCCGGGTGATGTCGTTCTCCCTCCCCATTGGGGTGGAGGGCCGGGGAGAAGGGACGCCTCTGACATCCCTGCCGGGAGGAGTCTCGAACACGACGCATGGCGAGGGCGTGACGCGCGGCGTCGGCTACGCCGCCGGCTTCAAGAACATCGGCTACTCCGAGGGGTTCGACGACCACTCGACTGCTCGCGTGCGCCTGTTCGTCGCCGGCGGCAAGCCGCGGGTCGAGGTCCACACCGCGGCGGCGGAGGTGGGGCAGGGCATGGTGATGGTGCAGGCCCAGATCGCCGGAAGCGAGCTCGGCGTCAACGAGATCGTCGTCCTCAACGCCGACACGCGCATCGGCTCGGCGGGGTCCTCATCCGCGTCACGCCAGACCTACATCACGGGCGGCGCGGTCAAGGCGGCGGCCGAAGCCGTGTGCAAGCGCGTGTGCGAGATCGCGCAGTCCGAGCTCTACCCCGCGAACGTGCTGCGGATCGAGAACGACTCGGTGGTCGGCGCCGACGGCAAGCCGATCGTGTCCCTCGCGACGCTTCTCGGCGACGAGGTGATCGAAGAGACGCGCACATTTCATCCCCGCCGCACTCACCACCTGGACCCCGAGACCGGACAGGCTGACGCGCACATGCAGTTCGCGTTCGCCGCGCATCGCGCGGTGGTCGACGTCGACACGGAGCTCGGCCTGGTCAAGGTCGTGGAGCTGGCGACGGCGCAGGACGTCGGCATGGCGATCAACCCGCTCGCCGTGCAGGGCCAGCTCGAGGGCGGCGCCGCGCAAGGCCTCGGCCTTGCCGTGATGGAGGAGATCCTGGTCAAGGACGGCGTGATCCGCAACGCGTCGTTCACCGACTACCTGCTGCCGACGATCCTCGACATGCCACCCGTCCGCATGGACATCCTCGAGCTCGGCGATCCGAACTCGCCTTACGGCCTGAAGGGCGTGGGCGAGCCGCCGACGATCTCGTCCGGTCCCGCGATCGTGGCCGCGATCCGCGCCGCCACCGGTCGCGACATCACGCGCGTGCCCGTCCGACCGCACGATCTCACGCTTTGACGCTTCTACTTCGCGCCGGGCTGGTCGTCACGGGCAGCCAGGAGATCGAGAACGGCTGGGTGTTCATTCGCGATGGCATGGTCGCCGCCACCGGCTCTGGGCCGGCGCCGCATGCCGACGAGTGGGTGAACGAGCTCAACTGCGTCGCTATGCCCGGTCTCGTCAACGCTCACGATCACATGTACCAGTGGGCGACGCGCGGCTACGTGACGGACGGCACGCTGTTCGAGTGGCTGCGCGCGCTGTACCCCGTGTGGGCACGCATCGATGCCGGCACGGTTCGCGTCGCTGCGCGAGCCGCGATGGCGCGCCTCATGCTGAGCGGCTGCACCCTGTCGACCGACCACCATTACGTCTTCCCACACGGGGGCCATGGCATCTTCGAAGCTCTGGTCGAGACGGCCCGAGAGCTGGGGCTGCGCTTCCATCCCTGTCGCGGCTCGATGTCGCTCGGCGAATCGCAAGGCGGGCTGCCGCCGGACACCGTGGTCGAGGAAGACGACGCGATCCTCGCCCATACCGAGTTGATGATCAAGCGCTTTCACAATCCGAAACCGGGTTCGATGTGCAGGGTCGTGGTCGCGCCTTGCTCGCCGTTCTCGGTCACGCCTCAGCTCATGCGCGACTCCGCCGAGCTGGCCCGCCACCACCGTGTGCGGCTGCACACTCACCTGGCCGAGACGCTCGACGAGGAACGCTTCTGCGTCGAAAGGTTCGGCCGGCGGCCAGTCGAGCTGATGGAGGACCTGGGTTGGACCGGCGACGACGTGTGGTACGCCCACGGGATTCACCTGAACAATGCTGAGATCGACCGCATCGCCGAGGTCAAGACGGGCATCGCCCACTGCCCGTCGAGCAACATGCGCCTCGGCGCCGGGGCCTGCAGGGTGGAGCACCTCGTCCGGGCGGGCGCGCGCGTCGGTCTGGGCGTCGACGGCTCGGCGAGCAACGAGGACGCGAACCTCGCGATGGAGGCACATCTGGCACTCCTGCTTGCCCGGGTGAGGGCCTCTTCTGCGCAAGCGCTGGACGCCCGCGGCGCCTGGCGGCTGGCGACGCGAGGTGGCGCGGACTGTCTGGGTCGAGACGACTGCGGCAGTCTCGAACCGGGCAAGTGCGCGGACATAGCCTGCTTCCGAGTCGACGACCTTGCCCATGCGGGAATCAAGGATCCGCTCGCGGGTCTGGCCCTTGCCCCGCCGGCGCGCGCCCAGACCGTGCTCGTCAACGGGCGGGTGGTGGTTCGGGAAGGCCGGCTGCTTACCGCAGACGAGGATGAGATCACGCGCGACATCGCGGCCGCGAGCCGGCGCCTGGCTACAGGCGATTGACCGCCGAGCCCGGCGGCAGACTCAAGGTGAATCCGATGTCGAGGGTCGCGGACCCGTCCGCGGCGACCGTGACACGGAAATTCGTGGTCTGATCGCGATCTGAGTAGCGAACGCCGGTGACGGCGTCCACGGTGTAGACCGATGCCACGCCAGTGGAGCTCGCGGTGTGGCTGTGGCTTTCCACTGACGTCACGGAGGTCGAGACGATCACGCGGTAGGCGTCGCGCCCGTTGACCTGCGTGGCTTCCACGAAAACGAGCGAACCGGTCGCCGTCGAACCTGGCGCAAATTCGAACGCCACAGACTCCGAACCGAGCTGCGCGTATCCGGCCATGAAGCCGCCGCGCACCGGCTCCCCTGCGTATGGAGTGCGAAGGTCTTTGCTCGCGACGTACGCGTTGGGGGCATCCGAGTTGGGCGCCGCGACCAATCGTGCGCGGACGCTGTAGGCTCCCGGCGAGACCGTCGGCCCCGTGACCGAAGCCGAGCCCAGCCCGAGACTGCCTGCGTTCGACACCTGCGCGTAATAGGTCGTCAAAGAGCCCGAGCTGTCTGCCACGTCGAAACGAACCCAGACCGGGTGATCGGCGAAATCGTAGAAGCGTGTTTCGCCTTGCGGCGGCGTGACCGTCGCCGACAGGCTCGCCGCGGTTCCGGCGACGGCCAACCCCGTTCCGCTCCACGTCAGCTGCTCTGGCGCCGTGCCCGGACTCAGATTCAGGTCTCGGGGCCGCCGGCCGGTGCGATTGGGCCCGAACGTCCACGTGTCGGCCAGCGCCTGGTCTGGATTCGTCTCCATGTCGCGATGGTCTACGACAGCGCGCACGCGAATCTGGTCCTGTTCGGCGGCGTGCCATCGAATTCCCAGGTGTCGGAGTCGTACTTCCCGAAACCGGCCGGCTCGTAGCCACCGAAGAGCACCGTTTTGGCTCGCGCCGAGTCGTAGGCGATATATGAGCCCTCTCGCGCGGATGGTCCTGGCCTCGTGACCTGCGTCCAGTCGATCGTTGAGGTGCCGGCGACTGCGGTCGTCGGGCCAAATGCCACGATCGGCGCAGCGCCGAGCGCTGAATCGTAGTCGGAAGCGGTTAATTACGCGCCTGATTTAGCAGGCGGCCTGCGCCTGGGGCGGGCGGCCCGCCTCGGACCAGCGTCTGCACGGTGCGGCCGCGAATCCGCTGTCCCGAATGCGCGCTGAAAGGGATCCTGTAGAGGAGATCCTCGTTCCGCACGACATCCTCGACGCTCAGGTCGACCAGCCACAGGTCAGCGTCGAATCCGGGCGCGATGTCACCTTTGTTCGACAGCCTGAATCGCCTCGCGATGTTGGTCGACGTCATGGCGGCGAGGACAGACGGCTCGACCCGAGCCTGAGCCAGAAGCAGCTGCCTGGTCGATTGGCAGCCCGAGATGCCGCCCCAGATCCTGGTGAAGTCGTCTCCTTGCTTGAGCTCGAGCGTGCTGGGCGAGTGGTCCGAGACGATCATCTCCACCTCGCCGCCGGCCACCATGGCCATCAGGTCGTCGCGATTGCCCGCGCTGCGGAACGGGGGGGCGCACTTGGCGGCGCCGCCCAGCCGCTCCAGGTCCTCTTCCGCGTAGAGGAGGTAGTGGGGGCAGGTCTCGGCGCTGACCTCGACACCATGCAGCTGCGCCTCCTGAATCGCAGTGATCCCCTGAACCGTGCTGACGTGGACCACGTGCAGCCGGCAGCCGGTGTCGCGTGCGATCGCGATCGCTTCCTCGATCGCCTCGACCTCAGCCTCGGGTGGGCGTGAGCGGATGAAATCGGAGGGCCCCGTACCCTGCGGCGTCAAGAGCCGGCCCGGCGCTTCGGCGTGGACGAGCAGGATCGAATCGAGCTCGGCGATCCGGGCCATGCCTTCGCGGAGCGTGTCGGTGTCGACCGCCGGAAACTCGTCGATCCCGCTCGCGCACATGAAGGCCTTGAAGCCCGTGGCGCCGTGTTCCACCAGCCCGCGGAGCTGGTCCACGTTGCCAGGGACGAGTCCTCCCCAGATCCCGAAGTCGACGGCCGAGGAACGCTGCATCGCTGCGAGCTTCAGGTCGAAAGCGGCGAGGTCGGTGGTGACGGGCAGGTTGTTCAGCGGCATATCGATGAACGCCGTGTAGCCGCCGGCTGCGAGCGCCGCCGAACCGCTGGCGATGGTCTCCCAGTCAGTGCGCCCGGGCTCGTTGAAATGAACGTGGGAATCGATGCCGCCCGGAAACACGTGAAGGCCTCGAGCGTCGATGACCTGACCGTAGCCCTCGAGATGGGGCCCGATCTCGGCGATGCGGCCGTGGTTGACGACGATGTCCACCTGCTCCATGCCGCGTGGGGTGACGATAGTGCCGCCGCGGACGATCACTTTGTGGGGAGCAGCTCCAGAAAGCGACCGAGAACGTCGATCGCGGTGGATACGTCCTGCGTCGTGACAGACTCTGCAGGGTTGTGGCTGACGCCGCCTTTGCAGCGGATGAACAGCATCCCGACGTCGGTCATGGATGACATCACAACGGCGTCATGGCCGGCGCCGCACGTCAGCTGGAGAGGTCGTTGCCCGCAGTCCCTCACGGCCTGCGTGAGCAGCCCGATCAAGCGCGGCGCGCATCTAACCGCGGCGTTCTCGCTGATCGGCCGCACTTCGATCGCCAGCTTGCGGCGCCTGGCGATGTCTCGGGCGCGGGACAGGAGTGCCTCGCTCACGCGCGAGCGAATCGCGTCGTCGCCGTGCCGGACGTCGATGGTGAAGGTGACGCGGCCGGGGATGACGTTGGCGACGCCAGGCTCGACCTCGAGCTTGCCGACGGTCGCGACAAGAGCCTCCTCGGTCGTGGCGGCGGCCTCGGCGGCGAGCACGACCTCCGAGGCCGCGGTCAGTGCGTCGCGGCGGCGATCCATAGGCACGGTGCCCGCGTGGCCTGCCTCGCCGGCGAAGACGATCTCGATTCGTGCCTGGCCGGCGATCGCGGACACGATGCCAACCGGGAGGCCTTGCGCCTCGAGCACCGGGCCCTGTTCGATGTGGACCTCCACATAGCCGAGCAGGTTCTCGGCGGGGCGGCGGTCCTGGCCGATCCGGGCAGGGTCACCCCCGAAGGCGCGAATCGCCTCGGCCATGCTCACGCCAGTCGAGTCGGCCCGTTCTAAGTCGTTTGGGTCGAGCCTCCCGGCGAAGGCGCGGCTGCCCAGGTAGGTGGTTCCAAACCGAAGCCCTTCCTCGTCGGCGAAGGCGAGCACCTCGATCCCGAAACCGAGACGCTTGCCTTCGTCGTGCAGGCGCTGCACCGCCGCGATTGCGACCATCACGCCGAGAGGGCCGTCATAGCGGCCCGCGTCGCGCACGGAATCCAGGTGCGAGCCGAGCAGGAGCGTCGTCTCTCCCGTCCCGTCGTAGCGAGCCCGCAGGTTGCCGATGTTGTCGCGCGCGACGGTCATGCCGGCCGCGCGCATCCACTCGCTCACGTACACGTGCGCGGACCGCATTGCGTCTGAGGCGAAGGGTCGGGTGATCGAGCTGGGTTCCTCAGTGCACGCGCCCAGGACATCGCACCGCTGCATGACCGTCTCGGCCGCGCTCATCCGATCGACGTGAAACTTATCTCCTGCGCGCCTCTCCACAGCACGAGCTCGCCCAGGTCTTTCAGCCGGTCGTTGCCTTCGTAGATGGTGGCGAAGTGGTTTCCCGCGAGCTGGCCCATCTTGCTGCCGAAGACGGTCGAGCCGTAAGGAAAGAGGATCTCGGTCTCGCTGATTCCGCCCGGATAGAGCAGCAGCTGGCCGGGCGAAGGGTGACTCGTGTGGTTCTCATATCCGAGGTCGAGCGCGAGCTCGCCGAACGGGATCCAGGCCGCCTCACCGCTCCACCGTGCCTGGATGAGCTGAGCCTCAATCGGGAGCATGCTCTGAAAGGCGTGGCACGTTTTCGGCGCCGCCTCCGTCTCGAGCCGGGCGACAAAACGAAGGTTGCCGACCTTGATCTCTACGTCCACGCCTTTCCTCTGACAGCCAGCGTTTCCAGGGCGACCGGCTTTACGCCGGCCGCGCTTTGTCCTAAGCGCCTGCCAATCGTTGCAACGAGTGACTTCTTAGACAAGTCCCAACCGTATACCGGAAAGCGAGCAGGCCCGTCGCGATGCGACCGGCCGATGAGAGGCAACCATCGGGGTTCCCTCTCATATAGATCAAAGTAGCGCCGCCGCCCGCGGAGGCAGCGGCGCTCTTATTAATGACGCCCGGGGTCAGGCCCGCGAGCCTGCCATCCCGGCCGGACTTGTCGCCCGCCTGGACATCATGTTGAACGCGTAGTACAGGACCCCGGTCAGGACGAAGCCCACGATGAAGGTGATGTCGCCGATGCCCGGGTTGCCGCTGGGCACAACACCGGTGTAGATGATGTTGTTCGAGAAGAGCCAGACAGAAACCACAAGGCCGATCGCCATCGCGGCGACTCCCTGCCAGCGTTGGTATTTGGTGTCGTAGAACATCGACTCGTCGCCATAGTCGCCTCGGCGCTGCCAGTAGTCGACGAGCACGACGGCCAGCCAGGGGCCGATCCAGTAGCTGATCAGAAGCAGGAAGAACTCGTACTTGCTGCCCGGGCCGACGTTGGCCTGGCCGACGATCCCGATGATGTAACCGAGCACGCCGGCCGCGATGGCCAGCAGGGCGCGGCGCTGGCGAAGCGTCAGCCCCATCTCCCGAATGCCGACCGCGACCAAGGACATCGTCCCGCTGTAGATGTTGATCGCGTTGGCGCAGACCGCCCCGACCGCGATGCAGAGCAAGGTGAGGTAGTAGAGGATGTCGGGCATCGCGACGTGCAGCTGCACGGTGGGGATGTCGGTTGGACCCCACTTGGTGCCGGCGACGGTGGCCAGAGCAGCCCCTGCCAGCTCGATCACGACGCACGAGACAAATACACCCATCGCCGCCCAGAAGCCGACCATCGTCCGGTTCGTGGTTGGCGGAAGGTAGCGCGTGTAGTCGGCCGCGTACGGGTTCCACCCGGCCGCGTAGCCGAACGTCGCAGTGAACAGAAGCGTGAAGCTGCCGAACTCGCCGACGAATACCGGCGCCTTGGTGTTGACTCCGAGCCCGACGTTCGCCTTGGTGAAGATGAAGATCGTCGCCAATGCGAACACGATGCCGAGCAGCGGCAGCGCCCAGCGCTCGAAGACGTGGATGAAGTTGTGGCCGAGGGTCGCGATTGCCACCTGGGCGACCACGATGATCAGGAACGTCACGGCAAAAGGAAGGTTGACGTTGATGAGGAGGGCGAGCGCCTGGAGCGCGAAGGCTCCGCTGACGCTGTTGACGATGAACCAGCCGATCGTGCCCGTGAACGCGTTGAGACCCGCGGGCAAGATGTTGCCGAGGAAGCCGAACGCCCCCCGGCTCTCGACCATCATCGGGACCCCGAACTTCGGGCCCCACGAAGACAGCACCCAGTGGGTCAGCGACCCGAGAGCGCTTCCGACCACGATCGCGAGGGCCGTTTGCCAGAAGCTGAGCCCGAACACCGCCACGCCAAGGACGCCGACATAGACGGTCGCGAACTCGAGGTTGGGGGAAAGCCACGTCCAGAAGAGATCGATGGGCTTCCCGTGGCGCTCCTTGAGGGCTATGTACTCGACGCCTCCCGGCTCGACGGTGGCGACCCTCTCCCCGTATTCGCCCTCGCGAACCGGTACGTGCTTTTCTACTTCCTGGACCGTTTGCATAGGCGCTTCCCTCCCTAAAGGACCACCCGCCGGAAAGTACGCCCGAAGTTTAAGCGTCTGCTAGCGTTCCGTCGAATGCTGGATTTGCTGCTCCGGGGTGCCCGCCTCCCGGGCGAGCTGGAGACCCGGGAGATTGGCATCAAGGACGGGATGATCAGCGAGCTGGAGCCCGAGGCACGCCAGACCATCGACCTGGCGGGCGCCCTCGTCACCCCCGCGCTCGTGGAGCCTCATATCCACCTGGACGCCGTCCTGACGGTGGGCGAGCCGCGGCACAACGAGTCCGGATCGCTGTTCGAGGGCATCGCGATCTGGGCCGAGCGGGTCAAGAACCTGACCGTGGAGGACGTCAAGCAACGGGTTCGGACCGTCCTTCGATGGCAGCTGGCCAACGGCGTGCAGTTCGTTCGCAGCCATGTCGACGTGTGCGACCCGGAGCTGCGGGCCGTCCGGGCGCTGGTCGAGCTGCGCAAGGAGATCGGTGACCAGATCACGCTGCAGCTGGTCGCCTTCCCCCAGCAGGGAATCATGTCGTTTGACGGCGGCCAGGACCTGATGCGCAAGGCGATCGACCTGGGCGTCGACGTGGTCGGCGCCATCCCGCATTTCGAGCTGACCCGTGAGTACGGCGAGCAGTCGGTCAAGTTCGCCTTCGCCCTTGCATCCAACAAAGGCTTGCGGGTCGACATTCACTGTGACGAGACCGACGACGACCACTCGCGATTCGTCGAGGTGATGGCCGCCGAAACGATCCGCCTCGGCATGGGCGGGCGCGTTACGGCGAGCCACACCACCGCCATGCACTCCTACAACAACGCCTACGCCTACCGCCTGATCAACAACCTCAAGCGCGCGCAGATGCACATGGTCACGAACCCTCTCGACAACGCGACCCTGCAGGGCCGCTTTGACAGCTATCCGATCCGGCGCGGCCACACGCGGGTGAAGGAGCTGCTCGCGGCCGGCGTCAACGTGTGCATCGGCCACGACTCGGTGATGGATCCGTGGTATCCGCTGGGCTGCTCCGATCCGCTGCAAGCTGCTTTCGTGCTTGCGCACTACGGCCAGATGTCAGGGCACGGGGAGCTGCGGACGCTGATGGACATGATCACCTGGAACCCGGCGAGCGCGCTTGGGCTGGAGCATTACGGGCTACTGCCAGGTTGCCGCGCCGACCTGTGCGCCTTTGCCGCGCCGAGCGAGATGGACGCGATCCGGCTCATCGCCCCTCGGAAGCTCGTGCTCCGGGGCGGGAAGATCGTGGCCCGGACCGAGCCAGAGCACACGACGGTCATCTGGAACGACCGCGAAGAGCTGGTCGACTTCTTGAAGCCGGCGCCGAGGCCTTCGGTTCCGGCGGTCTGACCTCTAACTCAGGGAGTAGATCCCCGGGAGCTCGCGATAGAGGCCCGCGTAATCGAGTCCGTACCCGATCACGAATCGGTCGGGGATGACGAAACCGGTGAAGTCGATCTGCACGGGGATCACGCGGCGGGCGGGGCGGTCGAGCAAAGCCGCGACCCGAAGCGAGGCGGGCTTCATGCGGCGGAAGCGCTTGAGGATCGTGTCGATGGTCCGGCCCGAGTCGACGATGTCCTCGACCAGCAGGACGTGGCGTCCCGCCAGCGCCCCCTCGACCATGTGCGCGATCTTGACTCGACCTGTGCTCTTCGTCCCCGCGCCATAGCTGGCGGCACGTACAAACTCGAGCTCGGCCGGGATCGAGAGGCTGCGCAGCAGGTCGGCCGCGAACACGGTCGCGCCTTTGAGGATGGCGACGAGCACCAGCGGTGTTTCGCTGCCAGCGTAGAGCTCCGAGATCTCGCGGCCGAGCTGGCGCACCCGCTTCGAGATCCGCTTCGAGGAGATCATCGCCCGGCCGGGCGCTCGCCTGGAACCCCGCGCTCTCGGCGTCGATGCCAGCACCTCAGGCATGCAAGAAGAGAGTCTAGTGTTGGCTGGATGCGCAAGGTTTACCGCGGACGCGACATCGAGGTGAGCTTCGACCTCGACCTCTGTGTCCACATCGCCGAATGCCTTCGCGGCGACACCCGCGTGTTCGACGTCGATCGCCGCCCATGGGTGCTGCCCGACGAGGGTGAGGCCGAGGTCGTCGCGCAGGTCGTCGAGCGCTGTCCGAGCGGCGCGCTGCAGTACCGGCGCCTCGATAGAGGTTCGCAAGAGGCGCACAGTGAGACGAAGGTCACACCCATCCGCGACGGCCCTTTGATGGTTACCGGCAAGATCGAGGTGACCCGCGAAGACGGCATCGTCGAGACCCTGCCCCGGGCCACCCTTTGCCGCTGCGGGCATTCCGAGCACAAGCCGTTCTGCGACAACGGCCACCTCGCGATCGGGTTTCGGGCCCCCGGCGTGCCTTACAAGATTCACCTGAGCCAGGTCCGGTTTCGGCTCGACCGCCCGATCAGCAAGTCGGAGGACCCGCGGCGGCTCGATTGAGGGCTTCTGGTCACGACGTCGATCGCTTCAACCGTTGGGCGGCGACGTACGACCGGCACTACCTGCAGCGGCTGATCCTCGAGCCGGTGCAGAAGACGCTGCTCGAGGTGGCGGTTTCGGAGAAGCGGGATGCGAGGGCGATCCTCGACGTCGGGTGCGGGACGGGCCGCCTGCTTCGGTCGGCTGAGGGTCTGTTTGCAGGGGCGAGGTTGGAGGGGGTCGACGCGGCGCCGGAGATGGTGAAGGAGGCCCAGGCGATGCTCTCCGCGGGAAGCGGTATCACCTTTCGCGTTGCAAGGGCTGAGCGCCTGCCGTTTCCTGACGCGCAGTTCGATCTGGTCTTCAGCACGATGACGTTCCATCACTGGGCGGATCAGCGGGCGGGGATTGCCGAGATCGCGCGGGTGTTGAGGTTTGAGGGTTGGTGGCTGCTCGCCGACTTCATGGCGAGTGGGGTGATGAGGTATGTGCGGCGGCTGTTTCGGCTGAGGCGCTTCCCGGAGCGAAGGGGGCTCGACCCGATGCTGGCGGCGGCGGGGCTGCGGGTGCTGGGGCAGAGGCGGGTGCCGGGGGTCGGGAGTCAGGTGCCGGTGCTCGTGATTGGCAGAGGGGCTATGAAGGGGGTGGTGAGGTAGAGCTTGGGCGACCAGACGCAACGTAAATTTAGATGGATTTGCTGGACTGGGCGAACTGATTTTCGTCCAATTCTTGCATGGAAGCCCGGCGGTCGCAATCGCTGATCTCGAGGTTGAAAACGACTCCTTCATCGATGCCCGAGAGCTATCTGAGCTGGTCGATCGGCTCCATGGCAAGCTCTCCCGGGTGGTCGCCGCCGCCAAGAAGCTCGCTGGTCATTTGCTCGCCGCGCAGAGTGCGCCCTCCTGGGTGGCGACCCAATGCCAGATGTCGAAAACCTCAGCCGCCGACCGGCTCTGCGTCGGCGAGCAGCTTCAGCATCTACCCCAGATCGCCCAAGCGTTGAGCTCGGGTCAGATCGGCGCTTACGAAACGTCGGTGGGGCGAGAAACGCCGGGCCGCCTAACGGCGGTACATCACGGAACGCACCGAGTTCTCGGCGACCAATCGTCCGCGAAACCACACCTTCTCGGGCAGCGGCTGAAGGCGCAGTGCTTCGCTCCACGTCAGTACGGGCAGAAGCTGAAAATCGGCGCGCGCTCCCGGCCGTAAGCCGTAGTCGGTGAGCCGCATGGCCTGGGCAGGGCCATCGCTAATGGCGCGCAGGACAAAATCCAGGTCGGAGCGGTTCGTCAGGTGGGCGGCGTGAGCCGAGATCAGCGCGACCTCGAGCATGGAGCCTCGCCCGAAGGGATAAAACCCGTCCTTGACGCAATCCTGCCCGAACAGCACGTTGACCCCAGCCGCGCGAAACTCGCCGATGCGCGTCGTGCCGCGCCGGATCAGGCCACGGTCGCCGCGACCCTGCAGGACCAGATTTGTCACAGGATTGGCCGCGATCGAGATCTCGGCGCGTCGACACTTCTCGATCACACGCTCGGCGTAGTCGTGGTCTGCGGCGGCAAGCGAGCAAACGTGGCCTGCGCAGACGCGCCCGACGTAGCCGCGCTCCAGGGCCTCGTCCGCCACCATCTCCAGAGTCCGGACGCCTCCGTCGTCGGTCTCGTCCACATGCATGTCGATGTCCCGGTTAAAACGCTCGGCGAGGTCAAAGCAGAGGCGAACGTGCTGACGTTGGGACGCCTCGTCGAGCTCCCAGTGCGGCATCCCGCCAACGACATCGGCGCCTGCCTCGAGAGCGGCCTCCATCAACTCGTAAGCGCCGCGGTCGCGGAGAAGGCCCTCCTGCGGAAACGCGGTCGTGCGTACGTCGGCGATGTCCGCACAATCCGCCGCAGCGGCCATCACGCCCTCCAGCGGGGTCAGGCCGCCGATGGTGTCGACATCGACGTGGGAGCGAAGTCGGGTCGTGCCGAGCCGCACCGAATCCGCGATCATGGCGCTCGCGCGGGCGCGCACGTCATCGACCGTGTAGCGGCGCTTGCGTTCGTGGATGGCCTCGATCGCGCCGGCCAGCGTGCCGTCGTGCTCGCGCAACTCGTCCCGGATCAGGACCTTGTCGAGGTGGACGTGGCCGTCGATGAAGGCGGGAAGCACGAGTTTTCCCGAGGCGTCGACCCGGTCCGCAACCCCATCCGCAGCCCCGGGGCCCACCCCGGTTACCAGCTCGCCGTCGACCACGATGTCGGCCCTCGCGCCGTCCGGAAGACGCGCATCTTGCAAAGCCCACACGGGGGGCTTACCTTAGCGCCGAGCCTGTGCCGCTGCGGTGGGGGCCGGGCCCATGGAGGGAGCGCTATGGCGGTCGCTGTAGGGACACGCGAGCGGGACGTCGTCTACCCCGAGGATCGGCTTCCTTGGCCCCAGACCATCCTCATGGGATTGCAGCACGTGATGGCGATGTTCGGCGCCACGGTCCTGGTGCCATTGATCCTCGGCTTCAATCCCAACACGGTGATTTTTTTCAGCGGGGTCGCGACCTTGATCTTCCTCGCTGTCACCGGGTTCAAGGTCCCGAGCTACCTGGGCTCGAGCTTTTCCTTCATCGGCTCGGTGCTGGCCGTGCAGGGAGCACAGAATCCAAATCACGGCCTCGCTTATGCCGGAATCGTGATCGCAGGCGTTATCTACTTGATCATCGGCGCCGTGGTTCACGTCGTCGGCGTGAACCCGATCCGCTACCTGCTGCCGCCGGTGGTGACCGGCACGGTGGTTGCCGTGATCGGGCTTGCGCTGGCCAGCGCGGCCACGGGCAACTACGCCGGCGAGCCGTTCACCGCCACCGTGACGCTGCTCGCCGCCGTCGCGGCCGCCGTGTATCTCCGCGGGTTCCCGCGCTTGCTGCCGGTGCTCATCGGCATCGTGGTCGGCTACGTGGTCTCGATCGTGTATCCGCCGTGCTCGGGCGCCAAGTCGGCGTGCCACATCGACTTCAACGCCATCGGTCAGGCGTCGCTTGTGGGCGTGCCGTCCTTCAGCTTTCCCGACTTCAGCCAGTTCGGCTCCGAGCTGAGCCTGTTCTTCTTCATCCCGGTGATCCTGGTCGCCGAGAACGCGGGCCACGTCTACGCGATCAGCGGCATCATGAAACGCGACCTCAGCCCCATGCTGGGGCGGACCTTCATGGGAGATGGTCTGGCCACCACGATCAGCGGCTTGCTTGGCGGCACCGGAGAGACGACCTACGCCGAGAACATCGGCGTCATGGGCATCACGCGCGTTTTCTCGATCATGGTCTTCGTGGTCGCCGCGATCTTCGCAATCCTCTTGGGATTCATCCCGATGTTCGGCGCGCTGGTCCGCAGCATCCCGGTCAGCGTCCAGGGCGGCATCGAGATGTACCTGTTCGGCCTGATCGCGGTCATCGGCGGCAAGATCTGGGTTGATGCCAGGGTGGATTTCTCGAAACGCGCGAACCTCGCCGTGGCCGCGATTCCCTTGATCATCGCGGCGGGCATCCCCGCCACGCAGGCGATACCCATTCACCTCGGCGGACTGACCCTGACCTTCAACAACCTAGGCCTGGGTGCGCTGAGCGCGATCGTCCTGTACCAGCTGCTGCGACCCGGTCACATCCGGGACGTGGAGCGAGAACCCGCGGAGGTCGTTGCCCGGGAGTAGTCCCGCGAAGCGTGGTAGAAACAGGGTGAGATGAATCCAGCCCTGATGGGACTTCCGGCGGCATTCGGATTGGCGGGTGCGACCGGGCTCAACGCCACCCTGCCGCTCCTGATCGTGAGCCTGCTGGCCAGGTTGGGGCTGATCCACCTCGCTCCGCCCTACGACGCGCTCGCCTCGGACATCGCCTTCTGGGGACTGCTCGTTCTGGCGGTGGTCGAGTTCGCGATCGACAAGGTGCCCGCTCTGGATTCGGTCGGCCATGCTGTGATGCTGCCGGTGGCGACCGCTGCCGGAGCGATCCTGTTCGCGTCCCAGACCGGAACGGTGACCTCGATGAACTCCGGCCTCGCGGTCCTCGTCAGCCTGCTCGCCGGCGGTGGGATCGCGGCGACCGTGCACGTCAGCAGAGCGGCGGTCAGGCCCTTCGCCAACGTGGTGTTGCTCGGCCCGCCGCTGTCGTTCCTCGAGGACGTCTCCTCAGCCGCCCTGTCTCTCGCGGCGGGGTTGATGCCGGTCCTGGTTCCCTTCTTGCTGGCTCTGCTCGCGCTCGGGGCGATGCTGCTCTGGCAGCGGCGCCGGAGCGTCCGCCCGTCGGCTACCGGCGCGCGCTGATCAGTCATTCTTTGGCGCGTGGCGCGTGAAGCCCTGACCGCATCGGCGCAGGACGAGCTTCGGCAAAAGCTTCGCGCCGGCAACCTGCCCGACGCGCTGCTGACGCCTGGCCGCCAGGTCGTGCTTCGGACGGGCGATCGCAAGATCACCAGGGACGCGCTGCGGGCCGATGCCGAAAGCGTCGCGGGTGGCCTACACGAGTCAGGCGTCAAACCTGGCGATCGCGTGGCGATCTACGCGGCCAATTCGCTCGACTGGGTGGTGGCTTATCTGGGCGTGCAGCGAGCCGGCGCTTGCGCGGTGATGATCAATCCCGACTACCACTCCGCCGAAGCCGAGCACATCCTGCGCGACTCGGAGCCGGTGCTTGTTCTCACCGACAGCCCTCGGGCGGCGACGGTGCTGAAGCTCGGCTTCAAAGTCGTCCAGTTCGAAGACCTGCCGGGCGGCTTGACGCCCCCGATGCCGCCGCTCGACGCTGAGAGCCCGGCGGCAATTCTCTATACCTCGGGCACAACCGGGCGGCCGAAGGGAGCTCTGCTCGACCACGGCAACCTGCTCGCGCAGGGCCGGGGAGCGCTCGAGGTCTGGCGCTGGACCGCCCAAGACACGCTCGTGCATGCGCTTCCGCTCTTCCACCTGCATGGGCTGGGCATGGGGCTGCACGGCACGTTGCTGAGCGGCGGCAGTGCGGTGCTCGTTCCGTTCACGCCCGAGAACGTGGTGCACGAGCTCACACACGGCGGCACCATGTTTTTCGGCGTGCCGTCGATGTACCAGCGCCTGTGCGAATGGCTCGATCAAAATCCGGCGGACCTGTCGCGAGTCCGGGTCTTCGTCTGTGGCTCGGCTCCGCTGCCGCCCGCGCTCTTCGAGCGCTGCGCGAAGCTTCTCGGCCAGGCGCCCGTGGAGCGCTACGGCATCACCGAAGGCGGGATCGTCGTGACCAATCCCTGCGACGGCCCGCGGCAACCCGGACGCGTCGGCTACCCGTTTCCCGGAGTGGAGGTGAAGCTCGGCGAGCGGGATGAGGTGCTGCTCAAAGGCGGGCAGGTCTTCAAGGGTTACTGGCGCAACCCCGAGGCGACGAGGGAGGCCTTCACCGATGACGGGTTCTTCCGCACGGGCGATGTCGGCGAGATCGGCGAAGATGGGTCGCTGGCGATCCGCGGCCGGATCAAGGAGCTCATCATCACCGGCGGCTTCAACGTCTACCCGCGCGAGGTCGAGCTCGTGCTCGAGGCTCATCCGGCGGTGCACGAGGTTGCGGTTGCGGGCGTGCCCAGCGAGAGATGGGGAGAGGAGGTCACGGCGTTCGTGGTGCCGTCGGGCTCGCAGCCGCTCGTGGAGAGTGAGCTCATCGCGTTCGCTCAGGAGCGCCTCGCGTCCTATAAATGCCCGAAGCGAGTGGTCAAGCTGGACAAGCTGCCTCGCAACGCGATGGGCAAAGTCCAGCGGGCCCTGCTCGTCAGGTGAGATTTCTCGACCTGACGCAGGATTTCTCCCTCCACACGCCGGCGTTCGCCGGCTACCCAGGACCCGCGATTCGCTGGATCAAGCGCCTGGCCTTCGAGAAGGCGGGCGGCCAGGAGATCACGATGACGCTGCACGTCAGCACGCACCTCGACGCGCCGGCGCACTTCATGACCGGCGGCAAGTTCATCGGCGACCTGCCTCTCGATTTCCTGATCGGCCCGGCGTGCGTGGTCGACCTGGAGAGCATGGGCGTCGGCGACTACGACCTCTACGGTCCCGCGCACTTCGAGCGCTGGGAGAAGGACACCGGCCTTCGCGTTGAGCGCGGCGACATCCTGATCATCCACACTGGCTATCACCGCCATTACCCGGAGAACTGGACCGACCGCGCCGAGCTCGACGAGACGAAGTACTTCATCCGCCACCCCGGCCCGACGCGCGACTTCGCGGAGTGGGTGCTCGAGCGCGGTGTGCGATGGATCGCCGTCGACGCGGGCAGCGCGGACCACCCTATGAACACCGTGATCAGGAGGATTCGCGCGGACGAGGCAGAGGAGGCGGAGCGAAAGCTGGGCCGCAGCCTCGATGACATCTTCCCGAAGGCCGACTACCAGATCATGCACACGCTGCTGTTCCCGCATGATGTGGTGCACATCGAGAACCTCGGCGGTCAGATCGACGAGGTACTGGACAGGAAGATCCTATTCGGCTGCTTTCCCTGGCGATTTCAGGGTGGCGAGGCTGCCCTATGCCGCGCCGTCGCGATGCTCGAGACTTGAAACCACCGCCGTTCCAGTACCACACGCCGGCGACCGTCCACGAGGCGTGCTCGCTGCTCGGCTCGCTCGAGGACGCCAAGGTGCTGGCGGGCGGCCAGTCCCTCATTCCCCTCCTGAACTTCCGTCTCGCCCGCCCGAAGCACCTCGTCGACATCAACGGGATCGCGGCCCTCGACCGGATCTATGAGCGCGACGGCGGGGTCGCCGTGCAGGCTTTGGTGCGCCAGGCGGCGGTCGAGGATTCGGAGGTCGTGGCGCGCATATGTCCCCTGCTCAGCTCGGCGATAACGCTCGTGGCACACCGCGTGATCCGCAACCGGGGAACCGTGTGCGGCAGCCTCGCCCACGCCGACCCGGCGTCAGAGCTCCCAGCCGTCCTGCTCGCGCTCGGGGGTCGCGTGGTCGCGCGCTCAGCGCGCGGCGAGCGGACGATCGCCGCCGACCAGTTCTTCGTCGGGGTGTTCGAGACCGCTCTCGCGCCCGATGAGCTACTCGTCGAAGCGTGGTTTCCAGCTTCGCGGCAGCCGTCCCTCATCCTCGAGGAGTCGCGACGTCACGGCGACTTCGCCCTCGCGGGCGTCGTGCGGGCAGATGACCGCCTGGCGCTGTTTGGCGTCGCGCCGACGCCGGTGCTTGCCGACCCTCGCGATCCGGCTCGCGGCCTCGAGCCGAGCGGCGACCTGGAAGCGACCCCCGACTTTCGGCTCCATCTCGTTCGGGTCCTGGCGGACAAGGCTTTCGCCGCGTGAATGTGAACGGCGTCGAGCATCCGGCGCCCATCGACCCGCGCCGCCTGCTCGCCGACCACCTCCGGCACGACCTCGGGCTGACCGGGACCCACGTTGGCTGCGAGCACGGCGTGTGTGGCTGCTGCACCGTGCTCCTTGATGGCGAGCCTGTGCGGTCGTGCCTGATGCTGGGCGTCCAGGCGGAGGGGCACGAGATCACCACCATCGAAGGCCTGGCCCGCGACGGTGAGCCGCTCCATCCCGTGCAGCAGGCGTTTCACGAATGCCACGGCTTGCAGTGCGGGTTTTGCACGCCGGGCTTCGTCATGTCAGTGGTTGGGTTGCTGGCCCGGCATCCGCAGCCGACAGCACAGCAGATCGAGGAAGGCATCGCGGGAAACCTGTGCCGCTGCACCGGCTACGCGTCGATCCGGCGGGCGGTCAGCCGCGCCGTCGAGCTCAGGGCCAAATGACCACACGCTGGTTCGGCGCTCCAGTTCAGCGTGTAGAGGACGACCGACTCCTCCGGGGCAAAGGGCGCTTCACCGACGACATCGGCGGCGCGCTCGAATGCTGCTTTGTGCGCTCGCCGTACGCGCACGCGCGCGTCCAGTCGATTGACGTCAGCGCCGCGCGCGAGATGCCGGGAGTCGTGGCCGTCTACACCGCCGCCGATCTCCCGTTCGGCGCCATTGACCTACCGCTGCTCATCCCGCATCCCAACCTCACGCACGGCCGCACGCAGCGCTGCCTCGCCTCTGAGGTCGTCCGCTACGCGGGCGAGGCGGTCGCCTTCGTGATCGCCGAAACCAGGTACCTGGCAGAGGACGCGGCCGAGCTTGTGCAGGTGGAGTACGAGGCCCTGCCGGTCGTGATCACGCCCGAGGCGGCTGCGCTCGCCGAGCATCTCGTGCACCAGGACGTGCCTGGCAACGTGGCTGCGGAGATGCAGCAGGTCGTGGGAGACGTCGACGCGGCGCTCGCCAATGCGCCGCGGCGCAAGCATCTGCGGCTGCGTTTCGAGCGCGGCGCCGCGAGCCCAATGGAAGCGCGCGCGGTTTGGGCGAGCTGGTCATCAGAAGAGCGCAAGCTGACCGTGTACGACTCCACCCAGTCGCCGACTTCGATCCGCGGCGGCCTGGCGGTGCTGTTCGGACTGCCCGAGTCGAGCGTGGAGGTCATCGCACCGGACGTGGGCGGGGGGTTCGGGCCCAAGATCATGCTGTTTTATCCCGACGAGCTCCTGGTCCCATTCGCCGCAATGCAGCTCGGGCGGCCGGTCAAATGGACCGAGGACCGGCAGGAGCACTTCACCGCGGTCAACCAGGAGCGCGGTCAGGTCCACGAGGTCGACGTCGGCTTCGACGCCGAAGGCCGCGTGCTCGCGCTCAGTGACGACTTCATCCATGACGGCGGCGCCTACACGCCGTACGGGATCATCCTTCCGATCATCACCGCGGCCCAGATACCCGGGCCGTACCGGCTGCCCAGCTACCGGGTGCGGTTTCGCGACCTGTACACGAACGCGACCCCGACCTCGCCCTATCGCGGCGCGGGGCGGCCGCACGCGTGTTTTGTGATGGAGCGCACGCTCGACGCCATCGCCTCCGACCTGAACCTCGACCGCATCGAGGTCCGGCGGCGGAACATGATCCGGGCCAACGATTTTCCATATGACGTCGGCGTCGCGTGGCAGGACGGCAACACCGTCGTCTACGACAGCGGCAACTACCCGGAGCTGCTGGATCGTGCGCTCGCTCTGCTCGGCCCCAAGCCGGCCGGCGACAACGTCGGGATGGGAATCGCCGTCTACGTCGAGGGGACCGGCGTCGGGCCGTACGAGGGCGCCCACGTCCAGGTCCTGGTTTCGGGCAAGGTCATCGCTGCGACCGGAATTCCCAGCCAGGGCCAGGCCCATGCGACGGTTTGGGCTCAGGTCGTGGCCGACGAGCTGGGCGTGGACGTCGAGGACGTCGAGATCACGAGCGGGGATACGCGTCGTTTTCCCTGGGGCGTGGGGACCTTTGCATCGCGAGGCGCCGTCACCGCCGGCAACGCGATGCACGTCGCCGCGCGCATGGTGGCCGGCAAGGCGAAGGCAATCGCGGCCGACCACCTCGAGGCCAACCCGGACGACCTCGAGCTGGCCGGCGGCCGGGTTTTTGTGAAGGGCTCGCCCGACAAGGGCATGCCGCTCGGCGCCGTCGCGGTGCTGTCCAACCCGGTGCGCTACGCGTTCGGTGGCGGCACCGAGGCCGCGACGCAGTTCACCGGCCGCTCACGACCCGGACCCCCGCTCCACGACGGCGAGCAGCCCGGCCTCGAGGCGACCGGTTACTACAGCCCGCCCGGCTCGACCTGGGCCTCAGGGTGCCACGCGGCATATGTCAGGGTCGACGCGAAGACGTTCAGACTCGAGATCCTGAAGTACGTAGTCGTCCACGACTGCGGGCGAGTCATCAATCCGCTGGTCCTGCAGGGACAGATCGAAGGCGGCGTGGCGCAGGGCATCGGCGGGGCGTTCTACGAACGGCTCGCCTACGACGAGGACGGCCAGCTGCGCAACGGTTCGTTCATGGAATTCTTGATGCCGTACGCCACCGAGATCCCGGCGATCGAGATCGACCACATCGAGACCCCGTCGCCCCTGAATCCTTTGGGTGTCAAGGGGGCCGGAGAGGCCGGCGTGATCCCGGTCGGCGCGGTGCTTGCCTCGGCGATCGAAGATGCGATGCATGTGCCAATCACGGAGATGCCGCTGTCCCCGCTGAAGCTCTACGAGCTTTCTATGCTGAAAACATGAACGAGCACGCGGGTGTGGTGCGGTTGGTCAGGCACGATCCGGGCACTGGGCGGCGTGATGAGGTGGCTGGCGTTCTCAAAGCGATGGCGGAGGCGGCGCGTGACGCTCCCGGCTGCTTTGGCGCTCAGGTCGCAACCTCTGACCGTGATGGCGAGACGCTGGTTCTGATCTCAAGGTGGGAATCCGCGGAAGCGATGAATCACTTTGGAGACGATCCAGGATTCGCCTCTCTGCGCGACCAGCTCAAGGAAAGCGTGAGCAAGCAACCGGACGTCGAGGTCCTTACGACCGCCTAGTCCTCTTCGATGCGGACGACGGCTGCGACGATGTTTCCTCCAGGCGGCCCCTGGTGCGAGTTGCGCTCGCCGCCGCTCACGTAGTTGGTGGTGCGACCGGTGACCGACGCGACCAGCATGCCCCCGAGGGCCTTGCCGATCTCATAGGCATGCGCGTCGTCCAGGAGGGTGATGCGCCGGCCGCGCACCTGGTCGCTGCCCGGTATCACCGATTTGGCGAAGACATGGACCAGGCGGTTGAGGTCGGCTTCATCCGGCAGCCCGTCCTCGAAGCGAAGGCCCGCCGAGCGCAGCGCGCTCCGCACACCCTCTGCATCGATGAAGTCGCGAGTCACGGCGTGGCCGATCCGCAGCGGGCTGACCGACTGGCTCGAGTTGCCGAAGACCACGACTTCGCCGTGACGCTTCTCGCCGCCTGACGATGTCATCGCCACCTCCGAGTAGAGATCCCAGTTTCGGCGCACGACCTCGTCTGAGAGAGACGACTCAGGAACCTCACCGAGCGCCATCGCCACCCCGAGCGCTGCTCCGTCGTTCGCGTATACGCCCGCTCCTTCAGGTCCGAAGGTGAGGTCGTGCGACACGACCGTCTTGCCTCGAGACTCGGCGTCCTTGATGCTCGCCGTCGTCAGGCCCGGGACCTTGACCATGACGAGGTGGACGTCTTTTGGATCGGTCAGTCCCGCGTCCTTCATCGCCTCGCGCGTCGCTTCGGCCACCTTGCGGATCATGCCCATACGCCCGACCTCCTCGGGCGCGATCGCCTCCGAGCCGGCCCTGCCGACGACCAGCCTCTTGTCCTCGCCGTCGCTGGAACCCGGAGCATCGACCCATTCGCGCGCGACCGCCGCAATGTGAGGTGTGATCACGCCAGGGCACCCGCCGGAGAGGACGAAGATGACGTGCCTTGCGACCTCGTCGACCGGGACGCCGAGAAACTTCGCCGTCCACTCGCGCAGCGCCACGTCCGCCCACACCCGGCCCCAATCGTCGTGTGCGCCGGTCCCCTCCGTCTTGCCGACCAGGGCGACGAGGGTGTCTGGTTTGATCTTGCCCGCGTCGGCGAGCGCCTGCAGGCCTGAGGTGTCGGCGGGCGTTGCACTCGGAGACACAAACATCTCGACTCGCTGCGCCTTCATCGGATCACCTCCTGATCAATCCAAGCCGGGTGGTCGCTCGAAACCGAAACCGGGCTGCCGCTCGAGCTCCTCCGCGAAGTCCATCAGCTGGAACTCATCGGCGAAGCGACCGACGAGCTGAACGCCGATAGGCAATCCATCGTGCAGCCCCGCCGGAATCGAGATCGCGGGTACGCGCGCAAAGCTCACCGGCAGGACGAACTGGACGTGGCGGCGCCATGCTTCACCGAGAAAAGGCGGGACCTTCTCGATTGGCATCGGAACGCTGCCGAGCGTTGGGGTGAGCAGGAAGTCGAAGCTCGCCTGGAGCGGCATCGCGATGGCCTTGCTCGCCGCCAGGGTGGCCGTCTGGAACGCGCGGAAATAGTCGGTCACTGTGAGATCGCGACCCTGCTCCGCGAGCTGGCGGATGCCAGGACCAAAGGTCGAGAGGTCCGCCGGGAAGCTGGCCATGCTGGCGCGCCGGACGATGGCATAGCCCTCGGTCACCGGCTCCGGCTCCCAGCTGATCTCTTCGACGCGATGTCCGGCCTTGGCCAGCGCATCGGCAGCGCGCCGGCATGCGTCGCGGCATGCCGCGTCCACTCCGAGCGAGGTCGAATCAGCAAGCCCGATTCGACGTGGAATGTTGGATCTGCTGCGGTGCCGCTGGCTCTGCGTCCCGATCGCGAAGAGCCAACTGACGTCGTCCACCGTCCGTCCGAGCACACCCCTTGAGGAAAGACCGGCCGCGTCGACCATCTCGGAGGGGATGCGGTCTGGCGTCGGCCTCAGACCGACGACTCCGCAGCAGGACGCCGGGATGCGGATCGAGCCGCCCATATCGTCGCCCAGCGCCACTGTGGTCAGCCCGGCGGCGACTGCCGCGGCGCTGCCACCACTCGAGCCGCCAGGGGTGATGCCGTGCCGCCACGGGTTCTGAGTGGCGGGAAAAAGCGTGTTGGTGGTGCCGATCGACGCGGCGAGCTCCGGAAGATTCGTCTTGCCGAGAATCGCCATGCCCGCTGCGCGAGCTCGCGCCACCGGTACGGCGTCTTCTTGTGCGATCCTGTCGCGCCACGACGGCGTGCCGTAGGTCCACGGCATCCCGGCTACCGGCTGGCTGTCCTTGACGGCGAGCGTTGGGCCCAATCGGCCGCCGGCTCCCCGATCGACGTAGACGTAGGCGTGGATGCGGGAGTCAAAGCGATCGATCGCCGAAAGATGCGCTTCCACCACGGACTGCGGATCGATCTGTCCGCTCGTGACTCGGCGAGCGATGTCGCCAAAGTGGCGCCAGCGCAAGGAGTCGTCGGTCACAGATCGTCGATCACGGCCTGAATGATGCTCTCGAACAGGTTCGCGGCGGTATCGACCCCGAACCCAATCACGCCCTTGAGGTCGAAGGTCTCATCGGCGGAATCGGAGGTGATTCGCAGCGCGGACCACGGCACTCCGTTCTGATGCGCGACCTGGGCGAGGGCCGCGGTCTCCATGTCGATGCATGCGGCTTGTGGAAAATCACGCGCCAGGGCATCGCGTACCCCGCGCGAGGTGACGATCTGGTCGCCGGTAAGCACCAATCCCGACAGCGCGTCCTCGGACCTGTAGCGCGCAGCGCGGAGCAGCGTCTCCGCCACCGCCGGGTTGGCCGGGATCATCTGCATGCCCAGGCCCGGGACGATCCCTCTGGCATCGGTCAAGGGCCGCGCGTCCATGTCGTGCTGTACGGCTCCCAAGGCGACGATCACCTGGCCGGGCCGCGTGTGGGCGCGGACGGCTCCGGCGAGCCCAATCGCGATCATGCATCGTGGTTTGTAAACGTCGCAGGCATATTGGGCGGCGATGGCCGCGGCGACCTTGCCCACACCGGCGACCATGACCACGAGCCGGTCGGCTTCCCAGATCGAGAGCCTCGGTCCGACGTTCTCCGAACGCGGCATCCTGCGCACGAGCGCATGAGCTTCCTCGGCGAGCGCGGCGATGACGGCCGCGGGCCTCGAGTCAGGCACGAGACAGCGCAGGTTGAGAATCGATCACGCGGCGGTCAGCCTACCGCTTGCCGCGTGACAGGTGGAAGACGATCGAACGGCCCTCTCGCTTGGCCGAGTACATGGCCGAGTCGGCGTGCCGGATCAGCGTATCGGCGTCGCGCCCATCCTCGGGATAGATCGAGATGCCTGCTGAGATACCCAAACTGACCTTCTGCCGATCGACGATCAAGGGTGCCTGCGCCGCCGCCAGCCGTTTGCGCACCGTTCGTTCCACCGCGCGCATGTTCGCGACGCGTGGGAGGATCCAGGCGAACTCGTCGCCTCCGATGCGCGCTGCGGTGTCGGTGGCGCGCAGTCCGTCCCGCAGCCGCGTCCCAATCTTCTTCAGCAGCTTGTCGCCCGTGCTGTGTCCGAAAGCGTCGTTGATGGCCTTGAAGCCGTCGAGGTCGAGCATGACAAGCGCGAACTGGTGCCCTTCTCGGCTCGCCCCGTGGATCGACTGATGCAGTCGGTCGAAAAAGAGCGTTCTGTTGGCAAGGTCCGTCAGCGGGTCATGCAGCGCACGATGCTCGAGCGCGGCCTCCATGCGCCGGCGCTCGGTGACGTCGCGAATCACCGCCACCGTGTCCTTTCCCCCCGGCCCGAGCGAGATCTCGACCGCGACCGTGGTCCCATCCTTGCGCCTGAGGCTGAAGTCGGTATCAGGAGCGCCCATCAGCCTGACGTGCCCACCAGCGTAGAAGCGCTGTCGGTCCTTCGCATGAAGGGCGCGCAGGCGCGAGGGGACTAGAAGCTCAACCTTGCGGCCGATCAGCTCAGACCGCCTGTAGCCGCTGAGGCTTACCGCGCGGCGGTTCACGTAGATGATCATGCCCGCGCGGTCGGTGACGACGACGGCGTCCGGGATCCACTCGAGCAGAAGGTGGTCGTCCTGCACCGTCGTTCATGATGAGCGGTGGGGATACCAGTGAGCCAGACCAGCACATCTGCGCCACCTGATCTCAGTCGCGCGCACCCGCTGCAGCCGGAGGAGCTGCGTCTCATCGACGCCTATTGGCGCGCCGCCAACTACATCTCGGTCGGCCAGATCTATCTGCTCGACGACCCACTAATGGAGCGCTCTTTGACGCTCGAGGACATCAAACCCAGGCTGCTCGGCCATTGGGGGACGACGCCCGGCTTGAACTTCATCTACGCGCACGCCAATCGCGCCATCAAGCAGCGAAACCTCGACGCCATCTACATCATGGGTCCGGGCCACGGCGGCCCGGCCGGGGTCGCCAACGCCTACCTCGAGGGCACGTACACCGAGCGCTATCCAGACGTGACGATGGACGAGACCGGCCTCCGTAAGCTGTTCCGGCAGTTTTCGTTTCCTGGCGGCATCCCCAGTCACAACGCGCCCGAGACACCGGGCTCGATCCACGAGGGCGGAGAGCTCGGTTACGCCCTCGTGCACGCGTACGGGGCCGCCTTCGACAACCCCGGGCTGACTGTCTTCTGCATCGTGGGGGACGGCGAGGCGGAGACCGGACCGCTGGCCGCAAGCTGGCATTCGAACAAGTTCGTAAATCCGGTACGCGACGGCGCGGTGCTGCCGATCCTGCACCTCAACGGCTACAAGATCGCCAACCCCACCGTGCTCGCGCGCATCCCCGAGTCGGAGCTCCTTGAGCTGCTGGAGGGCTACGGGCACGCGCCGGTCTTGGTCAGCGGCGACGACCCGACGGCTGTGCACCAGCAGATGGCCGCGGCGCTGGACTGGTCGCTGGACGAGATCGGTCGGATCAAGAGGGACAAAGGGTCGCGCCGGCCGGCATGGCCGATGGTCGTGCTGCGCACGCCCAAGGGCTGGACCGGTCCGAAGACGGTCGATGGCAAGCAGGTCGAAGGCACCTGGCGCGCGCACCAGGTGCCGGTGACCGATTTCGCCACCAAGCCGGCCCATATCAAGGTGCTCGAGGACTGGCTGCGAAGCTACAAGCCGCACGAGCTGTTCGACCACACAGGCAAACCCGTCGACGAAATCACAAATCTGCCTCCGCGCGGCGACCGGCGCATGAGCGCCAACCCGCACGCCAACGGCGGCGAGCTGCTGAAGGACCTGCGCCTTCCCGACTTTCGCGAGTACGCGATCGCGGTCGCTAGCCCGGGCACGACGTCGAGCGAGGCGACGAGCGTGCTGGGCACCTACCTGCGCGACGTCGTGAAGATGAACCCGGACAACTTTCGGATCATGGGTCCAGACGAGACGGTCTCGAATCGGCTTGGCGCCGTGCTCGAGGCCACCAACCGATCCTGGGACGCCGAGACGCTCCCCGGGGACGACCACCTGGCTCCCGACGGCCGGGTCATGGAGGTGCTGAGCGAGCACATGTGCGAGGGGTGGCTCGAAGGCTATCTGCTCACCGGTCGCCATGGGCTCTTCGACTGCTATGAGGCGTTCATCCACATCGTCGACTCGATGTTCAACCAGCATGCCAAATGGTTGAAGGTCACCCGCAACATTCCCTGGCGTCGACCGATCGCGTCCTTGAACTACCTGCTCTCGTCACACGTATGGCGGCAAGACCACAACGGTTTCTCACACCAGGATCCGGGATTCATCGACCACGTGACGAACAAGAAGGCCGAGGTCATCCGTGTCTACCTTGCACCCGACGCGAACTGCCTCCTGTCGGTCGCCGATCACTGCCTTCGCAGCCGCAACTACGTCAACGTCATCGTCGCCGGCAAGCAGCCCGCGCTGAATTATCTGACGATGGACGAGGCCATCGCGCACTGCACGCGAGGCCTCGGCATCTGGGGCTGGGCCAGCACCGACGAAGGGCGTGATCCCGACGTGGTGCTCGCCTGCGCCGGCGACGTGCCCACGCTCGAGACGCTCGCCGCGGCGGACCTGATCCGGCGCCACCTCCCGCAGCTGGCGGTGCGTGTGGTCAACGTCGTCGACCTGATGAGGCTCCAGCCGCCGACCGAGCACCCGCACGGCCTGAAGGACGCGGAGTTCGACGAGGTCTTCACCCAAAACCGGCCGGTGATATTCGCTTACCACGGCTATCCGTGGCTGATCCATCGACTCACATATCGCCGGACCAACCACTCCAACATCCATGTGCGCGGATATAAGGAAGAGGGCACAACCACGACCCCGTTCGACATGGTGATGCTCAACGACCTCGACCGCTTTCACCTCGTGATGGACGTGATCGACCGCGTGCCGTCGCTCGGCTCTAAGGCGGCTCACATCCGCCAGGAGATGGTCGACCTTCGGCTGCGCAGCCGTCAGTACACGCGTGACCGCGGCGAGGACGTCCCCGAGATCACCAACTGGACCTGGCCCTACTAACGAGTTGCGCGTCCTCGTCCTGAACGCGGGGTCGAGCTCCCTCAAGCTGAGTCTTGTCGATGTGGACGATCGTGTCCTGGCCGACCGCGAGTTCGAGGCGGTCGAGGGCCGACTGGACGAGACGCAGCTTGCGAACGCGGTCCACGAGATGGAAGGAATCGAGGCGGTCGGGCATCGGGTCGTCCATGGGGGGCCTCGCTTCGCGCGGTCCGTGCGCATCGACGCCGATGTCATCAAGTACCTCATCACCATCACCGACCTCGCGCCGCTGCACCTGCCCGCCGCACTGGCCGGCATCGCCGCCGCGCGGGAGCTCCTCCCGCGAATCCCGGAGGTGGCCTGCCTCGACACCGCGTTCCACTCGCGGATGCCGGCATCGGCCTCGACGTACGCCATCCCTGACGAGTGGCGAAACCGTCACGGCATCAGGCGCTACGGCTTCCACGGCTTCTCCCACGCTTACGCGTCGCGCAGGGCTGCCGAGATGCTGGGTCGCTCGCCCCACGACCTGCGCGCGGTCACCTGCCACCTGGGATCCGGCGCCTCGCTGGCGGCCGTGCGAGGAGGCAGGTCGGTGGACACCACGATGGGGTTCACCCCACTCGAAGGCCTGGTCATGGCCACTCGCTCCGGCAGCGTCGATCCGGGCGCGCTCCTCTACCTGCAGCGCCACGCCGGCGTCTCCGAGGCCGAGCTGACAGAAGCCCTGGATCGCAAGGGAGGCCTGATGGCGCTCACCGGGACGCCTGATATGCGCGAGATCCTGCGCCGCATCGCGGGCGGCGATGAAGACGCCGAGCTTGCGTTCGACGTCTACATCCACCGCCTGCGCGGGCTGATCGCATCAATGGCGGCGGCGATGAACGGTCTGGACGTCCTCGTGTTCACCGGCGGAGTGGGGGAGAACGCCGCGCCTGTGCGCGCGGCGGCGGTCGCAGGGTTGAGGTTCCTTGGGATCGAGATCGGGCCCACGCTCAACGCGAGCCTGGGCCCGGACAACAACATCAGCGCCCCTGGCGCGACTGTGCCGACGCTCGTAATCAAGTCGCGGGAGGACATTGAGGTCGCGCGCGAGGTGCGCAAGGTGCTCGCCATCAGCCCTCCAGGGGGACACTAGTGCCATGCGCCGGCCGCTCGCGGGGCGCAATTCGACAGACCGCTATGACGCGGTTGTCGTCGGGTCCGGACCCAACGGCCTGGCGGCCGCCATCACGCTGGCGGAGGCCGGCAGGTCCGTCCTCGTCCTGGAGGCGGCGGGCAAGGCCGGCGGTGGCCTGCGCACGGAAGAGCTCCTCGAGCCCGGGTTTCGCCACGACGTCTGCTCCACGATCATGGCGCTCCCGCCGCTGCTTCCGTTCTTTGCGCCCCTAAAGCTCGACCTCGTCACCCCGCCGACCCCGCTGGCGCACCCGTTCGACGACGGCACGGCGCTGGTGGCCGATCGCTCGGTGACCCAGACGGCTTCGCGGCTACGCGGGGACGCGAACGCATACCGGCGCCTCATCGGTCCGCTGGCGGAGCGCATGCCCGAGCTCTTGGCCATGGTCATGGGGCCACCGCGACTACCTGGCGACCCGCTTCTTCTCCTTCGGTTTGGGCTGCCCGGCCTGCTGTCGGCGCTGTCGCTGGCGGGAATCTTCTTCCAGGAGCGCGAGGCACGGGCCCTGCTCGCGGGTGCGGCCGCGCACAGCCTGCTCGCACTGGACGAGGCGGGCACTGGCGCAATGGGCATGCTCATGCTCGCTTCGGCCCATGCGGGCGGTTGGCCGGTGGCTCGCGGCGGCTCCGCCTCGGTGGCGGAAGCGATGACGCGGCGGCTGGGTGAGCTGGGCGGGGAGCTCCAATGCGACCACCCGGTCACCTCGCTGGAAAGCCTTCCCGAACACCGGGTGGTGCTTCTCGACCTCGTCCCGAAGGGAGTTCTCGAGCTGGTCGGGGCGCGACTTCCTCAGCCCTACCGCGCCGACCTCGAGACCTATCGCCACGGACCGGGTGCGTTCAAGCTGGATTGGACCCTTGACGGACCGATCCCATGGCGTTCGGCCGAGTGCGCCCGGGCGGCGACGGTGCATCTGGGCGGGACCATGGAGGAGATCGCCGAATCGGAGCTGCAGGTCGCGAAGGGCCGGCATCCCGCGCGTCCTTTCGTGCTCCTGACTCAACCGACCCTTTTCGACCGCACCCGCGCGCAGGACGGCAAGCACGTGGCCTGGGCCTACTGCCACGTGCCGAACGGTTCCGAGGTCGACATGACCGCCCCGATCGAGGCCCAGGTCGAGCGTTTCGCGCCCGGGTTTGGCGACCTCATCCGCCGCCGCAGCGCCTGGTCGCCGCGGCGCCTCGAGGCCGAAGAGCCCAACTGCGTCGGCGGCGACGTCATGGGCGGCCGGATGGACCTTCGCGGTCTGCTGGCACGTCCGGTGCTCAGCCTGAACCCCTACGCGACGCCAGACGAAAAGCTCTTCATCTGTTCGGCCGCGACCCCACCAGGCGGTGGGATTCACGGAATGTGCGGGGTGAACGCGGCGCGCGCCGTTTTGCGATCTCGCCGGCTCTGAGATGGATTGGCTCCAGGCTCCGGACTACTGGCTGACCAGGCTCCTCATCGAGCGCGCGCTGGGCATGATCTACCTCGTCGCCTTTCTGGTCGCGGCATTCCAGTTCCGGCCGCTGCTTGGAGCACACGGACTGCTGCCCGTGCCTTTGTTCCTCCGCCGGGTCAGGTTCCTCGACGCCCCGACCCTTTTTCATCTCCACTACTCCGACCCGCTGCTGCTCGCAGTCGCCTGGGGTGGCGTGCTGCTGAGCATCGCGGTGGTGGTCGGGCTGCCGGATGTTGCGCCGCCCGCGGTCGCGATTCCGATCTGGTTTGCGCTGTGGGCCCTTTATCAATCGATCGTGAACGTCGGCCAGATCTTCTACGCGTTCGGGTGGGAGACGCTCCTCCTCGAAGCGGGATTCCTCGCCATCTTCCTGGGCGCTGGGCCCACCGTGCCTCCCTGGCCCCTCATCCTTCTGCTTCGCTGGCTCGTCTTCAGGGTCGAGTTCGGGGCCGGTTTGATCAAGCTTCGCGGCGATCGTTGCTGGCGTGAGGGGACCTGCCTCTACTACCACCACGAGACGCAGCCGATGCCCAACAGCCTGAGCTGGTTCTTCCACCACCTCCCCAGGCCGCTCCACCGCATCGAGGTGCTGGGCAACTTCTTCGCCCAGCTCGTCGTGCCGTTCTTCCTGTTTGCGCCGCAGCCCGTGGCATCGATCGCGGGCGCGATCATCGTGCTGACGCAGGCCTGGTTGGTGCTGAGCGGAAATTTCTCGTGGCTCAACTTTCTGACCATGACGCTCGCGTTCTCGGCCTTTGACGACCGGACGCTGTCGCTATTCCTTTCGGTGCATGCTGCGGATCTCGCTGCTCTGCCGCTCTGGTGGCAGTGGCTCGTCCTGGCGGTCACGGTGCTGGTCATCGTCCTCAGCTACCGGCCCGTGCTCAACCTGATCTCGCCGCACCAGCTGATGAACTTCAGCTTCGACCCGTTTCACCTGGTCAACACATACGGAGCATTCGGCTCAGTGACCAAGGAGCGCTACGAGATCGTCGTCGAGGGAACGGCCGACCATCCCCTGGGTGAAGCCGGGTGGAAGGCGTACGAGTTCAAAGGCAAGCCGGGCGATCCCCGCAGGATCCCCCGGCAGTTCGCGCCCTACCATCTCCGGCTCGACTGGCTGATGTGGTTTGCGGCCATGGAGTCGCCATTCCGGCATCAGTGGCTCATCGCGTTCGTGGTCAAGCTCCTCGAAGGCGACCGCGCGACGTCCAAGCTGCTCCGGTTCGACCCATTCCGCGGCCACCGCCCGGTGGCGGTCCGGGCCAACCTCTACCGGTACCGATTCTCGACGTGGGACGAGCTTCGACGCCAGGGCGTGTGGTGGGTCAGAACGCCGGCGGGTGAATACCTGCCTACGCTGGTCCTCGACCCCGCCGGCGCACCGGCGCAACTCCACCGCGAGTAGCCTGCGGAAAAGGACCGTTCCCTTCGTATGGATACCTCTCGAATCTCGCGGAAAGCAGACGAATTCAAGACTGTGCCCTCGGTGATCAAAGACCGGTCGTCCGCGTTGCTGGGCAGGTCAGCCGAGCTGCGCGATCGGTCGGCGTCGATGTTGGCCAGGCCGCGGCGGCCGGCGTGGCGGATCGGCATGGTGTGGTTTGCCGGCGGCATGGCGATCGCGTCGCTGGTGGCGTTCTTCTTCGAGAGCACGCGCGGCAGCGCCCGCCGCCACATGGCGTACGACAAGGCGATGGCCGCCGGTCGCGACATGGGCCAGTGGAGCGGCAGGAGGGTCCGGCACCTGCGCAACAAGGCCATGGGCACGGTCGCCGAGATCAAGAGCAGCGGATCGCCCGAGGAGTCAGGCAGACCCGCGGGGAGCCGGCTCTAGGCTGACCTTCGACTGTGTGGTGGCGCCCAGAAGACGAGCACGCGCAGGTCCTCTTCGATGTGGTGAAAGCGATGCTCGACGCCGGCGGCGACGAACACGAGGCTGCCTGCCTTGACCGGCCGGTCCTCGGTCGCGACCTGGATCACGCCCCTGCCCCTGATCACGTAGTAGACCTCGTCCTCCGCGTGGGGTCGCTGGCGGTCGTTTGATCCAGTAGGCCATACCGCGAGGCCGAGGCTGAGCTTCTCCGAGGCTAGGAAGTCGACGTAGCCGTGGCCCTCGGAGTCACGCGGCTGAGGGTCGAGCTCGAGGATCTCGTGCGCCTTCACGATCCAGCCCGCGCGCTCTCTGGGACGGCCACCGGGTCCAGGCGCATCCACGTCCCCGCGGCGATGAAGACAGAGGCGACCCTTCCATCGGGCAGCCGGCGAAAAACGGCCTTGTCACCCGACTCGCGCACACCGGGCTCGATGACGAAGACGTCCGGCTTGTCGCTGGGCGCGAGCGTCGGCCGCCATCCCGGAAGCTGGGGATCGACGATGGTCAGCTTGCCGTCGCGCCACTCGACGCGGAGAACCAGGCCGAGCTCGCGGTCGAAGTAGATGCCGATCAGCGGGCGGTACTCAGACGGCATCGGAGCGGCGGCTTCGATCCTTGGCGCCGCGGCCGCAACCGCCTCGCGCGCGATCTCGCCGAGGTCCATCGCAAGCGTGGCGGCGTCGCCGAGCCCGTTGATCAGGGCGATCGCCCCCACCCTTGTCTTCGCGTGGAAGCAGATGTTGGACCTGAACCCGTGCAGCGCGCCTGAATGCTGAACCCAGATCACATCTTTGCGGCGAATTGCATACCAGGCCAGCCCGAACGCCTCTGTCCAGTCCTCGTCGGCGAGGTACCGGGGCGTGTGCATCTCACGCAGGGTCTTGGGGGCGAGGATGCGCCCGTCCTCTCGAAGCTGCGCGGACAGCCATTGCGCCAGGTCGTCCACGCATGACCACAACCCGCCCTCGGCCCAGATTGTCGGAGCCGTCGATGAAGGTTCGAGCTCGTCGGAAACGAACCTGCCCCCGTATCCGGTCGCGCGCCGCGTCGAGAGCGCCGGAGGCAGCGGTTCGAAGCCGCTGCTCGTCATGGCGAGCGGCTCGAGGATGTTGCCCCGCACGTAGTCGACATAAGGCATGCCGCTCGCGCGGGCCACGATCTCGCCGAGCAGCTGGAACCCCATGTTGGAATATTTCTGCTGCGTGTTAGGTGGCACCAGTGTGCTGACCTCCGCCGCGCGCGCGAGGTTGCGCGCGATCGAGCCCTCATAGCGAACCGCCCTCCAGTCGGTGTCCGGTGGCTCGCTCTGCAATCCGGACTCGTGCGACAGCAGGCGGCGAATCGTGACCTGCTCAATGTCGCCGAATGGATTGCCTGCCCGTCCGAACTCCGGGATGTGCCGCGCCACGGGGTCGTCGAGGCGAAGCTTGCCGGCGTCGCGGAGCTGCATGATCGCCGTCCCGGTGAAGGTCTTGGTGATCGAGGCAACCCTGTAGAGGCTCGTCAGGTCGGGCGCTCGACGCGTCGCGATGTCGGCGAAGCCGACGCCGGCCCACCACACGAGGTCGTGGCCGAGCACCACCCCGACCGCCGCACCCGGAAGGCGGTTCTCTTTGACATACGAAGCGGCACTGGCCTCGAGCTTCGCGGCGACCGGAGAAATCGGATCCACGGCAACAACTATCCTGCAGTTGAGTACTTTCCTGGAGGTTGGGCATGGCGGCGATCAGTCGGGCGGATGCGGTATGGGAGGGCGACCTGATGAGCGGTCGCGGACGAGTCAAGGTCGCGAGCGGAACGTTCCCTGAGTTCCCGGTCACGTGGGCGAACCGAGCAGAGCGTCAGCACGGCACGAGCCCCGAGGAGCTCATCGCCGCCGCCCACGCCGCCTGCTACTCGATGGCCCTCTCCAACGGGCTGAGCCAGGCGGGACACAAGCCTGAGCGCTTGAACACCACCGCCGAGGTCGAGTTCGTCCCCGGCACTGGGATCACCGCCATCACGATCAGCGTCAAGGGACACGTCCATGGCATCGACGAGGCGGAGTTCCGCAAGCTCGCCGAGGCCGCCAAGGACGGGTGCCCGGTTTCCAAGGCGCTCAACGGCAACGTTGAGCTAAAGCTGAAAGCGGAGCTTGACCCGGTTCACTAACTCTTGGCGGTGCCCGTGATGGACGGGAAGTTGACCATGCCCTGCATCCGCAGGTCACGCAAGCGGCCGGCGACCCACCTGCGTGGATCTTTGATCTGCTTGCCGCCATCGAGGCAGTCAAAGCAGCGACCACCCACGTCGCGTGCGACCAGCAGGAGCGGGCGCGGCTGCGCGACTCGCTGCCAGGCTTTGACGATGAACGGCAGCGAGATGGGTCGCGCCGGCGCCTTTTCAGGCAGCGTGAGCTCGGTGGCGTAGATCTCGTCGGCGTGCTGCAGGATCAGCGCGCATCCTGCCATGGTCCCACCGAGGTTTTCGATCTGGATCTGGATCGACTGCCCAGGCGCCGTGAACTCCGTAAACGTGATGTGTGGCACCGGTTTGGTGCTCGCCTCCCAGCGCTGATTTGCATTCTTGATCTCACGCCTCGTAGCCATGTCGGCGCGGGTGGCGAAGACCGCCGCCCAGAGGGCAAAGAGCGCGGTGGCGATGGCCAGGACGACAACGATCTGGGCTGAGCTCATTGGTTCTCTCGCTTGACGCTGTCAGGCCGAGGATCTGGCGCGAGATGGTAGAGGCGAGCGTCGTAGGCGCGGAAGAGCGGCAGCGCCGCGGCGCACAGCACGCAGGCGATGACGCACAGCACGCCCCCGGAGACGACCGACACCCGCACGCTGAAGATGGACGCGACCACGCCGGCCTCGAAGTTGCCAAGCGCCGGGCCCGACGTGTAGCTAAGCATCTCGATCGCGGCGAGCCGGCCGCGCAACGAATCGGGAATCGTCTGGTTCCAAATCACCGAACGGAAGACGCCGCTCATCATGTCGGCCGCGCCGGCCAGGCCGAGGAAGAAGAGGGCCGCCCATAGGACGGGCGAGAGGCCGAAGCCGATGATCGCAACCCCCCAGATGGTGGCGGCAACGATCACGCCCAGGCCATGCCGGTGCACGCGGTTGGTCCATCCGCTGGTGGCCGAAAAGAGGAACGAGCCGACCGCAGGGGCCGCGTAGAGGAGTCCCAGCACCCTGGCGCCGCCGAGGTTTTGGGCGATTGCAGGAAAGAGGGCGAGCGGCATCCCGAAGAACATCGCCACCATGTCGACCACGTAGGTGCCGATCAGCTCCTGGCGGCTCCGCGCGTAGCGCAGGCCTTCGATCACGCGGCGGAAGCTTGGTCGCTCTGCGTCGACAGGAGGCGGGACGGCGCGCATCATGCCCAGGGAGGCAAGTCCGACCAGGAAGGTGCCGACGTCCACCAGGTAGGTGACGGAGAGGCCGAACGCGGCGATCAGGACTCCGCCCAGTGCCGGGCCGAGGATCTGGCCGAGGGTGCTGCGGATGCTCCCCAGGGCGGCGGCCGCAGCCAGCTCATCCGTGTCGACGAGCCGAGGCAGCATTGCGTCGAGCGAGGGACGCTGTAGGGCATCGAACAATCCCCAGGCGGTGGCGACGATGAACAACAGCCAGACCTGCGGCTGCGCGAGGGCAGCGTTACCGGCGAGCAGCAGGCTGCACCCCATGAGCGCCGCCTCGCTGAGCAACACCATCGACCGGCGATCGCGCGCATCGGCGAGCGCCCCGCCGAGGAACGCGAAAGCGAGGATTGCCCCGAACTCGAGCACGCCCAGCGCCCCCACCAGCAGAACGCTGTGCGTCAGCTGGTAGACCTGGTAGGGAAAGGCGACCGTCGTGATCATCGAGCCGAAGAACGACACGAATCGGCTGACGAACAGGAGCCTGAAGTCGCGATGGCGCCGCAGAGGGGTGACGTCGACCGCCGCCAGATGCCACCAGCGCCGCGGTGGCCGCGGGGTTAGCGAATCATCCTCTTCGGGAATCATCATGTGTCGGATAAATCTTGGAGGGTGATATGGAGAAAGCGACCTTTGCCGGCGGATGCTTTTGGGGTGTCGAGCACCTTTTCAACCAGTTGCCAGGCGTAATTGAAGCGGTATCGGGTTATGAGGGTGGTCACGTCGACCATGCGACCTACGAGCAGGTTTGCTCAGGCCGCACGGGACACGCCGAGGCCGTCGAGGTCACGTACGACCCGACGAGGGTCACCTACGAGAAGCTGCTCAACTCGTTCTGGAACATGCACGACCCGACGACGTTGAATCGCCAGGGGCCGGACACGGGCCACCAGTACCGCAGCGTCATCTTCTTCCACAACCCGGAGCAGGAGACGGCCGCGCGCCGCTCCAAGGAAGAGGCGCAGAAGTACTTCGACCGCAAGATCGTCACCGAGATCGTGCCTGCGACGGATTTCTGGCGCGCCGAGGAATATCACCAGCGCTACTTCGAGAAACACCTGGGTCACTATTCGTGCCACTTCATTCGAGGCTGGGTGCCTGCTGAAGGGGAGGCTGCCAAGCAGGCGTAAGGCCGGCGCCGGTCGATATCCTTACCGGCCGTGCGCTGTGACCACTGTGCCAACGACGTTCCCGACGGGGTCTTCTGCACCCGGTGCGGAGCGGACCAGGGAACGACGGGCGAGCTGAGCCGCGCCAAGACCCGCCGGCACAGGTACGCCGCGCATCCAACGGAGCACGTCGTCCAGCCGTCGGTTTTCACCACGATCTTTCCGCACCTGGGTCAGCAGAAGATTCACGAGTTCCGTTGGGCGTTTGCGGTCGGGCTGGCCGGCATTCTCGTTCTCTACGTCGCTGGACTCGTCACGGCGGCGATCCTCGTCGCCATCTTCCTGGTCCCCGTCCTTTATCTGATTTATCTCTATGAGGCGCAGGTCTATCGCGACGAACCTGCGACCGTGCTCGGCTTCACCATCGGCGGCGGTGCAGTCACCGGCCTGGTGCTGACGCTCATCGTGCGTGCGCTCTACAACCCGTTTCCAAACGTCGGCAACCCGCTGCACAACGCGGGGATCAGCGTCGGCGCGCTGCTTTTTCTTGGCCTGACCCTGCCTGTCCTGCAGGAGGCGCTCAAGCCGCTGCCCGCGCTCTTTCTCCCTAAGCGGTCCGAATTCCCCGAGACCGTTGACGGTCTGGTTTTTGGGATTGCCGCCGGTCTCGGGTTCAGCGTCGCCGAATCGCTTGTTGCTATCTCGAGCGCGCTACCCGCGCTGCCCGCGCACGTGACCCCGGGCAACTGGATCTACGACCTGGCAACCCTTGCCATCTTTCAGCCGTTGCTCCAGAGCAGCGCTACGGGGATGGTGGTGGCCGCGGTCTGGAGGTACCGCCGCGGCCGGCTCGCACGACGCGAGGCCGGAGGGGTTGCGATGGCCGTGATCGCCCACGTCGCGTTTGCTCTCGGCACCCAGCTGCTCAACGACGTCGCGATCGCGCAGCTGTTCGTCCTCGTCTGGCAGGCCGTGGTGGTCGGCTCGCTACTGATCTACGTCCGCTACCTCCTCCATCACGCGCTGCTCGAGGAGGCGGCGCATATGGGATACGCGGAGACGATCTGCCCGAACTGCCACATGCACATCGTGGCGTCAGGGTTCTGTCCCAACTGCGGGATGGCTCTGACAGCCGCGCCGGCTGCGGTCAAGCGCGCGCGTAAGCCGGTCGCGGCGGTGAAGTCTTAGATGGCTTTGACCTGCGCCCGGTGCGGCGTCCAAAACCCCGACGGAAATCTGTACTGCCAGGCATGCGGCGCCCCGCTGACCGCCCCGGCCGCGCCGGCGGCGAACGCACCGCTTCCCGGCCCGCCGCCTGGCATGGCGCCTCCGGTCCTGGCCGGGCCGGCCGGTTACGGGAGTCCCTACTACACGCCTACCGGCCCCACGGTTCCAGTGCACCGCACGCCCTGGATGGTGATCATCGCCGGCGTGGTGGCGCTGGTCGTGTTGATGGCCGGCTGCGGCACCGCCCTCGCGGTCCTGGGCAGCCGGGGCACAGCCGGCACCACGGGCGGCCTCGGGACCGCGGACGTCCCGAGCCCGACACCCGCGGTGACGCCCTCGCCGATCGCGTCGCCGACGACGACACAGCTTGGCTCGACGACAGAGTCGAACGATGGCCTCAGCGTGCCGGTGCCGTCCGGATGGTCGGTGTCGAGCAAGGACAGCGAGTCGATCATCCTCAGCGATCCGAACGGAGAGGGGGAGGTGACGCTCGCAAGCGGCGGCTCCAGCCCCCCCCAGACCGCGCAGGACAACAAGAGCTCGATCGACACTGCGTTAAAGAACAAGTATCCAGACACCAGAAGCTGCCCCAACACCACGACGACAACCGGGACGTTCAGCGGCGCCAAGGGGATCTCCTGGACGCTGTGCTTCACGCTGACGAACGGAGTGCACTCCGTGCCTGCCGCAGCGTCGATCTTCGCGGGCGCGAACAGTAACGGCAGCGTGTATTACGTCGTGATCGTCCTGACGCGGCAGGACAACCTGCAGAGCTACCTCACAATGGCCAAGCCACTGCTTTCGGGAGTGCACTGGAAGCTGTCGTAGAGGAGAGCGGGGTGTAGGGGCCGCTAGGGACGGCCCCTACGCTTTGGGGAAGGCCCGAGGTGGCATCGGGCGCAGGTTTCACGATGGCGTTGATTGCTCAAGGCGGCCTGGGACGGAACTTGGAGATCGCTCAGAGGGCGCTCGCTCTGATCGGCGCCGTCGTGATCGCAAGCTGTTCGTCGGCAGGCACCGCAAATCCTTCGCCCTCCGAAGCAGCCTGGCCGATGTATCGAGGTGATCTCGAACGCGACGGCCATCCGACGGGCGCGACGCTCGACGTTGCGGGCGCCTTGCGCTTGAGTCTGGCCTGGCGCGCTCACCTCGACGGGGCGGTGGACGGGACGCCCGCGGTCGCAGGCGGCCTCGTGTTTGCGGGGAGCGCGAATGGGGAGCTGGGCGGGTTCAACTCCCAGACGGGCGCCACGGTGTGGCTGCGGCGCGGGCTGGGCGCCATCTCGGATTCGCCGGCCGTCGACAGGGACAGAGTCTTTGTCGGCACGCTGACCGGCCACGTGCGTGCCCTGCGCGCCGCGGATGGCAATCCGCTCTGGGATTGGAAAGGCCCAGCCAACGCGGCGTTCTGGGCCTCGCCGGTCGTCTTTCGGGACCTCGTGCTCGTGGGCGTTGCCTCGCCGTACGGTGACCAACCGCTGGTCCCGGGCCGGCTTGTCGGCCTCGACGCGGAGACGGGGCGCGAGCGCTGGAACACCTGCCTCCTGCCGCGCTGCCAGGCAGGGGACGGATTGTGGTCGACGCCGGCGATCGACGCCTATGGCGTCGGGTTCGTCGGAGTCGGAAACCCGGATGACGCCGTGCTCGCGTTCGATGCCCTCACCGGCGCTCGCAAATGGTTGACCACGCTCTACCCGGACAGGGAACGCGATCTTGACGTGGGGGCCTCACCGGTCGTGTTCACACTGAATGGGCGGGAGGTCGCGGCGCAGGCAGGCGTTGAGGGGACCTTCGCCCTGCTCGATGCGGCGACGGGAGAGCGCGTGTGGTCGCGGAAGCTCGTGGAGGGAAGCGCCGTGCACGGCCTGATCGCGTCCCCGGCGTTCGACGGGACCGCGCTCTACGTGGCCTCGGCGAGCCCGCCGAACGGCCTTTTGGCCCTGAGTCCTACTGACGGAATGGTGGCGTGGCGCCATGCGACCGGCCGGCCGGTCTATTCGGCGCCCGCCGCGGGAAACGGGGTTGTAGTTTTCGGCACGGGCGCCGTGTTCGGCGATCTCACCTCAGGGTCACTCATCGCGCTGGCGACCACCGACGGCCGCGAGCTGTGGAAGTACGACACCCACTCAGCGGTGCGCAGCGGACCCGCGATCGCTGGCGGGCTGGTGCTGGCCGGCGATTACTCCGGCGACGTGCTGGCGTTCAGGACTTCGTAGCCGGGACAAGCGGCAGCTGCACCTCAAATGTGGCTCCGCCGCCGTTGGTCTCTCTGACCTGGACCCTTCCCCCGTGCGCGGACACGACGGCGCTGACGATGGACAGTCCCAGGCCGGCGCCGCCGCTGTCGCGGCTGCGGCTTGCATCCGCGCGGTAGAAGGGTTCGAAGATTCGCTCGCGGTCATCGGCCGGCAGGCCCGGACCGTGGTCGGTCACCGAAAGCCGAGCTGACCCGTTCTGAGTTGTGATTGCGATCTCGACGGGCGACTTCGCCGGCGTGTGCACGAGAGCGTTGCGGACGAGGTTGCCGACGACCTGGCGCAGGCGTGTGTCGTCGCCGGCGACGAGCACGTTGTCGGGCGCGTCCAGGGTGATCTCGCGCTGCGGCGCGACCGCTCGGGCATCGGCGGCAGCGTCGCGGGCGATGACCTGCAGGTCGACGGGCGTCGCTTCGAGCGGTCGGCCCTGATCGAGGCGCGCGATGAGCAGCATGTCGTCGACGAGCGTCGACATGCGCACCGACTCTTCTTCGATCCGGCGCCGCGCAAGGTTCGAATCATTCGGAGATTCGGCCGCGCCGCGGCGAAGCATCTCGGAGTAGCCCCGGATCGAGGTCAACGGCGTGCGCAGCTCGTGCGATGCGTCCGCGATGAAGCGGCGCAGCCTGCGCTCCGAGGCGGTGCGCTGCTCGAACGCGGCTTCGATCTGGTTGAGCATCGCGTTGAGGGCGAGTCCCAGTCGTCCGATCTCAGTTCTCGGGGTGGCGGGTTCGACGCGGCGGCTGTAGTCGCCCGCGGCTATGTCGCCCGCGGCTGCGCCCATTTTTTGTAGTGGCCGCAAACCGATCTGGATGATCACAAACGCAAGGATCGCCGTCGCGGCGACCACGCCGAGGCTGATCAAAACTTCGAGGACGAGCAGCTGGCTGAGGATTGATTCGGTGTCCGTGAGCGGAATCGCAAAGACCACGATCTGGCCACCGAAGGAATCTTCGTGCCAGGCGGTGATCTGGTAGTGGGTGACGCCACCAGATCCGTCGACGGTGATGGGGCTTGTCGGCGTGTCGCTTCCATCGGGCGACAACGAACTAGGGAGGACGGGACGGGCAGTCGACTCTGATGCCCCGAACACCTGGACCTGACATGCCTTGGCGACTGTGCCGTCGCCCCCGAGGAGCTCCACGGTGGTGTCACGGGGGAAGCTCGACCCTGGTCCCGGACCGCGCGTGATGCAGTTTGGGCTCGAAAGGACGGCGACTGCGGTGTCGCGGGTCGCGTGAGCGGTCAGCTGATCGTTGATGCGGCCGACCAAAGATTTCTCGAGTAGGCCGTAGGTCACGACGTTAGATGCAACAAGCCCGAGGACGACTAGCGAGATGACGCCGATCAGCAGCCGCCCGCGGAGCGAGAGGGTCATTTTCTTGGCGTTCGGAGCACGTACCCCACGCCGCGCACGGTCTGGATCAGTGGCGGGTCATAGCGGTCGACCTTGCGCCGCAGGTAGCTGATGTACGTCTCGAGCACGCTGGCGTCGCCGCCGAAGTCGTAGTGCCAGACGTGGTCCAGGATCTGGCTGCGGGTGAGGACACGGCCGGCGTTGATGAGCAGGTAGCGGAGCAGGCGGTACTCGGTGTTGGTCAGCTCGACGACGTGGCCGTGGCGGCGCACCTCGTGAGCTTCGTCGTCGAGCTCGAGGTCTGCCAGCGAGAGCTTGCCGGTCTCCGCGTTGTTGCCATGGCGCCTCAGCACTACGCGGACGCGCGCCATCAGCTCCTCGATGCTGAAGGGCTTGGTGACGTAATCGTCGCCACCGATGGTCAGGCCGTGGACCTTGTCCTCGGTCGCGTCCTTGGCGGTAAGGAAGATGATCGGCACCTTGGCGCCGGCGCTGTTGAGCCGCTTCAGCACCTCCATACCGTCGATGTCGGGCAGCATGACGTCGAGGATCACGAGCGACGGCGCGAACTGCGACACGGCGGTCAGAGCCCCTCGGCCCGTGGCCGCCGTCTTCACGGTGAAGCCCTCGTAGCGAAGTGCCATCGCGACCAGCTCGGTGATGTTCGGCTCGTCATCGACCACGAGGACCCTCGCGCCGTCCTTGTTCACGATGCTCATGCTGATCTGGATTCCTGTGAAATTGCTCAGAGAATCTTGGGGATCAGCTTCGATTCTGCGTGCGTGCGCGCCCTGCGCGCCCGGCGTTTGTCCGGCCAGCCGGCGAGCCGAAGAATCGTCCCGTCGCCATCGACCAACCTGGCCGCCATGCCGCGTTCGCGGAGCCACGCAGGTGCATGCTCGCTCATGACGATCGCCGCGGTCGACGCGATGTTGGCGTCGACGCAGTTGCCCGCCGCCACGGTCGCCGTGCGCCAGCAGCTGTCCACCGGAAGCCCGGTGGCGGGGTCGATGATGTGATGAAGCGTGGTCTGGCCGCGGAACCACCGGCGCACCGTGATGCCTGAGGTCGCGAGGCCGCCCGAAGTGATGCTCACCGCCTCCTCGGAATCCGAGATGGCGGCGCGGCTGTCGTCGCTGACCTGGATGGTCCAACCGTAGGGTGGCGGCTCGCCCGCGACCGCGATGTCGCCGCCCAGGCTGACCAGCACGCCGCCGCCCTCGAGGACTTTGGCGGCGGCGGCCGCGGCAAGATCCGACGCCAGCGCCTTGGCCGTGGCGCCGAGATCGAGCTCGACCCCTCGCGGGATCACCACGGTCCGCGCGGCCGAGCTGAACCGGATCGCCCTCCAGCCCGGGATCCTGTTCGCGACCAGTCGGATCGATGCACCAAGCGGGGGCACCGACGCGAAGTCGGCGTCGTAGCCGGCGAGGCGGATCGCAAAGCCAACCGTTGGGTCGACCGCCCCCTCTGTGAGCTCGGCGCCTCGGAGCGCGATCTCGATGGCCCTCGCCAGCAATAGGCTGACCTTGACGACTCGATCAGGTGTGGCGTTCAGGCGCGTCAGCTCGCTGTCTTCGCGGAACCTGCTCGCGGCCATATCGATGGCCGCGACCACCTCATCGACCGCCGCCCTGGCCGCGGCCAGCAGACGCGGCCGCGTCACGATGATCCGGAGCGAGCCCCCAAGCGCCCTATCCTCCGCAATCGCGAGGATCGTGGTCGTCACTTGCGCCGCTCGGTGCGCCGGAGCGCAATGGCGAGCACGGGACAGTCTTCGACCACGCGCTGTGCCAGCGGAAGCAGATGCTCGGGCAGTGGTCCGGGCCTCAGGATCGGATAGCCCCAGTCGTCGAGCCGGATGAGCTCGGGCAGCAGCTCGGCGCAAAGCCCGCGGCCATCGCACGTGATGCGGTCGACGACCAGGTTGAACTCTCTGCTCACGCCGTTCGCCTCAGGTCGTGCGCCTGGTGCTGCGCAAACTCGCTCGCGAAGAGATTCAGGGCTGAGGACAGAAAGATGACCGCGCCGTCCGGGTGGCGGCATGCGCCGCGGCCGCGGACGTCGGCCGTCCAGCGCTGGAGACGCGTCAGGTCGTCGGGGTTAGCTCGTCCGTCCGCGATTCGCGTGCACGCGTCCGCCAGCGCGCGCAGCCCGAAGAAGCATGGACCGCACTGCGCTGAGCTCTCGCCGGCGAGGTAGCGCATGATCCCGGCCGTCTCGCAAACGGGACATCGGCTCGCGGGCAGCACCCCGATGACGCCACACCCAAGACCAAGGCCGTGCCGCCGCATGGATTCGTGGTCGATTGCCAGCTGGAGGGCTCGCTCGGGCTCGACCCAGGATCCGAAGTAGCCGCCCAAGAGCACCGCTTTCGGCGATTCGGCCATGCCGCCGGCGCGGCTCAGCGCTTCGCCGATGGTGGTCTCTGAGTCGACCTCGATCACGCCTGGCCGGACCACGCCGCCGGCGAGGGTGACAAGCACCGTCCCCGGAGCCTGGCCGTGGCGAGCGAGCAGAGCCGCGTGCGCCAGGGTTTCCACGTTCTGCACCAGCGTTGGGGCGCCGTCGACCCCGCGCTCGAATGGATACGGCGGCAGGTTCGTCGGGGTCGCAAGGCCTTCGTTGATGAAGTGCACCGCCGCCGCCTCGGCTCCGGCGACGTAGCGTGCGGGAGTAGCCGCGACGGTCACCAGGGCGGGCTCGGGCTCGGATCGCTGGCTGAGAGCACGCAACATCGAGGCCAGCGCGGCCTCGTGGCGTTCGCCGATGTACAGGACGATTCGCCGCGCGCGCAGGACGCGGGCGGCAATAAATGCTCCGTCCAGGATGAGGTGAGGTCGCGCGCTCATGAGCACGCGATCTTTCTTGCTCTGCGGCTCTCCCTCGGCGCCGTTGACGACGATCACCGCGTCGCCGCGCGAGCGCTGCGCCACAGCACGCCATTTCACCGCCGTCGGGAATCCCGCCCCACCGCGCCCCGCTAGACCAGCCCGCTCGAGCGCGTCGATGAAGCCCGATCCGACGTTGGGCAGAGGCGCCGGCCGGTCAGGTCCGTCGAGCAGGCGCATCAGCGAGCCTCTCGGCGATCGACAGCGGAACGGAAGGCCGTTCGCGATGGCGCCAGCGGATCGGTCGCTCCCGAGGTCAGCCTCATCACGATGGCGATGCCAACGCCTGCCACGCAGGCCCCGGTGATGGCGAGCATCCAGGCGGCCCAGGTGTCGGTGCCGGTGCCAAGGCCGTGAAGCACGCCGACGGGCCACGCTGCGTACGTCAGCCAGTGGATGGCTCGCCACACGCGATGGCCGAGGTATCCGCGGAGCAGGCTCGTGAAGACGATCGCCAGCAGCAGCTCGAACGAGATTACGCCCAGACCGAGCCAGAGGGTGCGGTAGTACGAGGAGAACGGAATCAGCGCGGCCGCCCAACCGAGGTTGGTGAAGGGGTCGACGACCGCGGTGACGATGTGCAGGACCAGGAAGACGAGAGTCATCAGGGCCAGGTTGCGGTGCAGACCGGTCGTGAGGAATCGAGGCCACCCCGGGCTCTGAAGCCGCTGGGTGGACAGGATGCCCAGGATGACGACGGTGCTGAGCAGGATCATGCTCACGGCGCCGGCGCCGCGAGTCGTGTACCAGAGAAGGCTGTTGGACACCGGTCAGTGCGAGGCGCCCGAGACGGCGACGGCGCTGCCGGACGAGGAGCTGACTCCGCTCGAGTTTTGAAGGCTGCTCGACGAGCTCGAGCTGGTCGATGAAGTAGACGAGGCCGATGTCGAGCTCGAGGTCGACGAAGAGTCAGCAGCCGAGGACGAACCGCTAATCGTCGCCGCGCTGACCGCGCTGAACAGTCCGACGCCGGCCACGGCCGCAAACGCCGCGCCGACGGTCAGACGGTTGAGCAATCGGAGCGCCGCGTCGCGAGCGCGCACTCGGATCTCGGTCTGTGTTGCTCTTTCCATGGCGCAGAGCTTGGCCGGATCCGCCAAGCTGCACCTAAGAGCACGCTGAGAGGTTGCTGAGAGCAGCGAAACGATCGGTGGGTAGACTCTTTGCTGACTAGGGCAAGCGCCCGTAGCTCAGGGGCGCAGGTCGCGCGCTGGGCGCATAAATGAAAACTAGACTTCGTGCGGCGTGCCCCCGTAGCTCAGGGGATAGAGCAGGACGGTCCTAACGTCAAGGTCGGGGGTTCGATTCCCTCCGGGGGCACTCCTGTCATGTCTCAGGTAGAAGCGGACCGCTGTCTCACCTGATGCCGGACGAGTGTAGGCGCAGTTGAGCGCTGGTAATCGCGGCTGGGGTTGAGCGTCAGCTCACGCAGGAGAGCGCCGTCTTCTGCGATGACGCGTACATGGGCGCCGGCGACCAGGAGCATGACTGGCTCGCCGCGGTGTCTGTAGCTGACGTGGAAGTGGCGCAGCCGGCTGAGATAGCGAAGGGTGACACGACCG
>VBFH01000110.1 GCA_005883575.1 Chloroflexota bacterium | reverse complement strand
GTACGGCCTCACCCTCAGGTGTGAGGCACACATATTCGTCTGCACGAAAATCAAGCAGTCGCCGCGGCCACCACGCCCGAGTACTCGCGCAGCAGCCCTCCAAGGCGTGACCGGCAGCGCACAGCTGCGGTCGTGACGACCGGATCCGACCTGGCAGTCGGAGTTCTGAGGTCCAGGCTCCGATGTGGTCGGGCTTGGTTGTAATGCTCCACCCACTCCCGCATCACCCGCTCCAGGTGTTGACGGCCGATGATTAGGATCCAGTCCAGGCATTCTCGGCGACCGGAACCAATCTGCCGCTCCATGTGAGCGTTCGCCCTCGGTGCCGCGACCGGAGTCTTGATCACCCTCATACCGTCGGCCCGGAACACCGCGTCAGCCGGGCCGGCGTACTTGGCGTCGTGGTCGTGAATCAGGAAGCGAACCGGCGAGCCGTCCAGTTGCCAGGCCAGGTTCCGGCTCTGCTGAGTTACCCAGGCTGTATCTGGATTGGCCGTCACCGCGAACCAGACGATCCGCCTCGTCGCCAGCTCCATACATAAGAGGACGTAGAGCCGGCGCAAGAACACGGTGTCTACGCTGAAGAAGTCGCTGACTACGATCGCCGACGCCTGGGCTTTCAGAAACGCCCGCCAGCTCAGCCCCGCTCGCTTCGGTGTTGGACCCAGCTTCTCCCGCCGAAGCAGGTTGCGGATCGCGGTGGCCGACACCCGGTGCCCGACTTTCAGCAGCTCGCCGCGAATGCGCACGCATCCCCAATTCGGATTCTCGCGGGCCATCCTCAAGATCAGCTCGGTGAGACTCGGCTCCAGCCGCGGTCGACCGACGCCTCTCCGCCGGCCGAAAGCTGCCCACTTCCTGCGCACCAACTCCCGATGCCAACCCAAGACGGTCTCCGGCTCGACCAGCCCGCCCAATGCCGGACGCGAGACCAGGCGGTGGAAGGCAGCCATGATCAGGCGGTCGGCGGGCGTCAGCTGAGGCCGTTTGATCTGCCGGCGCAGGACTCGGAGCTCATGCCGCAGGAGGAGTACCTCGGCCTCTGGAGTACGGACTCGCACCCTGACGTCGGCTATGTCCAGAAGAAGGCGAAGCCACGAGTAAACCAACGCGAAGAGCATCGAGGTGAGCAATCCTATCGAGCGCTGAACCTTCAGAGGTGTAGCCAGCCTCGGACGAATAAGTGTGCCCCACCGCCGAGATCTGCGATTTTGGCATCTATCCCGACACGCCGTCGTGCGAATACACCGACATCGCTGTGGGTCAAACAGTCACAACAAAAGTCGTTGCTGAAATCGTGAGTACAGGTGGCAAGACCGCCAACTTGACGGCGTGTGTTAGTTCTCCGGACACCATCAATGACCCGAATCTGGCCAATGACTGTGAGACCGCAACGGTGAAGATAGTCGGCAAACGTTAAGTGGTGCAACTGCGCACGACGACAGGTCTGGCTCCGCTTACGCAGCGAAGGACCCGTATGTGGATAGCTCGCCTGTAGCGTCCCACAGCCCTGTCGGGTTACACGTTTGATGGAAACAGCTTCACGCCTGCGTCTCGTTGGCGATTTCATATGCATCAACTGACCGAACCTGATTGCTCAGTTTCTGATCCAGCCTTCCCGAGCATCCAATTCATGAACACGGATCGTGGCTAAAGGCCTCGCCTCCCGCATGAGGGCTGGACGGCACTACGATAGGGCCGTGCATCGTTGAACTTAGGGCCCGCGCCCAGTTCAACACGCTATGTCCCCTGACAACGGCTCGGCGTTGAGCCTGGAGCGCTTCCGAGATTCCGTCGCAGCCCTCCTGCGAGCGGCAAGACCTGCTCACCCTGCGGACATTACTAACTGATGTACAAGCTTGATTGAAGTCGACGCAGGTACGGAGGTGGCTAAGGGTGAGGTGCGCGCAGATTCCGTCGTCGATGCTCGACGAGCATGGCGGCCCGCCATCACCAGCACACCATCACCAGCGCGGTGTCGGTTGGCAACCATCTCAGGCTTGAAGTTGCGGCGCTGGCCCGGCTACTCTCCGGCCTCGTGCTCTACGCGTCTATCTATATGCTGTTGCGGCTGGCGATCAGTTTGGCCGTCTTGCACACCAGCTCAGACGCCGAGCGCGACCTCGAGATCCTCGCCCTCCGCCACCAAGTCGCAGTTCTGCGTCGGCAGGTGAAGAGGCCGGACCTGCTGCCGGCCGACCGAATGATCCTGGCTGCACTGGGCTCGAGATTGCCGCCTCGGCGCTTGCTCTTCTCCCCCGCCACCCTGCTCCGCTGGCATCAGAAGTTGGTGCGCAAGCATTGGTCTGCCTTTGGCTTGCGCCCGCGGCGGGGCCGGCCGCCGATCTCAGATGAGCTGCGGGAACTGATTCTGCGCTTGGGCCGCGAAAACCCACGTTGGGGCGATCGCCGCATTCAGGGCGAACTGCTCAAGCTCGGATATCGGGTCTCGGCGACCACCATCCGCTGCGTCCTTCGCCGCCATCGCGTTCCTCCGGCACCTCGCCGCCAAGGCCCCACTTGGGCGCAGTTCCTCAGCGCCCACGCCGGAGCTACCCTGGCCTGCGACTTCTTCACAATCGACACGGTGCTGCTTCGGACCCTCTACGTGCTGGTATTCATGGAGATCTCCAGCCGCCGCATTCTCTACGCCAACTGCACTACCCATCCCAATGCCGCCTGGGTCTCTCAACAGGCTAGAAACCTGACCTGGGAGCTGAACCAACTCGAGGCTCCAATCCGGCTCGCCATCCATGATCGGGATGCCAAGTTCGTCGACGAGTTCGATCATGTGCTCCGCGGCGAAGGCGCCAGGGTCGCCCTCACACCCTACCGGTGCCCGAGAGCCAACGCCCATTGCGAGCGAATGATCAAGACTCTGCGCCACGAAGCCCTGGACTGGCTGCTCATCTTCGGCGAGCGCCACTTGCAACTGGTGCTTCGCCAGTACATCGATCACTACAACCAGCAGCGACCCCATCTTGCCCTTGGCCTCCACTCGCCCCAGCCGGCGGCCGCCAATGGCTCAGGACCGATTCTGCGTCAGCAACGCCTCAACGGACTGATTAACGAATACCATCGCGCCGCCTGAGCGGACGCGGTCACCAAGTCGCGCTGTCGCAGCGTCGCTCGAAGTGCTGGCCGCAGCTCGTCGTCCCGACTAATCAGCCTAAGCAGACCCTTTTGTTGATCGCTCGCGCGGTGCGACGGACTTTCTGCGCACCTCAAGTGGATCTCGAGGTGATCGGCGACGAACCCAATCGGGCATACCAGGATGTCTCGAGCGCGTGATCGCTCGATCGCCTCGAGAAGGTCTGGACCCAGCCAAGGCTCCCCGGTGTGGCTCGCCGACTGAAAGGCGAAAGAGGCGGAAGCGCTGGTCCAGCGCAACATGGCCGAGTACCTCGCCTGGCTGGGCCGGGTCCGGTGAAGATCCGCCTCGGGACGCGGGGTTCGATGCTGGCGCTGGCACAAGGCGAGGTGGTCGTGCAGCGCCTTCGCGCGGTTGCCACGACGTCGAGCTGGTGAGGATAGTCACGGAAGGCGACGTGCGGCCAGTCGACTCGACGCCCGGCGAGGGGATGTTTGTCACCGCTCTCGCCTCCGTGTTGAAGCGGCGCGAGATCGACATTGCGGCCCACAGCGCAAGGGATGTTCCGCTCGAAGAAGATCCCGAACTTTTGACCGCCGCCTATCCAGGGATCCATTCCTGGCCGATCTGGGCGAGCCGGTCCACTGGCTCGACCAAATCC
>VBFH01000068.1 GCA_005883575.1 Chloroflexota bacterium | reverse complement strand
TTACCGTCGACACGGTGCTGCTTCGGACCCTCTACGTGTTGGTCTTCATGGAGATCGGCGGCCGCCGCATTCTCTACGCCAACTGCACCGCCCATCCCAACGCCGCCTGGGTCACTCAGCAGGCCCGAAACCTGACCTGGGAGCTGAACCAACTGGAGGCTCCAATCCGGCTCGCTATCCATGATCGGGATTCCAAGTTCGTCGACGAGTTCGATCAGGTGCTCCGCGGCGAAGGCGCCAGGGTCACCCTCACACCCTACCGATGCCCGAGAGCCAACGCCCATTGCGAGCGGATGATCAAGACGCTACGCCACGAAGCCCTGGACTGGCTGCTCGTCTTCGGCGAGCGCCACTTGCAGGTGGTTCTTCGCCAGTACATCGATCACTACAACCGCCAGCGACCCCATCTTGCGCTTGAACTTCGGCCGCCTGAGCCGGCGTCGACCCTTGGCTCAGGATCGGTACTTCGTCAGCAACGCCTCAACGGACTGATTAACGAATACCATCGCGCCGCCTGAGCGGACGAGCGGCACCAGCTCGCACCGAGCCTGAGCCCGTCGTCGAGTCAGTCACCCTCGCCAGTCCGTCACCTTCGCTGTCACAGCCTCGCTCGATACGACCGTCGCAGCTCTTTCTGACTAATCAGCTCGCGCAAACCTTCACTGTCGAGCGCACCGGCGGAGCGACGGACTTTCTGCGCACCTCAGGTACCCGCGAGGACCTGAAGTCGCGCGCGGGCATTCTTCATCGGTCGGTCCGCCACCTTCTCGAGCTGCCTGAGGCGACTCAGGTGCTACCCGGCCATGAGTCGGAGCCAATACCGTTCGATGGCCGTCTACTGGTGACGACGGTCGGAAAAATTCGCGGAACGGTTGGCCTCGCCAGGCTTGATTCAGAAGCATTTGTCGACGCGGTCCTGGGGCGGATCCCGCCAAATCCGCCGAACCACTCCCGCATCGTCGAGCTCAACGAGCGCGGTGAACTTCCCGATGATCCAAGCGAGTTGGAGGCGGGAGCCAACCGCTGCGCTGTCGCCTAGGGTAGCTGGCGGATAAAGGCAACCCAGTTGATCCAGCTCGGCCTGCGTGCGAACTGGCGACAGTTCGCTCTCTTGGTGGCGATCAACGCCTTCGTCGGCGGGGTGGTGGGAGTCGAGCGGTCGACCCTGGCACCCCTCGCCGAGAACGACTTTCACCTCGCCAGCAGCGCAGCAATCCTCTCCTTTCTGATCAGCTTCGGCTTGGTCAAGGCCGCCAGCAACTTCATCGCCGGCGGGCTAGCCGACCACTACGGCCGACGGACTGTCCTGCTCGTGGGTTGGGTGGCGGCTTTGCCCGTTCCTTTGCTCATCATCCTCGCGCCCTCTTGGGGCTGGGTCGTGTTCGCGAACGTGCTCCTCGGCCTCAATCAGGGCCTCACGTGGTCGACCACCGTCAACATGAAGATCGACCTCGTCGGACCCCGGCGGCGCGGATTCGCGCTGGGCCTTAACGAAGCCTCCGGTTACGTTGCGGTGTCGGCCGCGGCCGCAGTGGCTGGATTCCTCGCAGCGAATTACGGCATCCGACCCGGCCCGTATCTGTTGGCGGAGGGCCTTGCTGCCTGTGGTCTACTGCTTTCCCTGTTCGCGCGCGAAACCTCGGGGCCATGTCGAGCTCGAATCTGGCGGTGCGATTCAGACAGAATCGGTGACCAAGCTCGCAATCGAGGTCAGCTTCCGTGACCGCACGATGTCGAGCGCCTGTCAGGCAGGCCTGGTGAACAACCTCAACGACGGCATGGCCTGGGCGCTGTTGCCGCTCTTCTTCGCGGCCCATGGGCTCGGGCTACGCGAGATCGGGCTGTTGGCATCAACCTACCCAGCGGTCTGGGGGGCGGGCCAACTAGGCACAGGCTGGATCAGCGACCTTGTCGGCCGCAAATCCTTGATCGTGGCCGGGATGCTGCTGCAGTCGCTCGCGATTGCGACATTCGTGATCCTGCCCGGTTTCAACTGGTGGGTTGCAGAGAGCGTCGTGCTGGGCGCCGGCACAGCACTGGTCTATCCGACCTTGCTCGCCGTAGTGGGCGACGCTGCGCGCATCCCCGAGCGAGCCACGTCTGTCGGCATCTACCGGTTCTGGCGCGATAGCGGATACGCGGCCGGAGCGATCGTGGCCGGCGTCATCGCAGACGCTGCGGGCTTTCCCGCCGCGATCATCACCGTCGCTTGCCTCACCGGGTTGTCGGGACTTGTGGTCGCAGCGCGCATGCGCGAGACGATGCCGAGCGCAGCTCGCTTGCAGTTCTAGATACTTCAGGCGGGCGTTTGCTGATCGCGCCGCAATTGAAACTTGCGCAGCGCAAACGCACACCAGATGATCTCGACGACTCCAAAGGGCCAGGCACCAATCAGGAAGCCGTATGCACTGGACAACAAACAGCCGAATGCAAAGGCCAATGTGAAACGCCGATGCCGCCCCTCGAGCGAATACATCGCCATCATGAAAGTCAGCGCCAGGACGCCAAATACCGTTATCTCATTCATTCAACCCTGCCTTCACTCTCCCATTCGCGCCGCGCGGCTGCCCTGTGTACGCCCAGCTGCCCAGCGACTTTCAGTCGCTCTCCGCTTTGCTCGCCTCCAAAGCTTCGTTGGCTTCACCCCGGATCCACCAGATCAAAGCCAGACCAGCTAACGGGTCGGCCCACCACAGTCCGAAGAACTGGTTCAACAGAAGGCCCGCCAGGGCAACACCCGCCATGTACAGGCAGACCATCGAGCAAGCCGCGTCTCCTCGAAGTGCGGGACTTCCCAGGCGATCCGCGAGAGCAAGCCGCCAGCGCCAGAGAGCGGCCATGATCAGAAGCGACGCGATCGTGAGTCCGATACCGAGCGGAGAGGCTGCGGGCTCGAAGCGGAACCCCAAGGCCACCGCGGCCGACAGCAATATGTAAGCGATCAGGCCATATAGGGCGAAGCCGACGAGTTTGGTCGCGCCGCGCTCTCCCCCAGTCATCGAGCCGCGTTCCTCACTTTCCGATCGTTGGAGAAGCCTGCGCAGGACCACCACCGAAGAGAACAGCTCGATGCCGCTGTCCACCCCGAAGGCGGTGAGCGCCACCGAGTGCGCAGCGATACCCGCTCCGACGGCTACGACACCCTCTATGACCATCCAACCGACCGTTATCCACTGGGCCAGACGGGCCTGTTGGAGGAGGGACCGCGCCGGGAGAACCTGCACAGTCATGGCGTGAAGGTAGCACCGAGCCTCATATTCACCAGCGCCTTTGCTCAGGTCGCTGGCGACGGCTTAGTGGCTGGCCGGCTCGCCTTTGTTGCCGGCGCCGATGAACTTCCCCGGATTCTTGTCGAAGCTCACTTTGCAGCCGGCAGAGCAGAAATAGTAGGCCTTGCCGTCGTGAAGGGAGCGGTACTCGGCACTCGCAGTCTCGACCGTCATCTGGCATACGGGATCAATCGCGGTTGTCTCGCCTGTCATGTCTTCTCCTTGGCCCGTTGGGGCATCTTGGCTGATCGGGGGAGCACCATACGAAGCGACCTCGACGACGGGCTCAGCAGGTAACGGAGCGCCGACGACCGGTTGAGTCGCGTTCGCCTTGAAACCACGAAGGCGGTTGGAGTTCGATACCACTGACAGCGAGCTAAGCGCCATCGCTCCCGCCGCGATCATGGGGCTCAACCGTAGGCCCAAGAACGGATAGAGGATGCCGGCGGCGATCGGGATGCCGACGATGTTGTATGCAAACGCGAAGAACAGGTTCTGACGGATGTTGCGCATGGTCGAGCGGCTCAAATTGATAGCTGTGACGACGCCGGTCAGCGAGCCAGAAATCAAGGTGATGTCTGAAGCTTCGATAGCGACGTCCGTCCCCGTACCAATCGCCATGCCAACATCCGCCTGAGCTAAGGCCGGCGCGTCATTGATCCCATCGCCAACCATGGCAACGACTCGATGCTCGTCCTGCAGCCGCCGCACTTCGAGTGCCTTCATGTCGGGCAGGACCTCGGCCATCACGCGCTCGATGCCTGCCTGCCTTGCAATCGCCGCCGCCGTTTGCCGGTTGTCGCCGCTGATCATCACAACCGTGACACCCAGATCACGAAGTGCCGAAACCGCTGCCACCGAGTCGTCCTTGATTGTGTCGGCGACTCCGATAAGGCCTGCCAGCTTGCCATCCACCACTGCGCCAATCGGGGTCTTGCCGTCTGTCGAGAGCCGCCGTGCGACCTCCGCGAATCCGTCCCCGGAGATGCCGGCGTCCTGGATGAATCTCTCGTTACCGACCAGGACCTTCCGTCCATCGATAGTGGCTCGGACACCTTTTCCGGTCACCGACTCGAAGTCAGTCGGTTGAAGCGGCTGAAGGCCGCGCGCTTTGGCACCCGCGACGATTGCCGCTCCTAGCGGGTGCTCGGACGTTTGCTCGGCCGAGGCGACGAGCAGAAGCAGTTCGTTCTCGGTAAGGTCGCCGGTGACGATCACATCGGTGAGAGCGGGCGCCCCGCGCGTGATCGTCCCCGTCTTGTCCAGCACTATGGTGTCGATTTTCTGCGCGGTCTCGAGCGCCTCGGCCGAGCGGATGAGGATGCCCAGTTCGGCACCCTTGCCCGTGCTGACCATGATTGCAAGCGGGGTGGCGAGGCCAAGAGCGCACGGGCACGCGATGATCAGAACGGCTACCGCGCTAACGAGGGCGAGGGTGAGGGTTGTTGGCGGACCAGCCACGAACCAAACCACGAAGGTTGCAATCGCGATGCTCATCACCACCGGCACGAAATAGCTGGCGACGACGTCTGCCAGTCGCTGGATTGGCGCCTTCGAGCCTTGCGCCTGTTCGACCAGCCGGATGATCTGGGCCAGCATCGTGTCCTTGCCGACTCGTGTGGCACGGAACCGAAAGGCGCCGGTCTGATTGACCGTGGCGCCAATCACGGTGTCACCCGCCTGCTTTGTGGCCGGTATCGACTCACCAGTGACCATCGACTGATCGACGGTTGAACGGCCGTCGATCACCTCACCGTCGACCGGGAGCTTCTCGCCGGGACGGACTGAGATCACGTCGCCGGGGACAACTTCCTCGACCGGAATGTCAGCCTCTGCCCCATCGCGCACGAGGCGTGCGGTGCGCGGCTGGAGCCCGATCAGCTGCCTTATAGCCGCGCCCGTGCCGGCCTTTGCCCGCGCCTCGAAAAGGCGGCCCAGCAAAATCAGCGTGATGATGACGCCGACCACCTCGAAGTACACCCCGCGCAGCTCGGCCGGCAGCAGGCCCGGCGCCACCGTCACCAGCAGGCTGTACCCAAAGGCGGCGGTTGTGCCGACTGTAATAAGCGCGTTCATCTCAGCACTGCGGTGCGCGATGCTGAGCCAGCCCGTGCGATGGATCGGCCAACCCGAATAGAACATGACCGGTGTGATCAGCGCCAGCTGCAGCCAGTGGTTGAGCAGGAACTGTGGCAGCCACGACAGGTGCAGAAAGCTGTCCGCCATGGCCGCGAACAACACTGGCGCGGTCAGCGGTGCGCCGACGATCACCCGACGAGTCAGGTCGGCGATCTCCGCCTTGCGCTCGGCCGACTCGGTGTCTACGTCGTCAGTACGTCGTTCGGCATCCGCGCCATTTGATGCCCCATCGATTACCGGCTCTGCAGGGAGGGACGAAATGGCTTTTGAAGGCGGGGACGGCGGCTCCACGACCAGGCTGCCGTGAACCATGTTCATGCCACACGCGAAGTCGAATTTCCCGGTCTTGTCGGGCGTGAACTCGACCGTGGTCTTGGCCATGGCTGGCAGCGACCTGTTCAGGGCGAAGTCGGGAAATACGACCCGCGACGTGCACTCACCGCCCTCCTGACGATCGAAAACGATCCTCAGCGGCACGCTCTGGCGAACACGGATCAGGTTCGGCGCATAGCCGCCCTTGACCAGGACCTGAACCTGCTGCACCTGGCCGACGAGCTCAGCCTGTCGCGCCTTCTTGGGGCCGAAGAAGAACCAGGCCAAGAAGCCAATCAGCACGATCCCGGACGCGATTACCGCAATGTCAGGGAAATTCACTGTCTATCCATGCGATTTGGAAGCCCCGAGAAAGCCTCCGTCTTCCAATCGCGAAACTGCCCGGGCTCAGTCCTTGTCTGCGCTTGCCGCTGGAATGGTCGCCGCCGCCCCGACGTCCTGCCGATCGTGCAGCGCCATCCGCAGCTCGTTGACCTGGCTCTCGAGCTCGGCGACGCGGGGATCGCTCACAGGCGGCGAGGCATGGCCGTGATCCTTGCGCATCATCATCCACATCATCACGCCCATTGAGACCGGACACGCCAGCAAGAACAGGTACGGCAGGATATGGTCCACAGGCAACCTCCTCAGGTAACTATCGATGCATAGTAGCAGGTGCGAGTCGATGGGCCAGGTTCCTATGTCCAGGTAGTAGACTCGTCGCCGTGGCCGCTCGGGTCGATCAGTTTCCGCCAAATGGGATTTCGATCCGGTGAGCTTCGATGCCTCCACCAACCTTCTGGGCCTCGCCTTCATCACCGGCGTAACCACCGGTGGGCTCAGCTGCCTGGCAGTACAGGCCGGCCTGCTCGCCACCTCGGTCGCTCGCCAAGCCGAGACCGATGTGACAGCCCAGCTCGCGATCAGACACGTGGTCGCGCAGCGCAAGAAGCGCTCGAACCGCCGGTTGACCAAGGAGCAGCGACGCAGAGAGCTCGCGGCGCTGGCGACTCTGGCACAACCGGAGAAACCCAAGCGGCGCAATGCGGCCACCCCAATCGCCCTTTTCTTGGCCGCCAAGCTAGTCGCATACACGGTCCTGGGCATCTTCTTGGGCTGGATCGGCTCTGTCCTCCAGCTCAGTCCGTACAGCCGAGCGGCGCTTCAAATTGGAATTGGCATCTTCATGCTCGGGACCGCGGCAAGGTTGTTCAACCTGCATCCGATCTTTCGCTACTTCGTGATCGAGCCGCCCCGATTCGTAACCCGCTTCATCCGCCGCTACGCGAAGAACAATGCAAGCACGGTCGCTACCCCGTTGTTCCTGGGCACGCTGACGATTTTCATTCCCTGTGGTGTAACCCAGGCGATGATGGTGCTCGCCGTCGGAACCGGGTCACCGCTTCTCGGGGCGGCGATCATGTTTGCTTTCACCCTCGGCACCACTCCGGTCTTCTTCGGCCTGGCCTACGTGGCCACACGCCTGGGAGAGGTGCTGCACACGCGATTTCTGCAACTGGCGGGGGCAGTCGTCCTGATTCTCGGCCTCGTCTCGATCGAAGGTGGACTGAACCTGATGGGCTCGCCTTACTCCTTTTCCAATCTGCTCAACGCGGCTTCCGTGTCACTGGCCCAGGCTAGCGGCGGTTCGCCAGAGGTCGCAGCTCAGCCGGACGCAAACGGAGCGATCACGATCCAGGTCTACAACACTGGCTACTCCCCTGACCTGATCAAGGCTCCAGCCGGCAAGCCGGTCAGCCTGACAGTCGTGAGCAACGGCACCACCGGTTGCACTCGGGGCTTTGTGATCCCCTCGATTGGCTACCAACGCACCCTACCCGAGACGGGTCAGACCGCCATCAATATTCCGGCAAGCGCCGCTAACGGAAACCTGCGCTACACCTGCTCGATGGGCATGTACAGCGGTTACTTCGAGTTCACCTGAGGAGATTGAGATATGGCGAAGCAAGTGTTCAGCGTCAAGGGAATGCATTGCTCGGCATGCGTGATGACATTGGAGGGGCTAGAGGACGAGTTGGCGGGCATTCGAAGTCTCAAAGTGAGCTTTCACAAACAGCGCGCGGAAATCGACTACGACGACAAGAAGATCAGCGAAGACGAGATCCGCAGGGCTTTCGAAGACAAAGGCTACGGCATTGCCCGCGCCTGATCTTCGCTCCTAATGCGTAAGCGAAACCACAACCGCGAATAGACATCCAGCCAGGCTGATGGCGAGCCACGAGTAAACAAAGCTTGCCGCCCACACCGCCCGCGGAGCTTTTGGCTCATCGCTTCGCATGCCGAGCAGTCGACGAGCACGCAGCTCGGCGTGGCCTACAAAGGCTGCCAGCGGGATCGCTGGGGCGGTCATTACCAGAAGGGCCCCGGCGAGCGCGGATCGGCCCACCATCCGCTCGGCGGCCGCATCTGCACTCAGCTCAGACAGCGTGATCTGACGCTCTGACCACCAGCCGACGATGGGAAGGAAGGTGAGAACCTCCGCCGCAGCGGTTCTGGCTGCTCGCCACAGCGGTTCGTGGCGCCGCGCGTGGTCAGCTTCGTGGTGAAGCACGGCCAGCAGCTCGGAGTCGGCCAGGCCTGCAACCGCCGCTTCACTGATGAACACGGTGTGCCGAAGAATGCCTGCGCAGAAAGCGACCGGGGATCCGGCTCGGACACATTCAACGCGATCAAGGCCGGCTGCTCTGGCCGTGCGCACCAGTTTTGGCGGGATGGAAACGCGCGGCAACCTTGCCAACTCGCGCTCTGTCCTCGAGGCCACGAGTCCGAACTTGAGGGCGCAGGCCAAAGCCGAAGCCAAAACTACGAGCAGCGGCGGCACGTAGGCTGCGGGCCACCAAGACGTACCGTGCGTGGGAATCCAGCCGCACGCTCCGCCCGACTGGCAACCGGCAACCGTGCTGAGGCAGGCAATTGGCACCGCGGCCAGGACAGCAAGCAGAGCCAGCCGGCGCCCGGTCACCGCGAGCGCAGCCTCTTGAGGGCCTCGCGTGTGGCCGGCGACAGCCGGTCGAGGCGTGCGGCGAAGGCGGCGAGCGCGGCGTCTCCGTAGAGCTCGACAAGGCGATCAACCTGGGCGCGACCCGAATCGGCCATGAAGTCTTTCACTCCCCCATTGGCCCGGTATTTGTGAGGCTGGTGAGAGCCCATCTTCGACACGCTCAGAAGACCTTTGTCAGCCAGGCGGTTGAGAGTGGTCATGACTGTCGTGTAGGCGAGCTCCGGTGTCAGCGCAAGCACGTCGCGAACGATGAACGGCTCATGGACGCGGCCGTCCCAGATCAGCTTCATCAACCTGCCCTCGAGTGGACCCAGCAGTGACATCGCCCGTGTCAGCTGATCGTCCCGTCGAGTCATCACCGGCGATCATAGCGCTACCGACCGCTATTCTTACTAGGGCCAGATAGTAAGAGTGCACTTACCCTCAATGACTCGTGGAGTTCTCGCGACCTGGCTTGTTGGCGGTCTCGCAGTTGGCACGCTCTTCGCCTCCCTCGGGTGGGGTCTGCTGCATGCAGCGCAGAAGCAACCCAGCTCGCTTGTCGGAAGTCAGGTCCCCGACCTCACGATCAGGTCCCTCGACGGCGATCTGATCAGCCTTCGAGCGTTAAAGGGCACGCCCCTGGTAGTCAACTTCTGGGCCTCCTGGTGCGTACCGTGCCGTCAGGAGGCGCCCGCTCTCGCGGCGGCGGCGGAGCGTGCTTCCGGCAAAGCACAATTCGTGGGGGTAGACATACAGGACACCGACAGTGCAGCGCGTGCCTATGAAGCCGACGTCAAGAGCCCCTATCCGGTCGGGCCCGCCATTCACGGCTCGTATCACGACTTCGGAGTCACGGCCCCGCCTGAGACATATTTCGTCGACAGCCACGGGACTGTCCAAAGCCGGGTCATCGGGCCGGTTGATGCTCAGCAGCTGGAGGTCTACATGGCGGCGATTCTCAGCTAGCGATCCCGGCCCTGAGCGCTCACATGCCGAGCCAGACCAGCTTGGCGATCCAGTTCAGTCCCAGAGCTACGAAACCTACGACAAGCAGACCGCGAACCATCGCCGGCGAGAGGTTGATTTGCACGGCACGTCGGGTGACCATCACATACAGGCCGTAGACCACCAGCGCGACCGTCGCCACGAACAATAGTGGACCCAGCGGATAGACCGCAACTGCCCGACCGACGTCTCCCCTCCACATCCAGGCGAATGTGCGTGTGCCGCCACAGAAAGGGTCGGGCTTGTTGAAATACCACATGAACAGGCCGCCGTCGAACGTGAGATGGCGAGGGTGTAGAAAAAAGTAGAGGCGCGTGTATGCGAGCCAGGGCAGGCCGACGCCGAGAAGCGTCCACGCCAGCCATCGGTCGCCGGGCGTCGCGGGAGCGACGGCAGCGAGCGCTTTTCGGCTACGCGCCGATCGCGCTGATGTGTGGGCCAAGAATTCCGGCGTTGGTCTCACCGATGTATCGTCCCTCGATTCCGCCCTCGGGGTGAATGAAAAAGGTCGTCGGCAGACCGCTGATTCCGTAAGCATCGCCTACCTTCCCGTCACCGTCGAACAGGACAGCGGAGGTGATTTGGAGCTCGTTTACGAAGGCAGACGCTGACTGGTGGCTGTCGCGTTCGTCGATGAGCAGGACAACAAGACGGGGATGCTGCGCGGCGGTCCGTTCGATCAGCGGCATTTCGCGCCGGCACGGCGCGCAATAGGTCGCCCAGAAGTTGATGAGAACCGGACGCCCTCGGAAGTCGGCAAGGCTGACGCGTGTGCCGTCGAGCGTGTCCAGAGTGAACACTGGCGCCGGGCCGCCGCCCGATGAGGACGGCGATGCGAGGCCACCGACCGCCTGCAGAGCATCGAGGATCTGTGAATCACCCCAACCGTTGCCATGAGTCAACAAGAGCTGTCGGCCGGCGGCGCTGAGCTGCGTGTCCAGCGGAGCCGGCAGCGTTCCACCAACATCAGGGGCACCGAGGAAGTACGTTCGGATGTAGCCGTGACGGTCGATCAAAGCCAGGTTTGAGCGGTGAACATCGCTGGTGCTCAGCACGACGTCGAAGGGCTTCCAGAAGGCAGCTAGCGTTTGGGGGTCGGCAGTGGCAAAGGTCCAGGACGCCCCGATGCGACCGGCGTAATCGCGCAGCACAGAGGGCGTGTCCTCCGATGGATCCGTCGTGACCTCGACAAGGAGGACCGACGGCGGAAGCCGCTGGCGTAGCTGGAGGAAGAGGCCCGCGACGAGCGGGCACGTCTCCCGGCAGCTGCTGTGAAAGGCAGCCAGCAGGACGTCATGACCTGCGATGTCGGCATTGGTGAAGTTGCGGCCGAATTGGTCCACCAAGCTGAAGGGGAGCATTGCCTTCAGCTGGCCGGACAGCTCGTTGAGCCCGAGGCTCACCGCCTCTGTCCCGCCGTACGCCGAGTCTGGCAACGGTCGCCCAGCGTCGACACCCACCAGCAACGGATTGAGGATGTCCTTCTGCACCACGAGCGCCACTGGTACGGATACGCCGGCCAAGCGCACGCGGTCGTAGCTCCCGACGGGCACCCGCGCCAAGAAAGCTTCAGCCGTTTCTGGCGCTTTGGGCACCGCGCGCGCCGGAATCGACCCCAGTGTCATCCAACCCTGAGCGGAATGCAGATCGACTGACGTGGCGGCGACATGGTCTGCCTGTCTGGCGGTCAACAGCAAGAGCACGTCTCCAGTCACCGGCGTCAGTAAGAGGTGGCCCAAGACGGCCGCGGCGACCACGATTGCCGCCCCCAGCGCCGCACGCCGGATGAGCCGAGCGCGCCTCGTCATGCCCCCACGTTACTAATGACCGATAGTACTAGGATGCCCCGAGTGGGCGAACCGGGCCTTGTGATCGCGTTCGTCGCTGGGCTCATCTCGATCACATCGCCATGCTGTCTTCCGCTGCTGCCCGGATACCTCGGCTACCTGACTGGGCTCGGCGGCGACGAGCCAGCTCGCCGAAATCGCACGATCGCGGCTGCAGCGCTTTTCGTACTCGGCTTCACGGCGGTATTCGTCGCGCTGGGAGCAACGGCGTCTGAGCTTGGCGCGTTGCTCCTCGACAACCGGGTGCCGGTCGCGCGCGTAGCCGGAGTCTTCATTGCGGTGATGGGTGCCTTCCTGCTTCTTGAAGGCCGTGTCGGATTCCTCAGTCGAGGTGGCGACTGGAGCCGGCGAATGGCCGGAGGCAAGCTGGGGACCGCGCCTCTTCTGGGGGCGGCTTTCGCGGTCACATGGACCCCGTGCATCGGACCTGTCTTGGGTGCAGTGTTGACCCTCGCCGGAACAACAGCGAGCTTGAGCCAGGGTGTGCTGCTGCTGACGGCGTACAGCCTCGGCCTCGGTTTGCCCTTTCTTGCCTTGGGTCTCTCTGTGGCTCGGGTCCAGCTTTGGTTGCGGTCCGCCGGCCGCATCACGGCGGCCCTCCAGCCCGTGTCGGGCGCTCTGCTGGTTGTGATGGGAGTTTTGCTCGTCAGCGATCGATGGCTGCCCTTGATCTCACCGGTCTTAGCCTGGTACGCGAACGCCCACTGGCCTCCAATCTGATACTACGAGCGGCTAGTAGACTGGCACGATGAGCGAGAAACGCGGCGTCCCTTCGTCTGGCCGGACGAAGTCGAAGCCCAAGCGATCCCCAGTCCGCTCCACCTCAGGCAAGTGGTGGCCGTACGCAATTGCTGGCGGCGTCGTGGTTCTCGTTGCAGCGTTTGTCGCCGTCACGCAACTCGGGCATGCAGGCTCCGGCGGTGGTGGTGGCGCTAGCGGTGGCCTGGCAGTGGGTTCGCCCGTGCCCACCGACTCTGTTCCGTCCAGCGATGGGCGCACGGTGTCTCTGACCGATTTCCGCGGCTCCAAGTTGGTCGTCTACTTCTATGAAGGTGGCGCTTGAGGGGCCTGTCAACAGCAGCTCGTGGAGCTGCAGGGACAGTTGGATGCAATCAAGGCTGCCGGCGGTCAAGTGGTGGGCGTGAGCACCGATCCGGCTGCCACGTCGGCCTCCCTTGCGGCTCAGCTCCACCTCGGATTTCCTATCCTTGAGGACCGGAATCACGTGCTTGGCTCCGGGTTCGGGGTGTTCCGCCTGCCAAGCGGCATGGACATGGGGGCGGTCGACGGCCATTCGATCTTCGTGGTCGACGGCTCCGGGCGTGTGACCTGGAAGCAGTTGGCCCCGGATTCCATGCATGTCCCCGTCGACCAGGTCGTAGCAGCTGTCAGGGCCTGATCCTCGATGACCTCGCGCCTAACCCTGGTCACCGCGGTCGACTGCCATCTTTGCGGACACGCGCGGAGCGTCGCGCAGCGCCTGGCAACTGAACTCAAGTTTGAGATCCATGAGCTCGCCTGGGATAGCCCGGAGGCCGATGTCGTTCGTCGCGACGGGGTCCCGTTTCCGCCCGCCCTCTACGCCGGTGATCAGCTGCTCGGCTACGGCCGGATCTCTGAGGGTGGGGTCCGGCGCCGTCTGGCTAGAGTCTCATGAACGCGCTCGTCTACTCGAGCTCGCTCGTTGCCGCCTTCCTCGGCGGCGTGCTGGCCCTGTTCGCACCCTGTTGTGTCGTATCGCTGTTGCCGACATTCGTCGGTGCAGCTCTCGAACGCGGGCGCCTGCGGCTGCCCGCGATGGCGGCGATCTTCGCGGCCGGCATTGCTTCGGTGATGCTGCCGATCGTGCTCGGCGTCGGACTTCTCGGGCAGCTGCTTGCCGCGCAGCACCGCGTCATCTTCTTCGTCGTCGGATTGTTCCTGGTGCTTCTTGCGCTCCAGGTGCTCTCGGGCCGGCCCTGGTCGCTGCCGTTCCCGATGCTGAGGCTTCGCGTTTCCGGATCGACGCCGGGCGGCATATTCGCCCTCGGCCTGACCGCGGGCGTCGCCAGCTCGTGCTGTGCGCCGGTGCTCGCCGGAGTCGTAGCCCTATCTGCCCTTGCCTCATCTGTGACCGGCGCCCTGGGGCTTGGCCTCGCCTACATATTCGGCATGGTCTTCCCGCTCCTCGTCACGGTGCTGGTTTGGGATCGTATGCACCCCGTCTCACGTGGCTTCGCATTACGAACGCGTCGCATCCGGCTTCGGGGATGGTCGTTACCGTGGACCGATGCTGTTGCCGCGGTCATGTTTCTCACCATCGGTGTGCTTGCTTTGCTCATCGCGTACACCGGCCAGAGCACCTACCTCCCGGGGTGGCTGGAGGTGTGGAACCGTTGGGCCACCAGCCTGGCCGGTAACGTCTCGGTTTGGCTCGGGAGCTTGCCGACCGCGATCCAGGCGATCGCGTTAGGTTTGCTCGCCCTGGTCGTCATTACAGCTCTCTATCGGTCCTGGAAACTCGGCCCGGCAAGCGATCGGCGACGCACGGGCGGTGCGGAGTCAGCCCAGTCGGAGGTCGAGGTCGAGGTATCGCGATAGCCTCGCGGCCGCCGGCCCTTCGCATTGGGCGCGCGTTCGTACTCGCAGCTGCTGTGCTGGCGCTAATGCCACATGCGGCCTCTGCCCATTCCACCCTCACCTCCTCACAGCCTCTGCCTGGCCAACGTCTCTCGTCGGCACCCGGCGTCGTCGTTCTTGACTTCTCGGAGCCAATCAACATCCAGCTCTCGCGAGCGCAGGTAGTCGCGCCTCTCGGCCGAACCTTCGCAGCTGCCGGCCTCTCCAGCGAGGAGACCGAAGGTCCCATCTCTGGAAACGAGTTCGGTGTCTACAGAGTGGACTGGACTACCGTGAGCGCTGTCGACGGGCACGTCCTCCGAGGGAGCTTCGTCTTCGGCGTAGGCGTATCCCCAGTCGGGACGGGCGAGGCCAACTCGGCATCGCTCGGGCTCCCGGACATGCTGCTTGCGCTGGCCAGAGCAGTCGAATTCGGTGCCCTTTTGCTGGCGATCGGACTGCTGCTGGTTCGTCAGCTTGCGAGCCATCCGCCGCGCCTGATCTGGGTTCGAGGGCCGCTGGTCGGCGCTCTGGTGGTGGCGTTCGCGGGCGGCGTCGCCGTTGTCGCTGGCGAATCAATGTCGGCGGCGGGAGGTTTGAGCCCAGGCGGGATTGCGACCTATCTGAGCGGCGGTGAGCCGGGCTATGCCCGCCTCCTTAGGCTCGGATTCGAGGCGGCTGCTCTGATCCTGGCAATGCTGGGGGTCCGCGGGGTGACCATCCTCGTGTTCGCAGCAATCACGGCTCTGGCCGCGGCCGGCCACGCCGCGGCGGTACGACCCGCCGCACCAGCAATCGCGGTCGACGCGATACACCTGGCGAGCGCGGGCCTCTGGGCAGGCGGGATCCTGGCTCTTGCCGCCATCCGAGGGTCCGGTGGCTGGAGGAGCCCGGAGTCTCGAGTGCTACTCAAGCGCTTCACCCCAGTTGCGCTGATCGCGTTTTCCCTGACCGCATTGACCGGCCTGCTCCAAGCAGTCGAAGAGCTGAGCAGCCCACTCGATCTCCTCCAGTCGACCTACGGAAACGTCCTCGCGTTCAAGCTCGTCGCAGTCGGGGCGATGCTGCCTCTCTCGGTGCTTGCCTGGCGCCGTCTGCAGCCTAGGCCCAGGCTCGAAGCCGCGATCGTCTTGGTGGTCGTTTCCGCGTCCGCACTGCTCGCGGCGTTTCCACTCCCACCGGCGCGCCTGGCGGAGGCGGAGGCCGGCTTGGCCGGCCCGGAGTCGGCGCTCGCGCTGCCACAGCCCGGTGACCTGACCCTCGGTGGCAGCGCCAGTGACTCAGTCGTCGGTCTGACCATCCGACCCGGAAGACCGGGCCAGAACACGCTCTGGGTGTACGTCATGCCGGTCTCGGGAGAAGCCGCTGCAGCACAGAGGGCGGTGAGGATTCAGGTCGACGGTCGGGACTTGGGCGCTCGCCGGTGCGGGCCCACCTGCGCCACCGCGTCCGCCAGCCTCACAGGTGGTGAGTCCATCTCAGTGCTGCTCGGCACCGGCCACGACGCGGCTGTCTTCAAGCTTCCGCGGCTGCCGGCACCGGACGGAACCGCCGTCGTGGAAACGCTTCAGCGCGCCATGCACCAATTGAGTGATTACCGCATCGACGAAACGCTCGGGCCGTCGTCGCAGCCGCTCCGCACTCTGTACGCGTTTCAGTCACCCGATCGGCTCAGCTATCAGCTCTCGACCGGCGGCGAAACGGTGATCATCGGCTCGGTCCGCTACTCGCGGTCAACTCCGACCGAACGGTGGGTGGCAGAGACCACCCTCCCGATCCATGTTCCGGATTTCGCATGGGATTCCGGTCCGATACAGGACGCGAGGGTCGTCGACGCAGGTGAACCCGGCGGTGAGCAGGTGGTCTCGTTCTTTGAGGCCCCTTATGGAAGTCCGGTTTGGTTCCGCCTAGTCGTCGACGGTCAGGGATTGGCCCGCCAGACGGAAATGCGAGCGCGGGGTCATTTCATGGACCAACGCTATTTCGACTTCGATGCCGCGTTCTCGATCGCGCCCCCGGTCGTCTGAGATCGGAACTCAGCCCGATTGATGCCGAGGGCAGCTCCCCAACCGGTACCAATCAGTCCGATCAGGAAACCGGCAAGTATCGCCTGATGCGGCGGCAGCCCCGCCATCGATGTCCGCAGCTCCATGGGATGCGTCTGGTGCCAATACAGGTCCCACACGGTTGCGATGGCGACCACGACGATTCCAAGCGCTGTGGCTAAGCGCCACCAATTGAGACGGTCTTGCGACAGCCACCGCCACGCACTCCAGCTGGCAAGCAACACCAGCGGCAGGTACGCAAGTAGGGCCCCACTCGACATCATCGAGTGCATCAGGCTCGCCATCAGGGAGCTTCTGGGAGCGGCCATCATGAGAACGAAGGGGCCGAAGGCGACCAGCACGACCAGTACCAAAAGCACATAGAGGGCGATGAACGTTCGCGAGCGGAGATCGATCCTGCCACTGAATGCCAGCGCCGAGATGACCACCAGGCCGCCCAGGTCGATGACAAGGTGTGGGGGCTGCGTGCCTGGACCAAGGAGATGCTCCCGCCAGTCCCACAGAGTGCCGGCGACGCCCAGAGCGTAGGCAAATGCAAGCAGTTCGATTGCTTTCGGCTCGCGGAAATTGCGGCCAGGACGGACAGTCATGCGGGAAGGGTAATCGGCGATTGGTTGCGTTGCTACTATCAGCCTGTAGTGATCCGGGATCAGGCGGGTGACTGAGGGTCCGTGACTAGCGTTACGCGGCGCGCAGCGCTTGGCCTGTTGGCCGCCGGCGGCGCCTTGGTCGGTCTGGGGCTTGCCGGTGGTTACCTGCTTCGAGATGCCCTGAAGTCCACGGGCGACGGCGGGATGATGGGGTCAGGAATGATGGGCAGCGCGACCCAGGCCGACATGAACAGCTATATGAAGCTCTTTGATCGCCACACCGAGCTAAGGCGAACGGTCGAAACGATTGACGGTGGAGTACGCACCACGACTGAATCCGACGCCACCGACTTGATCGCGCTGCTCCAGACTCACGTTTCGAGCATGCATAGCCATCTCAACCAACATGCCGAGGTCACGTGCATGAGCTCGAGCCTCCCGACCCTATTCCGCAACTCGACGAGTTACCGACGAGAGTTGACGATCACCGCCAAGGGAGTGGTCGTGACAGAGACATCAAGCGATCCGCGGATTACAAGCGCGATCCGCGAGCACGCGCAAGAAGTGAGCGGATTCGTACGCGACGGAATGCCCGCCATGATGCGAGGCATGATGGGACAGTGAACGGTCGAAGGTAAACAGAAAGTCCGCCCCCCACTTACTGTCGCCCCCTAGGCCTTTTCGCCAGGCCACCAAATGCCACGCTCCGAGTGCCGCGAACCAAAAGACCACAATCTGCGGCCCGCAACTTGCGGCTTTAGGGATACAGAATGTGGGCCGAGAGCGGACCTAAGCCGGGTGCTGTATCGGTGAGATCGCCCCACGCATTCCGAACACGAAACGACACCTGGCGACACCCAAGGATTGAGAGCGACCGCCTACTAAATGCGTACTGGTACGCCCAACTTACGACTCCCACTCGCCAGGCCTGGAGCTTGGCCCGAACTATCCAGGACGATGTTTCCACACCGTCGTCGGTCCGTTGCCAACGGTAGGCTGTCAGCTACGGCTCACGCTAGATGGCGGGGGTCATCCACACGATCCTTTCGCGCGCTGAAGCTCTGCGATCTGCGCGCGAGCGGCGTCGACTAGCTCCGCATTGGTGTTGGCGTGCCCAGCAAGTCCCCACCCGCCTTCAATCGCCTCAGTGAGTAGCACCCAGGTCCTCCCCTCAAGCGAGGGATCGCCTGCGGCAGCCGCGACCAGGTCGGTGAACTGGCGGACCACGGCGACTTGCTTGTCACGGTTCAGCGCCCCTCCGTTGGTGAGTACCTGCACCCTGACGTAATTGCCGTCTCCTTCGACGTTCGAGAGCGCACCGTCCGGTAGATGTGCGGTTCGAAAAGCACGTCCGGCACTTTCACGCACTGAACAGGCATTGGGCTAATTGACGATTCCCAGATCGGGCCGACGACTCACACCGACGCGCTTAATCACCTCGTCGATCGGGACGAAGTAGCCGGGCGGTCGGCGTGACATATGGAGCTCTCGCCGAAGCTCGCGATTCAGAGCGGCGATGTCGCATCGCTCCAGTCCGCCGTAGTCGGCGATCGCGTACGAGCAGTATGTTGCGGTTTCGTTCATGTACCCGAGGACGCTCCGGCTCGCAGTTCGGGCGAGCTGGACCGAGCTGGAATCAAGCTTGCCGAGACTGTCTTCCGGCAAGGTTTCCGAAGCGAGTTGCTGATTGATCAGTCGGACCACGACCGGGCCGAGAGGCATCAGATCGGCTTTGTGCACGTCGGCGACAAACACCGGGAACAGTGTGCCCGCATGAGCCAGCAGCAGGCACTTACGCCGATCCAGCCACAGCAGATTGGCGTACCAGTCGTCGTCGGCCGGGTCAGCATTGACCAGGACCTCAGAACGGGCGCCTACCAGGTCAAGGAACTTCTTGGTGCCCCGGAGGACCATTGGATTAGCCCGCTGCTCCGCTTCGAGCGTCCGTGATGTGCCGCCTCCGAAGCACGTCAGGCAGCGACGGCAACCCGACGATAGTCGTTCAGCAACCCACCGAGACGAGGGTTGCGGATGACTTGGCCATCATGCCGCGCACCCGGATCACCTCGTGCCGCCGGCGGCCGCAACTCCCGGCTGCGGTGCGGGCGTTCCTGGTTGTAGTGGATGCAGTACTCGCGAAGGACCGCCTCCAGGTGACGCACGTTCACGACTAGCATCCAGTCCAGGCACTCCCGACGACAGCTCCCGACCCAGCGTTCAACGTGCGCGTTGGAGCGAGGCGCCAGGAGCGGGGTCACGATCACCCTAGCGCCACCTGACTTGAAGACCTGGTCCGCTCGAGGCGCGAACTTCTTGTCCCGCTCATGGATCACGACCTCGAGCTTGATCCCTTCTTCCTCCAGCGTCCACAGCAGGTTGCGGGCCTGCTGAGTCACCCAGACCTCGTTCGGGTTGGCGGTGCAGCTCGCCAGCAAAATGCGCCGTGTGGCCACGTGCATATTGATAAGGACGTAGAGGCGCTTGAAGAAGATGGTGTCGACGGTGAAGAAGTCGGCCGTTACCAGCGTCTGGGCGTGAGCCGCCAAGAACTGCTTCCAGCTCATCTGGGCTCGGCGACCTGAGGGCGGGATTCCGGCCCCGACGAGCACGGACCGAATCGTGGTCGCAGCCACCATGTGCCCGAGCTTAAGCAGCTCACCGCGAATCCGAAAGTAGCCCCAGCTCGGGTTCTCGGACGCCATCCGCACGATCAGCTCACGGCATTCGCTCCTGATCCGCGGCCTTCCCCGCCTTGGACGGCGCAGGTATGCGGCCCACTTGCGACGCACCAAGTCTCGATGCCAGCCGAGCACGGTCTCTGGTCGCACCAGCAATCCAGCCCATGCCGATCGTCGAAGGTGATCGCGCAGCGCCGCCATGATCATCCTGTCGCCGGGACTCCAACGCACCCGCTTGATCTGGCGCTTGAGCACCTGCACTTGGCGGCGGAGCGCCAGCACCTCCGCCTCCAGCTTGGCTTTGTCAGTGCTGCTGACCGCGACCACGTCGAGCAGCGCGCGAACCAGTGAATAGATCAGGGAAGCCAGCAGCTCGGCGCGAGATCCTACCTGGCCAAGCCCATCACGTTCTCAGCCTCCAGACCGGCAGCGTCACCCGACGTGATTTTTGAACCGCACACCAACGCCCATTGCGAGCGCGTGATCAAAACCATTCGACATGAGTGCCTGGACTGTCTGCTCATCTTCGGCGAACGCCACCTGCGCTCTGTTCTTCGCGAGTACATCGAGCACTACAACCGACAGCGGCCGCATCTGGCGCTGGACCTCCACCCGCCTGAGCCCACACCCACCCTTGGCTTCGGAGCGGTCCTGCCTCAGCAACGCCTCGACGGACTGATTAACGAGTACTATCGCGCGGCCTGAGCCAACCGTCGTCGCCCGCTCACGCAGTTAGCGCCTCGCTGCAATCGCCGTCGCAGCTCTTCCTAACTGGTCAGCCAGCGCGACCTTCATATCGATCGCTCCTAGCCGGCAACGGACTTTCTTCGCGCCTCACCCACCATCACGTGTTCGTCCTGTCCGGCCCCAGCTGAGACGGGCTGGAAGGTCGGCTCCTTAGGGCAGGTTTATGGGCTGTGCATGCACTGCTCGTCGAAGGTGGCAGAAGTCACCACCACGGCAAACAGATCGTCCTTCAGCCATAAGGGGTCGCGAACGCTGACCCCCGGGGTGGTGATGGCGGGTACCGCAGCCCTCCCGCCGCGCGACTCCAGGATCGGGTTACTTCGTTAGCTGTCCCCTCCCTGCACCGCCAGGATGCGCGGTGGTGTGCACGTTTACGTAGTACTGCTCGGGATTCTGGACGATGTCCTTCAGGAGGCCCTGATCGACCTGCTTGCAGCCAGAAGAAGATCCGGCCGCCGGCGGGTTCAGTGGGATCACGGGAGGTGCAGCCACGCCTGCGGGGGCGTGGTGTATGTGGGCCGCGACCACGGTTTCGCTGGTGGTGAAGTCGATCACATAGCAGAGCTCGCTCTGACCCAGGTTGATGGTGATGGTGGCCGTCCCCTGCGAACTGGAGGGGGCCGTAGGCACCTCGTTGGGGCCCAACAGGACGGCCGTCAGAGGCCGACCACCTTGGTCGGAGCCGGGCAACCGATCAGCCAGAACGGTCTCGACTGAGGCGAGAGTCAGGACGAGCGCGAGCACGGTTCCCAGGTAGATCAGCTGTCGCATCGGACTCCTCCGCAAACCAGTGTTTGCTCTTGTTTGGTCGAGCCTAGCCACCGAAGAAAATCCCATTCGTCTCGTGCGCGATCTGGGCAAAGTTCACTTTGGTCACGGCATCGGACGCGAAGCTACCAAGGCTCGACGTTCCCGACCAGTTGACCGAGGCCCCCGTCCTTACCAAGCTGAGCGAGAACTGGTTGCTGGTATCACTAGTGCTTGCTCGCTCGACCACGCCCGACCACTCGACATCGAAGCTGACTACCCCCGGGACGGAAGTGCCGTTGCTGAGCGCGTTGCCGATGTTGCCATAGTCCTCGATCGCGAATTTGGACAGCCGGTATGAGGCGGTTCCGCGGCCTAGGTTGAGCGCCACCGAGTCGTCGGGTATGGCGACCGTCCAGAAAAGCCCGGCCGGAAAGGGGTCGATGCCCGGGTTGAAGTCGTGGATCTGGTCGGTCCCAACGGGACCGTTGAAGACGTCGAGTCAGATGAACCCGAACGTGCCCCTATGAATGCGATTGTCAGTGCCCTGGAAAGTTCCTGTCATGAAACGCATATCGGCCGCAAAGGTGAGGCCGCTGCCGCTCCCAGTACCACTGCCTTCGATATCCGCGATGGCGACAAAGCCATTGAAGTCGGTGATAGTCGAGGGCTCCGCTCCGGCGCCCGGGAGCTTGACATGCGCCCGGGAGCTTGACATGAAAGGGTGCCGCCGGCGCGACGGTGCCCGGGATGGGTCTTGGTGTGCCCGGGCCGGGAGCGGCCGCCTCCGCCTGACCAGGCACCCACAGGCTTGCGGTAGCCGCTACACCACTTGCCGCGGCCGCCGTGCCCAGAAACTGGCGCCGAGACAGCGCTCTCTCCCAGAAGTGCTCATGACCAATTGCCCGGTCATGCCCTGCCGACTGCCAAATCACTCTTAACTGATCTTCGCTGAGCCTCATCGACGCTCCTCCGCCAGAACTGCCTGTAAGCGTTCTCCGCTCGGAATACTTACAAGTAGTCTTAGCACCGCCGAAGCGGCCGGTCAAGCGACGGCTTCAAGCGCCCTGTGGGGCGCACAAATTCGTCAGGACGATCGACCGGCCACCCTCGGGCCCGCTGCCGCGGGATGCGAGCTCGGAATCAGGCGGCAGCTGGAATCGCCGCGCGCGAATACCTCACGCAGGAGCCCGCCGAGCCTCTCGTCACACCTACGCCGGCGCAGCCTGACGCTCCAAGGCGCGCTTGACCGTTCGCCAGTTGAGACCAAACTCGCACGCCATCGCCGCGATTGACCAACCATGTTGCTGCAGGACTTTCATCGACATCCAAACTTCCTCAGACTGCATGTGAGGTCTCCTGGTAAGGCGTGGGCTAGAACATCTACAGCCTCGCAGGGACCTCTTGCTTCGGACGGTGACAGGGGCTCCGTCCTGCCTCGGAACGTCTGCACTTTTCGTGATCAGCTCATCTCACTATTCGTGATCACCAACAACGGCGGGGACTACGCTGGCGGCACGCAGCCAACTTTCATCGCCGGGGATTCTCAGCCCGAAGGTTTCCTATGTCCGACTAGCTGCAGGCGCAGAGTCTCCTGTCAGATGAGATCGTGACCATCAATGATCGAGGTTTCTCAAGCTACGTGAGGCTGAGGTGGTGGTCGCGAATGATCACCACCTCAACCTTCGAGCCGCTGACTACTGCGTTGTTACTGCGTTGGTTGTTGCCGCCGCATTTGTGTTGCCGAACCCGCTCGTGTCACTGGCCGCAATAGCGGAGGCCGTGGAGCTCAGGCCACCAGTGATGGTGAAAATCGCTTCTTGGAAGAGACCAGACGCGGGGGCGCTCGCCACGGCGTAAGCCGGGAACGCAGGTGCTCCTGAGAACGACGTCGAGATGTAGTCGCCGACCATGAAGCCCTGGGTTGTGTTCGGCAGCCAAGTCAGGGCCATCGGTCCCGCCACCTTAGTCGTCGAGGTCCAACTGGATCCGCCGTCGGCTGATGCCGTAAACCCAGCATTCAACTGGCAGGTCGCGGTGGTGCAATTCGCCTGCGGGTAGTAATAGAACGCCAGCACCAGATGCGCCGCGCCATCTGATGTCGAGCGATCCACCGCCAGCCCGGGAACAAAGTGGTCGACACCCGAACCAATCGCGTCAGCGGGGATCCGAGTCGGATGGCTCCACGCGATCCCGTTGTCGGAAGTTGTTAGGACAAGGTCGCTGGCTGAGCACTGCGCCTCGAAGCGGCAGTCGGACCAGACCACATAGGCCCTGCCCTTGGCATCCATCTCAGCCGATGGCAAAGGGATGCCAGCACGGATGTTCCCGGCGGGATGTCGGAACTTAACAGGGCTTATAACCCGGGCCGCACTCCAACTGGCCCCTCCATCGGTTGACCTGAAGGACATGAGTAGGAAGGTAGCGAAGCTGAAGCCGTCGAAAGGCACGATTACTGTGCCATCGGGCTGAACTAGCGGCTGGCCGCCAATCCCATGCACGCGGTCTTGGGTCGCCAAGGCATTGCCCCACGTGAGCCCGCCATCGGTCGACGTGCTCATTTGCTCAAGGTCGCCACGGGAGTTGTCGTCGAATTCCGTGTAACAGTGACCGTAGAAGGGGCTGCTGGCGGTGGCATCGCACACAGTCCAGTTCTTGTCATTGAAATGACCGTTGGCGTTGATGACAACCGGTGCCGACCAGGTCAAGCCGCCGTCAGTTGAACGGCTGGCCAACACATCGACGTCCGAGAGCGTGACCAGTCCAAGGTAGGAGATCAGCCAGACGCCGTGTTTGGCATCGAAGGCCACCGAAGGATCGCTCGCCCGAGCATGGCTTCCAGCGGGGGTGGCAAAGACAGTGGTACTGGGAAGAAAGCCGGACGTCCACGAATGGCCTCCGTTGGAGGAGGTAGCAAAGCCGACGTTCGAAGCACCACCGTTGAAGAAGCGGCCAACTTGGAACGCTGTCACGATGGTTGAACCAGAGGCGAACGTATCGGGCTCGACCTCCGTCTTGTGTTGACTCGTCGAGTTCGAATACGGGTCAGTGCTCAGTTGCAAGAGCTGGGTCCTGGCCACTACTTGAGCACTCCCGACGAGCCCGAGCGATAGGCCCAAAGCAATCGCTAGGGCCGCCTTAAGCCGCAATGGAAGCATGCCGATTCTCCACACAGCAACCCCTCCTTTTTCGGTGAACCATTGCCGATGACGGGTGTACTCGCATTTGTACTGCTGTTCGCGTACGAGGGCAAGATCTCTCTCACGCCCCCGTCAGTCGTATCGCACGGATCGGTCGGGCGACAGGCCAGTCGGATCTGGTCGACGGCTTTCGGCGCTGAACGCATGATCCGGTTCACGACTTACGGGCGGCCGCATGACACGCGGATCTAGCGGCTACTCCGCAGCGACGTTGCCGCGCCGTACCAAGACCCGTGCCATCCCGGTGGGTTGCCGAGATCGAACAATCGGGGCGCCATGCCTCCACTCCACCACGCCCGCTCCACCGAGGTTTGGATCCAGCGGAGCGAACGTACGCGCCGAGAGGCTGAACATGCGGCGAACTCTCAGGAGACGCGCGCGGTGAAGACCTCCTCGTCGATGGGCTGACCCGTCGAGGGGTCGATCGTGCAGTCGAGCCGTCCGTCGGTCCACACCGGATGGAACACCCCGCCGAAGGCGACGAGCCCCTCGTAGTCACCGTACTGGTTGCCCGCATCGGCGCATGGGTTCGCCGAGCTCTCGTCAGTCTGTGCGGTGCTGACCTTGACGTTGGCGAAGTGCGAACCGCCGGCCGTCGAGCTGGCAGCGTAGATGTCGGTCTCGGTGTCGTTAGGATCGTTGCGAGCGTCGTTCCAGCTGAGATCGACAGCGCCCGTGACAGGGTCCGCCGACAGCCACTGGTTGAACTGATCCCGGCGCACCCCGGCCGGATCGTTGTTGACCCGCTGCGGCGCGCTCCAGCTGGCGCCGCGGTCGCTCGAACGGGACACGAAGATGTCGCTTCCATTGCTCGCCGTCTCATCCATCCACGAGCAGTACAGCGTCCCCCGAAACGCGCTGCCGCTCCGATCTGTGTCGCAGGCGGGATAGAGCAGGGCGCGGCGGCTGGCCATCGCCGGGATGGCGTCATCGAAGGCGACGAGCGTCGGTGAGATGACGACCGGACTGCCGAATCCAGTGCCGCCGTTGAACGAGCTTGCCGTCACGAGCTGGTTGTGCTGCACGTCGTGCCAGGCCACGTAGACCTCGCCGTCGGGTCCGACGTAAGGGTCCGCGCCGATCACCGCGTTCGGCCCACCGGTCGTCGGGCTGATCGGCGCAGCGCTGCTGAAGGTCCTGCCTCCGTCCGTCGAGCGCGCGAAGAGCAGAACATTGTTGGTCGAGGACTTACCGGCGTTCAGCGACGCATTGTCCCAGGCCACGTACACCGAGTCACGATGCGGGCTGGTGGGATTGGTGTCCACGGCGATCATCGGCTTGTCGTTGAACTTGCCGCTGCCCGAGTTGAAGTTGAAGAAGGTCACTTGCGGCCAGGTAGCGCCGTGGTCGAACGATTTGGCGACCGCGACCTCGGTGCCCTGGATGGAGCTGAAGCTGCGGTTGAAGAAGACGACGATATAGCTGTAGTAGACGTTGCCCTGGGTGTCGAACGCGACCCCGGGGTCGGAACCGAAGTCGGTGCCGTTGGTGGTCGAGGCGGAGGGCAGCGGCAGATCCACCGCACCCCAGCTGCTGCCGCCGTCACTCGAGAAGTAGCCGCGCATGGGCAGCCTGAAGATCTCGTTCGACCCCGCCACCAGCAGAGAGCTGTTGTTTGGATCGACGGCGATCGACGTCTCGCTCTGTGGCCCATCTTCATTGCTGACATCGACATTGGCGTCCGCGGTCAGGGTGGCTGTCGTGCGCGCGGAGGTGGGGTTGTTCGTCTGGCGGAGCAGGGTCTGGTACTTGGTCCACCAGGTCGGTAGGTTCGATCCGGTGCTCGATGACGATCTAGATGGCGCGGCAGCGCCCGCCGGGACCAGCCCCGCGCCCGCCGTCACGAGCCACAACACGAGGGCGGCAAACAACCCAGTTGCGATGGCTCGACGCGTCATCTGGACTCCTCCTCGCAGGTCCCACAACCCGTGGCGAACGCACCAATCGTACTCTGCGCGGTGGAGGCTTCACAGCCAAGGTTGCGCATATGGAAGGCCGCTGCGATGCGCCAAATCACATAACTCAACCTCCTGTATGAGCGCCGGCTTGCCTGGGGATGTTGCCAACCCGGCGGCGCGCTCCTAGAGTTGCATCACCGATCATGGCCCACCGGCTTCGACGTTTGCCAGCTTTAACGCGCGTCAAACCAATTTCGGCGAAACGGGCCCATGTACTGGCGCTCCGCAACGTTTGCCAGCTTTAACGCGCGTCAAACCAATTTCGGCCAAACGGGCCCACGTGCTGGCGCTCCGCAGCTTTAGCCGCTCATCCGCTTTCGCCCACGGATTTCGGGCCGTGGCTTTGGCCATCGGCGTGGTTTAAGCTTGCTCCGCCTGTGGGGTTCAGAAAGTAGGTCGGCTGGCTTCCACTGTGTGCAGAGCGATCAAATTCCTGGCTCTGAGTTGCCGGCTATGTAGATCCGACGCTATCAGCGACGGCTGCTCCGAGGAATCGGAGAACCCATTCCACGATGTTCGCGTAGGCGGCGGCGAGAAGCTCGCTCTGGCCCAGGCGGCGAGTCCACAGGAGCCGGTGGTCTTCTTCGACGATAATCCCGCTCGAGCCGAAGATTTACCCCGCCCAGGCGTGACCGTGTATCTCCTGGACCGGCCCTGGAATCAGAAGGTACGGACGAGCGACAGGGTGACACGCGTCCAGACCTGACCTGAGGTTCTGGCGCATTTCCCGGCTTTGTACGCGGTGAGCTGCGCAGAAATTCCGTTGTCGATGCTCGACGAGCGCATCTACCCCATGTCCGGGCCGCCTCGGTTGGCAACAATCTCATGCTTGAAGTTGCAAAGCCTGCCCGGCTACTCTCCCGCCTCGTGCTCTACGCGTCTATCTATATGCTCCTGCGACTGGCGATCAGCTTGGCCGTCTTGCGCAGCAGCTCGGACGCCGAGCGCGACCTCGAGATTCTCGCCCTCCGCCACCAGGTCGCCGTTCTGCGTCGTCAGGTCAAGCGGCCGGACCTGCTGCCGGCCGACCGGATGATCCTGGCCGCACTGGGCTCGAGATTGCCACCTGGGCGCTTGCTCTTTTCTCCCGCCACGTTGCTCCACTGGCATAGAGAGCTAGTGCGGAAGCATTGGGCTGCCTTCGGCTTGCGCCCGCGGCGAGGCCGGCCGCCAATCTCGGATGAACTGCGCAACCTGATTCTGCGGTTGGGGCCTGGTCTTGCCCGTGCCAGGCGGTCCGGTCAGCGTCAGCAGCCGCACTTCGGGCAGGAGCATCAGCTGCCGAACCTCGGCAAGCTCGCGCTCTCGGCCCAAGAGAACAGTGGGTTGTGGTGGCCAGCGAATCCAATCCTGTCGCGGTCGGCTGGTCTCCGTTGCAGCCTCTCGTGTAACAAACCACGTTGCGACCTAAGCCCGGCTACTTACTCCCAGCTTTCGCGCAAGTGCTCGAGATGGCTGTCGGCCGTGCGCTCGGAGATGAAGAGCCGTTCCGCGATCTGTCGATTGGTGAGGCCCTCAGCCACCAGCGCCGCGACCTCCCATTCACGTCGCGTTAGGCCAGGCCCTGCCATGCCAGTAGTCCTGATCGCCAAATCCCTCGACCTCGCTTGGTATTAGACACCCATACTGGACGAGAGCGCCCGTGCGTCGCGGTCCACCGCACGGCTCGGGCAAACCTTAAGGGCGGGCAGGATCGCGGCCGTCGTATGGATCCGAAGCCTGGATGGGACGATATGCCGGATCCGAACCGTCGTAGGGATCCTGAGCTTGGCTCGAAATTGTCGGTGCCGCCGGCGCAATGGCTCCTGCGACCGGCGCCTGGCTTCGGAGCCAGTAACCCGCAGTTCCGGAAAGCAGCAATGCACGAATGCCAGCAAGCGGACGGGAGACGTTCGCAAACCTAGCTGTCCTTGCACGTCGATCCTCCTTCATCAATTTGTTTGGCAGGCGCATCGCCAGGCTAGGGGCGAATGTGGAGGCGGCCAACGGGCAAAGTACCGACCTAGGTACCGATTTTCTAACCCTACCGCGGTCGCGATGTCTAGACCACCGACTTTGAGGTGCCGGCTGAACACCTTACGGGCCAGCTCCAACGCAAGTCGGCGCACCCCCAGTAGAGGATGGGCTCGGCGCATTTCCGGCATCCTCGCCTCCACCAGGGCCTGCGTCTAGTCCGAGCAATGTGCCAGTCGGTGCCTGTGGGGCACACAAATTCGTCGGGACGATCGATCGGCTACTGTCGAGCGCCGGCGCCGGCCGCTCGATGTAAGTCCGGAATCAGGCGGGAACTCACATCTCCGCACGCGAATATTCGCGGAGAAGCCCGCCGAGTCTCTTGTCACACCTCACTGGCCCCGACGTCAGGACCGGGTCGGAGCGTGCGATCGGAGTCCGCAGCTCGAGCCCACGATGTGGTCGAGCTTCGTTGTAGTGCTCAAACCAGACGGTCAGCACGCGTTTGAGGCGGCGACGATTGAGGATCAGAAGCCAATCGAGGCACTCGCGCCTGGTCGAGCCAATTTGGCGCTCGATGCATGAATTTGCCCGCGGCGCAGCGATCGGAGTCCTGATCACGGTCATGCCGTCGGCCTCGAACACGAGGTCAGAGCCACCGCCGTATTTGTGGTCGTGATCGTGGATCAGGAAGCGCGCCTGCTCACCCAGCTCATTCAGCTCCCAGCTGACATTCCTTGCTTGCTGGCTCACCCGGGCAGCGCCTGGCCGGTCGGTCACGGCGAACCAGATCACCCGCCTCGTCGCCAGCTCCATATACAGGAGGACGTAGAGCCGCCTCAGAAACACCGTGTCAACGCTGAAGAAATCGGTGAGCACGATCGCCGAAGCCTGCGCTCGCAGAAACGCCTTCCTGGTCTGGCGCGATCTCAGCGGAGCCGGCCCAACCCGGTTCCGCCGCAGCAAGTTGCGAATCGTGGTCGCCGAGACGACATGACCGAGCTTGAGCAATTCGCCGCGGACCCGGACGCAGCCCCACCTCGGGTTATCCCTCGCTATCTGCAGAATCAGCTCTTGGATCTCGGGATCGAGGCTTGGCCGACCCGGGCCGTGCCGGCGACCGAAGGCAGCCCACTTCCTCCTCACCAGCTCACGGTGCCAGCCCAAACCGTATCCGGCTGGACAAGCATCCCGGCAAGGGCCGCATGGTTTACCCGCTGGCTGAGCGCCGCCATGATGGTCCGATCCGCCATGGTCAGGTGAGGCCGCTTGACCTGCCGGCGCACGACACGAAGTTGGTGCCGCAGCAGAAGCAGTTCCGCTTCAGGATCGTGGACTCGCAGCCTTACGTCAACCAGATCCAGGAGCAGTCGAAACATGGAGTAGACGAGAGCGAAGAGCATCGGGGTCGAAATCCTAAGGGTCAGCCGACGCTACTCCGTGTAGCCTGCCCGCCGAAGAATATGTGACCCCACACCCGTCCGCCGACGAGGCTACCTCACGACCAGTCGCGCTTCGCTCTGATCGAATGTCGCCTCGCTGTCGGACTTGACCCCGGCACTGGGCAGGCGCACGATGGCAATTGTCGAAACGGTTCGACAAAAGAGGACGGGGATGCGCAGCTCGATCGCGACGCTCGGTCGGCGCGTGCTAAGGCGATTTTGGTCTCGTGCCCCGCCACGCCTTGCCAACCTGCTCTTTTCTGCCCCCCGCCCCAAGCGGGCGGGTGGGCCAAGCCCCATGGAGGAGTGATGCGTAAAGACATCGAATTCAAGGCGGAAGGTCCCCGGCTGCGAGGATGGCTCTACACCCCCGAGCGCGGCGCCAAAGCGTTCCCGACCGTCGTTATGGCACATGGCTTCTCGGCTGTTAAGGAGATGTACCTCGACAGCTACGCCGAAGTGTTCGCCAAGGCCGGTATGGCGGCGCTTGTCTTCGACAACCGGAACTTCGGCGCCAGTGAAGGCGAGCCTCGGCAGGAGATAGACCCCTGGGCTCAGGTTCGCGACTACCGGGACGCAATAACGTTCGCCTGCACGAGAGCCGAGGTCGATCGCGAGCGAATCGGCGTCTGGGGATCCAGCTACAGTGGCGGTCACGCGATCGTCGTGGCCGCAATCGACAGGCGCGTCAAGTGCGTGGTATCCCAGGTCCCGCTGATCAGCGGCTACCGAAACATCCTGCGCCTGGTGCGCAACGACCTTGTGGCGCAGGTGCGCGCTCAACTCGATGCGGACAGGGACGCTCGCTACGCTGGGAAGCCACCCAGGATTACAGCGGTGGTGAGCGCGGATCCGGCAGTGCCGGCTGCGCTGCCGACGGAAGACTCGTACACGTGGTTCACGGAGACGGGTGCGACAAGAGCGCCCGCGTGGAAGAACGAGGTGACGCTCCGCACGCTTGAGATGTTGATGGAGTACGAGCCGGGCACCTACATCGAGCGCGTCAGCCCTACACCCCTCTTAATGATCGTCGCGGCCGGAGACCACCTCGCGGTGGCCGACGAGGCGTTTGCTGCCTTCAACCGCGCCCTCGAACCGAAGCGGCTTTTCGTATTGCCCGGTGGCCATTTCGACGCCTACGTCGGGCCTGGCTTCGAGATGGCGAGCGGTGCGGCAAAAGACTGGTTTGTCGAGCATCTTGGCAAGAAGATCGCCGCACCAGCGTTCGCCCGGTAGGAAAGCTTTACATAGGGGACCGGCCCGATCGCGGTCGGTCCCCCGTCATTGACGTGAATAGCCGGACGGCACCTTTCGGGTCAGGCCGCCTCGGTGTAGGACGGCAAAACTGCATCGCTTATAGCCCGCGCGCGTCGGCCACGCAGAACCGATGCACCGTGCGGTATGGAACCTCAACTCCGCGCCGGCGGAGCAGCGTCTCGATCTTTGTCAGGCGCAGCCGAGCCTCCGAACAAGTTCGGTGCGACCTCATGCGATTCGCGGGCGTCGGCAGTCGCCTTCTGCTGTGGTCATCGAGCGCGCCAAGGGCCGTCGTCTTGGCTCGAGCGAGATCGTCGATGCCAGTGGGGGGATAATATGTGTATGATATGAGCATGCTCACAAAGCGCCTCCAAGTACTGGTCACGCCCCAGCAACGGCGGCGACTCGCGACTGAAGCTCAGCGGCGCGGCTCATCGGTCGGTGAGCTTGTCCGAGAGGCGATTGATTCCATTGTCGGTGGGGTTTCCGCAGAAGAACGTCAGCGTGCCGTTGAACAGATCGCCCGAATGGAGCCAGGGAAATTTGTGGGGCCGGATGAGCTGGACCTGTTGATCGAATCCGAGCACGAACATCCGTTGAGACGGGCGGCGAGAACGAGTCGTAGGTGACATTCTTCATTGACGCCAACATCTTCGTCTACAGTGCCAGCGCCAGCAGATACAGATCCCCCTGCCTTGAGATACTCCGAGCCATAGCCTCGGGAACCGCTGACGGCAAGACCTCGCCGGCCGTGATGGAGGAAGTGTGGTTCCTGGAGCTGTCGGCAAAGCTGGGCGATCTGAGAGGTCTCACCCGTCGGAGCTACAGCGCCATGACTCCGCTGCTTCCGGTAACCGACGAGATCTTCCTGGCTGCTCTCTCACTCCGCGCCCCAAACCTCGGCGCCAACGATCGCGTACATGCAGCCACTTGCCTCCGCAATGGCATATCCACAATCGTCAGTGCGGACTCGGGGTTTGACGGAATCACGGGTCTGCGCAGGGCGGATCCGCTCGACGAGCGAGCCCGGAAATCCCTGCTCGCATCCAGCTGATGCATTTCTTCAGTGGCGCGTGACCGACCCGATCGCCGGCCCCTGAGGTGCGCGAAAATTGCGTCGCCATCGCCCGACGAGAATAGCGACCGACGTCACCACGACCAGCTCGGTTGGCAACGATCCCAAGCTTGAAGTTGCGAACCTCGCCCGGCTACTCTCCCTGTGAGGCACACATATTCGTCTCACGAACATTAGGGAGGTGAAGCGTCGGACCAAGCGGCCAGATGAGGGGCGGCTCCGCGCCAACCGCGTACCCGTCCAGGTGGGAGCCGGCGAGGAGACTCCGGTCCTAATGCGGGAGATGGCCGACTGGCTCGCCTCTCGGCTCAACGTCAGTGTGGATACCATTTCCGGTGGTCATGTCGGATACATAGAACACCCGCAAATGGTGGCCGACGCGATCAAACCCTTCCTGCGCCGCGTGACCGACGGTCACGCCGCATTGCCTTAGGCCCTGTTACGTCGAGGTAGGTGGTTCGAGTCCACCGCGGCCCACCACCCGTTGGGCAACGATTCTCACCCGGGGGGAACCCGTCGGGAAGCGGCCGCCAGCGCCCAAGTCCGCCGATATCGAATGGCGACGTCGTCAGCCGGCCGATCCTGGGGGGCCTTCACCACGTCTATGCAAGGGCGGCATAGGCGATGCACTTATGCCGCCCTACAAGCTGGACTCCCGATCATGGTGGGGAGGGGCCTCCTGTGATGACGGTGTTGGGCGTTGGCCCGATTGCCCCCCATACTGACGGTCCCCGCCACGTTGGTCGGCGGCTTTGCCGCGCCGAGGTGGCGCGGAAAAGCCCTGTACAGCCCGATGAAGTCGCGAGGTTTGTCAGATCCCGGTTTTTTAGGCTGGTCATCCGGTCGTCTACGGGTTGGTCCGAGAGGGATCGAGCCAGAGTCTTGGCCCGGGCCAAGGGGCTTGGCTCGCCTCCCTCGCAGGTAACCGCTCGGGGCTTCGAGCTTTCTGTAGGGGCGGACACGGCCGAGGCGGCAAGGACAAGGGTCGAGTTGGCGGTCCATGGCATTCACTCCCACACCGGGGTCTATCTCGCAGAGGAGATCGGTGAATGGAGCTAGCGCCAGCAGTTCCACAGTGAGAAGCAACGCTAGGTGACCGACTAGCCCCAGGTGCTGGCCGCGGTCGGCCGTCCAGCTGGCAACCTGACTCGGGAGGCAACGGTGGCCTGCCCCGGTGGACCTTGGAATTTCCACAGTTTTTTGTGTTGGTGGCTCGCTATCTAGGAGCGAGAGCTCCATGCCGGATGTATTCTTGCGCGGGGATTTCCGAGCAGGGCTGCCCTGCCGGATGATGCTCTTGAAGGGAGAAGAGGGGTACTTAGGGTGTCTTCGGAAGCGCCTGCAGGCGGGCCGTTTGGTGCCGCGACCAGCCCAGACGAGCTTCGGCGTCTACTGGCTCGGGAGCTTCATGATCGAGTCGCCCAGACCCTGACCACCATGCTCATCGACCTCGAGGGCTTGAAGCTGGGGCAGCTGGGCAATCAAAGAGCTCTCCAAGAGATCGCCGAGCTTCAAGAGTCGACCCGAGACGTCCTGAAGAATCTTCGGCAGGTCCTCATCGACTTGCGCGGCCAAACCGCTCTGGAAGAGGACTTCGCGGAGGAGGTTCGGAGGCTGCTGGCTCGCTTCAAGGCCAACACCCAACTCAAGGTGGAGTTCGCCGTCTCATCGTCCTGGCCCTCGAAGATCCGCTCTCAGGCGGCTCTTGATCTGTATCGCATCATTGAAGAAGCGCTCACCAACGTTCGGCTCCACAGCGGCGCGCACTCGGTCGAAGTCGTGCTCGGCCAGGCATTCGACCACCAATTGTCGATTGAGATCAAGGACGACGGCCGCGGCACCGAGAGCGTAACTGGCCCCCGCAAACCTGGCATGGGCCTCCTGGGCATGCGCGAGCGGGCACTCATCCTGGGCGGCCGTTTGGAATTGGAAAGCGATGTGGGTCAGGGCACGACGGTGCGCGCGATCCTTCCCCATGAGCAGTTGATTTGAGCACTGCCACTCGCATCGAGCGAGTCGGCCGCAGTGGCGCGGGCGGAAACGCCTGGCGATCGATACGGCAGGCCGCATTCGAACACCACTACAACGAACTGCTCCAGCGGCTGGCCCAACCGGCGGCGCTCCAGGCCGAGCTCCGGAGTCCAGGCTTCGTGGCGTGGCTCCTCCAGAGGTTGCTGGTCGACAAACGAGACCTGCATTTGCTGGCCAAACATATCCTGGACCAACTGGACTTTGAGGACAAAGATGGACCCGCGTACAGGGACGACGAGGACTGCTCATGAGTGCTCGTCATCCCGTGCGATGGGTGCTTCACCAGTGGCAGAGATTGGGGTTGGTACGAAAAGAGCCAGCCTGGTGCTGTGAACGCTGTCGCGAGGCTTATTCCGGACAGACCACCTCGGCCAGGGCCTGACTGCATGCGGCTCATGATCACGCAGTCGTGCAGTTCGATGCACCACGAATGCGTAGCTCGCCGCGCTGTGTGGATCGGCACCACTGCACTGTCCTGCACGAAGAGGGTGGCACTGGGACGTAATCGCACCGCGGAGAAATTGATCGACAAGAGCCCCGGAGACCGGGACTGCATGACCTGTTCGACTCGGTCAGCGCACGAAACTGCGGTGATGAGACGGTGGAGCACTTGCCGGTGCTCATCATCCCGTCTCGCATGCTGACAATCGCGGAGGCGTTCCCGAACAAGATCGCCGAGATCCTCAGCAGCGGCGATGCGCAGAAGGCGTTTCGGGTCGCCATCGCGGCGGTCGACGGCGACGTGGGCACTATCGAAATCACCACGACGATTCCTGACTGGGCGGAGGTGATTCGCGGCCTCGACGCCAGCAACGGCGATTTTTCCAGTTGGGGCGGGCACGGTAACTACTGCCGAGATGGTCAAAACGGCGAAGGCGGCTGGCGCCAAATTCGTGGTTTCGCCAAATGATCATCCCGGAGGTCGCGGCGGCGGCTCGGATCGCGATCTCATCTCCGCCGACCAAGGCGGCCATGTCGTGGGCGTCTGCTGTGCAGCCCAAGAACCGGAGGAGGGCGACGTAGAAGACGTCCGAGAGCTTCCCTGCCTCCAGACCAAGGCGGTCGTCGATGGCGAGAGCAATCAGGCAGGTGCGGAGTGGCTGCTCGAGCGGCTGCCCCATGCCGAGGTCCGTGGCTAGGGAAAGAGCGGCGACGAGCTCCGCCAGCCGCAGTCGGTCAGCCACTCGCTCGATCAGTTCTAACCCTCAACCGACCTGAAGAAGGACCGGAGCTCGGCGTCGAGCCTTCGAGGCGCGCCTGCAGATACAACGGTAACAGGCCGGTCGGGTGACTCCATGGCCCGGCCCTCCGACGCACGAGCCGACAAGGCGGCTTGATCAACGACCTTTGTGGGGACGCTCCAGAAGATGCGGACGGTTTCGTCGTTCTTGTACTGCGGGACCCGGCCCTTCATGGGGCCGCTAAGGCGTTGCGTGCTTTGGGATGCTGAGCGGTAACCAGACCACGCCGGTATGCGCCGGGCGATGGCGACAGGAATTTGACCCACCGACGGTAGGCAACTTCGCCATGCATCGATCGCGCTCATCCTCGCGCGCGAAGGCGAGAAAAAAGTTTGGCTCGGTCTTCGACTCAATGATGATCATGATCGAGTCCCATGCTCATGGCCTAGGCCTGTCCATGAGGGGCTCTCTATACGAGGCCCCTGGTTCTGAGCCTCACGCGTACGTGTGCGCGTACATGTCCAATCGTGGCCCATCCTCTATAGACGCCATACGCGCTGCCATACAGCGCAGACCCCAGCACAGGCATCCAGTTCAGGCACCTAGTTCTAACGGGCCGCCAGATATAGCCGCCAACACAGGGTCAGATTTCAGGCCCCTCTTTTGGAGGCCCCTCTTTTGATGGCCTCTACTTTGGCCGCCCTGCGATTGCCCTCGTCGAAATCGACCTTGCCCAAAATCGACATGCCTCTTTTGGGGCGGCAGAATTACGGGGCGGCAGAATTAAGGGGGCAAGGCAGATTTCCAGACATGCCTCGAAAACGAGCTTGCCTAGCACCCGGCGGCAGATTTGAAGGGGTCCCCGTGTCGAACCATCCGCCAAGGATTCGCTCCATCACGAGTCGATGCTCTCGAACGAGCCGCCCATCAACACGCACAACGACATAGCCATCCCATGTGAGATGACCTTGTCCATAGGGCCGGAATCGTCGAACCCTCTCGTCGTCAACGACCTTCCAGAGCTTTCTTGCCATAACCGCTATCACATCCCCAAGATCAAGACCGAGACCCAGCCCCAGTTTTTAGGTCCATTAGCACCATCTGACTCCTGGTCAACTTCTGTTCGTTGCTTTCCCTTTAGCGGGTTCTGTCGTGGGTAGCCGAGTGCGACCTGCGTCAGCCCGTGGTTCGCCGCGGCTCGAGCGTGCCCTCAAATCAACGCCAAACCTCGTCAAAGCAATAATGAGATCCGCGTTTGACATCGATCTCTGGAAAGGGCCACACCCCTAGTGAATCGCTCTGGGTTTGGGGGAGACTCCCCGTTTGGTTTTCACGCGACGGCTGGCCCGGCGCGCTCTGCATAGCAGGCCGCCTCGTACTCCGCCGGCCGCGCTCACGCAGACTCGATCAGGGTCTGGTAGACGCCGCTGCTGTTGTTGTAGTAATGGCCCACAGCAGTGCAGAAGCCGGATGAGACGCAGGCCACGCCAGTTAGGAAGTCGTCTGTCCCGGTGTTGGGGCTGGCCACGATCAACCATTTGTTGGCCTTCTTGGATTCGATCAAGGTCTGGCCTCCAACATGCCCACCCACTGCCGTGCAAGATTTCAACGACTTGAACGAGATGCAGGCCACGCCGTTGAGGAAGCTGTAGCCGCTGTTCGGGCTGGGCACGATCGACCATCTGACGCCGTTCAGGGACTCGATCAGAGTCCCGACAGCGGTGCAGGACTCGGACGAGACGCAGGCCACGCCAGAGAGGAAGTCGCCTGTCCCGGTGTTTGGGCTGGACACAATCGACCAGTTGCTGCCGTTCCAGGCCTCGACCAGGGTCCCTGGGGGAAAGTCGCTGCTGAAGTAATTGCCCACGGCAGTGCAGAAACCGGATGAGACGCAGGCCACGCCATTGAGGAAGTCGCTTGTCCCGGTGTTGGGGCTGGCCACGATTGACCAGCTGGTGCCATCCCAGGACTCAATCAGGGACAGGAAGGTGTCACTGGTGTTGATGTACGACGTGCCCACCGCGGTGCAGGAACTGGACGAGACGCAGGCCACGCCATTGAGGAAGCTGAAGCCGCTGTTCGGGCTGGGCACGATCGACCAACTGGTGCCGTTCCAGGACTCGATCAGTGTTTGGGCGGCCTCACCGCTGATGTAGGAACCCACGGCGGTGCAGAAGCTCGCCGAGACGCAGGCCACGCCATTTAGCTGGTTGTCGCTCGTCCCGCTGTTGGGGCTGGGCACGATCGACCAACTGGTGCCGTTCCAGGACTCGATCAGTGTCTGGTCCAGGTTACTGCCATTGCGGTATGAGCCAACAGCGGTGCAGGAGCTGGACGAGACGCAGGCCACGCCTTTTAGCTGGTTGTCGCTCGTCCCGCTGTTGGGACTGGGCACGATCGACCAGGTGGACGCCGCTGCTTCGACCGGGCCAAAGAATAGCGCCCCGGCCGACAAGCCCAGTCCTACCGCAACGCCGACTGCTCGTAGTCGCAATTGACGCATCTCCCCTACCTCTTTACGCCCGGACGCTGAGGCATCCAAGACATTCAATCCGGAAATTGTGTCTTCGCGACCACCTCCGAGCTCCCAGTTCGGCTGGAGTGGCGACCGCTCCGGACCTTTGCTTACTCTCTTTTCGAGAGATCGGCAATAGGAGTTTTCGGTTGACCGGTCTCTTGCGCTTACCGAAGCGCGCAATACGGTTTTCTGACAAACGGCCAGTCGTGGGCAGACGGGCGAAAAGCCCGTTTGGCCGAAATCGGTTTGGCACACGTCAAAGCCGAACATCGTCCGCTCCTTCAATTTGCCGGTCAGGGACATGAAAACCTGCCCGGAGGCGCAGCTTGGAGGCGATCCTCGGGGCGGCGTCGTAGGGCGGCCTTGCGGCGCTGGTGGAGGACGCTTAGTGTTGCCTAATGGGTGGCGGTTATGGCATCCGCCACGTGCCCGAGGGATGCTCTCGGAGGAGGGGACATGACTGTCCTACAGCGCGATGGCGTGAGACTGGCGTACGTCGCTGAAGGCAAGGGCGAGCCGGCCTTCGTATTCATGCACGGCTGGACCTGCAACCGATCCTACTTCAAGCCACAACACGACCACTTCAAAGCCAAACATCGGGTCGTGTCCGTCGACCTTCGCGGCCACGGCGAGAGCGACAAGCCGAAGGGGCTGACCGGACCCCGAAAACGGATCCACCCTAAGTGAGAGTTCCGCAACTCTGATTCCCGTGGCGACGAGTGCCACCGCGGGGTGCCGACTCCAAACCGGCCGAAAAGATTGTAGGTCTCATCTGTCGGTCGTTGAGCAGGTGTTACGCGTCTGGGCGACTCTGTTCCGGGCGTCCTGAGGCTTCTCAGCGCGTCGTTTTTTCTTGGCACCGCCGTCGAGGCCGGTTTTGAAGCGATCGTTGCGTTCGCAGCACGCGCTA
>VBFH01000109.1 GCA_005883575.1 Chloroflexota bacterium | reverse complement strand
CACGTCGGGTCGAAGGGAGTGGTCTCGGTCGCGGGCGGCAAGCTGACCACCCACCGCCAGATCGCTCGCGACGTGCTACGCCGCCTCCCCGGGAAGCCCCCCGAGCTCCGGCATGACTCGCTGCCGGGAGCGGGGCCGCTACCGCCCCGCCCGGAGGCCTTGGAAGCGGACGTCTGGACCCATTTGACCCACCTGTACGGCAGCGAGGCCGACCGGGTGCTCGCCTATCCGGGCGCGGCCGAGCGGATCCACCCCGAAGGGCCTGACGTCTGGGGACAGGTTCCCTACGCGGCAGAACAAGAATGGGCGCTGACCCCGGACGACATCACCCGCCGCCGCACGACACTCGACATCCGAGGTCTCACCACGCCGACGATCCGCGAACGCATCACAACCTTGCTCGCCGGGCGCGTGTCACGGTAGGGCGGAGGCCGTGTCCTCCCCCACCGGAACAGGATTACAAGACCAACTGCCAGCGCAGCAAGCACAAGGCTGGCGAGCGAAACATAGAGGAGCAGGCGGGCCCGTAGAAAGGGCTCACGGCCCATGCTCCATCTGACGATCGTGTGAGGATTGCTCCAGCAGGCTATGACGCCTTTTCCGCTATACGAGGTCGGCGCGAGCCCATCGGCCATTCGTGTCAACTCGAACTCGAAGTTGCCTACAACTCCAAGTCCGCCAGCCGACTCGCCGTTGAATTGGAACGATTCCTGCTTTAGCTGTTCGTGCTCTCGGTGCCGCTCCGCGAAGTAAGCCATCAAACCTGCTCGGTCGTAGGCCTCCTGGTTCACACGTGCGCCTGGTGCGTCAGTTGAGTACCAGTCGAAGACGTCCGGACTAAACAGTCGGTCGAGCTGGGCGGTATCCCCCTTGTTGAAACTACTGATGAACGACTCGACCAGTTGGCGAGACGTCCTCTCTGTGCACGCGGCCGCGCCCTGAGAGACTGACCCCGCCATAGCCTCGTTTTCCGCTGTGCCGCTGGCGCCCAGCAGGAGCGTCAACGTCAGGCCAAGAGCAAGGCCAAGGAGTCTCAAAGACTTAGCCAATCGTTCCGACGACATCTCGCGATTCTTGGCGACCTCGACCGGAAGCTTCGCAAATGGGTTCGCAGTAGATTTCGCCCGAAGGGTCGCAGTCGATTCGGCGAAGCCGACCAAATGAGTTCACAAACCAGCGCCTACTTCCGGGCTGTCTCCGTAAACACACGTGTACGACCGGCTCGAAGTCGCGCGCAGCGTATTCTCGACCTCATTAGGACCCATCGCGGCCGACTTGATGACGCCTCCGCCGTTGGTTCCGCAGTCATCCACGAACCTGTCTTCGATTGAAGAGCATGTAGAGCCGTAAGCCGCTCGCTCGGGCGAGCTTGCCCGCCGCCAGGGCGACCCGGCTGCCGACTATTGCGAGCGCCGATTACGACCAGGTCGAAGTCGGCCCGAGGCCCGGTATTGGGGGGTTCTGATGACGCCGCCCGCGCGTCAAGCCTTCGGAACCATGAAGCGCAGCGCTTGGGGAACGACCTCGAAGGTGGCGGGCAGCTGGCCGACCACCTCTCCGTCCAGCTGCACGAGCACAACGTCGGGGGAGCTGACCTCCACCCTGGCGCCCTGCAGGAGCTCGAGCTTGTGCCTCAGCCCGACGTCTTCGAAGTGGGTCCCGCTGTAGAGCTTGCGCGCCTTGAGTATGGCCTCCAACTTGCCGATCGGCCCTGCCACGATCACGTCGAAGACACCGTCGTCCGGGGCCGCTCGAGGCGCGATCCGCATGCCGCCGCCGTAGTACTGGCAGTTGGCCACCACAACTGCTTGCCCGATGAATTCCCGGCGGATGCCGCCGTCCACCGATACCCGAAGCGGCTTGTGCCTCCAGCCCGCCAACGAACTAAGGGTGGCCAATAGATAAGTAGTCCTGCCGAGGTATTTGGACATCCGGTTGACGCGCTCGGAGACTTCGGCGCCGATCCCGGCCTCCGCGATGTTCACGAAGTGGTAGACCTGAGCGCCAAGTGTGGCTCGGCCGGTATCGATCAGGCGCGGGTACCCCTCGGTCAGTACCCGGATCGCCGCCGCTATCTCGATCGGGATCCCCAAAGTACGCCGTGTGTCGCCCCCGGTCCCGATTTGGAGCAGCCCCAACGTGCTTGAGGTGGCAATCGGCCGAGCGCCCTCGAAGAAGCCGTTGACGACCTCATTGAGCGTGCCATCGCCGCCCACGGCCACTACCAGCGGGCGCGACTCGCGCACCGCCTTGCGCGCGATCTCAGTAGCGTCGCCAGGACGCACCGTCAAGACGGCGTCGAAGTCGAGGCCCGAAGCGCGCGCCAACTCAGCGATTGCCGGCCAGCGGCGGCCGGTCCGGCCCGCGGCCGCGGCGGGGTTGACGATCAAGACGGGTTTTCCGTTTGCTGCTACCGGCTGCCCAGCGTCCGTGGATTCACCAGGTTGCCCCGAAATCGACTGCCCTGCAGGACTGCTTCCCATGCCCTCTACAAGCCTCCCATCTCCCGCCGGGCCCAACCGGAGCGTACCCCCCGGCGACGCGCTCGACTACAACCGCGGCCTGCCGACTGGAGGGTTTCGGGACCTCTGGCTCTAATCGATACTAGGCGCCAACCCGTATGCCCACCGGCAAGGTGGCTCTGGGCATAGCTCTGGGTCGGGGATCCATGCCCATCAGCGTCCTGCGCTCCTTCCGGGCGCGCGCAGGATGTTCGAAGTAACCCACTTGGATCGAAATCGTACCTGCGGCCGTCTAACGCAGGGTGGCGCGAACGCCGCGCGTCGAGCGCACGGTCGCGTGCAGGTCGGCCATCACCCGCTTGCGGTAGCCGGCCGAGTTGTAGGCGCAAAAAGGAATCATCCGGCCGTCAGGGACCAGGAACTCGACGCAGCACTTCATCACGTTCTTGACGTTGAAGGTCCACGGATCCATGAAGTCACGCGTATTGACCATAAAGACATGACGCGCCAGGTCAGTCGACCGATGGCCGGAGAGCGGGAGGCCCGCGTGACATGCCGGACAGCTTGGGGTCGGTCCAGCGAGGGTTCGATGCACGTCCGCGGCGGCGGCCTCCGAGCCCACCGTGGCGGAGGAGCTCCAGAGCCGTTCGAGCGTGGCCAGGATCTCGGCGTCGAACGTCGCGAGGGTCTTGTTCTTCAAGTAATCGAGGTGACCCTGCACGTCCACGAGCCGCGTGATGGGCGTGACGGAATCGCCGCTCAGGAGCGCGTAGGTGACGAAGTTGCACGTCGGCATGCAGCAGGGCACGGGTACGAAGTCGCTCACCTGAAATCGACGCGCTGTCTGCGCCTCCAGCCCTTTCAGCACATCCGGGATCGTCATCCGGCTCATTGGGTCCATCGCTATATGCCTTTGGGCTCGGAACGCCGGCTGGAAGTTGACTCCGAACACCGCCGCGTGACGGATCCCGAAATCGACTATCGCCCCAATCTCGTGATCGTTCACTCCCCTTTCGATCGCCGCGACGAGAACCGCCCGCACATCGGCTTCGGCCAGACGATCAAGGGTCTTCA